>NZ_JBYFCJ010000004.1:0-56225 GCF_057652235.1 Arsenicibacter sp. R0_47 | reverse complement strand
AGAGATGCAAGATGTTGCGTCTCGTTTTTATGCCCGTTTCACGGTTTTTCTACTAATCTACCTGACGGATGAAGAGATGCAAGATGTTGCGTCTCGTTTTTATGCCCGTTTCACGGTTTTTCTACTAATCTACCTGACGGATGAAGAGACGCAAGATGTTGCGTCTCGTTTTTATGCCCGTTTCACGGTTTTTCTACTAATCTACCTGACGGATGAAGAGACGCAAGATGTTGCGTCTCTACGATTTTCCAAATTTTATTTTCGCCTTCGCACGTAAACACAACTGTTTATTTGCAATGTTTGCAATTTTAATTCTGCAATATTTGCAAGAAATCGTTTTATGATTCAGGTATTTTAGTAGATTTGTTTGTCTTATCACTACTAAACGGCAAGTAACCTGAATCGGCGTCAGCAAATAATTGCAGATAATCACTACCTTCTGGAGCTCTGGGCACGGGCGCAGAACGGCGATAAATCAGCGTTTTGTCAGCTGGCCGAGTCTCAGTACCGGGTCCTGTATCGCTACGCAGGCAACTTCACCACCGATGCTGAATTTATTAAGGACAGCATTCAGGATCTGTTCATCAATATCTGGGAAAAGCGTCGATCAATCGCTATTCAATACATTGCCATTTATTTGCTGAAAGCCCTCCGCAACCAGCTCTTTCAGGAGTTGCGGCGAAAAAAGCTGGTCCATGCCCCGATTGACGAAGATGATGTCTTTCAGCTGTCAGACGGATATACCGTAGAAAAAGAAATTGTCCTGAACGAGCATGAATCAGAGAGTCAGAAACGCTTGCAGCAGGCCATTTACTACCTCCCGAAACGGCAGCAGGAGGTTGTTTTTCTGAAGTATTACCAGGGATTTGATAACGAGCAAATAGCTGATTTAATGGCTATTAACCGGCAATCGGTTGCCAATCTTCTCTACAAGGCTTTAACTGCCTTAAAATCACAGCTTACCGTTTGTTCTCACTAGTCCGGTCTCATTTATTTACTTTCCTGAGGAACCATCCGGCGGTTTTAGGGGTATTTTTTGTGTAAGTACAGTCGTATGATTTCACAAACTACCCCAACCACAACGTATCAGGCCGCCCAGGCAGTTGCACGGGCGGTCGAAAACCATTTTGCGCAACATTTTGGCAAAGCCGCCGAAAAGGGAATAACCAGCGAACTCGCGCCGGTCCCCCCGACGCCGGTTATCGAAGTCATGATCGATGCAGCATTCTGGGCAAGTCTGCGCCGTGAGGAAGGCAGTTCTCCGAAAATTTCGCTGGTCTACTTACCCGCTGAGCAAGCCAAAAATCCGCTCCTGTTTCAAAACAAGCTGGCCTTGACACCGGCTATACTGACAAAACTGGCCCCTGCCGTTGAACACCCGGGTATTCATCTCGGTATCTTCGCCGAAGGGGATGAACTATGCATCTGGGGTGCTACGTCGGAAGTCCCCGGCAACTCACTGATCCTTGAAGTAGTTGAGCCCGGCCTGCTGGTGGTGAAACACCGCCGGACCGAGGGCTTCGGTAAGTTTGTGAATGTGGCCATTCTGAAAGGCGATCAAATCAAAGTGGTGGACGAACGGACCGCAGGCCTGCCCGACTGCCCCGCTATCCTGACCTCGATGCTGGGCTTTACGGCACCGTCGACCTGGAATAATTCGATGAATGTGCTGGTGCAGCTGGCGGTGGCGATGCGGGCCCATGGCCGTGGCGGCAGCTTACTGGTGGTGCCCTCGCAGCAGGATATCTGGCGGGAGTCTATCCTTCACATCGGCTATCCGGTGCTGCCTTCGTTTTCCGGCCTGTCTGAACTGATGCGTTCCGAAGATGGCGATCGTAAGCAAAACTGGTGGATGGGTGCTCTCAACCTGGCTGTCGACCGGATTGCGGGCCTGACCGCCGTTGACGGTGCGACGATCATCAATGATCAGTATGAGCTGATTGGGTTCGGGGCCAAAACCGGCCGTGCTTTTAACCGTGAACGGGTAAGCCAGATCATTGTTACCGAGCCGATTATTGACAACGTACCGATGGTAGTGCATCCGACCCAGACCGGAGGGACACGGCATCTCTCGGCGGCCCAGTTTGTGTATGATCAGCGGGATTCAATTGCCCTGGTGGCCTCGCAGGACGGCCGGTTCACGATCTTTGCCTGGTCGCCGTGCGAAGAAATGGTGCACGCTCACCGGGTTGACTCGTTATTGATATAATTTTTTTTCGAACCACGAAGGCTGGAAGACGCAAAGCGGCACGAAGATTTTCTTAACCTTTGTGCCGCTTCGTTTCTTTCCGTCTTCGTGGTTTATAACTCTTTTTGTCCCTTCGTTTCTTCCTGCCTTTGTGGTTCAACTTAAAAAAATTGAGCATCTTTAAGGAGATGAAACCTCTACTTGCTCTCCTTGGCTTGCTTCCGGCGCTGGCCAGCGCTCAGAACGGCACCGATGTGTACCTGATGAACCTTACATCAGCGAAAGGCAAACCGGTATTATCAAAACCGGTAAACATCTCAAATAAAACCGGTTACGACAACCAGCCTTTTTTCCATCCTGCGAAACCGCTGCTGTATTACACCTCGATGATGCCCGACAGCCAGACCGACATCATGGTGTATGACCTCAGCACCGGCCGCACCACACAACTGACCCGAACGCCGGATTCGGAGTACTCTCCAACGGTATTGCCCGCTCAGCGCGAGCTGTCGTGTATTGTCCAGCGTAAGGCAACGGGCGATCAGGATCTGGTGGCGTACTCACTGGCAGACCCTGCCAGCACGCGGATGATTTTTGCATCACAGAAAACCGGCAAAATCGGTTATCAGGCGTGGCTCAACGACAATGAAGCCGTTGCCTTTGTGCTGGGAGAGCCGAACTCGATGCATTATTTTGACCTGAAAGCCGGTAAGGATTCGGTCGTAGCCCCGCAAATTGGCCGCTCCCTGCACAAAATTCCGGGCCGGAATACATTCAGTTTTGTGCAGCAGGTTGGCGACCGCTGGGTGGTACGCGCCTTTGACCCGAAAAACAAAGCCGTCACAGACATTACCGACAGCCATCCCGATTCGGAGCATTACAATGCCTGGCTGCCCGACGGAACTCTGCTCGAAAGCCGTGGCACACAGCTCTGGGCTTTTTCACCGAAAATAAAGGCATGGACACAGCTCACGCTGCCGGCTGATCTGCCGGCCAAAAAAATATCCCGCCTTGCGGTGCGGGATGGTTTTCTGGCTATTGTGCTGGACGAATAGGCTTTTTTACCACATAGTCACAGTAGAAAACATAGTTATCAAAAACCTATGTGTCTTATGTGTCTATGTGGTAAACGTTTATTTACAGCCTGATTTACTATTTCCCTTCACTCAGCGAGCTATTTATAACATAATTCTCCGGCGACAGCTTCCAGTCATTGTCGAAGAACCCAGCCATACGAACGCCCTTACTGCCGGTTTTCACCATGTCGAGGCCAAAGATCATGAAGTCAGGAAACCCGCTGGCACCGGCAAAATACTGGTTTGCATACGCTGCCTGCATGCCTTTGAGGCCCGTACCGCCAATAACCGCTACCGACGCTTTCGACGAACCACGGATCGGCCAGACAAAATACGCCGCCAGATCATCGCCCGACCATTGCTGGTTGCCGGCCCGCACCTGCTGCCGTTCGACCTGAATCGGGCAATCGGCGAGCAATTGTTTCCAGGCTGCGTTATTGTTCGCATTCCCGAACAGGACTACACCCCGATCGGCATAGGCGTTCAGGCTATATTCAGTGTCCGGAATCAGGTCAACGGCGCCGTTCCCGCGATAATACCAGGTTTCGGCGTCGAAACGGGCTTTCTGATAGTTCCAGTCGTTTTCTTCTTTGGTTCCTTTGGTACCGTACACATACACCATCCGGTTGTTAAACGCGTCCTTAAACGTACCGTACCGGTGCGGGCCCTTCTGCGCCAGCGACGGCAGTTGTCCGACCGCCCATTTACCGTCTGATTTCCGGAGCGTCAGGGTGTCGTGCGCACTTTTGGTCGCATAGGCAATCGCGGGCTGACCGTCCAGTACCACGTTTACCGCTGCATTGCCGCCAAACTCGTCCAGCGCGAGCCGCAATACGGCCACGTTGGTTGTTGTGCCCGACACCGACTTTTTGTCGCGGGCCAGTTGCAGGCGGCTGTAGTTCAGCGGCTGTTCCTGCTGCATGATGGTCGCCCAGCGGTAAGTCGCCGAAATGCCCGGACTGGCGGTTGTAAAGTCAACCGTCTGGATCAGCGAATCCGGATTGATCTGGTGCCATTTGAAGAAGTCAAAAATAGGCTTCCAGTCAACGCTGTGGTCACCGAACCAGTGACTGCCGCCCGGATACTCGTAATAGGTCAGGTCGGGTTGGGTTTCACCCAGCAGTTTCCGCATCTGGCGCGCATAAGTAACCGGCACGGTCCGGTCGGCATCGCCGTGGAATACGTAGACACCAAGCGGCTTATAGTTGTTTGTCAGCTTCAGCACATCGCTCTGGTTGCCCGCCCGCAGCAGTATCTGCTCCACCGGGTCCTGACTGTTTGCCGGAATCACCCCATCGGCCGAGCCATATTCCTTCAGCGTCGGATAACCTGCGCAGGGAGCAATCGCCGCCCATTTGTCGGGGTACGTAGCCCCGAGAAACCAGGTGCCGTGGCCACCCATCGAGTGACCGGTCAGATAGATGTGCTGTGGATCAGGCTTAAACTGGTCTTTAGCAATCGTAAGCACTTCCAGGGCATCGAGACGGCCCCAGTCTTCCCAGTTGAAGCCACGAGGCCGGCGGTTAGTAGCGGCGACCAGATTGCCCCAGTCTTTGGCTTTGTAGGCACGCGCCTGCCCGATAGCCTCAACCCCTGCGCCGTGTACGGACAGGAACAGCGATGAAGTACCCGTTGTCTTTCCTGACTGCGGCGTCACGGCATAATACTGCACACTCCCGTCGATCTGACTGATAAAGGTCCGGCTGTACGAAGCTTCCGGTGCCACGGCTTCAATCGTCAGCGTATTCTGATCGATCTGTTTGCCCTGCTGCATCAGTGTCAGCGTGCAGGCATGTTTACCGGTGGTGGTCACCCCGGTCGGGTCGAACCCAAAGGCCACTTTCCGGCCCGACATGGCCGGAATGGTTACCAGCGTTGTTTTGACCGGTTTCCCGCCGATAACGGCAATCAATTCGAGGTTGGTCAGTGGTTTCGAAGTAGTATTGAGGACCAGCACCGCTGCATTCAGGGCCGTGGCCGTCTCCCCGATCCGGATCGTCGGAATGGTCGGATCGTCGGTCATCACCAGCGCTTTTTTCGTCGTAAACTGCAGACCGGCCGTAATCATGACGCCACGGGCATACAGCTCGTTCAGTCCTTTTTTGAGGGTAACGGGAATATGCATGTAGCCCATGTTGTAGGCATCGCCCATGTGCAGTTCGCCGTTGACATAGACATTGCTATTGCCTTTGATGTTCAGGATGGCAACCTGCTCCTTCGGTGACGCATACGTCAGGTAGGTATAGCCACCTGACGCACCCAGGCCACCGCGCAGGCTACCGGCCACCACACCCGGACCGGCCGGTGCGCCGCCGTTGCCCCGCATGTTCAGCTGTGGCCGCAGCCGTTTGGTCGAGTCGGCCGTGACGGGCAGCCACTTGATTTCGCGACCCTGCTCATCGGTACCGAACACCACCCCGTCCTGCGGTTGTCTGAGTGATTTTGTGTAGAGCTGATAGGCCAGCGGATCCGTGTAGATGGCCTCCCGCCCGTAGCGGCTGCCGGTCAGGGCAAATAAGCCTTTCGTAAACTGATAACTGTCGGTTGCCGGTGAAGCTTGTTGTGCCACACAAAAGTGGCTCATTCCTGCCAGTATACCCGGCAGAAGTACTCGTTTAAACATATGTAGTGACTGGTTGAGTATTCGTAAAATTGCGTCACGTCAAAGTTCGCAAGTTTTCCGGCATCAAACACATTGTACACACAATGATGTAAAATTTATACCACTGACTCTTCTTTAAACACTAACGCTGTTCGCCGCCACGTTGCTATGGGCAATTTGCCAGTGTGATCGTACTGACTGACTCCGTACAGCCGAGCGTACTTTTCAGGGTATATTGACCGGGTTGGGTGATTCCGGTTGCGGAAACAGGATGGTTCCCGATTGAGCGGTAAACTGTCGAGAACACATAGTTATCCGGCCCTGTAACGACAAAAGAGTTACCGGTACCTGTCGCATTCAGCGAAACCGGCTGACCGGCACACACTGCAGGCATGCTTGCCAGAAGTGGTCCGGCTGCAGCAGCCTGGTTCGGGCTGATGTATTCACCCTGATAAATCCGGAGCTGATTTATACCCAGTAAACCTTGCGCAGTAATGCTTACCTGCCCAATCGTTGTTGAGGGGTCTGCTGTATAAAACCCAAAATACTTTCTCGCCCCGCTTCCGGGTACGGACGCAGGCAACGGCCCGACAGAAGATGTTCCATCCGTTGACGTTACCTCAATCGTGAGGTTGTCTGCATTAAAAAAGTTATAATAATTAAAGGAAAACGCTCGTGTGCCTTCGGGCATCGTCAGAGAAAGCGTACGTGGACTGCTTATGCCTGTCCCCTCAGGAATGTAAATAGTTTTGTCATATATATCGCCCATTGCATCAACATCAGCATATAGAATCAGGTTAACACTTGAACTGATTGTTCCGCTGATCGGACTGACGATATAATTAGTCGTAAGTGACCCCTCAGGAGGCGGTGTAATACCAACCCGCGTCATTGGGAACCCGGTTAAGCACGATACTGATGCCGGGGCCCCGGATTGAGGTACAAAAATAATCTGGCCATGCGCCGATAGTGCAAACAGCAGCATAATGCCCCCCATAAAATGTAACAGACAAGTACGATTTTTCATTAGGTTTCAGGAAAAGGTTTACAAACAGCAGTATTACTGTACCTACCTTAAACCTACCTAAAAGTTAATAATTATTCAAAATAATAGTTAAACTGATAATCAATAAACTAACCTGCTCATGCCGGCAGCATTGAGATTGCCGGCATGAGCAGGTTAAACATGTAATGGCTATCAGAAACTATACCGGGCACCGAGCTGCAGCTGGTACGGGTTGCCCGACGGCGACACAATACCGGCCGTGTTGACACGGTACACAAACTGTTGCTTTGTCTTGTCGAACCCAGGCACGGCCGCCGACGTTGACGTTGCCGGAATACCGAGAGCATACAGTGCCTGCGTACCCAATGATTTGTTTACTCCCCAGTTCCGGTTCAGCAGGTTGGCAAAGTTGAAGGCATCCGCAGAAATTTCCAGGGCATGGCTTTTGAAGAGATTGAACCGCTTGCTAACGCGGACATCCCACACGCCGTAGAACCCGTTGATGCCACCGTTACGCTCGGCCATCTGCCCCGAATACTTCACAATGTAATCCTTGATGCTTTGGCTGGCACTCGCATTTTGCAGGATGGCATTCAGCCCGGTTTTGATATTGGCCGGTGTACTCTCAGCGTTCCGGTCAAAGATATAGGCAAGGTCGTTCGTCCCCGATACGAAGTCGGCGTTGCTGTTGGCACCCGATAACAGTGTATAGCGTGTGCCGCCGATGCCACTGTACCGCACACCTACGCTGATGCCCCAGATGGTTGGCGAGGTACCGTAGAATACCACCTTATTGCGGAAATGGTTATCGGAATACGTCATGTTGCTCAGATTGCGCGGATCGTCTTTTACCGGTAACGACAGGGTGGCAGTGTTTGCTACGTTCCCGTTATACGAAGTATTGTCCTTGGTATCGCTCCAGGTATAGCTCAGCGTCACTTCGCCGTCGCGGAAATACCGGTACGTACCGTCGAGTACCACGGCAAACTGGTTTACCTTTCCTTTACTGTTCAGCTCCAGTACACGGCCCAGTTTCTGGCTGATACGGCCCTGCAACCAGTCCCCTGCGCCGTTGGCAGGCATAGTCGCCGCCGGTACGTATACCCCGCGGTTATCCTCGTTGGCCAGCCGGAAATACGGATCGGCTACCATGTTGCGGTCGACATACATGTAGTTCTGGCGGCCCAGCGTCATGAAACCAGCAATACCTACCTTTAGTTTGTCGGTCAGGAAACGTGAGTACGAAATGTTCGCCTTGTACATGATCGGCACCTTCGCATTGGGACCGTTCAGGTTGATGGTCGGTAGCTGGAAGGCGGGCAGCGACGGAATAGCGTTGTAATTGTTCCGGTATGCGAGGAAATCAGGCGTTGGCAGGTTCGGGCTCCGGACATCAACCGTCGCCAGGTGTTTTCCGTCGAAAGTCAGGTTGTTGATAACCATGTAGTTGTTGATATCTGACGCAAACACACCGGCACCGAAACGCACCACGTCGCGGCCGAGATTATTCACGTCCCACGTCAGCTGCACGCGTGGCTGCACCACAAACGACTTGATTTTGTTGTCCGTCCGCAATCCCAGTTCGCTCAGTACGACTTCGTTCAGGGGCGACGACGGGTAGTGGGCAGCATCCAGACGCAGGCCACCGGTGAAATCCATGCCCGGCGCCAGACGGGTGTGCAGCTGTCCGTACAAACCGGCGTTGATGATCTCACCCTGAACGGTCGGATCAGCCACCAATGGCACTTCACGGTAATACCGGTAAGGCTGAAGACGCTCAAATTTATCCAGTGCCGACAAACTGCCGTCGACGGTGTAGTGGAAACGGCCGTTCACCTCACTGCCATACAGTGACTTCGCATTGGTGTACATGAAGTCAAGGCCAAACGTGTACTGCACCTTGTCCGTGTTATAATACAGGTTATCAACCAGTTGAAGCACGTTATTTGTAAAGCCTTCCTGCGCAAACCGGTGACCGCCCATCTGAATGTTGGTCGAGCGGTTGGCGCCGTCGATCACCGATACCACGTTCTCAACAATGGCCCGTGGAATGTTAGCCGACGGCAGCTGATCGTTCGGGCTGCTTTTCTGGTAGGTATACAGGTGTTGCAGCTTCAGCTCATTGGTAAGTTTCGGGTTCAGCGAGGTGCGCAGGGTTGCCAACAGGCTGTTATCCACGTTGTAGTCATTTCCGTACGACTCGTAGATGTTGATCGACGTGTTATCCTGTAACCCCAGTTTGTTGCGGTCGCTGGTAAAGTTATTGCGGACGGTCAGCAGGTTTTTGCGGTTGATCTGCCAGTCAATCCGGGCGAAACCGGCGTCAGATCCCCGAACCTTATCAAACGTGCCGTACTGCGGGGAGTTCGATACGCCGTACAGATTCCGGGCAATTGACACGAAGCGGTCGAGCGTTGTGCGGGTGACGTTAAAGCGGTTTTCATCGGCGACCGACTGAATATCCGCGATGATGAGCGGGCGTGAATCCTGCTGATGATCCCACACGACAAAGAAATGCAGCTTGTCTTTAATGATCGGTCCACCCAGCGAAAACCCGAACTGGCTGGTGGAGAAGTCGTTTACCCGGCGGTTGCCGCGAATGTCGTACGGACTTGACAACCAGTTGGCCCGCAGGTAGTTAAATGCACTACCGGAAAGTGTATTGGTTCCGGCACGGGTTACGGCACTCACCGTTCCCCCGCCCGCGCGGCCGAAAGTCACGTCATACTGATTCGTTACCACCTTGAATTCGCGGACCGCTTCAATCGAGATTGAATAGGGTGCCCCGCTCCGGCTTGTCGTCGCGCCGGCCGAGGTCGGGTTCTTAGCGTTCATACCGTCGATGGTATAGTTTGTCGACGAACCCAGCTGTCCCGACAGGTTGCCGCCACGGCTCAGTGGCGACAGGTCGGTAAGCGAGGTAAAGTTCCGGCCGTTTACCGGCAGCGACGCAATCGAACGGGCCGAAATAGCCGTAGCCGCCCCGAAATTTTCCACTTTATTCCGCAGACCCGACGCCACCACATCCACTACTTCGAGGGTTTGGTTGTCTTCCTGCATACTCAGGTTGATGCGGATGGCATCGCCCTGGTTGAGCATGTAGCCCGTCCGTTTCTGCTCCCCGAAACCGATGAAGGTAACCTTAATGGTATACGGACCGCCCAACGGCAGTTCCTTGAAAAGGTATTCGCCTTTGACGTTGGTAACAGTTCCGGTGGAGAAGCCCGTTGATTCATTGCGGACCAGTACCGTAGCGCCCGGCAGCGGTCCTTTGTTTGTTTCAGAAATGATGCCGGCAATGGACGCCTGGGTGGTCTGCGCGACAACGCGAAAACCGGCACCACAGAGTAATCCGATTACCAGTAAGAGAAGTGATAGACTTTTTTTCATGCAGCTGAACTATGTGTTTTTTGCAGCTGCAAAGAGACACGCCAAACGTGACCTCAGTATTAACCAGTCTTTACGCTTACGTTAACAATAGAGTAAGCTTTGTTACGAAATTGAAAATACATTTTTTCGGATTTATACCTTCCAGGAAGTTTAAAACTTCCTGGAAGGTTGGGAAGGTCCGAACGATGCATTTACTCCGTCACCTTAATCTCCTTAATTTTAGTAGGTAACCAGACCTGCATCTGGCTTTTGCCACGGTTTGCCCAGGCATAGTATGGTATAGCGGTGATCGTTTTCGGGGTGTTCACGATGCTTTTGCCGTCCGGAGCCGGTTCGAGGACCGCGATATTGGCCTGAACGGCGGTTACCGGTTCGTCGAGTACCTGAAGCGGAGCGGTTGTATAGGTGGCATTCGACGGTACAATCAGGTTCCAGGCGCGGCCTCCGTTATCAACGCCTTCCACACAATATACCAACGGTCCCCGCTGCAGGGCAATGCGGCCGTCATCGGCTTTTACCTCACGGCGGGCCACCACCTGACGAACGTCCATTGGTAGTTTGACCTCCACTACATCGCCCTTCTGCCAGGTCCGGTCCAGCACGATATAGCCTTTTTCTTCCCGATACGGTACCGGCTTGCCATTGAGCAGCACCTCGACGCTGGTTGCCGGTTGAGCCGTAAACTGATACAGATTGCCCGGAGCCGGTGTGTTCTGCGCCCAGCCCGGCAGCCGCACATGCAGTGCATAAGCCACTTTTTTCGCCGGATCAGCCGTCAGCTTTACCGTCCCCGTCCACGGATATCCGGTCTCCATCCGGACCGGCACGGCCACTTTCCCGATGTTCAGCGTAGTATTGCTTGCTACGAAGAGATTCACCCAGATGCCGTTTTCAGACCGGCCGTAGATGTAATCACCGAGCGACGCCACGAGCCGCGCAATGTTCGACGGACAGCAGGCGGTGCCAAACCACTCGCGCCGTTCGTTATTGCCGGCCGATGCCAGCGGATTGCCGTAAAAAAACCGGTCACCGCTCAGGCTCAGGCCGTCGAGCGCTCCGTTGTACAGGCTCCGCTCCAGCACGTCAATGTATTTGCCTTCGCCCGTCAGCAGGTTCATGCGCTGGTTCCAGAACACCATCCCGACCGACGCACAGGTCTCGCAGTAGGCCGACTCATTCGGCAGGTCAAAGTCCTCGGTAAACCCTTCGTTATGGCCCGACGAGCCGATGCCGCCGGTCAGGTACATGTTGCGGTGTACCACATCTTCCCAGACGGTAGTCATCGCCTTCAGATACCCCTGATCGTTGGTAGCCGCCGCCACATCGGCCGCACCGGTGTACTGGTACATTGCCCGCACGGCATGGCCTGTGATTTCTTTCTGGTCCTTCACCGGCACATCGTCCTGGCAGTATTTCGGATTCTTCCAGTCGTCCCAGATTTTTCCTTTGCCGTACCCCCGTCCGCGCTGCGCCAGAAACCAGTCGGCCAGTTTCAGGTAGCGTTCTTCGTTGGTCAGGTGATAGAGCCGCATCAGGGCCAGTTCAATTTCCTGATGCCCGCTCACCCACGGCCGGTTCGGCACCCGGAATGTCTGGTCAATGTGGTCGGCAAACCGGATGGCCACGTCCAGCAGTTTCCGTTTGCCCGTGGTATTATAGTAGGCTACCGCCGCTTCAATCAGGTGACCGGCACAATAATCCTCATGCTTCTCCATATCGGTCCAGCGCTTGTCGAGACCGGTCAGGGTATAATAGGTATTCAGGTAGCCGTCCTTCAGCTGGGCCGCCGCAATTTTGTCGATCCACTCATCAGCTTTCTGCCCGACATACGGGTCGGGACGGTTTTTGAGCGAATAGGCCATGGCCTCAATCGCCTTGTACACATCGCTGTCGTCGTAGTAAATACCCTCGTGTTTTTCGGGCTGCTGCGTCGCCAGATAGCGGGCCACCTTTTCGAAATTGCGGATGCGGCCGGTTTTGTCTTCGGTCTGCACAATGCAGGCTTTCAGCGTAGCTGTGGCCACTTTTCCCATTTTCGGCGTCCAGAATCTGTCGTTAATCGACACCTGAGCAAAGCCGACCGGCTCGAAGCGCTGCGCCAGTGGCAGGGGTTGGGCATTGGCCAGCAGGGTTGTCAGGGACAATGCGGAGAAAGTAGTAGCGAGTTTTTTCCTTGAGAATAGGGTCATGTTCTGGCAGGGTTAACGTTTGCGGACAACGGGAAACTGTGCTATCCGTAAGTTAGTACATCCGTACGGAATCAGCGTCAGTTCTTCTTCATCCGGTGCGGTTTCAATGTTATAAATCTGGCTGTAGGGAATCGGACCGGCCATGTCGTTATACAGCCCCCACCCCGGAATCCGGCGGCCTCTGGTTTTAATCCGCACCGGGGCCGATTCCGGATTCCACGGAAAGCTGGTCACGGGGCCAGTCTTTTCAACGGTGTATTGCTCCGCCAGTTTGTTGTCCAGGGTAGCAATCAGGGCATAGTTCCAGGGGGTTGTCGGGCGCAGTTCCTCAAACGAAGCCCCATATTCAACCGGGTCCTTGTCGTTATTGACCAGCGTACGGGTTTCGCCGATTTTGAGCGCATACGTCACCGGCCCCCGTTCGACCGATATAGAGTTTTCGGCCCATGTATTGTTGACAATGCGCATCGGCAAGGTCAGTTCCAGCACATCGCCGGCTTTCCATTCGCGGGTTACTTTCGCGATCCGGTTGCCCTCCGGCTCCTGTACAACCTTCCCATTCACTGTGATCACCGCTTTTTTGCACCAGCCCGGAATCCGGAGATGCACGGGAAACGTCGCCGCTTTATCGGGCGTAATCGTGAATTTCACGGTCTCCTCAAACGGGTAGCCGGTTTCTTCTTTCACCGACACCATGACGCCGTTGGCCACACGGGTTTTCACCTCACTGGGCGAATAGAGCAACGTCGCAATTCCCTGATCGGGGGTCGTATACCACAGGTTCTGGACAAATTTCGGCCAGCCCTGGTGCATGTTCGAGGTGCAGCACGGGTAACCGGTCAGCAGTCCGAAACAAACATCGGTCCCGCCATGGTTATCGCCGAAGTTACGCATGTGGCGCGTAATCATGACCTGATTGGCCTGCTGGAAGTACTGACGACCCATAAAATCGTCGGTAATCTGGGTGGGCAGGGCATTAAAGGCAATTTTCTCCAGCTGATCCGCCATGCTGACATCGCCGGTAATTTCGATCATGCTTTCCAGCGAAAACATCATCTCGACGGCCGAACAGAGTTCTGAGCCCTGCGTCGGGTTGTTGCCGTGCAATGCCTCATCACCACCGTACAGGCCATGCGCCATTCCATTGAATTTCCGGATGTCGGCCAGGCCTTTTTTCACCGCATCCAGGTATTTCTGTTCCGGATGGTGCTGGTAATAAATCACCGGTGCCTTTACGCCCTGCGCCAGGTTAACGCAGTGAATGCTCCCCTGCCGCGACAGTAAATCTGTATTCAGAAACGCATCGGTATAGTCGAAGGTCTGTTTGTGAATCAGGTCACCGAGGTCGAGCAGAAATTTGTCGCCCGTGATGTTGTAGAGCCAGTAAACGACCTGCAGATTGTCGGCACCCCGGTAGCGCGCCCAGAACGTCCAGTGATCGAGCGGATTAACCGGCAGCTCCTTTAACTGATACTTAAAGTAATTGGTCATCAGGGTAATGACCCGTTTATCGCCCGTGGCCGAGTAGTACTGCTTCAGAATTTTGAGCATCACCATTTTGGGCCACCAGTCGCGGCTGTTGTTCCGCTGTACGCCCCGTTCAGGGCCATAATCTTTTGACGGGCCGAAATAGCCGTCGGGCTGCTGGCTGTTCAGTGCCCACTCGATCCAGGGGGTTGCTTTGGCAATCAGCTCCTTATCGTCGAGAATATACGCCAGCGGCACCAGTCCGTCGATCCAGTACGGCCCCCGCTCCCACTGATCGCCGTCGCCGCCAAGCCAGCCGTTGCGGTGGTTCATGACCAGCGGATAGAGTTTATCCAGCTGACCGGTAGCGCCGTTTTTCTGTCGGACGAGCATTTCACGGAGCCAGCCCTGCGGTTTGATGGCCCCCAGCGGCAGTTCACCGTAGGCGTTGGGGGTCAACGGTGCCCGGCTACTGACGTAGCCGCCCGGTATCTGACAGTTCCCCTGCTCGGAAACCGTCAGGTAAGTTGTCAGCAATAACGCTGAGATGGTAAGGGGTAAGTTCATCGAAAACATATTTTCTGGATAGTCCTGATGAAACCTTCCAGGAAGTTCCGGACTTCCTGGAAGGTTTCATCAGGCGCTATCAAAAGACAACAAAACGTTATTTATCCCTGATGTCGCTTTGTCCTAAATCGTGTGAGGTTGCCAGCGCAATCACCCGGCCGCTGGTACCCACGGCATTATAAAAATGATACACCACCCCGTTCCACTTAATCACCCACGGTTTATGGGCATACGTTTTGTCGAAAGGCGCTGAGGGGGCGATCAGGTCAGGGCCTTGCCAGTCGGTCCAGTGGAGCAGGTCGTAGGAGCAGGCGAACCGCTCAAACGCCCCCGGCTTCCAGAAGGCCCCAAAGTAAAACATCACATACACATCGCCGATTTTAGCGATCTGGGCATCGCCGCAAATGCCGGTTTTCCGCGTAATCAATGCTCCCTCGCCGTGGCGTTTCCAGTTGACCATGTCGGTCGAAACCGCCATGGCAATGCTTTCGAACCCGTTGCCCTTCGCATCTTTTTCATTGCCTTTGGCATTGTAGTACATCACAAACGGATAACCTGTCGTTTGCGCCTTATCGCGGATAATGAGGCTTTTGTAAATCGTATTGTTGTCATACGGCCGGGCATCCGGATCAATAGCTGACAAAACAGGGCCAGGCTGCCGGTCCACCTCAACGGCCTTTGTCAGGTCGGCGGTGGTGGCGATACCAACCCCCAGCCGCCCCGCTTCGTATCCTTTTTCGGAGCCACCCAGGTACGAAAGCCAATACCTGTCGTTGTACCGTTCGGGCGCGTACGATCCGCCCCAATCAGTGTCGATCAGGGACACATACCCTGCTTTTTGGGTAGCGTCCCAACCGGTGTCGGTGAAAGACATCAGTTTACCTGCCGTTTTCCAGTGAAGCAGGTCATCACTTTGGGCCAGCCAGGTTTCGTATCCCTTGCCGTCGAAAATGATGTACGACATAAACCAGGTGCTGTCCTTCCGGTAGATCGTCGGGCTGTCGACCATCCGCCCCTGATCGGGCTGTGGCAGCACGATACCGTATTTGTAGGGCGTTCTGACCTCGTTATAAATGCGCTCCATAACGGCCTGCGGCACAACCCCTCCCTTTTTCTGCCCGAAACTGACGAGGTTCGTTATGACCAGCAGCAGGCTCAGCCCGGTTTTTAGTTTCTTCATATGGTTAACCAAAACGTCAATAAGAACCAAAGGGGCACAAAAGTAAAAAATACCTTTGTGCCCCTTCCTGACCAGGCGGTTTAATCAATACGTTGAACTACTTCCTGTCTACTCGGCTTGGTGGGTCAACCCGGTACTAAAACATATTCCATTCGCCGGAAAAGTCCTTTTTCATGGAGCCTTTCGGGAACACCTTGTGGGAGTTGGCCCAGGTAGTCCACTGCTGGTCCAGCTTATTTACCAGATCAGCGTGCTGGCCGGCTACATTATGCTGTTCTGTACGGTCGGTTTCGAGGTTATACAGCTCCCACGGGCTACCGATCACCCCGACGGCCTTCCAGTTCCCGTGCCGGATCGCCCGCATGTTTTCGTGCTCCCAGTACATGTACTCGTGTGGCTGGCGGGTGCCCGCAGTCAGCAGCGGCATCAGGCTTTTGCCCTCAATCGGCAAAATTTCCTGATCCTTTGCCCGTTTCGGGTAGGTCGCCCCGCTGACCTCAATGAAGGTCGGCATGATGTCGATCAGATAGCCCGGTGAAGCCGACAGTTTCCCTTTCATTTTTTTGGTCATGGCCGGATAATGCATGATCAGCGGGGTGGCAATACCGCCTTCGTACGACACATGCTTAAAACCTTTGAACGGCGTATTGGACGCGTTGGCCCACACCCCGCCATACGATATAGCCCCGTACTTATCCGGCACGTTAATAGCAGCAGTCTGGCCCCCGCCCAGAATCCCTCCCTCCTGACACGCACCGTTGTCCGACAGGAACACGATCAGGGTGTTGTCGAGCTTACCCGCTTTTTCAAGGTAATCAACCACCTTACCGATGTTCTGGTCCATGCGCGAGACCTGAGCGGCGTAGACGGCCATGCGGTAATCCATCTCCCGCTGTTTGGCGGTATCCTGCTTTGCCCACGCCGGATAGGTCGACGGTCGCGGCGACAAACCCCATTTCGCATCGGCAACCCCAAGCTTAACCTGACGACTGCTGCGTGTCTCCCGGAGCTGTTCCCACCCCTGCCGGTATTTGCCCACAAACTGGTCGATATCCTGTTGTAGAGCATGCAGCGGCCAGTGCGGGGCCGTGTAGGCCAGATACAGGAAAAACGGATCTTTATCCTGTTGTCCTTTCATGAAGCTAATGGCCTGATCGGTAAAGGCATCGGTGGTATAAAACGGCTGTTCTACCTTTTCGACCGGCTTATTATCCAGCCAGATGCCGCGCGGCTGTACCGGATTGAAGTAACTACTCGCCCCCGCCAGCAGTCCGTAGAACCGGTCAAATCCGCGCTGAAGCGGCCACAGGTCCTGATTGCCGGAACCCAGGTGCCATTTGCCGGTCATGTAGGTATGGTATCCCGCCGACTTTAAGACTTCGGCCAGCGTCACACAGTTCCGGTTAATTTCGCCGCGGTAGCCGTCTACCCCGTAATCATAACTGATCTGGTTATTCGGTTCTTTGGTCATGTGACCGATACCGGCCTGGTGCTGAAACAGGCCCGTCATCAGCGACGCCCGTGTCGGGCAGCAGCGGGCGGCATTATAGAAATTAGTGAGCCGCACCCCACGGGCTGCCAGCTTGTCGAGGTTGGGCGTCGGGATTTCGGAGCCGTAACAACCAATGTCCGAATAGCCCATGTCGTCGGCCATGATCAGGACGATATTCGGGCGCGGGGCCGTTTTATTAACCGGTGCCGGCGGAACGGGCGACAACCAGGACAGCTTCGGAAACCAGCCGGCCAGAACACTAATTAAGAGCAGAACAACGATGCGCATATATAGAAGAGTTTAATAACCCGTATTTTGTATAAAGAGATCATGCCGTAATAAATCCTCACGGCGTTTTCCCTTACTGTAAACTTTCCGGCTACGTTCTGGTAACACGGGGGCATTTACCGACTGATACTGCGGTCTCCGGCCTGTCAGCGCCTGCCCGCCAGCATCCGGACCAATCCACGATCTGATGACCGGATATGATCACCATCAGGTTGTTCCGTAATAAATGTCACCGGAATTTTGCGAAACACACCACAACTTTGTGTTTACATAAACCATTCATTTACCGCCGTTTACAGGCGAACAAAACCACCCTTTACTCCTCAATTTACCATGAACCTGTTGACGCATTTCTTTTCGTTCCTCCTGCTATGGAGTAGTGCGGTTTTCGTTGCGGATGCGCAGACGATCAACTGGCAGAAGTCTTTCGGCGGCAGCGCCAATGACTCAGCCACCGCTGTACTCGCCGTGGCCGATGGCTACATCATTGCCGGTAACACGCTGTCGGCAGACGGTGATATCGGCAGCAACAACGGTACTAGTTTAGACTGCTGGATTGCGAAGCTAAGCCCGGCCGGAAACCTGATCTGGAAAAAATCCATCAGTGGCTCCAGAGACGATCAGCTAAACGCCATTACGGCCGGCCCCGACGGCACCTTTGTGGTTACCGGTATTACTCACTCGGGGGATGGCGACATGAGTGATTTTCATACCATGTACAGCGGTTATTACGGGTTTATCTGGCTCATGAAACTGAGCGCTGCCGGAGACATTATCTGGAAACAATACGTAGACACCGGCCGGTGGAGTTATGCCTATGCCGTCGCTCCGTACGAAAACGGTGGCTATACGGTATCGGGTGCCTATAACTGCGGAGGCTGCCAGAGCGGCAATGATTTTTACAACCTGACCGTCGACGAGAACGGTAACCGGATCGGTACGGGTACCTGGCCCGGCGGCCACGGTGATGACCGGTCCTACTCGATCAGCATGGCACCGGCCGGTGGCTGGCTGGAAGCGGGTGCCGGCAACTCAGCATCGCTGAGCTGGAGTTCATCTACCCCTGCCAACAACCGGGGCGGGTTTGATGTCTGGGTGAAGCGTTCGTCTGCCAATAACTATTGGGTTAAGACGTTTGGCGGAACCGGGAACGACTACGCCCTTGCTTCGGCAGCCAACTCCGACGGCACATTTATCGTTGCCGGATTGACCACGTCCGGCGACGGGGACTTTTCGGGTAATCACGGTGGGCAGGATGCGTGGGTGATGAAACTGTCGGCCACTGGTACGCTGATCTGGGTAAAACTGCTTGGCGGCTCCGGCAATGATGCGGCCAAGGCCCTGACGTTAACCCCCAACGGAGACATCCTCATTGCCGGCACAACAACCTCAACCAACGGCGACGTGCAGGGCAATCACGGCGGAACCGACGGTTGGGTCGTTAAACTGTCGGCAAATGGCGACATCATGTGGCAAAAGGCGCTGGGTGGTTCCGGTGATGAAGGCTTTCTGGCCATCGCTCAGGCTCCGAATGGGCAGTATGTGCTGACCGGTTACGCCGGCCCGGCTGACGGCGACGTACAGGGCAATCACGGCCAAAGCGATATGTGGGTCGTAACTCTCAGTGATATACCACTCCGGCTCCTGCCACCAGGCTACGATTGCGCTACCGGCAAGCTGACGTTTAACACAACGGGCGGCAATGGCTTTCCGGTACAGTTTATGGCCATCGGCGTAACGGCGTGGACCACCAGCACCACCGCCACCATTGAAACCGGCGTCCGCCTCGACCCCAATAGCCAGCCGATTACGGTGTTTGCCCGGCAAAATGACCGCATCATCTCGCGGGTGTTCGACTATAAAACCATCTGTAACGGCGGCAATCAGGCCCCTGTCTTTACCGGTGTCATCCCTGAACTGGCCACCCAGGTTGGCCAGCCGTTTGCATACACCCTGAATCCAAGTCTGGTAACCGACCCCGAAGGCGGGACACTCACCCTGACAGCTACCGGCTTACCGCAAGGCCTGACTCTCTCGGGCGGGGTGATTTCCGGTACGGCGATACGCTCGGGCCGGTTTAGTGTAACCCTCACGGCAACTGACCCGCAGGGCGCGTCGGCATCGCTGCCGGTTACGATCCAGGTACTGCCGGAAGCCGGTGCTGCACCGCTCCTGCTGCTTGACCCGCTCTACAATTGCGCCACCGGTCAGCTGACGTTCCGGACAAGCGGCGGCAACGGCAGTCCGGTGCAGTTCATGGCTGTCGGCGTTACGCCGTGGACCGATAATCCGGTGCAGGCCCTCGACGATGCTGTCCGACTTGACCCCAACAGCCAGCCGGTTACCTTATTTGCCCGGCAAAACGATGTGTTTGTGTCCCGCCGGTTCGATTTCCGGAACTATTGCTCCGGCGCCGCCCGGATACCGTCATCTACGGACCAACGGCTTACCGTAACGGTACTGGAAAACCCCGTCCGTGATAAACAAACGGTTTTCGACATCAGCGGGGCGGCGGGCCAGCCGGTTATGGTGCGGATTGTGACAATGGAAGGGCAGGTAGTCAGTCAGCAGCAGATTGAGCGGGCTTCTGTACGACAGCGGGTTACCCTGCCGGTTGGTAACGCACCGGGCGTTTATCTGCTCCAGGTGCAGGCACCGGACAGACAGCTCAGTGTCCGGGTATTGAAGTAGTATGAAAAAACAGCGCCGGTCCTGTATCAGAACCGGCGCTGTTTTTTTCTACCGTATCACCATCACCCGCCCTGTGAGGCGCTGAGTGGCCGATTGCCACTGCACAATGTATAGTCCAGGGGCCAGTTTGCTGACATCCGGTGTCCACTCGTGTCCGGCGGCCGCCACCGGCCGGTTTTCAGTCATCACCGGCGTACCGTTCTGCGAAACCAGCGTAAAGGCGCCCGACTCAACGGCCGTTGTCGTTACCTCCACCCGCACCGGACCATCCGCCGGATTCGGCGAAACCGTCAGACGACCAACCGGGCCGGTTTCCGGCGAGGCGGCCTCCCGTGCGGAGCCGTTCGGGGTCTCGATCCGGACATTATCCAGAAACACCGGATTCGGGCCGGACGTCGGCAGGTTAATTACCAGCCGCTTAATGCGCGTCGGGTTACCGAGCTGCGGCATTGTTACGACAACTTCCTGCCAGGTGTTCGGCGTTGGTGTCAGGTTCAGCGTACTGCTGGCCTGGCTGTCGTTTTCGGCGTAGGTAGTCAGGGCCAGCGTTTTGTTGGTGGTCGCGTAGATCCAGAACCGGATCGTAGTCTGCGCGGTCACCGGCAGGGCCGTTTTGCGGAAAATCGACCAGGCACCCCACCCGTCAAAGGTCAGCGCGGCCGATTTCTGGCCTGCTTTCACGGTCGTTGTGCTGGCGTAGTTTTTGGTCAGTCCCCACGAATAATCGTCCCAACCGGCGGTATTAAAGGCCTCGTCGTAAATCATCTCAACCGACGACGAACCGGCGCAGAACGCGGTGGTGGCACTCACCGGCACACTCGTTGCCAGCACGGTACCGGCGGCATTTTTCGCCACGACCGAGTAGGTATAGCCCGTTCCGCAGGTCAGGCCCGTCACGTCGAGCTGCGTACCCGACACGTTCGCGTTCACCGGCACCTCGTTCTGATACACGGCATACGTCGCTGCCTGTTCGACCGCGCCCCAGTTCAGGCGAAGACCACCGGCCGTCACGTTGCTCACCGACGCGTTGAATGAGCCTTCAAAGCGGACATTGTCCACGTAAATCAGGTTCGCTCCCGACTCCTGTGTCTGAATCACCAGCCGCTTGATACGGGCCGGATTAACCAGTTGCGGCATCGTTACGACCACTTCCTGCCAGGTGTTCGGTGTTGGCTTAAACGACACATACGGGCTGAATCCGCTTTCGTTTTCGGAGGCCGTACAGACGCCCAGCGTTTTGTTTGTTGTGGCATACACCCAGAACCGGATGGTGGTATTCGGCGTTGGCACATACGGCGTTGCGCGGGTAATAGCCCAGCCGCCCCAACCCTCGGCGTACTGAATAGCCAGCGATTTCTGCGCTACCTTCACCGGACTGGCATTGGCATAGTTGGTCGTTACCGACCAGCCCCACTCCTGCCAGCTGCTGTTCAGCGCTTCGTCGTAGATCACTTCACTGCCCGTCGGTGGCAGTGGCGGACAAACCGGCGTTGTCGCCAGAGCTACCGCGCTTTGGGCCGACTTATTGCCCGCCGCATCCTTCGCCAGTACCGTAAACGGATAGGTTGTTCCGCAGGTCAGGTTATTGACCGCCAGCGAAGTGCCCGTTACATTGCCGTTCAGCAGGACGCCGTTCTGGTACACCTCATAGGCTACCACCCCAACGTTATCAGCCGAGGCGTTCCAGGTCAGCGTCAGACCGGTTGTCGTGATGTTGGCAGCGACCAGATTCGTTGGCACGGTCGGTGCCTGGGTGTCCGCCTGCGCACAGGCTGTTGTGGTGGCGCTCACCGGATTGCTCAGCGCCGAACGGTTACCCGCTCCGTCTTTGGCCCGTACCGTAAAGGCATAGGCCGTGTTGCAGGTCAGGCCATTGACGCCCATGGTGGTCCCCGACACATTATCAGCAATGAGCGTACCGTTCCGGTACACTTCATAACCCGTCACCGCCACGTTATCCGTCGCGGCCGTCCAGGTCAGCGTCAGACCGGTGGTCGTGATGTTGCTGACCGCCAGATTGGTTGGCACAGTCGGTGCCTGGCCGTCGTAGCAGCTTGCCGACATGATCCAGATGGTGTTGCTCTTCGGCGACAGGTTACCCGACGGGTCTTTGGCCTGAATCGCCAGTTCGTGCAGGCTGTTGCAGGTCAGACCGGTCAGGTCAACAGACGTACTGGTCAGGCCGCTCAGAATGACCGCCCCGCTCCGGAGTACGTTATACGTCACGGCACCGGTATTGTCGGTGGCGGCATCCCAGGTCAGCCGCATGCTGGTCTGGGTAATGTTGGTGGCTGTCAGATTGGCCGGGGCGGTGGGTGCCTGAGTATCCGGCGTATCCGGACCGGCTACCAGCCGGATATCATCAAGGTAGAACGTTTGGGCACCACCCGATGCATCGCCGATGGAAATCCGCTGAATCTGCGACGGGTTACCGAACTCGGTCCACGGAATCCGGATCAGCGTCCACATCTCCGGTTCGGCCGGAATACGGTACGTGTCTGAGGCCGGTGCGGTTTCGGTGGTATGAATGGATACCCGAACGCCCTTTTCCGACCCATAGAACCAGAACTGGAGACCACCTGGATAGTAGGCCGTGTTGATGATCTCACTGTTCCGGAGACTCAGGGCACCCCATGCCTGGGTCACGTCGGCACGGATCGATTTCTGCCCCGATTTAACCGGACTGGTGTTATTCGGGTTATCGGTCGTATTCCACGACCACGGAGCGATGGTGCTCTTGTATGCATCGCCATACACCACAAAATCGTTCGGACTCGGCGACGGCGTATTGACCACCACCACGTTACTGGCCTCCGAGCGGTTTGCCGAGAAATCGACCGCCTTTACCACAAACGTATAGCTGTTGCCCGGCGACAGCGAATTCAGATTCAGGAACAGGTCCGGCGTCTCTTCAATGCGGACCCCGTTCTGATACACCTCATAGGCCGTTACGCCGCGGTTGTCGGTGGAACCATTCCAGGTCAGTTTCACCGAATACGGCGACAAGCCAGATGCCACCAGATTAGTCGGTGTGGTTGGCGGTTCGGTATCATTCGGATCGGAGGTCGGAATCATCATCCGGCTCAGCAGGCTGACATACGGCGCCTGGTTGTAAATCGCGACTTCGGTCAGAAACCACGAATTTTCCGGAAATCCGCCGTTCCAGTCCTTGTACCGTTTCTGCAAGGGTTCGGTGCGCAGGTAGCCTTCCGTGCCGTTATACTCGTCGAGTTTGTTCGGGCCGCCCGGCACATACCCGGGAGCCGGTCCTTTCGGCGACGTTTTTGCATTGTCCCAGTCGGTGCCGTCCTGAAACCACGTATGGTAAATCTCGTCCATCGAGTCTTCGGCACCATAGGCACCCATGTTCGACAGCATCACTTTCCCCTGCGCATTCACGCCGTGGAACCAGTGCAGGTATTCCCCGGCAACTTCCCGGTACAGCGCTTTCTGGCGCGGGTTGATCCCGAAGTTTACAAAGTCGAGGTTGGCCACACCGACGTTGCCACGCACCTGGTTACTACCCCAGTGGTACTGATCGTCTTTCATGTAGGCGCGGTACAGATCGGCCTTTGCGTTATAATCATTAATCGACAGCACCCCGTTCTGCTGGCTCTTCATCGCGCGGATGGCATTGGCCACGCCCGGCGTTGCCTGCGGATTGGCAGCGTACCGTAACAACGCTGTATGAACGTGCATCAGATACGGTCCCCACCATTCATTCGCCATCGGCTGAATCTGGTTGTACGTATTGTCGATGAACGATTTATACTCTGCCTTGCCCGTTACCTCAAACAGATAAACGGCCGCTACCACCGCCGATTGTTTCTGAATAGCGATGGGCTTATCGGCATCTCCGGCCCGAATATCCAGATCGTCACAGTTCGTCTCGAAGGTCGAGAAGTAGTTTGTCGTGGCACGTGCCCGGGCAAACGCCCGTTCTGCGCGGGCCAGCAGGTCCTGCGCGTAGGCTACCTGCGATGGAATCTGACGGTACACCGCCGCACCGACCGCAAACATGGCCGCCCCCGACAACGTCGATGACGTACATTCCGGCAGGTAGTACCGAGGCCGCTTATCGGCACTCGGCGGTAAGCCTCCGATACGATCAAATTCATCCCAGGTATCAACCCCGACTTTGAGCAACAGGCCGTCCGTACCGGTGGCATCCTGCATCCGTTTGATGAACTCCAGTTCGTACTTCACCTCGTCGAGAATATCCGGCACCCCGTTTCCGGATTCAGGAATGTTAAAATCATCCCCGAATACCGCCGGGTTAAGGCGGTAGGCTTCCAGCAGCAGGGCCACCGGTTCTTCGGCAAATGTCACGTACTTGTTCATGTCGCCGGCATCCATCCAGCCGCCGTGCAGATCTTTGGCCGTACGGGCATTGGTTTTATCCTTGGCGCTTCTGGCTTCCCGATCCTGCTTCGGCCATTCGTGGGTAGCCGCATCGGCCCATTTCGGATCCGTGTAGGGGGCTACTTTCGCGAAGTTGATCCGTTGGTAGTAATACGTCCGGACGGCCGCCTTCAGCACGTCTTTGTAGACCTGATCCCCGATATCAAACCGGTAGGAACCCACGTTATTGCCCGTGTCGAAGATGTAATAGGCCCCCGGGGTGTTGACCATCGAAAAGTCGAACCACCAGCCTTTATCGCCCGACGACGCCTGGGTAGCGCCGTTGTTCCAGGCTTGCAGCGTACCGCTGAAAACGACCGCATCGTCGCTCCACCGCCGGACCTGATACTGATTGGTGCCGGTGCTGGCATTAAAGGTTTGTCCCGCGTTGGCACCCGTCTGCGGGTTGATAATGACCGCCACCTTGCGGGCATTTTGCAGATACCCGAACTGGTCCACCCGAATGTTGGCATTCGTCACCGGCGGAGCGGCCCAGGCGTTGTACAGCGTCGTTAACCAGACCAGTACCCATAGAATTTGTTGTTTCATAAAAACTGCTTCCCGTGCCCCGGACGGGGTTACATCCGTAGCAACGCAAGCTCTTGCGTCACCAGCTTACGGGGCCTAAGCCCCGCAAACTTATGATGCAAGGTTCGTCCGTCCCGGTCTGCTCAGGACGAAGTGCGATAAACAATGAATGAGCCGGAATAAATGCAGGTTAAGCAGTTCACAGGAAACTCCGGAGGCTGGTGGTTATGAACTCTGCATCGGTTCCAAAAAATTTCAGTCCCGGTGAATCATGCTGGTAACGTGGCAGAAAATCAGTTAATGACAGCGAACGGAATATGTAAAGAGATACACCACATAGGCACATAGATCACAAAAGAGATTAAAAAATCTTTGTTTTCCTCTGTGGCTATGTGGTATAATACCTTACACCCTTTCCGGCAAAAACTCGCGGATGGCTTTCGGGAAATTTGCCCCTTCATGCCCCGAACGGCTTAACTTAACGAGGGCAAACCGCTGCAACACGTCGAGTTGCAGCCACTCTGCAAGCGTCAGCGGATGGCATTCCCATTCGAGCGCTTTGTCGTGTACCTCGCCGGGGACGGCATCCAGACGTTCCCATGCCGCATCGACCGGCCCCAGCTCGCTGACCGGATGGTGGCACCGGCGCGCTACCAGATCAATCAGCTCCCGTCGGTAGGCAGCGATTTCTGCCGGTGTATAGCAGGGCTGTTCGGCCAGCCGCGCCTTATCGTCAACGGTCAGCTTCACCCATTCCGGCAGTTTCAGTTTGATGCCGCAGGTATCCAGTTTGTAGCGGACCACCATCGGAATACACCGCAGGGTATCGACAAAATCGTTTTCAAAGGCAAAAAATACGGGCGCAATGGCAGTCGGCGTCATGGTTCTAATGGACAATGTAACATGGATAATGACTAATGAACTCCGGATGTTCACATATGTTTTGCACGTTGTTTACACATTCGTCAGTGCTACTGCTTCCATCGCTGCTTTCGGCGTGTCGCAGGTCGGGCAGGCATACGTATCAGGCAGGTCAGCAAAGGCGATACCGGGCGCAATGCCACGGAGTACATCCCCGAACTGCGGATCATAAACGGTAAAACAGGCCGGACACTGATGTACGTTGACTACCGGCACCTCAGCCACAACCGGCTCCTCGGTCGTCAGCCGGAGGGGTTCTGCCGTTTGCTGCATCCGGCGGGCATTGTACTTACGGCATAAGCGGTCGATCTGCCCGGGCAGGTGAATGCGCAGCAAGCCCTTTTCGAAGCGGATGTACTTGCGGTTATTGGGGTTAAAATTGTCGGTATGATACAGGTCGTAGACGCTGAACAGGGCAAGCTGACCAATCCGGATCAGGGGACGCCGCCGGATCAGAACCGACCCGAAGACCTCCGATTTCGGGCGGGTCTGAATACCGAAGCAAAGACCGAACGTACGGGTGTCGTCGCGGGCAAACTGCCGGATAATGTACTGCTTGATGGCTGCCCCTGCCTCGTCGTGATCTTCAGTTTGCCAGGCCAGTTCATTCGCTGCGTGGCGGACGTTGATGTTGTGTTTGCCAAGCACGTAGCTCCATGCGGCCCGGTCTTTCCCTTCAATACCTTTGATGATCAGCGATTTCCAGGGCGTTATGCACAGCTCACCAATCCGTGTCTGCAGGCAGAGCGCACAGACATCCAGCAGGAATGAAACCGGGAACTGTTCGTCGCGGCGATACAGTCCGAGCCACGACCGCTGCCCGTAGCGGTTAAATCCTTCGTAGTACGGCAGTGAAAAGTCAGGGAGTTCGACTTCGTGCAGGGCCGGTTGAGTAATAAACCGCCGACCCTGCATCACATCCCGGTACAGTTGTTCTTCCGTTATACCCGTATCGCGTAGCATAACCTCCTCTACGACGTTCGACAGGCGACCAATGTCCTGAGTATACACCAGATCCGGCCACCGGAAAAGGGTATTCTGCTGCTTCGGACGAATGTAGAGGTACCAGAAATGCGGTTCAGGGGAGGCAATAAAATTGAGGTTTCCGGTAAAAAACGGCGTAAAGCTCTGGTTCGAATCCGAGAGGTTGACTTTCAGCCGTGGCTGGTGATCGAAGCCGTCGAGCACGGTATGGTATTCGCTTTCCTGAAGCCATGCCCCCGTCCGGAACACCTCTTCGCCGCAGTAGGAGCTGATGATGTTCGGAAACTGATCCGTATTCACTTCGTAACGGATAGCATGCCGTTTCAGGTTTTTTTCCAGCTCGCGCATGTCTTCGTAATGCACCGTCATCAGCAGTTGCTGCCGGGCGCCGAAGCGCACCGTACGCACGTGAGCGGCATAGGCCAGCGTCAGGACCTGCTGCAACGCCCCCGGCGAAATGATCCCCGCCGGTGCATTCAGTTTTATGGTGTAATAATCACGCATCGTATAGACATATAGACGTTAGAGACGTTTGACCCCGATGGGGTCTTGTTTTTGCCCTTTGCTATGGACGTTTGACCCCGATGGGGTCTTGTTGTGTTCCTGACGGGACCATGCCCAGATGACCAACATCTTCCCGCAGGCCGGCCCTGTAGGGGTCACACAGCACAGCGTCGGTAGCCACCAGACATCCATGCGATGACCAACCAACATCTTCCCGCAGGCCGGCCCTGTAGGGGCCAGACAGCGTAGCGTCGGTAGCAATCCGGATTTTCATAAAACCACACCCGCCCTGTAGGGGCGGTACAAGCGTAACAGATTTTCGCTGTTCGTTTAATTAACCGATGTTGCCTTGTCGGGTACCTGCCCCCCTGTCACTGCCTCCGTCTCTTTTTGCAGGATGCTCCGGACTTCAGGGCGGCAGGAGCCACAACCAGTACCAGCACCGGTCGTCTGACACAGTTGCTGAAAATCGGTACAACCGCCCCGGATGGCCCGTTCGAGATTCCCTTTACCAACGTTATTGCACGAACAAACCAGCTTACCCTCTACCGGATCGACCTGCTTACTCGCCCGCAGGAGCTGAAGTCGTTTTTCGGATAATTCAACACCGTTGGCAATCAGGTCGCGGAATTCGGCGAACTCGTTCTTGTCGCCTACCAGAATGGCCCCTACGAGCTTGTCCCGATGAACAATGCACTTTTTGTAATACCGTTTCGCCTTGTCGATAAAGACAATTTCTTCGTAAGCAGGGTCGTTGGCGGGGGCTTCGGGGAGACCGATACTGCACAGGTGCAGCCCTTCCATTTTCAGAATATTCATCGACACACTGCCTGTATACGGCTGCGAAATATCGCCGGCAATAAACTGTGCGGCAATACCCGCCTGTTGCTCGGCTGCCAGCGTAATGCCCCACATCTGCCCACGCCACTGGGCCATCTCACCGGCGGCAAAAATGTCCGGATCAGACGTTTGCAGGTAATCATTAACCACTACACCCCGGTTGCATTCGAGTCCTGCCTGACGGGCCAGTTCTATGTTCGGGACGGTACCGATGGCCATCACGGCGACCTGGCAATCAATTTTCTTGCCCGATTTCAGCTGAACACCCTCCAGGTAGTCGGTCCCCCTGAACGTCTGCACCTCTTCGTTGAAGTAAATCTCAATCCCGCGGTCAACCAGATCCTGGTACAGCAATTCGCTGGCCAGCGGGTCGAGCTGCCGCTCCATAAACCGGCTGATCCGCTGGATTACCGTCACCCGGACGTTGATCTGCCGCAGGGAGGCCGCCAGTTCAAGCCCCAGCAACCCGCCGCCGACAATTACGGCATGGGCGCCGCCAGCCTGTCCCGGACGCGGTTGCAGGAATGGCATCAGTGAATCAGCGTCCAGCCGTGACCGCATGTTGAAAATCCCCGGCAGTTGCGGCACGCCTTTGGGCATAAACGCACTGCTGCCGGTGCCTAACAGCAGTTTATCGTATGTATGCTCTGTGCCGTTGCTGTCCACCAGCACCTTGTTTTTCCGGTCCAGATGGACAATACTAACCCCTTTATGCACATGGATGTTCGCTTCGGCAAACTGGTCTTCCCGCAGTTTGACCAGTTGCTCCCACGATTGTGCCCCGCTGATGTAATCGGGCAACAGCACGCGGTTGTAGAACGGATAAATTTCTTTGGAAAACACATGGATATCATCGTCGGTGTTGAGCGTGCGGTAGGTATTGATAAACCCAAGCCCCGCCGAACCAGCCCCGATAATGACAATTTTCTCCCGTTTTTTCCGGTAAGGCGTGACCTGAATAGCCGCAAACTTAAAGTCCGGTTCTTTGGAACGCGGATCAATGAGTGCACTCGTCAGGTTATTGGCCCGGTTCAGGTTTTCGAGCAAGGCCGTGGCCCCGTTGCCCTGCACTAATTTGCCCCAGTGCATGGGCAGGAAACAAAGGCCCGGCCGCACATCGTCGGTCAGCTGCGCTTTCACCCGCACCTCGCCCCGCCGCCCCGATACCGTTACCAGCTGCCCTTCCCGGATGCTGCGCGACCGCGCATCGTCGGGATGGAGTTGCAGTATCGGCTGCGGAATGTGCTGCGTCAGTTTGGTGACACGACCGGTTTTGGTCATTGTATGCCACTGGTCCCTGATACGGCCGGTGGTCAGAATCAACGGAAAATCCTCATCCGTTGGCTCCGACGCATTACCATCCGGAACAGCATGGATGGTTGCCCGTTGCGTGGGCGTATAAAAGCGGTTATCGGTAAACAAACGGGCCGTGCCACGCTCCGGTACGGACGATGCAGCCGGATAGGGCCACTGAATGCTCCGTTCCCGTTGCAACACCTCGTAGTTTACGCCGGTAATGTCGATGTTGGTACCCTTCGTCAGCTGCGTGTATTCGTCATACACCTGCCCTGCCGTTGTGTACGGGAAAGCGTCTCCGAAGCCCATTTTGCGGGCAAACCGCCAGATGATTTCCACATCGGGCAGCGCCTCCCCCGGTGCTTCGAGCGCCTTGGGCAGGTAGGTAATGCGACGTTCGGCATTGGTCATGGTACCTTCCTTTTCGAGCCAGCCCGCCGCCGGCAGCACCACGTCGGCAAACCGCACGGTATCGGCCCGGTTCGATATATCCTGCACCACCACAAACCGTCCTTTGCGCAACGCTTCCTCCGCCGCATTCACGTCCGGCAGACTCACCATCGGGTTGGTATTTACAATCCAGATCGCCTTTAAGGTGTCGGCGGCCAGGGCATCAAACATTTCGGTAGCGGTCAGTCCAGGGGTTGCGGCCAGCTTTACCGGTCCCTGCCAGAAGGCTTCAACCTCGGCCCGGTGCTGCGGATTAATGACCTCGCGGTGGCCCGGCAGCATGTTGGCCAGCCCCCCGACCTCACGGCCACCCATGGCGTTGGGCTGACCCGTGAGCGAGAATGGTCCGTTGCCCGGTTTCCCGATCCGGCCCGTTATGAGGTGCAGGTTAATGAGCGACAGGTTTTTGTTCACCCCGATCACCGACTGATTCAGGCCCATCGTCCACAACGACAGAAACCCTTTCGACTGACCGATCCAGTGCACGGCGGTTTCGATATCGGCAGCGGGTACGCCGCACAGCGCAGCGGCCTCCGCCACGGTCCGCTGCATGACCTGCTCACGGAAGGCCGCAAAACCGGCCGTATGAGCCGTAATGAACGATTCGTCGAGATAATTAAACTCAGTCAGCAGCCGCCCGATGGCGTTGTTCAGCACCACATCGGTACCCGGCCGGATGGGCAGGTGCAGATCCGACGAGCGGGCCGTATCGGTGCGGCGCGGGTCCACACAGATGATTCTGACCGCCGGATTCGCCTGTTTGCGGGCCTCAATCCGGCGCCAGATAATCGGATGGCACCACGCCGGATTGGCGCCTTCGACCAGAAATACGTCGGCCGATTCAATATCGTCGTAACAGACCGGTACGGTATCTTCGCCGAGGGTCAGTTTATACCCGACCACGGCCGAACTCATGCAGAGGCGCGAATTCGTATCAATGTTATTTGACCCGATAAACCCTTTGATGAGCTTATTGATCAGGTAATATTCTTCGGTCAGACACTGCCCCGACACGTAGAACCCGACCGCTTCCGGCCCATGCTTCTGAATAATTGACCGGAATACGGCCGCCGTCCGGTCAAGGGCCTGGTCCCAGCTTACCCGTTGCAGGGGCATCGACCGGTTCAGCCGCATTTGCGGATACAACAGCCGGTCTGACCCATCCATGACCGTGTAGTGCAGGTTCATGCCCTTGGAGCACAACAGTCCGCGATTCGACGGATGGTCTTTGTCGCCTTCGACCGTGAGCCGCCCGCCAGGGTGTTTGCTGACCACCACCCCGCAGCCGACGCCGCAGTAACAGCAGGTAGTCTTTATCTGATTTCCGCGTTCTTGCATACGCTTCAGGCGTTTAAACCGCTACTAATTCGTTTTCGGCCACCGGCACCGGTTCAAAGCGGGTAACCGCTACCACTGCCCCGACGACAGCCACCGCTACGCCAATCATCAGAAAGGCTTCGGTATAGGAAATCGTTTCGGACTTGAACAGGAAACCGGCCAGCACCGCTCCCACATTACCACCCGCCCCGACGATACCGCTCACGGCACCCATGGCCTTGCGGTTCACGAACGGCACAATGGCATAGGTTGCGCCATTAGCCATTTTAAGGAACATCGCAAAACCAAGCATGGCGATGACGGCCATAGCCAGGCTGCCGGTCTGCGCAAACAGGACAATGCCGATACCCTCCAGCAGGAGCAGCCCGGCCAGCAGCAATCCCTTGCCGCGCAGGCCGTTCCGCGCCCCGACCTTGTCGGCAACAATGCCGCCAACAGCCCGCGCAAACAGGTTCATGAAGCCGAATGTTCCGGCCAGCAACCCGGCGGTAGTCAGGGTTGCGCCAAACCGTTCGGAAAAGTACAGGGCTGCCACGTTGTCAAACGTCACCTCGATGCCAAAGCAGGCACCGTAGGCCAGAAACAACACCCACGTCCGGGGGTCTTTTGCCGCCTTTGCCAACGTACCCTTTGCTTTCGGTGACTGTACGACCTGGCTTTCGGTAAGTTCGTCGAAATTACCGGCGGGGGTATCTTTCGTGAAAACGTAATAGACCACCGATAGCAACAGCAGTACAACGCCAGGAACTACCATGGCCAGACGCCAGGCCATACCCGGCACATAGCCCAGGCCGACAATACCAGCAAACAGCAGCGGCATCACCATGTTGGTTACCCCGCCACCCAGGTTGCCCCAGCCACCGGCTACCGCATTGGCCGTCCCGACAATCTTTTTGTCGAACATCACCGACGTATGGTATTGCGTAATGACAAACGACGCCCCGATGACACCAATAGCCAGCCGGAACAACAGAAACCCTTCGTAGGAGTTTGCCAGACCTACGCCCATAATCGGGATAGATGCCAGGGCCAGCAATAACGAATACGTTTTGCGTGGTCCCCAGCTGTCACACAAACGACCGATCAGCATGCGGGCAACGACTGTTGCTGCCACGGAGGCAATCATGGCGTTGCCGATCTGCGCTTTGGTTAGCCCCAAATCTTCCTTGATAACTTTCATTAACGGAGCTAACCCGAACCACCCGAAAAAGCAGAAAAAGAAGGCCAGCCAGGTCAGGTGGAAGGTGCGCATCTGCACACTGTTAACACTAAAAATGGTTAGTTTTTCTAACGGTTTGTTTGTGCTGTTTTTCATATCCCAAAATCCTAAATGAGCGTAAAATCTATTTTTATCCTCCACGAATCAGCCGCTTACACCTGGTATTCGACCCCTTCGTCTTCAATAGAGAAGGATTTGGTCAGTAAGCTGAGCAGCCGGTCGTGAACGGCCATATACTCCGGTAAGTGAATGATATCTTTCTTGTTACGGGGTCGCGCCAGGGGGATGTCCACAATCTCCCGGATGGTGGCGGCTGGTCCGTCGTTCATCACCACTACGCGGTCAGAGAGGAAAATGGCCTCCTCAATGTCGTGGGTGACCATGATGATTGTTTTTTCGCGGTGGTCGAGATTCCACAGTTTCAGCAGTTCGATGTGCATGCTGCCTTTGGTCAGGGCATCGAGTGCGCCGAACGGCTCATCGAGCAGCAACACCGACGGATTAATGGCAAATGCCCGGGCAATGGCCGTCCGTTGCTTCATGCCGCCCGAGAGCTGCGAAGGCAGTTTATCGCGGTGCTGATAGAGATTCACCATCGTCAGGTTCCGCTCCACAAGTTCCCGTTTTTCGGCGGCTGTCTTTGCCGGCATAACGGCATCAACCGCCTGATAGACATTCTGGTATACGGTGAGCCACGGCAATAGCGAATAGTTCTGAAAAACAATGCCACGGTCGGGGCCGGGGCCCGTAACCCGCTTTCCGTTGACAATCACTTCGCCCGATGTGGGTTTAACCATGCCGCTGACGGCGTTCATGAGTGTCGATTTTCCACAGCCTGAATGGCCGATGATGCTCACGATCTCGCCTTTGCCAATCGACAGGTCAATGTTTTTTACGGCGGTGAAAACGCCTTTTCCCCGTGCCGGAAACGCAATCGTTACATCCTTTACCTCGATGCTGACGGGGCGTTCATTTTTTCCCAATACCGGTGCGCCCGGCATATCTACAAACTGCTTTGGTTGCATAATGACTCAGGTTTTTATCCGTGACCGCTACTTTTTGTCGTACGCCACCAGTTGTTGTAATCCGTTGAACAGCTTGTCGAGCAGCAGGCCGACAAACCCGATAATGAGAATGGCCGAAAGGATTTTTTCGAGGCTCAGGCCGTTCCAGCTATCCCAGACAAAGAATCCGATACCGATACCGCCCGACAGCATTTCGCCCGCTACGATCACCATCCAGGCCACCCCGATGGACAGGCGCAAGCCCGTGATCATGTGGGGCAGCGCATAGGGAATCAGGATTTTGCTGATGTATTTCCAGCGCGAAAAACCGAATGCTTTGCCTACGTTTTTGAAATCCTGCGGGATACTCGACACGCCAAAGGCTGTGTTAATCAGGGTTGGCCACAACGAGGTGATGGCAATGATGAATACCGTAGCGCCTTCGGCAGCTTTGAAGGCCAGCAATCCCAGCGGAAACCAGGCAAGGGGCGACACCGGTCGCAGAATCTGAACCAGCGGATTCAGGAGACGCATGCCTACCGTCGAAGCACCCATCAGCAACCCCATCGGAATGGCGACCAGGCTCCCCAGCAAAAAACCTGCACCGACCCGCTTAATCGACCCCCAGAGCTGAATGCCGATGCCCTTATCGTTGGGTCCGTAATCGTAGAAAGGGTCCTGAAGCATCTCCGAGAAGACTGTCCAGGTAGCAGCAGGGTCCGGAATTTCGTGCGCCGTGACCAGCGAAACCACCCACCAGATGGCTATGAGCAGCGCCAGACTACCGGCAAACCAGGCCAAAGCCAGTAAATTGGATAATGAGAATAACGTCTTCATCGTCAGATCAGTGTTTTGTGCCAGCCAGGTAAGCGGCAGGGTTAGCAGGGTTAAACTCAATATCCAGCGCCGTTTTGAAGGGCTTCATGTCGGCCTGTACCGGCACGTTCATTTCTTTGGCGACTTCAGCAAACAGATCGTCCAGAATCAGCTTTTCGGGGATTCCTTTGTAATCCGGGGCCGATTTAACGAGCCCGAAGCGTACATACTGGGCTAAAAACCAGGCAGCGTGTGCTTTCAGCGGGGTGCTAACGACGCCGTTGTTGTAGAACATCATTTTGTCGCTGGTGTATTTCTGTACGCCCAGATCACAGCCCAGATCGTTCGAACCCAGCAGCCGGGCTTCCAGCACACTGACTGGGGCATTAACGTAATAGGGCTTCGACAGCCAGGCAGCGGCCTTTTTCCGGTTGCCCATATCGTCGAGCCAGCGGCAGGCTTCAATGATCGCTTTCATGACTTTTTTGAGGTCTTCCTTACGCGTGCCGGCAAATTCCTTGTTAACGACCAGCGCCTTTTCCGGGTGATTTTTCCAGATGTCCTGCGAGGCAATGTGCGTAAAACCCACATTCTGCGTGGCGGCAACCCCGTTCCATGGCTCTCCGACGCAATAGCCTTCCATGTTATCAACCCGCATGTTGGCTACCATCTGCGGCGGCGGGATGGTGATAATGCCTACCGACTTCTGGTTGATACCCGCAGCAGCCATCCAGTTCCGCAGCCAGATATCGTGGGTGCCGCCCGGAAATGTCATGGCAAACGTTACTTCTTTCCGCTGTTTAAGCTGGTCAATGGCTCCGTTTACGTGCTTCAGGTCCTTAAAGCCGACCAGTCCGCAGAAGTCTTTCGACAGTGTAATGCCCTGGCCGTTGTTGTTGAGCACCATGGCGATTTTCATCTCAGAGCCCGCTTTGCCCCCCACACCCGTGTAAACTGACAGCGGCATCGAAAACAGGCAATGCGCTCCCTCCAGCTCACCATTCAGGATTTTATCCCGGACATTGGCCCACGACGCTTCTTTGCTCAGCTGCACGTCAACGCCGTATTTCTGAAACAAACCCAGTTCTTTAGCGGCCACCAGCGGCGCGCAGTCGGTCAGCGGAATAAAGCCCAGTTTAATCGGTTCAGCAGCGGGTTTAAAGGCCGTAATGGCAACAGAAACCAGGGTCAGCAGACAGGCTGACAGCAGGATGTATGTCTTTTTCATGATTGTATTCGTACTGGAGTAACTGGTTAGACAAATGCGCCCGACCGGCCGGGGGAAACCGGTCAGGCAACTACGATGGTCTTAAGTTATTGAGCGATTGAGTGAATGTGCGATTGAGTGAATAAACCATTGACATACAACCCTTTGCTCTCCAGATAAATCTAATTTTGCTTGTTTACTTATTGTTTAATGGCTACTGGTTTGGTGTAGAAAAAGTCGGGACGGATATTGATCATCAGATAAGCCCATTTGCCCAGATGATCGCGCTGATTCATGGTACCTTGTTTCACATACTCAAGGCTGTTGGTACCCTGCATAAGCGAATAACCGAATTCCAGGGTCGTGAATTTATTCAGCAGGTAGGTGGCCGTAAAATCGTATTCCATACCCAGTTTCGGATCGACCTTAGCTCCGGAAGATGCATCCGGCAGTTTGTTATAGGTTGGGGCGGCCAGAGCAAAGTAATGCGCATCCAGCGTGGTGGTCAGGCGGTTACCGGCATATTTAAACTTGAGGAAGGCATCTTTCAGGCCACCTGCCGGCGAACCGGTGCCCACGTAAAAATAGTCCATGTAGCCCCAGTGCTTGTGCGGCGTGCCATACAGCGGATCAAACCGGCCCGTTTCGCCGGCCTTAACTGTTTCGGCGTTAGTACCCGACAACACTTCATAGCCCGGCCCTACGCTGAATAAACCCTTCTGAACCATGAAATTAGCGCCGTAGTGATACGCCTTTTTCAGTTTCAGACCATCCCGGTCCTTACCGCCCTGCCCGTAGGCAAACGCCTGCCACTGCACCTTACCGGTTTTCGATGACGCATTACCGAACTGCCCCGTCAGCATAGCCCCGTAGGTCACCCGTGAATTGGCGCCTGTCACATCATAACGGCGGCCATATACGTAGCCTGCTGCCGCGCTACCGATGGAGTCTATACGATACTTCTGGAAGTCGTCTTTAAAGAACAGCGCCGAGAATTTTGTCTGGTTAAACTTCCGCGTCAGATAGGCCATCTGAAAAGCCTTAAACTGCTGGTTCTGTCCGTTGGTGCTCAGCGGCGTTGCCAGCACCGGCGCGCCGCCTTTACCGCTTGTCGGCAGAAAACCGGCCGGAACCGCGAGGGTGACATTTTTGGTCGACAGGGCTGAGGCCGGTGCATTGCCGGCCGTATAGTATGTACCTACCGTGCCGAACGCATCCGTATTCTGGTTCATGCCCGCTCCCAGATCCAGGGCCCAGCCCAGATGCTGGGCTTTCAGCAGGGCAGCATCAAACCGGCGGCCCTGTTGCAGCCAGTCCAGGTTACCCAGCAACCGCACATCATCGTAAACGAGCTCCTGCCGGCCGATTTTGAGCGATAAATTCTGGATTGGCTTAAACTTAATCGTTGTGTCGGCACTGTTCGCCAGTGTAATCTCGGCCCATGCTTCGTGAACCATCAGGCGGTTACCGTCTGCATTGTTGATCGTTGCCGCATCCTGCCCCCAGACCCGTACGTCCTGCACGGCGGTCTGAAACTGTACGCGGTCCCATTTATAGCCAAATGTCAGGCGTGTGCGTTGTGACGTAAAAACGGCCGCTTTGCTGTCTTTTGGTGCCAGATTTCCCAGTCCGTCCCTTACTTCAGTCCGCGTCCGGACCTGACCGGTTAACGAAAACTGGGCATGGGCTGTGGTTGCCAGTAACGAACAGCCTGTGAGCGTAACGCCTATAGCGAATAAAGATAATTTCATGGTAATTCGTGAGAATAGTTCAGGTAGAAGTAGTCGTAACGGAAATATGCGGCCATACCCCGGACGGGCAAACGTCAGACGTAACGTCTTGAATCAGAAGACAAAGGAGATGCCTTTTTCAGGCGACAGGAAGAGACGAACCATTTCTGCCGGTGCGGCAGATTTGGTTCAGGAAGTTTTTTTCATTTTCTTTGAAACGTTTGTGTTTAACATAGACAACCCGAACATAGCCGATCCACAAGGTGCCCCTACACCGGATCGGCTTTTTTATTGATCAGATGCAAGCGAGTTGCAGGCTTTGCAGATAGGCCGGTAAATACGCCTTGTGTAATGCAACTACCTCACCGAGCACGATCACTGCGGGCGCCCCCACGCCTTGTGCAGCAACCAGTGACGGCATTTCCCAAACTTGCCCTACCACACACTGCTCGCCAGTGCGTGTACCGTTCTGTATGACCGCCATCGGCAGATTTGCCTTTCCGTTGCGGACATATAACGCGCAGATATCCTGTAGTTTACTTAATCCCATCAATACGACAACCGTGGCGTCTGACTGTACGGCCAGCTCTATGTCTTTCGACATAGCTCCGCTGCGGGTAGTTCCGGTAATAACCCAGAAACTCTCGCTGACACCACGGCAGGTTACCGGAATTCCCTGGGCAGCCGGCACGGCAATGCTGCTTGATACGCCCGGTATTACTTCACACGAAATACCGTGCTCCAGTGCATAGGTACGTTCTTCAAAACCACGGCCGAACACATAGGCATCACCCCCTTTCAGCCGGACCACGTGCCCGTGCTGTGTCGCCAGCCGCACAATCAGCGTGTTGATTTCATCCTGCGCAATTGATGGTTTACCGGCCCGCTTCCCAACATACATTTTCAGACAATGCACCGGCGCAAAGTCCAGCAGCGTTACGTTTGCCAGGTCATCATACAGTACCACATCGGCTTTCTGCAGCGCCCTGATCCCTTTCAGGGTAATCAGTTCGCCATCACCCGGACCGGCGCCTACTAATGTCAGTTTAGGTTGCATGATCGTTTGCGTCAAGTTGTGAATATTAATAATGTACTATCAATAGTTATTATTAACTACATCATTAACTGCTTCAAATCTATACCTTAAATTTCGAAAAACAATACTTTTTCAAAAAAATAAGTTTAAAAATTAAGCATTTAACAAATAATAAGCTAGGATTTACCAAAAACACCATTTAATTTTGACCTATACAATTTCAGGTACTCGTGGGGGCGATTCTTGAAATAACACAATAAAAATTACGGGTTGTCATAAAATTATAGTTACTACTAACTATGAAAACACAAACACAAACACGGATTGTGGTCGTTGGAAACGGCATGGTCGGCTACAAATTCTGTGAAAAGCTTCTGGCTAAAGCCCAAAACAAAGCGGATTTCCGGATAACCGTTTTCGGAGAAGAGCCGCGCGCTGCCTATGACCGCGTACATTTAAGCGCTTTTTTTGCCGGCAAATCAGCAGACGACCTGCTGCTGGCTGATGCTGACTGGTATGTGGCTGAAGGCATTGAACTCTACCTGGGCGATCCGGTTGTGAACATCGACCGGGAGACCAAAACCGTTTATTCACATCATGGCATTGCCGTTCCTTACGACTATCTGATACTGGCCACCGGCTCGGCCGCTTTTGTGCCGCCTATTCCGGGTGTTGAAAAAGACGGCGTGTTTGTCTACCGCACCATCGAAGATCTCGAACTCATTCAATCGTACGCGCGTACCGCACGTAAAGGAGCCGTGCTCGGTGGTGGTCTGCTTGGGCTGGAAGCCGCAAAGGCGCTGCTCGATCTGGGCCTCGACGAAGCCCATGTCGTTGAATTTGCTCCACGGCTGATGCCCCGGCAGATTGATGATGCCGGGTCGGCCATCCTGCAACAGCAACTCGGTTCGCTCGGCCTCTCGATCCACCTCTCAAAAAGCACCCGACAAATTTCAGGCGATGCTACGATGGACGGTATCGACTTTACAGACGGCTCACGGCTGGATGTCGATATGCTGATTATTTCGGCTGGTATCCGCCCGCGCGACGAACTGGCCAAACGGGCCGGCCTTGATACCCATCCGCGCGGCGGTATTCTGGTCAACGATCAGCTCCGGACCACCGACGCTGCCATTTTTGCCATCGGCGAATGCGCGCTGGTACATAATATGATCTACGGGCTTGTCGCGCCGGGTTACGACATGGCTGATGTGGTTGCGGCGCAGCTTACCGGTGAGCTGAAACAGTTCAGGCCGTTTGATATGTCGACCAAGCTGAAACTGATCGGGGTTGATGTGGCCAGCTTCGGGGATCCGTTTGTCGCCGAACCCGCCTGCCGGACCATTATTTACGACAACAAGGCTAAGGGCATCTACAAGCGGGTTAACCTGTCGCCCGACGGCAAGGAGCTGCTCGGTGGTATTCTGGTGGGCGATGCGGAGCAGTATAACATGCTCCTCCAGACCTGTAAAAACAAGACGGTATTGCCGCCCGACCCCGAAGACCTGATTCTGGGCTCACGCGGCGGTGAAGAGGCGGCCGGCGCGGGGGTCCTGAGTCTGCCCGACGATGCCCTGATCTGTTCCTGCGAAGCGGTAACGAAGGGAATGATCTGCCAGCAGGTTAAGGAACATGGCTGCACAACGGTCGACGGCATGAAAAAAGCGAACAAGGCCTGCACGGGCTGCGGCGGCTGTACCCCCATGGTGAAGGACCTGATCCAGGGCGTAATGAAAGAACAAGGACTGTATGTCCGGAATACGATTTGTGAACACTTCGATTTTTCGCGCCAGGAGTTGTTTGACCTGGTGAAAATCAACAAACTGCGCACCTATGGCGATGTACTGAACCAGTTCGGGCACGGGGATGGCTGCGAAGTCTGTAAGCCGCTTGTAGCATCGGTACTGGCCAGTTTATGGAACGAAAATATTCTGGAGCAGGATCGGGCACCGGTGCAGGACTCCAATGACCGCTATCTGGCCAATATCCAGAAAGGGGGCACCTATTCGGTAGTTCCGCGGATTCCGGGCGGCGAAATTACGCCCGAAAAGCTGATCGTGATCGGGCAGGTGGCGCAAAAATACGGGTTGTATACCAAAATTACGGGCGGCCAGCGGATTGACCTGTTCGGCGCCCACGTCGGTGATTTACCGGCAATCTGGGAAGAACTGATTCGGGCCGGTTTTGAAAGCGGTCATGCTTACGGCAAAGCCCTGCGGACGGTAAAAAGCTGTGTGGGATCGACCTGGTGCCGGTTTGGGGTGCAGGATTCGGTGACGTTTGCCATTGAGGTCGAAGAGCGTTACAAGGGCCTCCGCGCGCCGCACAAGCTGAAATCGGCGGTTTCGGGCTGTATCCGCGAATGTGCTGAAGCGCAGAGCAAGGATTTCGGCATCATCGCCACCGACAAGGGCTGGAACCTGTATGTCTGCGGCAACGGTGGCTCCAAACCGCAACACGCCCGGCTGCTGGCCACCGATGTAGACAAGGAGACCTGTCTCCGGCTGATCGACCGGTTCCTGATGTTTTACATCAAAACCGCCGATCCGCTGACCCGTACGGCTACCTGGCTCAACAAACTGGAAGGCGGCATGACCTACCTCAAGGCCGTGATCGTCGACGATGTGCTGGGAATTGCGGCTGATCTGGAAGCCGGTATGCAGGAACTGGTCAACAACTACCGCTGTGAGTGGAAGGATGTGGTAGAAACGCCTGAACTCCGGAAGCGCTTTACCCATTTTGTAAACCAGCCCGACGTTAAAGACCCGTCAATTGCCTTTACCCCGCTCCGCTCTCAGAAACGGGCGCAGGAATGGACAATTTAGGGTCGGTAGCGCGGAATGACATTCCGCGCAATAAATGTAATTCATCCGGTAAGTAGCGGAATATCATTCTGCCATACACGTTTACGATCAAAACAACATGTTAACCTTGTCAATTACGTGGCACATGGCCTGCCACACCAACGATATTCCGGCCGACGGCGGGGCGTGTGCCCTGATCGATGGCCGCCAGATTGCCATTTTCCATTTTGCCCGCCGCGGCGAGTGGTATGCCACCGATAATCAATGCCCGCACCGCCAGCAGATGGCCTTGTCGAGGGGCATGACCGGCAGCCATCAGGGAGAGCCGAAAGTGGCTTGTCCGTTCCACAAAAAAACATTTTCGCTCCGGACCGGTCAATGCCTCACCGACGACGAATACCAGATCCGGACCTACCCCGTCCGGGTTGAAAACGACCAGGTATTTGTGGGCATTGCGGAGTGAGCAACCCGACCGGAAATAGTTTACCTGCTTTTCCTGTACTTCTGAGGACTAACCTTGCAGGGATTTTCGATCCGTTATAAATCGACGTTAACCACATAGCCACATAGAAATAAAAAGATTTTTTATCTCATATGTGCCCTATGTGTCTATGTGGTTAATTTAGTTGAATGACCTGTTAATACTGAACCCTTTATATGTTCAGCTCCGGAGTGCAGCAGATCACTCAATCACAATTCACTCAATCACCCAATATCCCGTGCAGGAACTTGACCAACTGGTAGCCCGGCGACTGACCCGCTTTTATGTAATGGCCCTGACCGTCATCGCGGTCCTGACCATCAGCGGACTGTTTTTTATAAAACAGACGATCAACGACCATAACGATGACGGGCGGGTGCTGAACGTAGCCGGCCGCCAGCGGATGCTGAGCCAGCGCCTGACCAAGCTGGTGTTGCTGGATCTACAGCAGATTCCGGCCAGCGATACTGTGTCGTTCGACTCTCTGCTGCATGTCTGGACACGGGTACATACTGAACTGCAAACGGGCACACTGCTGATGGAACAGCCGTATACCGTCCGGAAAAGTGCGGCTATCGACAGCATGTTCCGGGAAATAAAACCGGTATTTCAGGCGATTCAGGCGGGGTTTATCGTCTTTACGAAACAAAGCACAGAAGCGGAAAAACAACTTGCTCTCAGCGCAATTCTGAAGTCTGAACCGGCTTATCTACAGCAGATGAACGAAATCGTATTCCGGTTCGATACCGAAACATTTGAACGGGTCCGCTATCTCGAACAGGTTGAATGGTGTCTGGGTATTGCTACGTTGCTGATTGTGCTCATCGAAGGCTTTTTTATTTTCAGGCCGGTAGTCAATCATACGCAGGCTGTGATCCGGAAACTGACCGAATCGGAAGACGCCCTGCGTCTGAGCAATCACCAGCTGGCAATTGCCAACGATGATCTGGCCGACACAAACCAGCAACTTCTTGATACACAAGCCGTACTTATCCGGACGACGGAAGAAAAATATGAGCTGCAACGGACAGAAGATCGTGTTCGTTCGGCGGCGCTGCTCGAAGGCCAGGAGGAAGAACGGCGGCGGTTTGCGCGCGAACTCCACGACGGCATCGGGCAGATGCTTACCGGCCTGAAGCTCCACGCCGAAAGCCTGAAACGCGTTCAGATCGAGGACGAAAAACTCCGGAAACGGTTCGACGAACTCTGTGAACTGATCCAGGAAACCATCCGGACTACCCGTCAGGTGTCCTACAACCTGATGCCGTCTGTGCTCGGTGATTTCGGGTTGTCTGCCGCGCTGCAACTGCTGGCCGAACAGACAGCACATATTACCGGGCAGACTATTGTCTTTAGCGGGAGTACTGTTAACCGGTTACCCCCCGCCATTGAGATCGGGCTGTACCGGATTGCGCAGGAAGCCTTAAACAATGCCGTAAAATATGCTGATGCAGAACATATTTTCATTCAGATAGTGCAGGAAAAAACGTATCTTACACTGTCCGTTGAAGATGACGGAAAAGGATTCGTCGTGAAGAATGTCCGGAAAGCGAATCCGATTATCAGTGGTTTAGAAAATATGAAAACAAGGGCCCGATTACTGAATGGTGAATTTGTACTGACTTCCCGACTTAAAAAAGGAACGAAAGTCTATGTAAAAATTACCCGGTAGCCGTCCCTGCAAAAGTTAATGGTTATGCCAATCCGCGTATTAATTGCCGATGATCATTCGGTCGTAAGAAGGGGAATACTCAATCTGCTGGAAGACGAAAAAGACATTGAAATTGTAGGAGAAGCATCGGATGGCGACGATGCCATTGAGCTGATTCCGGAATTGAAACCGGATGTACTCCTGCTGGACATTACGATGCCACGCATGTCGGGCATCGACGTTACTAAAGTCGTAACACGTCAGTACCCCCGCGTAAAATCGCTGATTTTCAGTATGCACAATAATCCCGATTACATTCTGAATGCAGTGCAGAACGGTGCTGCGGGATATTTACTCAAAGACACAGACCGGGAAGAAATCCTGCGGGCCATCCGAACCGTCGTTACCGGCGAACTTTACTATCCACCCAATGCCTCCTCAGTAATCATCCGGCACCTGATCATTCCTAAGGTAAAGAACGATGATGACCTTGCCCTTCCCCGCAGCAAAACGGTCTGGAATAAAATAACCACCCGCGAGGCACAGATTCTGACTTGCCTGACGCAAGGCATGAGCAGCCGCGAAATTGCCGAACAATTTGACATCAGCCCCAATACCGTCGCTAATCAGCGCGCCAGCCTAATCAAAAAAGCCGGTGTCAAAAATACTGCCGAACTCATCCGCATGGCCCTGACCGAACGGCCCTAGTTATTAGATGCTGGATGCTGGATAACTCTTGATGCTGGATGCTGGATAACTCTTGATGCTGGATGCTGGATACTAAATATACCCTATTAGTATCCCAGAACCATCCAGTATCCAGCAGCCAGTAACTACATCAAAAATTACTTCCTGACCAGCGTCGGTTGGCTATCTACGGTAACCGGTGAAAGCTCAGGACGAAACACAATGATTTGGGCCGGTTCTGCAATAGGTGCCTCTTCTGTTACAGCTACCGGATCGGTTTGCGTGATGCTGACGACAGGTTCCGTTTCCGGATCGAGACAAGCGAAGCCAATCAGACTGACGACGGATAAAGCGAGGAAAAATAAAACTGAACCGCGGAGTATGGGAGCTAAGGAAGCAAATGAAACGGTGTTGACCAGCCCGCTGGCGGGAGCCGGATGTATTAATGTATAGACGATCAGCAAGTTGGTAATAAACGAACTTACCAGAATAATGCGGAGGATGGATTGCCGTGTCAGCTTACGCTGTCGTTCATGCCCGGTAAGCGTTTTGTTTTCTCGTTCGATGGTTTTCATACGTTGCGCTTTTACTTGTTATACTTTACCAATTGTTTTAAGTTAACCGTACCGGCTTACAAGCTGTTTTCAGTTTTAGCAAACGGGACACTTATTTGAAACGCTGCCAATGAACATAATTTTGGGATTGATTACAGCAATATTCTGTTAATACGGCCCTAAAGTTACCGAACGGTAACGCTCATTAATTTTTTCAAACAAAGTCAGAACAGGTCTGTTATGTACTCCTAAGAAAGCCGGCCAAAGCGGCCGGATTGTTACTTAACAATGCTCAACGACAATGAAAAAGGTAATTATGGGTGCAGCGTTCGCGTTGCTGATGATGACACAAGCCGCTATGGCACAGGCCGTTCAGGAAGGAAAACAGGCAAAAAAAGAAATGAAGGCTGAAAAGAAGCTGGAAAAAGCAGCCGAAAAGCGGAAAGATGCCCGCGATCAGAACCGGATTGAAATTCCGGCCATAAACGACGATAAAACAAAACTGGCCGAAGCGAAAAAGAAAGAAGAGAAAGCTGTGAAGAAGGCTATGAAGAGCGACGCCAAACACATGAAAGCACATGCCAAGGATCAGACTAAAAAGGCTGATCAGAGCGTTGATTAAACGCAGAGAGCGCAACGGGTGAACGCATGGCGCTCACCCGTTTTTATACCTTCACTACACGTTTTCTAATGAGTGAATGAGCGATAGAGAGAAAGAGCGAAGCCTCCTGCTACTCAATCACTCTATTGCTCATTCACTCTTTCACTCATTCACTCTTTCACTCTTTGTCTCAAATCGTTACCTGCATGACCGGCAGGAGCCGCACGGGGCCGATCAGACCGGCTTCGAGCAGGGGTGATTCGCTGGTATAATGTTTCCAGGTGGCAAAAGTAACCTTACCATCATCAGGTTTAGGCGCACCGTTCTTGTACCAGTCCGGCAGCTGCTGAATGCCCCCGCCGCTCAGACTGGCAAAACCGCTGCTGCCCGCCCCGGGCACATAAGCATCTACGTCGGGCGTCTGCGCGTCGCCGATGAGCCGGTTCGGCCATTGATTAGTCACCAGTATTTCCAGCTGATTGGTGCCCGGCTTGACGGCATCGGTAATATCGAGCCGGAAAGGCCGTTTCCAGAGTGTTGTCAGTGGCTTACCGTTCAGCCGCACCTCCGCAATCACTTCTACCCGGCCAAGATCCAGGAAAATCCGGCGGTTATTTCCCGTCAGTGCGGGGTTGACGTCAACAGCTTTTGAATAGGTTGCGGTACCGGAGAAATAGCGCACTCCCGCCTCCGCATGCCGGTGCAGCGACATAAGTTCATTGAGGACAAGCGGCTCCGGAGCGCCCCTTCCCGGCTGAAACGCCACCTGCCAGCTTCCCGAAAGGACCTGCGGTTCCGGCAGACTGCCAACCGGAATTGTCCGCTCTTTGCCGGCCGCGTCCCGGAAGGTATATTTCCCGTTTTCCCAGAACTGAAACGACGCCCGCTCTTCGCCGGTCGTCGAAAGAACCGGTGTAGGCTGGGCCGGCGTGTAGGCCTCACGGGCCAGCTGGCGAATCCGGTCATCGGGCAACGCTTCGGCCACCAGCTGCGGCACAGACAGGTCGCCGTTGTAGTACGAGGCCCCGTCCCGCAGGAAGGCCTGATTCAGGGTCGGATGTACCTGATCGCCCGAAGCCTTTCCCCGTTTAATGAGCTTCCCGTTGACATAAACCGAGGGCACCCCGTCGCGGTAGACCATCGTGATCAGACTCCAGCCCGACACCGGCACGGGCGCGGCCAGTACAAGCACCGGTTTTCCGGCCGCCCGCTCCCAGACCGCTACCCCGTTCCGGCCAATGGCCAGGCCGGTAGCCGCATGGCTGGCCCCGTACAACTCCTTCCCCGACGCAGGGTATATTGCATAAAAATCCGTCCACGGATCAGCGATGCCATCCATGAAGTTCTGCGTGGACAGCATGATATTCCGCTCCGGTTTGGCACGGACATTTATCGTAAAATTATTGACTATTTCCGGAAAACGCTTCGGCGGCACCGCCGGAAACAGGCGCGCCGATTGCAGCGGCTGCTGATTACGACTTATCGAAACATAATGATTTTCAGCGGCTCCCTGCCGGAACACCACAAAAACCGACCCGGCCGGTTCCAGCCGGAGGGGTACCCTGGTCAGGCCCGCTTCTTTTTCATACAGGTTTAGTTTCGTGACCACACCCGTATCCGGATCCCAGCATTCGGGCTGCTTCTCCGACACACGAAAAGCGCAGACGACTTCTTCCACCGTCCGGCGCTGGTTTGCCAGAAAATACACATCGTCGCCGCCAATCCGCCGGTGAATCCAGGTAACGGGGGCATCCCCGGATTGAGCCGTTATATCCACATCCGGAAGCAGTTTAAGAGCCGTGAATACCTCCTGCAGCGATTTACCGGCATACACCATGCCTTTACCCACTACATTTCCGGCTGTCGGTGCCGTACCTTTCAGCCCCCATAACTGATCCAGGATACGGTTAAACTGGAGGTCTTTACCGGCGTCGCGCAGCCCCGGCATCCCGACCGGCCGCCGGGCAACAAGGATCAGCCCCTGCATCACCAGCCCGCGGATTTTCTCCAGTAAGGCCAAAGACATATTCCGGGTCTGCACCACCAACACACGGTAGCTCATACCATCCGGCAACGTCAGCTGGTTGTCAGCCATCTGCGCGTGCCGGAGCAGCGTTTCGGCACTGATTACGTCGTAATCATATCCTTCGGGCGGGGCCGGATTCAGCTCTTCCGGACGAACAGTTGCATACGCATTTCCCTCTTCACCAGTCAGATACGCCAGATCGGCCACGAACAGGCCTTGCTGCAGCAGGCTCTGGCAGCGCGCCAGATACGCCATCCAGGGCCGTGCCTGCTCCCACCAGGTATTGGTCCGGTCGAAATGAATACCCCACGGCCCCATTGTCATGCCGGGCTGGGCGGTCGGGTGTGGCTGATGGGCATACCGGTGAAAAATGACGCGGCTCAGCCCCTGACTGAACATTTTATCGCCCAGGGCTTTCATCCCGAACGGGTATTCCTGCCAGCGGGCCGATTCGGGTTCGCCGGTAAAGGCTTCCGCCCCGACTACCTGCGGTTTACCGCCGCCTTTACCGTTGGTATGAGCAATGGAGGCCGCGAGTTTGACCGTCCGGTGCATGGTCAGGTTATTCTGGAAAATAGTTGACAGGCCATTCCAGAACTCCCCCATATTGACATCCACGCGCGAGCCAATCTGTAATTCATCCATCGGCCCCCGGTCATAAGGTTCGGCGTAGGCAATAAATCCGTGCTGGTGACAAAGGGTCGTAAACTGACCGTAATAGGCATCAGCCATCAGGTCAGCCTGTGTGCGGCGGAGGTCCCACAGGAAGCGTTCGGTCGTGTCGGCCGAATCCAGAATCCGGCCGGTCATTGCGGGTAAGTACGTCCGCAGGTCGTAGCCGTTCTGTGCGTTAAAATACTGATCGAAACCCTCCGTCCAGTTCTGCATACCCACTTCGTAGCTGTCGATCAGCAGCCCGACCTTACCCTGTTTAGCCAGCGGCTCAAGGGTTGGCAGCAACTGCTCCATCATTTTTGTAAAGTGAGCCGTAACGGCAGCTTTGCTGAATTTATCACATTCCAGCCCGACGCCCGTATCGGGTGCTGACCGGTTCATGGTTGCCGTCGACGTGTAGCCGAAGCGAAGAATGGTCCAGTCACCGGCCGGGGCATCCCATTGCAGGCGCCCCGTGGCATCGAGCTTATCGGTCAGATCAACAAGGGTGTTCCGGTTGACAATGGCTGATTTTTCGGGAGGAGTCGTTTGGGGTGCGGCGCCCGCTACCCCGCTGAATGCGTAGTTGGCTTTTTTGCGCCAGTCGGTCAGGCGCAGGGCGTTTGAGAATTGAATACCGGTATACTGAACGGTTTTCGCCGACACGAAGCGGAAGGCTTTCAGCATGACAGACGGAAACTCAGCCCTGGTCATTACGTCTGTGACAGGCACCGTGGCGAGCTTCCGGAACGTTACACCATCTTCTGAAACCTCAATGGTTACCGACGGCCCGCCAAACCCGCCGCCACCTGTATCAACCACCTGTCCGGCGAACCCCAGTGCCTGCACCTCAATGGTCGCTTTCAGGTTGATCTGTAGGTAAGATGGTTGACCAGTGGTTGCTCCCTGCACCGTAACCCCCTCATTGTCTTCTCCGTTTAACCCACTGATATCCACCGCTCCTACGGGCGTCTCTACACTACCGATGATGTTGTCAAACGCCATTTCGCCGAACAGCGACGGATAGGCCAGTACCGCCACATCGCGGTAATGTTGCAGTTTTGTGTAGGGCTGCGGCAGTTTCCGGTTTATGGGCCGCCCCCCTTCGACGCACAACTCACTCCAGGTCAGCTGCTTCATTGACTGCTCCGGCGTAATCCACGGCCCGCCGCTCGACGACCAGCCCGGGCAGTTGTGCATCGTAAATTCGAGGCCGAGCCGCTGCGCCTCCCGGATCGCGTGTTTTTTAAGCTCCAGCCATTCGGGGCTCAGGTACTCAACCGGCCCTTTGGGAATACCGGTCCCCGCGTCGAAATTCTGTACCCCGCCGATGCCGATGCGCTGCATGGCTTCGAGGTCAAGCGTGATGCCTTCTTTCGTTACGTTGCCATTCATCCAGTGCCACCAGGTCTGGGGTTTTGCCGCATCAGCCGGATTACGAAATGACTCAAGTAAGGGGGAAGGAGCTGCCTTTTTTGGACCGGAATAGAATACAGAAGAGGGAGTAACCAATGCCACTAAGCCGGTGGCACCGCTATGCTTAATAAACGAACGTCTTTTCATGGGTAAGGTCAGGTGGGCAACTACTCGCCATTGCCGGTTCAATATTGGCTAAAGTTTTCCAGCCCGGCAAATCGGAAAGCGATTTTGCCCGCAGGAGCATACATCTCCGCTTTCTTACCGTTCAGCCTTTCTATTTTCTGCCTACAACACGTCTTCCCTTGTCAATCTTATCTACGGAACCCTCAACTTAAGAAAATTCTTTTCCATAGTTCGGAAACATTTATCTGGTCTTTGTTTACAATAATCTGGTTTTGGGAAGTTTAACAATCAGTTATGTATAAACCCATAATAAATTAGCTGATAAGAATCAACTCAATTAATAACCCAGCTTAAATATAAACCTCCATAAAGAGATCCGCTGGTCCTTATACATATAAACACTATGAAACTACCTTTAATCGCTTTCCTTCTTCTGACAGGTTTAATCCGGCAACCCCTGCAGGCACAGACACAACCGACTTCGGCAAAAGCCCCGGCCCGCCGTTCTTCAAGCAGACCAACCCCTAAGGCATCGTCAACACCAACCCCTTCAGCCACCCGTACCAGCTTATCAAGGCAAAAAACGGGCACGCCAACGAGTTCCGCATTACCATCGGGGAGTGCCTCAGAAAACCGGGTAGTACCGGGCCCACCACCACCGCCCGTGCGAACAGTGAACACACCATCAGCCACCAGACAGCATTCTACCGTCTTACCCGGTGAGGCAGTCACAGAAACGCCAAAACCAGTCGCGACAAGCTCACGCAGGGAAGTTATCTCCCATACACCTGTTCGTTATTCAGGCAGAACCGGATATCAAAAAGGTGATCAGTTAGTCAATCTGGGAATTGGTCTGTCCTCTTATTATTACGGCAATCCTGTCGGTATATCATTCGAGAGCGGATTGGATAAAGACATTAGTGCGGGCGTGCAACTAGACTATAATTCAGGGAATTATGGTGATTATTACTATAGCAGTTCAAGATGGCGGTATACCGCCACATATATTGGTATCCGTGGATCGTATCACGTTAACCGTGTGTTCAGGTTAAATACCGAAAAAGTTGATTTATACGCCGGACTAGGTTTAGGGTATCGCTCGTTCCGCTGGCATGACGCCAACTATGGGTATGGGTATGACTACCGGAGCGGAGCATTCTTTAATTATTTCATCGGCGGGAAATACTACTTCACGCCTAAGATCGGTGCTTTTGCGGAATTCGGCTACACAGGTCTCTCTTCGGCACGGGTCGGTCTAACTGCCAGGTTTTAACATCTCAAATTATGATTACATCTTCTGCTATAAAAAAAGGGAGCATCCTGTTTATCGGGCTCATCGTGGTATGGCACGGAATAAATTTAGTAAAAAGTGATATGAGGCTATCCGGATTTTTACAAGCAAGGCCCAAAAGCGCAGGGTATGCATGGGTATCAACTGGTGATACGGAACCAAGATTTTTCTGGAATCTAGATGCTGTATCATGGCAAAAAGGTCAGATTCATCCGGAATTTAATCTTGAGTCGGCAGCGAATGAGGGTCAATGGACTCTGCTTCCCGGGTATGATTATGTAGACAGATCAAGAAGCCTGCAAACGACCTGGAAAGCAAACTTAAAACATCCTGACTTTATGGCTTTGTCAGAAGCTGCCGAAGGACAATGGATTCCTGTGACAGGCTATAGGTTTATTTATGAGGGTGATACGTTCATTGATACCGTTTGGGATCCCAATAAACGATATGACGATATAAAGGTTATATCACTCGCCAAGAAAGACCATTATAAGCCTTTCCCAGGATACATTTTTGTTGATCCCGGAAATTCGCTGAAGGTAATATGGGCACCAGGTACCGTTAACTATGAAAACCCGAAACTGGTGGCCGGCACTACTGAAGGTTCATGGAAAGTATCCGGTAACCCAACCACAACACGCCGTTACTATACGCGACGGGGAAATGAAGCCGCATGGTTTGTCGGCGGCGTAGCTACAGGCATTTTACTTCGCAGCCTGTAATAAATCTGCCATGACAGCTATTCGATGTGACGGAAAAGAAATCGTTCTGAGCGATATAATCTGGTTAAAAGGCGACTGGAATTACACAAGGATTAACTACAGTAATAACAGGCCGGTATTATCATCAAGGACGTTAAAATGGTATGAAGAAAACCTCACAGATTTTATACGAATCAGGAAAGATGTAATTGTCAATCCAGGTTATGTAAAAAATATTGAAGTAGTATCGGCTCATCCCAGAAAACTAGTCGTAATCCTTCATAATGGATGCCTATTTGAAGTTACACGCAGGCGACAGAGTTATGTCTATAAAAAATTCATTGACTTACTGATCAAAAATACATAGACCACCTATGAACAATAACACACGTATATATTGGCAAAGAATCCTGATCATACTAACGTGCTTCTATGGTTATTTTTCACTTACAGCACATGGAGCAATTTTCAGGGTAAACAATAATCTGCCGGAAAATATAACCAACCGGTTGTTTAATCAGATCCAAACAGCATTAAATCATTTTAGTGTAGTAAACGGAGATACTATAATGGTTGAAGGCTCATCATTGCCTTATAATGGCTTTAATTGCAGCAAACGAGTTATTATTATTGGGCCTGGCTATTTTTTAAATGAAAACCTTGGAATAAATGCACTGACAACTAATGCTAGAATTAATGACTATTGTTTTTTCAACAACGGGTCTCAAGGATCTTTTTTAATCGGCATGGAGATAAATAATTATCGAATGAGGATACAAACAAGTAATATATATATCATACGCTGTAAAGTTGAAGTTTCATTTTATGGTGATGCAGGTAATATTGTCAATAATTGCAAAATAATAGGCTCATATATAAACTATATTCAAGGTTATAGTTCCCTATACAACAATAATATTTCAGTAATTAACAGCATTATTGTACAGGATGAATCTGGGTTAAATTATCTGAATTATGATAATAATAATTTAATTGGAAATTTTCTATGGAAAATAACAGCATCTACTTTTCGGAATAATATTCTGGTACATAGGGATGCAACGGTTAACATTATTGCCCAAACCAATCAGAATAACCTGGCACCCAATCAGCAGTTCGGAACAGCAAACGGAAATATTGCCTATGAGCCAGGTAATACGTTTGTTGGCGGAACAAGTACTGATGGAAAATATGTAATAAAAGCCGGTTCGCCCTATTTAACAGCCGGTACGAATGCAAGTCAACCGGGTATTTTCGGAGGTTCAGAACCGTATAAGCTATCGGGTTTACCACCAATACCTATCATTTATGAGCTCACTGTTCCGGAAACCGGATCAACAACGCAAGGGCTAAATATTAGTTTAAAGATCAGGAACGCCAATTGATATGAGATCAATAATAATGCTTTTCGTTTTCAGTTTATTTCATTTATGGGTTTTAGGCCAGAATAATATTCAGCTTATTGAATATGGCTGGGATACTGATCAGGGATTTGGCAGAAATACGTTGGTCAGCGTTACACCAAACGGTAATCAAATTGATTTCACGGCAAATACGAATAGCCTTTCGAATGGTTTTCATCTATTCTTTGTGCGTGGCAGAAACAGCAACGGAATCTGGAGCCAAACACAATTCAATATCGTATACATTCAGAGCGGAATACTGTCCGCGAAGATAGTCAGACTTGAATATAGTTACTCACAAGGATCTGTATTAGTGGGGCAATATTCATACACACTCCCTGATCCATCAAACACCATTAATCTCCAATTTAAAGGTAATGCTGCTCAATTGGTTAATGGGCAGACATATTTGTTATCTATTCAGGCAATAGATGAAAAAGGTAATAGAAGTCAGGTATATACGAAATTATTTACCAGGATAATATCTACATGCTCAACAATCAAATCAGGTCTGTGGCATGAAGCCGGCACATGGAGCTGCGGGCGCAGACCGTCACTTTCAGATGAAGTAATAATCAACGCAGGCCATATTGTCACGCTCAATAGTGAGACAAATGAAGCACAAAGTCTAAGATATAATGGAGGTAAACTGGTATTTACCAATGGATCGAAACTTATAGTAAATCCCTGATAAAAGCTTACTTTGACCGAATTACATTTAATCGGCTTAACAAGTTATTCTTTATACCATCAGGCACTTCTATTCGCTGATCGGCAACGACCAGAAACTCTGATTCAACTTTATCCAGAAAAGTCAGGTTAATAACAACAGATCGGCTTAACTGAAAAAAATCAGCAGGTAGTTGCCTCATGATACGACCTAAATTAGCAGATATATGTATAAAACCATAGCTCCTTTTAGGAAATAATCGTTCATGTTCCTCTTTTGTCAAAAAGACTTTTGAGTAAATCCGGTCTGCATAAATATATAATATCTCACTAAATTTAATTCGGATATATCCTTTTTCTGAAAAAACAAAAAAGTAATCAGCATTCAAGATAAGCTTGCCTGCATTTTCATTATTCTTATTTATAGCAAGGTCAATCTGAACTAGTAATTCCTGTATATTAACCGGTTTAACCATAAATGAGAAAGGGAATGTTTCCTTGCTTCTCTCTAATTGTTCTTCTCTGGATAGACCTGTTACATAAATAATCGAAATGTTTTTTAGCTTTAATAACGCTTTAGCTATATCTATCCCATTTTGTGAGCCTTCAAGCCAAATATCTATAATCGCTAAATCAACATCATTCCGGCTCATTAATTGAACCGCACTTTCCAATGATCTGGCAATACCTGCCACAATATATCCATTCTTTTTCAGATCAGATCTCAGGCGTTCAGCAAACAGAGGATCATCTTCAATGATGAGTATAGTAGCATTTATATTATAAATTCCCATTTTTGATGATACGCTTATCAATATTCTTAAACTCCAGCTCGAAACGCAGCCCTTCCTGATTAAGGAATGAAAACTTACCGTTTAATCGTTCTATCATCAGCTTAATTACAGTCATTCCATAACCTTCTTGCTGATGTTTAATCATGCCTCCACCATTATCCTGAAAAACTAATTTAATGTATTCTCCATCCTCAAACAGATTTATGCTAACAGAAGGATGTTTAATATATTTTACTACATGCTTACAAACATTTGTAGTTAATTCATTTATTATAAGTGCAATAGTAACAGCTTTATCCATTTGAATATATATATTTTCAATTTTGTACAACAAATTTACGTGTTGGTAGCTATATATCCTCAATGTATTTTCCATGAGATCGGGAATTAGTATATTCATATTTACTTTATTATCAGGAGAATCAAATCTATTCCCTTTATATACATATTTATGCACCATTGACATTGCTTCGATACGTAAGAAGCTTTCCTCCACTGCTTCAATAGCCGCCGGATCGGATAATTTATCAAATTGCAACGCCAGTAGATCCGATAGAGATTGAAGATAATTATTAATCCGATGACTCTGCTCTTTTAGCATTGAAGTCGCCTGTTTTCCTATTTTTTTATATTTATCATACCGTCTATATAATAAAACACAGACACAAGAAACAATAAATATACTCAAAATGTATAATATATTAACCAGAAACTGAATTTTCTTATTTCTGTCAATTATTGACTTTTCTAGTTCATTCTTTTGAAGTAATAGTTCGGCCTCTCTTTTTTTTATCAAATACAAACTATTTACACCGGAAACAGCACTTTGCTTAAACTCTTCTAAATGTTTTAACTTTATAAAATAATACTTATCTTTTGCAAGCAAGGCATGTTCCCAGTCCTTTATTCTAACATAGTAATTCATCTCCATATTATAAACACTCATTAAAACCTCTTTATCTTTTACCATATTACTATAATATAGCACTGTATCTATCCAGCTTTTCGCTTTATTAAATTTTTTGGCATTCATTAACTTATCAGTAATAGATAAAGCAGCTATTACCTGAAAATATCTTTCATTGTGTTTTTTGTAAATATCATAAGCTTTATATAAAACAGATAAACTTTCGTGAGGCTTGTTTAATTCCAATAAATAATTACCTAAATCGAGTAGCACATGTGCCCTGTCAACCGGACGGTCTAATATCTCGGCAATTTTTGCAGCCTTCTTATAGTAGTACTCAACACTATCTGAGTCATATACACGTTTGTAATCTGCCTTATTATTATTGTTAAGCTTTTCCTTATGGATTGATCCTAACACCCTGTACGCTTCGATTAGTTGATATTTCTCGGGAATCTGCAAAAAATAAAATATAGCTTGATGCACGTACTTATAAGCTAAATTTAAATCATCTCTATATAGCATCCACTCAGCCTGCCGTTGATATATTTTTCCAATTTCGTGCGGTCTCTTTTGATTTATCCTTATCTGTAGTGCTTTATTGAAATACATTTGTCCTTTAGGAAAATCATTTAGGTCCATGTATCTTTTGCCTACAACATAATATTTATCAGCAATATCGTCCTGATTTCCGTCATTTAATGCTTCTTTAAGTTCTTTTTCTGCTTTTATCAGTCGATCGTACGTTTGGGTTTTGCCTGACCTTAATGAAGGTGGATCCTGAGCCATACAGTCATTGTCTGTGGTTATCACTATAGATATAAAACAATAAATAGTATAATAATACCACTTTTTCATAGTAGGTATATTAGTAAATCGTTAACGTCAAGTTATTGTAATTTTAGTAATATTTTTTTTCATATAAATATATTAATTTACACTACATAGATAAGCATATCTATTTTCTTTTTTATGCAGGGCTTTCTCATAAAACCCTATGCATGGTCATAAATTCGATTAGTGAGTTAAAATCATCCGCAAACTGATCGA
>NZ_JBYFCJ010000003.1:0-649426 GCF_057652235.1 Arsenicibacter sp. R0_47 | reverse complement strand
TGCGGCATCACCGTGGCCGTGCCTACCGCAGTAGTGGTTGAGCCTGTCTGCGTGGTGCAGGTTGCCGTATAGTTTGTCGTCTGTGTCAGGTTCGGCGTAATCAGACTATTGCCCGTGGTGTTGTTCGACCACGTCACCGTACCGTTGGTACAGCCTGTGGCTGTCAGCGTCGCGCTGCTGCCGTAGCACACCGTCGCCGAAATCACCACTAAACTCGCCGCCGGCTGGGTATTGACCGTCACCGACGCCGTAGTCAGACAGCCCGGGCCCGTCGTACACGTCGCTGAATAGGTCTGGCTTGGGTTAGTCGGCGTCACGCTGATCGTACTGCCGTTCTGGCCTGTTGACCAGGTCACACTGCCCACACAGCCAACCGCCGAGATGCTCACCGGCGTACCTACCGTCACATTCGTGGAACTGGCCGCAAGACTCAGTACCGGCTGCGGCATCACCGTCGCCGTGCCGACTGCCGTGGTAGTTGAACCCGTCTGGGTCGTACACGTCGCTGTATAATTGGTCGTCTGCGTCAGATTCGGCGTGATCAGGCTGCCCCCCGTCGTGCCGTTCGACCACGTTACCGTACCGTTGGCACAGCCTGAGGCCGTCAGGGTCGCACTGCTGCCGTAGCACACCGTCGCCGAGACCACCACTAGGCTCGCCGCCGGCTGCGTATTGACCGTAATTGAAGCAGTTGTCAGACAGCCCGGACCCGTCGTACACGTCGCCGAGTAGGTATTAGTTGCATTGGCCGGGGTCACGCTGATGGTTGAGCCATTACCGCCCGTTGACCAGGTTACCGTGCCCGTACAGCCGATAGCCGACAAGCTCACAGGGGTATTGACCGTCACAAACGTCGAACTCGCTTGCAGACTCAGAACAGGCTGCGGCATCACCGTCACCGTGCCGACTGCTACAGTAGTTGATGTCTGGGTGGTACACGTAGCGGTATAATTGGTCGTTTGGGTCAGGTTAGGCGTGATCAGGCTGTTGCCCGTCGTGTTGTTCGACCACGTTACCGTACCGTTGGCACAGCCTGAGGCCGTCAGGGTCGCACTGCTGCCGTAGCATACGGTGGCAGAGGTGACAGCAATTGTAGCTGCGACGGTACAACTGGCCGGTGCATTATAAGTCGCCGTGGCTGTCCCGCAACCTGGTAAAGTTACTGTTACGGTGTGCGAGCCGGTACCCGATGTCAGGCCGGATAGCGAGTAGGCAATAGCTGTAGAACTAGCTGTTACAGCGACAGTAGTTGATTTAGTACCGTCTGAAATGGTAGCCGTTCCCGCAGAAGCATTTGTCAATGAAACGATACCACTCACACTATATTGATTCGTAGTGCTATTACATACTCCGGCAGAAACGGTTAGTACAGGCGTGACACAACAGGATGCTCCTGCACTCAGATTAATGAGAACATCACCGGTATTTACGGTGAATGCATTCGCCACGTTATATGGGTTCTTAACCATGCTAAGATTGAGCCAGAAACCGAGACCGTAAACAGCCTGATAGGTTTGGGCAGCAGTTCCGATCTCAATGTCATGATCGCTACCCAGATAACTGATCTCGGCACCTGTATAATCACCAATACCAATAATTTTCACGTTGTTGGTACCTGTATAATAGTACCAGTCAGGTTGTGGCCCTGTTTTTCCGGTACAGTTTTGATCAGGGTCTAACGTTGGCTTTGTTGGTGTTGCACTTTTACCGGTGAATGTTGCGGAAAAGTGCCAGCCCCTCGGGGTACTTGCGCCATCTTCGATCACATACAAATCCAGCGATGCGGTACCATCATTATATTCTACGAACCGAGGAGAAGTCCCCGGAGCAATGATATTATACTTGTTGTTCGCGTTCAGGAATAGCGATACGGGGTTGCTTGAGCTTCCACAATTAAGCATATCTGAGATAACACTTAATTTACTAACGGTGCCATTAGAGCAGTCAGTAATCTGACAAACGTTAGCAGGGATAGTAATGCTTCTGTCAGTAAAGCACGTTCCGTCACTTCCGAATATGCGAACGGTATATACCTGAGCGGTATAACTATTCGGTAAATCACTTATTGCCAGACTACTTCCCGACAATGCAGATGCACTGGAGAATGTGACCCCGCTATAGGATGTACCGGTCGATATACCATACTTACTTCCATTGGTGATACCACTCAGGGTAATAGTTCCATTGTTATTGGCAAGTGTACCCGTACAGGTTGGCGTGGTCATTGTAATCTGTGAGACTGTCGGTAACGTACAGCTTACTGAGCAACTGGCCGGTGCATTATACGCCGCTGTCGTTGTTCCGCAGCCTGGCAGGCTTACGATTACGGTATGCGAGCCTGACCCTGAGACAAGGCCTGTCAATGAAAAAGAAACAGAAGTTGTTGAATTCGTGACCGCTATCGTTGTTGATTTGGTATTGTCAGAAACTGTAATCGTTCCGGCTACGGTATTCGTCAGTGTAATTGTTCCGGACGCGGTATAAGCATTTGTTACAGGATTACATGTTCCGGCAACAGCAGTTGCACTTAGTGCACATATTGCATCACCATAACCAACATCAAATGTATGATTATTGGCTCCGAAACCAGCAGTAGAAAAAGAAACCACCCCGCTGGACGGAGCATCTGAATCGATATTATCGGTAGCAGCATTTGCCGTAACCAGTGCTTTCCCTCCGTTAGCCGTTACAGGAAACTTCAGCTGATATTGAGTATTGCTGGTCAGGTTGGTCAGACTGTAAATGGCACTTGTTGTTGACGTACCTGGGCCGGAAGAGAAATAATAGTTACCATTATTATCTGTCACCGCAGTAGCAATGGGGCTTCCACCCTGAGTACAGAGTGTTACTGACACGCCGGCAATACCGGTTTCGCCGGCATCCTGGATACCATCGCTATCCGTATCTGCCCAAACACGGTTACCGATTTCAATAGGAGGATTATCACACATCAACTCAATATCTCCTAACCCGTTGGCTTTACCGAACAACGATACATCGTAACTATACGGGAAAATTTCGTAGGCACGCTTGCTGAGTCCTGTCGTATTACTTAGCCAGAACGTTCCCCCTGACCAGGCATCAATCGGGTCAGATACATGAACAGCGACCTCTCCTTTTCCCGGAAACAAGGCGCTCCCGCCTTGTATGTTTTCTTCGTGATAATTAAACGAACCTCCTGACAACGATTTATCGCCCGAGTAAAATTCACCGCCTCCCGGACCTTCATTGTTATTTACACCTGATGCAGTAATGCCACCTGTAGCTGCATTGTTCTCAAGTACATAAACCCCATTGGTAAGAGCAGCCCGTAGCATATCGCCACCAACAACACTACTGTAAAGTTTAGTATCCGCGATATCGGTGCCGTAGTTCAATGTTCCGGTCTGGTGTCCCAACCGGTCATTGAAGGTCATGATCAATTCCTCGTTTACGTCAAATTCCAGATCAACAAGCATTGGTTGCGGATAAACAGGATTATTCTGTCCGCTGAAGTTCATTCCCATCATCGGATAGAAATTATCCTTCCATGGGTTCCACTTTGTGCCGGTTTTTGTCGTACCATCATTGAATGCGGCTCCTTTGGAATAATTCAACGGGAAGGTTAGCATGCTGGTAAAGACACCTCCGCTTAAGCGATATACCGTAGCCTGCAAATCTGTAACAGCCTGCGAACTCAACGCATCACATATAGCTCCAACGTATAGCGAACCGCGATGGAATTTTAAGCCAAACGGGCGGCTATTCCCGCCACTACATGCATTCGGGACCGTTACTCCGGATCCTACCAGCGATTTAGTGGCAATATCAATCGTATAAACTTTCTGATTGTAGAGGTTTACAACATATAAATATTTATTATCATCGGAGATGTCAATGTCGCCCAAACCTACTTTCCCTACCAGAGGATAAACAGCGGCATCATAGGACTGGTCGGTTTTATTATTCGGCAAGCCCCGCGCGGTAATCGTCGGCATTTGTGATAAACCGACATCAACACCCAGCGTTGCTAAATCAAGCCAGAGGGCAGGCGAACCGGTAGGTGTCATGGTATAAATAGCTCCGAGATCTTCCTTGCCGTCTCCATCGTTATCTTTTAAAGCAACATGCCGTTTCAGAAATGCAGCTGCATAAATCTGTTTTGCAGTCCGGTCATATGCCATCCCCCAAACGGCTCCGATCTGTGCCGCAACAGCCAGATATGAGTTATTCGTAGCTTCGGTCTGCCCCGATACAGAATACAGGTACTTCACCATTGCATCTGTTTTTGCTGTACTGGCTGAAGGACGACCGTTAACGTAGCAGGGGGTCACTAAGTATGGATTCGCCTGACAATAATCTGCCGGATAATTAACCGACAGATTTTGCGTTGCACTAGCCGGAAAAGCAACCATGGTTCCGCCAACAGCGCCGTTTGAGGCGTAAGTATACCCATCAGGCATAATAAACTCAAGGCGGATTTGCCCTAGAGTTCCCCCTGTCACACTATATCCACCGGTACTATTCGTGGCTGTCCCACTACCGGTATAAGTTACATTCAGAGTTGTCCCGTCTGGCTTTGTAGCTATTACATGGATGCCTGCCATGCCTACCTCTGTCAAAGAAGTAGTGTTATCTTTAACACCATTGTTATTAAAGTCTTTGAAAACGGTGCCGGTTACCTGCGCATGTAGAGTCAGCGGCAAAGAGAGTAAAAGCACAAGTAGTCCCTTCCAAATAAAGAAGCGCTCTATACGGTTAAGGGTTTTAGCCTTGCATAATGTAAAATTAGCCAGCATAAAATAAGCAAGTTTGTCTCATATGACAACCAACAAATACTATGCCATAAACAACATATGCTTAACTAAGCCATAAATATTACATACAAATATACATATATGTTATATATATATACAACAGAACGTCAATCATTAAATAGTAGCTTTTAGCAAATTAATCTATCACCCTTAACAAATTTCACACCATATAATTACATATGCCACATATAACTGTGTCTTTTACTATTAGCGCTAGAGTGTCAGCGGTTTCGCCGTCTGACCACAGCGCATAACAATCAGTAAAAATCATACACGGAACACTATATTGTTACACCCACAAACCATTTCCTTGTCTATATTGCTGAAGTATGTCGCTGATCTGCGACGAAGAATGTGAGAGCAAGCCCTTATCGGCCAACTGGTGTAGTTTTTCACGATCAGCGCCTGAAAGATCACCATCGATAACAAACCCGAAGATAGCCAGCCGTTCCAATCCGCAGCGCACGTCTTTAGGCAGCAAGGCCATTTCCTGAAGCAACGAGTGATTAGTTCCGGTTTTTTCCAGTTTAAAACGATTCAGAATGGTTTCAGTCAGCAGCAGGTTTGCATAGCTGCGCTGATGAGTCAGTGTTTCGCTGAAGGCAAGTACCTCAACCACTAACCGGCGGAAGTCGGTATGCTGTGCCCACTGCATGTAGAGTTCATCAACAAACTCCCGGATCGTCAGCGGAGCCATGACCCGTACTTTGGTTTCGTGAATAATCCGTCGCGAAGCCCGGCTCAGCCAATACGCCATAATAACAATCCCCAGCATAAACACCGTTTGTTGCTGAAGAGCAGTCGGCACCGCTAAACGCACAACTACATACGTCACGGCCACACACAAAAATGCCCAGACAGCATTTACGGCAATATAGAGGTGCATACCCCAGCGCGGAATGTTCAGGTATGGTTTCAGGCCAAACCGGAAAAAGCCGGCAGCCCCCTGCGAACGGGTTGTGGCCTCTAATGTCCGTAAGTGCTGTTCATACTGCGCATCATAAGCGCGCGGAAACATGCACGTATCCATTATCTTGCGGACAGCCCAGCTGTTGACGCCTGCCACAAGCTGTATTGTTACATAAGTCAGCAGAATAGCATATAAAACCGATACCATGGGCAGACTTACCGTAGTATTCAGGACAGTAAACGCCACAGTGCCGAAAAACGAAGGGAATGCCTGATGCGGCATGTACCAGCCCAGCATACAGCATAAACTGAACAGGGACGCCATCACCGTAGTCTGGATTGTTACCAGCCGTATAAGCCGGCTTTCGGTATCATTCAGCACATACGGTTCATCTGCCGGATGGGCAACTTCCAGCAACTGGCGCAGATAGCGCACAGACGCATGATCAAAGGGATCGGTGGTATTATCAGGTGGAAAACCAGACATAATTCATTAGCATAACGTACCCTACCTAACTAGCAAAAAGACCATTTGGTTAAAAGTTTGGTATAGTTTTGGTTTTTATCCTGAATAATCTTGTTATCCAGGTACTTTTCTTACCTTTGCCCTTATCACTTATAAAAGTGACAAAACAACTATTAGCATGACAACGGACTTATTGCAGATCGAGTTGCGGAAGGCCGAACGCTCCCGCATTCAGGAGGTTGACTTCAACAACCTGCCCTTCGGCAAGCACTTCTCAGACCACATGTTTGTGGCGGATTTTGTCGATGGCCAATGGCAGAATCAACAAATCGTTCCATTCGATAATTTCACCCTTAGCCCTGCCCTATCGTCGCTACACTACGGCCAGGCCATTTTTGAAGGCATGAAAGCGTTCAAAAACGAAGCCGGCGAGGTGCTAATGTTCCGTCCGCTGGATAACTTCAAACGGATGAACGAGTCGGCGCACCGTATGTGCATGGCTACGCTTCCGGAAGAGGTGTTTATGGGCGGCCTTGAAGCGCTGCTACGCGTTGACGCCGATTGGGTGCCGTCGACACCCGGCAGCTCGCTGTACATTCGTCCGTACATGTTTGCAACCGACACCTATCTGGGTGTGGCTCCGTCAAAAACGTACCGGTTCTGCATTTTCACCTGTCCAGTCGGTCAGTACTACAGCAATCCGCCGAAGCTGAAAGTTGAAACGGAATATATCCGGTCGGCACCGGGCGGTACCGGTTTTGCGAAATGCGCCGGCAACTACGCCGGTTCGCTCTACCCGACGTTGCTTGCTCAGCAGCAGGGCTACGACCAGCTGATCTGGACCGACGCCGTTGAGCACAAATACATCGAGGAGTCAGGTACGATGAACATCATGTTTATCATCGACGGTAAACTTGTGACCCCATCGCTTTCTGATTCAATTCTGCGCGGTATTACCCGGGATACGCTGATCAATATCGCCAAAACGATGGGCATCGAGGTAGAAGAGCGGAAGGTATCGATTGCGGAAGTGGTAGAAGGCATTGACAACGGCCGTCTGACCGAAGCGTTTGGCGCGGGTACTGCGGTTGTGGTATCGCCTTACTCGCTGATCGGCTTTAACGGTAAAGACTATATGCTGCCGGAGCATGCTCCGTCGGATTCAATTGCCCTGAAACTTAAGGAGCAGCTGGATGCCATCCGGACCGGCAAGATAGAAGACTCATTCGGCTGGGTGTACAAAGTATAATCCGGCTTTATACAGTATAAAAAAAGCGCAGCCTTAACGGGTCTGCGCTTTTTCGTTTTTCAGGCGGTGGTCTTTGGTTTCGGAGTATCGCCGATTTTGATTTTCAACCCGAAATCCTTGCCCTGCGACACGTCTTTGAGCCTTACTTTTTCCTGCTTCGGGGTCGTCCAGACCGTCATCCCCTCTTCGGTTACGGGTTTGCCATACCGCGCCGTAAAATAGGCGGTCAGGTCTTCATTGTATGCCTTAACCGATTGCGCGGTATTCAGGTAAAGGTCTACCACAATACCCGTTACCAGCGGCTGCCCTTTGTAGTAATACAGCACATCCATTGATTCCAGATTCGGAAACTCAACCGAATAACCGATGTGATCAGGTGCGGTTTCAAACGGCTCTGTTTTCTCGGCAGCTTTTGCCCGGGCCAGCGAGTCGCCCAGGGAAATACCCCGCCAGTGACCTTCGGCTGTTACCCCCAGGCTGTCGAGCCGTCCGGAAATGGTTACCTCCTCCGCCGGTGCGGCAGCCGTTGAATCGGTAGTTTGTGTAGCTTCTTTTTTGGATTGGCAGCTCATAAAGGCACTGCTTCCCGCAAACAGGGCCAGTCCAAGGCAAAGTAGGTATCGTTTCATCCGTTTACATCAATTTTGTGCAAAAGTAGCATGTTTTCAGCGGCCGGCCGGGATATAAAGGATAGTTTATGGCTGGGGTTGCGCAAAATCGTCCGGCAGTTTCATGTAAAATCGCGGCTTATGGGCTATTTTCGTCTTTGTATTACGGCTCATTTTGCTTAACTGACCCTACATGTTTTCATTGAAACCTGCTCATCAACAGCTGAGTGCCTTGCTGGCAGCAGCCCTCTTAACCGTTACAACATCCCTGCGTGCGCAGGATATTACCATTCCGGCCGAGGCCAAAGCCGCCGCCGCCGCCGTACGTCCGGAAGCCATCCGTGCCCACATGACCTTTATCGCTGACGATGTGATGGAAGGCCGTAAACCGGGCACCCGTGGCTATACCCTGATTGCAAACTATGTTAAGGCTCAGTTCGAAGCGTTAGGCCTGAAACCGGCCGGCGAAAATAATACCTACCTGCAAAAAGTCCCTCTGCGGCAGTGGCAGGTTGATGAACAGAAAAGCAACCTCCAGATACAGACGAAAGCCGGCGAACGGACCCTCGTTTACGGCAAAAACTTTATTCTGAGTCCGAATTTTAACCAGCCGTCGGCCGACGTTTCGGCACCGGTTGTTTTTGTTGGTTTCGGCGTATCAGCGCCCGAACTAGGCTACGACGACTACAAAGGCATCGACGTAAAAGGTAAGATTGTGGCTTACTTCAACGGAGCGCCAACCTCTTTCCCGTCGAATCAGCGGGCATATTATTCATCGTCGAAGCCAGAAAACGCCGCCGCACACGGCGCCGTGGGGGTAATTACCTTCAGCCTGCCGAGCGATGTCCGCGCCCGTGTTGAATCGGCCGCCCCGCGTGCGCGTCAGGGTGTGTTTAAATGGATGGACAATCAGGGCAATCCGCAGCGGACCTTTCCGCAACTGATCGGCAGCGCTTCGTTCAGTGATTCGACCGCCCGCTCACTGTTTACCGGCACCGCGAAAAACTTTGAAGAAGCCGTTGCCATCGCCCACCGCAATACGCCGCAAGCCTTCCCGCTCAACGCCACGGTACGGATGCATACCGAAACGCTGAGTCCGCAGACAATCATGGGCTATAACGTAATCGGGCTGTTACCCGGCAGCGATCCGGTGCTCAAGGATGAATATGTAGTGTATGTCTGTCACCTCGACCACCTGGGTATCGGCCGGCCGGTCAAGGGCGATTCGATCTATAACGGGGCGCACGATAACGCCTCAGGCATTGCCATTAACCTTGAAGCCGCACGGCTGTTTACGCTGCTGCCGAAAGCCCCGAAGCGGTCAATTCTGTTTGTGGGCGTAACGGGCGAGGAAATGGGCCTGCTCGGGTCAGACTATTTCGCCAGTAACCCGACCGTTCCGAAAGAGAAAATGGTAGCCAACCTGACGCTCGACATGCCCTTCTTTTTCCACCCGCTGCTCGATATTGTGCCCTATGGCGCACAGCATTCCAGTCTGAATAACGAAGTAACGGCGGCCGCTAAATACCTGGGCATTACCGTTTCGCCCGATCCGATGCCTGAGCAGGTAGTCTTCATGCGCAGCGACCACTTTAGTTTTGTCCGGCAGGGCATTCCGGCGCTGTTCGTGAAAAGCGGTTCGCAGACCGGCAATCCGCAACTGGATGGCCTGAAACTGAATCTCGACTGGCGGGCTACGATTTATCACTCGCCGCAGGATGACATGAATCAGCCGTTTGATTTTTCGGCCGCCGCCCGTCACGTGCAGCTCCAGTTCCTGACCGGCTATCTGACCAGTCAGTCGCCGACCCGTCCGACCTGGAACAAAGACGACTTTTTCGGCAATAAGTTCGGTACGCCACGGCAGTAGTTCCTGTAGCGCGGAATAACCTTCCGCGCTACAGGAACTCACTTTCAGACCTCAACGCGGTGTATCAATCCGCGCTACAGCTTATATGCAATCTAAACTCCCTAATGTCGGCACGACCATTTTTACGGTTATGTCGAAACTGGCGCTCGATACCGGCGCACTGAATCTTTCGCAGGGCTTTCCGAGCTTTGACTGCTCACCGGAGCTGACGGCTTTGGTGAGCCATTACCTGAACGGTCATAACCAATACGCCCCGATGTCGGGCGTGCCTGCACTGCGCGAGGCCCTGGCGCAGAAAACAGCTGATTGCTATGGCGTGTTCTACCATCCGGACGATGAAGTAACGATTGTGTCGGGTGCTACGGAGGCCATTTTTTCAGCCGTTACAACGGTAATCCGGCCGGGCGATGAGATCATTCTGTTTGAACCGGTGTATGACAGCTATGTACCCGCCATTGAGCTGGCAGGGGGCGTACCGGTCTACATATGGCTGAATCCGCCCGGATTTTCGGTCGACTGGGCGGAAGTACGCAGCAAGATTACAGACAAAACGCGGATGATCATGGTCAATACACCGCAGAACCCGAACGGCCGTGTCTGGACCCGCGCTGATCTGGATGAACTGGCGGCAATTGTACGGGATAAGGACATTTTTCTGGTCAGCGATGAGGTGTATGAGCACATTTTGTTTGACGGGCGCGTGCATCACTCCCTGATGACCCATCCGGTTTTGCAGGAACGAACCTTTATCTGCGGATCATTCGGCAAAACCTACCATGTTACTGGCTGGAAAATCGGCTATTGCCTGGCTCCCCGTGAGCTGACCCGCGAGTTCCGGAAAGTACACCAATACGTTACCTTCAGCACGATTACCCCCATTCAGTATGCACTGGCTGATTTCCTGAAAAATCCGGAACCTTACCGGAGTCTATCCACCTTCTACGAGGCTAAACGGGACCTGTTTCTGTCGGCTATTCAGAACTCACGCTTCACCTATACGCCCGCTGAGGGAAGTTTTTTCCAGCTTCTCTCCTACCGGCAGATCACTGACGAATACGATTATGACCTTGCCATCCGGCTGACCCGCGACATCGGGGTAGCATCGGTACCGGTCTCCGTTTTCTACCATGATCAGACCGATCATAAACTGCTGCGGTTTTGTTTTGCCAAGGATGACGACACGTTATTGCGGGCCGGAGAAAAACTAAGTAACCTGTAAGTATACGCTATACAGAATAATGGATTTTTCGGATATAGAATTTTCTTTGCCCGGGCGGGTATAAAAAAAAGAGGGAACGGACCGGGCTTATTGTTACCCGGACAGCGGAAAATCCCGCTCGTTACATAACTTTGTCTTAATGTTCCCCGAACTATCGGACGGACACAAGCGTTCATTCTCTAACAACGAAAACCAACTTCGCTTCGGCGATCTTCTTCATGAGCGACGCTATTAAGCACGAATGCGGTATTGCCCTCCTCCGGCTCCGCAAGCCGTACCAGTACTACATCGATAAGTACAAAACTCCGCTTTATCCTGTCAATAAGCTCTATCTGCTGATGGAAAAACAGGTAAACCGAGGTCAGGATGGAGCGGGAGTGGCCAATATCAAGATTGACGTTTCACCTGGTAACCGGTACATCAGCCGCTACCGATCCGTTGATCAACAGCCCGTTGCGAAAATCTTCCAGAAGATTAACAAAAAGTTCAAGAAGGCATCAAAGGAGGGGAAAGAACACTTCAGGGATGCTAAGTGGTTGCAGGATAACGTGGCCTTTACCGGTGAAGTCTGGATGGGACACCTGCGGTACGGAACCCACGGTGCCAACGAAATTGAAAACTGCCACCCGATGCTGCGGCAAAACAGCTGGCGAAGCCGGAACCTGGTCGTAGCGGGGAACTTCAATATGACGAATGTTGATCAGCTCTTTACCAAGCTGGTTTCACTCGGACAGCACCCTAAAGAGATGGTTGATACGGTGACCGTGATGGAAAAGATCGGCCACTTCCTCGACGAAGAGAATCAGCGCGTTTTTGACCGGTTTAAGGGTATCTACGAAAACCCCGATCTCTCGGACATTATCGAAGATAACATGGACCTGCAGCGGGTACTCCACCGGTCCTGCCGGGATTTCGACGGAGGCTATGCTATGGCCGGTATGACAGGGTACGGCGCTTCATTTGTGGCACGCGACCCGGCCGGTATCCGCCCTGCCTACTACTACGCCGACGATGAAGTGGTGGTGGTAGCCTCTGAAAAGCCAGCGATTAAAACGGCGTTCAACGTCGAATACAGCCAGATTAAGGAGATTCAGCCAGGCCACGCGCTGATCATTGACAAGTACGGCGAATACGGCGAATATGAGTTTATCAAGCCGATTGAAAAACGCTCCTGCTCATTCGAGCGCATCTACTTCTCCCGCGCAACCGATCCGGACATCTATAACGAGCGCAAACAACTTGGCCGCCTGCTCGTGCCGCAGATCCTGAAGGAAATCAATTATGACCTCGAAAATACCGTTTTCTCGTATATTCCAAATACGGCGGAAACCGCATTTTTCGGCATGGTTGAAGGACTGGAAGATCACCTGGCAAAGCAGCGCAAGAAGGCGATCATGGACGGTATCCTGTTCGAAGAAGAACTCGACCGCGTTCTGACGTTCCGTCCGCGCATTGAGAAGCTGGTGTCCAAGGATGTCAAGCTGCGTACGTTCATTACTGACGAAGCCCAGCGTGATGATATGGTCTCGAATGTGTACGATACGACGTTTGAGGTGATTAAGAAAGGCAAGGATAACGTGGTGGTAATGGATGATTCCATCGTCCGCGGAACGACGCTGGAAAAGAGTATCCTGCGGATGCTCGACCGGTTAGGGCCTAAAAAGATCATCATCGTTTCGTCGGCCCCGCAAATCCGGTTCCCTGACTGCTACGGTATCGATATGTCGAAGGTGAAGGAATTTGTAGCTTTCCGGGCCGTCCTGGCGCTGCTGAGAGAACGGAATATGGAATACCTGATGGACGAAGTTTACGCCGAGTGCGTAGCCGCTATCGAATCAGGTAATGCCGAAGCAAAGAACTACGTAAACGCGCTTTTCGCGCCGTTTACCGACGAAGAAATTTCGCAGAAAATTGCCGACATCGTTCGTCCGAAAGACCTGAAAGCCGAGCTGGCAGTTGTTTACCAGACCGTTGACAACCTGCACAAAGCCTGCCCTAACCATTCGGGCGACTGGTACTTTACCGGCAACTACCCGACGCCGGGGGGTAACCGGGTGGTGAACAAGGCATTCGTCAATTTCATGGAAGGCAAACTCGTACGGGCCTATTAATAGCCTGATCAGATGATATAGCCCCGGCTCACTGCTGAGCCGGGGCTTTTTTATGGCCACAGGTTACGGACAACCCTCTTTTTCTAGCCCTGAAAACTGTAAATTCGTCGCTCAAACTATTTTCGGCGACACCGGGGAGGAAAACCCTTCCTGACCTAAACTCAACAAAACCACTTGCAGCCTATGCGTATTATTGCCCTTGTAGCAGCCACTATGCTGGCCGGTTTTCAGGCCATGGCCCAAACCAATGCCATCTCGCTTATTCCCCAGCCTGCTTCTGTTCAGCCGGCGGCGGGGGCCTTTGTGCTGAGCAAGTCGTCGACGATCAGCTACAACAACCCTGACGCACAGGTCGTAGCCGGCATGCTGACGGAAAAGCTCAACACGCCGACCGGTTACGGCTTTAAGGCACAGTCCGGAACCAAAGGCCACATCCACCTTAACCTGAACAGCACGCCTGCCGCTCAGTTAGGCAAGGAAGGCTATACGCTGACCGTAACGCCGAAAAACGTTACTATTTCGGCCAACGAGCCGGCAGGGCTTTTCTATGGCATGCAGACGTTGGTGCAGCTGCTGCCGAAAGAAATTGAAAGCAGCACACCGGCCAGGGCAAACTGGACGATTCCGGCCGTGACCGTAACCGACTACCCCCGTTTCGGCTGGCGGGGTCTGATGCTGGATGTCAGCCGCCATTTTTTCACGAAGGAAGAAGTTAAACGGTATATCAACCAGATGGCGCAGCTGAAACTCAACACGCTGCACTGGCACCTGACCGACGACAATGGCTGGCGGCTCGAGATCAAATCGCTGCCGAAACTGACCCAGGTCGGCGCGTGGCGCGTAGCCCGGGCAGGGCACTTCGGGGAGCGGGCCCGGCCGAAAGCCGGCGAGCCAACACCTTACGGAGGATTCTACACGCAGGAAGATGTCAAGGAGATTATCCGGTATGCGCAGGACCGCAACGTAACCATTGTTCCGGAAATTGACGTGCCGGGCCACAGCATGGCGATTCTGGCGGCATATCCTGAGCTGAGTTGTACAAAAGACACGACCGTGCGGGTAAACCCCGGCTCGGCCTTCTCGGAATGGTATGGGAACGGTACGTTTAAGATGCTTATCGAAAACACACTGAATCCGTCGGATGAAAATGTCTATGTATTTCTGGATAAGGTCTTTACCGAAATAGCGACCCTCTTCCCGAACCCGTATATCCACGTCGGCGGCGATGAGTGTTACAAAGGCTACTGGGCGCAAAATCCGGGTTGCCAGGCACTGATGAAAAAGCTGGGCATCCGCCACGTGGAGGATTTACAGGGCTACTTCATGGGCCGCGTTGAGAAGATTCTGGATGCAAAAGGCAAAAAGCTGCTGGGCTGGGATGAAATTCTGGAAGGCGGCATTTCCCCGAAAGCTACCGTCATGAGCTGGCGGGGTATCAAAGGTGGCATCGAGGCCGCGCAGATGGGCCATGATGTGGTCATGACACCTACGACTTTTGCGTACCTGGATTACAATCAGGGCGAAAACAGCGTTGACCCGCCGATTTATGCCAGCCTGCGGATGAAGCGGTCGTATAGCTTTGATCCGGTGCCGGACGGCGTTGACCCGAAATACATTCTGGGCGGGCAGGGCAACCTCTGGACCGAGCAGATTCCGACCATCCGCTATGCCGAGTACATGACTTACCCGCGGGCCTGGGCACTGTCCGAAGTTTTCTGGTCGCCGAAAGCTGTGAAGAACTGGGAAAACTTTGTAAAGCGGGTCGAAAACCGTTTCGAACGCGCCGATGTGGCCGATATTAATTATGCCAAAGCCATCTACGACCCCATTGTCCGCACAACGGTCAAAGACGAAAAACTAACCCTGATTCTGGAACCGGAGATTCCGGGACTGGATATTTACTATACCATCGACGATACGATGCCCGACAGCCATTCGGCTAAATTTACACAGCCGGTTGAATTGCCCGAAGGACCGATTACCCTGCGCGTGGTTACCTATCGCAACGGGAAACCAATCGGCCACCTGATTACCCTGAAACGGGATGAATTACGGCGGCGTGCCGGACGATAACCCCTTAGAGAAGCCAGCCTCCGTGCTGGCTTTTTTAGTTTTCCGGCTCCAGCAGCGGGATAAAAATTTTGAAATACGCATCGTCATCAATGACCTGCACCTGCCGTTCGCCCAATAGCCGGTACCTGGCTACAATGTTGGATAAGCCGACCCGATCAGACACCACCGGTACCGCCCTTCGCTGGAGGTTGTTCTGTACCAGCAACAGCCCATCGTCGCACACCGTTATCGTAATGGTCAGCTGCTGTTCGGGGAGAATAACGTTGTGCTTCACGGCATTTTCGACCAGCAACTGCAACGTAAGCGGCGCAATGCGGTGATCCAGCCACTTAGCGTCAACCTGTTCATGCAGCGCAAAGCCCTGACCGTGCCGGATTTGCAGCAGGTATACATAGGAGCGCACAAAGGCCAGTTCGGTTCGCAGCTGCGTCAACGCTTCTTCGTTAGCCCGAAGCAGGTACCGGTACACCTGGCTCATCTCATCCAGAAAGCGGGAGGCCGTTTCCGGCGACTCCTCGATCAATGCCGAGAGCGTATTCAGCGAATTGAAGAGAAAGTGCGGATTAATTTGCTGTTTCAGGCTTTCGAACTGGCTCTGGAGCTGCGCTTTTTTCAGCCGTTCGGTTTCCGTTACGATCTGCTGCCACTGATCAAACGCGAAAATACTTTCATGCACCGCCATGATCATTAGGATAATAACTACCTGAAAGTAAATACTATGCAGAAAGCGCTGCCCGTCGTAGGTGGTAAAGCCAAACCAGACAAAGGTTTTATAGAGGCATATGGTAAAGCCGGCGCCAACCAGACAGAGCCAGAAACCCATGATCAGGCTACGCCAGAGAATCTGCGAATAGGCCGAAAAGCGGGTGCGCATCCAGTTCGCCTGTACGTTATTGATAAGCCAGTTGCCAAAGGAGACCATAGCCGTCAGCACGGTTGCTCCCGCCCACACCCGCCAGCTCTGCCAGTATGCGGCACCCAACAGCAACCAGTTTATGCCAACGACATAAACCGGCAGCACAATCACCTGCAGGATCGTATCGAGACGGGTATACCTCAGGACAATACCAGGACTCACAGAAACATTGATGTTTGGTTTTTAAACAAGGTACCGGTTTTACGATTCAGTCCGAGATTGATCGTGACTGAAAAAATATATTCATTATCAATAATAACCGGATCGGCGAAACCCTGCAACCGGAACTGCGAAATTAATCCGACCAGGCTGTTCCGGCCCGGATTAATGCGGAGGGTTTTCCGGTTAATGGTATTTTCGACAATCAGCTGACCGGCCTCATCGTTCCGGATCCGGATGATCAACGGCGCTTTCGGGGTCAGTACATTGTAGTTGATCGCATTTTCGACCAGCGTCTGGAGCGTCAGCGGCGGCAGCTGCCCGGCTTCCTGCACCGTGCGGTCAACGGCGATCTGTAGCTGAATGGCCTCTCCGTAACGAACCTGTAACAGATTATAAAACGAGTTGATAAAGGCAATTTCCTGCCGTACGGAAGTCGTTGGCTTGCTGTTAGCCTGTAGCAGATACCGGTATACCGTACAGAGTTCATCGAGAAACTCCGACGCTTTTTCCGGCTCATCCTCAATCAGGATCGACAGTGAGTTGAGTGAGTTGAACAGGAAGTGTGGATTTACCTGCGCCTTCAGCGTATCATACTGGTGTTGCAGGCTGGCTTTTTTGGCCATTTCGGCCTCAACAAGGGCGGTTTTCAGCCTCGAAAAATAATATAGTACCTCATACGCCACGCCAACCACCAGCAACACCAGGTATCCGCCGATGAGCTGTTGCAGGTACACATCTACCGTAATCGGTACGCCGGCAATGCCCAGCAGCCCGAACAGCGACACGATACCGACCTGGGCCGCGGTAACGATCATAAAATAGCCCAGAAATGTGATCAGTATACGCTGTCGTGTCTGATCGATGTGGGTGTAGCGCAACCGGACGAAGCGCAGCCAGCGGGTAAAGCACTCCCAGATCAGGGAAATATAGACCATACCCCAGAAGCTGGTGCGCAGATAAACACCCCAGTCATAGTGGTATTGCTCCAGGTACAGCAGATTGGTCGACAGTTCAACCAACGGTATACCGATTAATTGCAGCCATTTATCGTTCAGCTTTTCCAAGAGTACAGGTTTATGCAAATCCGCGTAATTGGTTAAAAATACACGCTATTACCGGTCCGGACAACCACACTGCTGTTCAGTTGACAAGAACCGGACTTCATCCGTATAAAAGGGCGGTTGGCCCGTAGGAACCTCAGCCGATTTTCGATAATTTTGTTGGCAACAAATCCGGCGTTATCCGGCTAAAGCAACAAGCAGGCCAGCGCTTCTACTTACTGTTTCCCTCTGAATGAAAAACATTGACGTTTGTCTTACTCCGGACTTATTACATCTTCATAAAATTGATAATGCTATTGTTGTCGTAGCGGATGTTTTCCGGGCAACCTCCTGCATGGTTACCGCTTTTGCCCACAATGTTTCGTGCATTGTCCCGGTGGCAACCGTTGAAGAATGCAGAGCGCTGCAGGAGCGTGGTTACCTGGCTGCTGCCGAACGGAATGCCATGAAGGTCGACGGGTTTGACCTCGATAACTCGCCGTTCAGCTACATGGAAAGCTGGATGGAAAATACCAAAGTAGCCATGACAACGACCAACGGCACACTGGCTATCACCAAATCACGGTCGGCAGTGAAAGTACTGGTCGGGTCTTTTCTGAATCTGGGCGCCATTGCCCGTTACCTGCAAACCCAGCCCTACGATGTCATTGTGCTGTGTGCAGGCTGGAAAGGTCGCCCCAACATGGAAGATACCCTGTTTGCCGGTGCGCTGATCGAGCGGCTGAAAGAAAACCACATGATTGCCGAAGATAGCGCCATCATGGCGTGGCGTTTGTACAATCAGGGGAAAAACGACCTGTTAAGCTACCTGGCCAACTCGTCGCACATCCGCCGGCTACAGCGCCTCGGTATCTCCAAAGACATTGCCTATTGCTTACAGCATGACCTGTATGATGTGGTACCGGTTCTGCGCGGCAACACGCTGGTGAATATGGATATCTGACCGGCGGTCTGCGGTTAAAACAAAAAAGCGGCTGACGTTCGGAACGTCAGCCGCTTTTTTGATGCCATTCCGGCTATATCAGGCCATTTCGGCCACTTGTTGCTCGTGCTGCAGGTAGTGCGTTACACCAGCCAATGTCGTTAACTTTGGATAATCTTCATCCGGAATACGCAATCCGAATTCCTGCTCCAGCTGCATGATCAGATCAACCGTATCCAAACTGTCAAGGCCAAGGTCACGGGTAAAATGTACGTTATCAGTTATCGCGTTACGGTTAACTCCGAAGTTGCATAATATGTCAATAATCTTCTCTTTCATAACATTCCCGTTTTTAGTATTTTATTGATGTACCTTCTGAATCTGTAACAGGAAAATGCGGTAGTTTGTTGTACTCTGTTAAGGTATATTTCAGCTTTTTTAACAATTTTCCTTATCCGCATTCTCACTTCCGCAAAATAGTATTCTGCCGGAAACAACGGCGCCGTAACAGCATAACGACAGCGTATACTGTTACGGCTTTACAACCCATCGATTATGTACGCAAACTTACAGGCTCTCGCCCAGTAATCGTTTTAATTCCAGCTGAGATAACAAAATCTGGTACTGAACCGACAATTGTGTCAGACGAGCTTCTTCCACCCCTGTTTCAGCGCTCTCTAATTCAACCGCCGTGATGACTCCGTTTTTCAGCCGGGCCCGTGCAATGTCCAGCGCTTTGCCAGCCTGCAGCAACTGCGTTTCCAGATTCTGAAGCCGTGCCTGATACGCTTTCATATCGGCATTAAGCTGCGCAAGGCTCTGTCTCAGCTGAGCGTTTGCGTTCTCAACCGCATACTTGCTCGCCGTCAGGCTCACCCGTGCGGCTTCCGTTTGCAGCGCATTGCGTTTTCCCGAATAAATCGGCACGACCAGCGACACACCGGCTGCCTGATTGAATTTCGGCGTATTTACGTCAGGAATATAGCCGTTTTTAAAGCCTACGTTCCCGCCGAAGCCAAGCGTCGGGCGACCGTTCAGCTCACTGGCCCGGATTTCTGACTCGGCCTGGCGCACACGGTCCTGCGCAATCACCAGTTCCTTATTGCCCGACAGTGCCGCCTGATACTGAGCATCGGCAACGGACAATGGCCCCGTAACGGTACTGAACTGCATGGCATCCGGACCAATTGCCGGCGACGGGTTACCGGTCAGGTAGGTCAGCAGGGCCAGCTGGCGGTCGAGCTGATTCTGAATATCGACCTTGCGGTTTTTGGCGGTTTCCAGCCGGACCTTCTGGGTCAGTACGTCAAACTCCAGTGCATCTCCGTTCCGAAGGCGGTTGACGATGGTCTGGATATTGGCCGATGCCGTCTGGATTACCGAGTCCTGAACGGCCAGACTTTTTTGCAGGAAGCCAATGCCGTAATAGGCCGCTGCCACCTGAAAGCCCAGATTATGCTGCGTCAGTTCTACGTTGTGGCGGGCCAGCAGAATATCATCCTGTGCTTTCCGGATCGCCTCTTTTGTCCGCCCCCAGTCATAGATCGGTACATTGATGCCAATATTGGCGTTTACGTTGTGATGCGGCACAAACTTCAGCGCCACATCCTGACCATTGATCGGGAAGGTCGCCTGCGGCACCGGATTGATGTATTGATAGCTGCCATTGCCCTGAATGGTCGGCAGTAAGGTAGTCCGGACAATATCCCGGCGGATTTCACCTGCCTTCACCTGCTGCTCCTGTTCCTTAAGGCGGGGAAAGTTGGTGTTTGCCTGCTGCATCAGCGTCCGCAGATCATCCGGCAGCGTCTGGGCGACCGCCGTCTGGGCGACCGCCGTCAGCGAGCTTAGCGCAAACAATACGATTATGTGTATTCGGTTCATAACTTTTGGTTCTGTTTAGTGAGCTGCATCGGCAGCGGCTTTTGCGGCAGCCGGATCCATTTTCCGGTTCTGCAGGAAAAACAACAGGGGAAACGTGACAATAAAAAAGGTACCTGCCAGCCGGAACGTGTCCAGATAGGAAATCATCAGGGCTTGTTTCTGAATAATCAGGTCGAGGTTACGGTAGGCCGCCGTAGCCGCATCAAAGGCATTCATCCCGCGCGACATAAGGCCCTGGGTCAGTGCGTTCAGCCGTTCGGTGGTAAGCATATCACCGGCCTGCACGTGTGACACCAGATCGCTCCGGTGAACAGCGGACCGCTGGGTAATGAACGTGTTCGTCACTGCCACCCCGAATGCCCCGCCCAGTTGCCGGATCATGTTGGTAAAGGCAATGCCCATCGGTAGTTCCTGCGGTTTCAGCGTCGAGATCGACTGGTTGATCAGCGGCGCATTAATCAGCGCCATCCCGACACCGCGGATGAGCAGGGCAATCGTAAACAGGCTCTCGGTGGCATAATCGTTATAGCTCGCCATCATGAAACAGAAGGTAATGAAAGCGATATAACCCAGGCTCACAAAGATCCGCGGCGACACGCCGTTGGCCAGTGCCCGCCCCACGACCGGAAAGACAAAGATCGTAATAAGCCCCCCCGGAATCAGGAGGTTACCGGTTTTGGTTGCCGTGTAGCCGATAATCCGTTGCACAAACAGCGGAAAGAGCATAATCGACGTGAAGAGCCCATAACCGATGATAAACACCAGAATCGACCCGATGGCGAGGTTCCGGTTTTTCAGCACGCGCAGATCGACCACCGGATTTTTGGTTTTCAGCTCCCACCAGATAAACATCGGGATTGAAATTGCCGCCGCAATGGTCAGGATCAGAATAGTATGATCATCGAACCAGTCATCGGCCTCACCCCGCTCCAGCACGTATTGCAGACTCCCGACACCAACGGCCAGCAACAGAATCCCCAGCTGGTCGATACTGATTTTGCTGCGGTCGATATTATGTTCCTGCGGCTGTTTTTCGATGAAGTTAAGGCACAGGAACGTTGCCAGAATCCCGAACGGCACGTTGATGAAGAACATCCAGCTCCAGTGGTAATTATCGATAATAAAACCACCCAGCGTCGGGCCGAGGGTTGGCCCCATGACAATGCCCATCCCGAAAATTGCCGAAGCAATCGGCCGCTGCTGCGGCGGGAAGGAGTCATACATAATCCCCTGCGAAGTCGAGAGCAGCGCTCCCCCGCCTACCCCCTGCACAAACCGGAAAAAGGTTAAGGTCCAGAGGTCATCCGCAATCCCGCAGGCATACGAAGCAAGGGTAAACAGAATAATGGAAGCGATATAATAGTTTTTCCGGCCGAAATAGTTCTGAAAAAAGCCGGTCATCGGAATGACGATTACGTTGGCAATGGCGTAGGACGTAACGACCCACGAAATGTCTTCGATGGTAACGCCCAGATTACCCGCCATCTGGGTAAGTCCGACGTTGACAATCGACGTATCGATCAACTCCATGATGGCCGCCGATACAACTGTCAGTACGACAATCCACCGACGAAATCCTTGTTGAGCCATGTTGTTGTGTTTTCTGGGCCGTCAGTAAAACCTGTGGCCTGTTAATGTCCTGCCGGCAACCGGTTATTGGCCTACCTGTACGGCAATTTCAGTACTCAGACCGGCACGGAGCAGGCTTTTGTATTTCTCAGGATTCTCGATTTCGATTTTCACCGGCACACGCTGTGTCAGCTTCACAAAGTTTCCGGTGGCGTTATCGGCCGGGAGCAGGGCAAACTTAGAGCCGGTTGCTTCTGAAAGTGATACCACTTTCCCTTTTACGTCGAGGTCAGGATAGGCATCAAGCTTGATGTCAACCGGCTGGCCAACGCGCATTTTTTCCAGCTGTGTTTCCTTGAAGTTGGCTACCACCCAGAACGTAGAGTCCGCTACGATAGTGAACAGGTTCTGCCCCGGCTGAACATACTGGCCAACCACCACGTTTTTCCGGCCGATTTTGCCCGAGATTGGCGCCATCAGTTTGGTATACCCAATCCGGAGGCGTGCGTTCTGTACGGCTGCCTCCTTCACTTTCAGCATGGCCTGCATTTTCTGAATCGACGCCTGTGCTTTGGCAATACCTGCTTTGGCTACGCCTTCCGATGTCTGTGCCAGCGCAATCTGCTGCTGGCTGGCTTCGTACTGACGTCCCTGCACATCGGCATTATTGCGGGTATCTTCCAGTTGTTTCTGGGTTAATGATTGTTCGTTGTACAGGTTCTGATCACGTTGCAGATCTTTTTGCGCTTTGTCGCGGCGGGCAGCCTGTACGCTGGCATTCGACTGGGCGACACGCTGGTTCTGGGCTACATTCCGCAGATTGGCCTGAGCCGTCTGCAGGTCCGCCTGTGCGGTCTGGATATCGGCCAGTGTCTGCTGATAATCGGCTTCAGCCTGCTGGAGGGCCACATCATACTCCTGCGGGTCAATCACCACCAGCACCTGATCTTTTTTAACGGTTGTGTAGTCATCTACAGACACTTGCTGTACATAACCAGCCACACGGGCAAGCACCGGTGCAGTGTTTCCTTCAATCTGTGCGTTGTCGGTTGTTTCGTACTTCTGATTATAACGATACGACTGAAACCCATAAAACGCGGCAGCGACCACAACGATGAGCCCAATAAGCCGTGGCAAATATTTCTTTACAGGATTGGCTTGTTCGGTTGACATTACTTATGCTTGTTTGATACGAGTAATTTTAATGCTTATGCAACTTAACAGGTAGTCAACTCGTTTGACTATTATGGCGCAAATGTAAACCAAGTTGACTATCAAGTCAACCAAATTGACTACTTTTGTGTTGCACATTTGAATTAAAAACGCATTAAAACAGTATCTTTCGGCCATGATCTCCGAAGAAGCCAATATTTCCTACGATTTCGCGCATTACCGTGCGTTGCGCGAACGTTCGTTCGGCCGCTTAATGATGCGGCTGAAACGTTACATGGGTAGTTATCTGGAAGGGAAACTGCACGAACTGGGCTTTGATGATTTCAAGGTAAGCTACCTCTCTTTTCTGTCGCACATTGAAGAAGGTGGTATTACCAACAGCGAACTGGCCCGTCATGCCTGCGTGACGAAGCAAATGATGAGTAAAACGGTGAGCTTACTGGAAGCCTCCGGCTATATATACCTGAAGAAGAACGAAAATGACAGCCGCTCAAGTATCATTTACCTGAGCGACCGTGGTAAATCGCTGTTTATTGCCCTGACGCAGTGCATGCAGGAACTGCGGCAACAATTTGATACGATTGCCGGTGCGGAGCAGATTGATAATATGCTGGACACAATGATACTGCTGGTCAACGAATTACCAACGGAGTAGTAAGCGGCTCAGGGCTTAGTCGACCGAGACAAATTTGTTGGTGTACAGCACAGAGCCCTTCCCGTTGTCCATCCGGAACAAGCCAATCCGGTATTGTCCCGGCTCAACCAGTGCTTTCGGCATAGCTGCCGACCAGCCCGGCAACGCCCTGAACGGGTGGCGGCCTTTGGGTTTATTGGGTTCTGCAAACATGACATAAGCGTGTTGATCAGAACGGAATATCAGATACGTACCCGTATGCCGGTCAACGGTATAGCCTGCCTCATCACTACTGACTACCACATAATCCGGTTTATACTCGATGGCATACGGCGTCGCCTTGATGGTATCGCGTACCATGCCGTTAATTTTCTTTTCATCGGCCGTAATCGCCGGTTCGGGTAAGGTATACCATCCGCGCTGCTTCATTACATCGGTCAGTTCGATAATCCATTTTCCGAGGGCCGAATTACGGGTCCCACCCAGACCAATCCGGTTATGCTGCTGGTTATAGGTCAGCCCCTGCATGTGCAACCGCCGCTGAACAGCTTCCGGAATGTATGTTTTGTAAGTAAAGCCGCTCACAAACACGAATACAGCAAACATACCGACCAGAATAGCCCGGTTGATGAGGGCCTGCCGCTGCACACTGATCCGGACCGAGGTAGCGATGGTATGCAGCAGCGCTACATAGGCAACCGACCACAAAACCAGTGAGTAGGTCCGGTAGGAACTATGCAGCACCATTCCGAAATAGAACCGGATCCGGAAAAAGGCAATCAGGCACATGTTGGCGAGCAGAAACAAGGCACATCCAAGCAGAAACACATCCGTAAATGATGTGTTACGGTCTTTCCGGAAAACCACCTTGACAAGCCAGAACGCCAGAAAAGCAATCACAACCAGCCCCATCACAAAGGGCAGATGTACCCGCTTTTCGATGGGCCATGCCGGGAAAAAGTCAAAAATACTGCCGGCAAAAATCAGGAAACCGGCAAGGGTCTGGAACGGATGCTTCAGCACATAGGCAAACCCTTCGGCATTCCCCTGCTGCACCGGATACCCCAGAAAATACAGGTAAATACTGGCCGCACCGATTAGCAGCCAGATACCCAGCTGTAACCAGCGGCGCTGAATAAAAAGCATGGCCGCCCCTGCCGGCCAAAGTAGAATACCGTTTCCCATACTGAACGTTGCCAGACATCCCGCTATGAGGGCCAGTGCAAAATAGACCGGTCGTTCTTTGGGGCGGGTCAGCGAACCGGACAACCGGGTTCCGTCCTGTGCCAGCAGGAAAAACGTCACCATGACCAGCATGATGATCGCCAGGTATTGCAGGGTGTAAATGGCGGTAAACGTCAGCAGGTAGTTCTGGGCAGAGAAGAGCATCAGCGGCACGGGCAGCAGATAGGCTGCCGGCAGGCCCAGCCGCCGGATGGTGCTGTAGAGCAGGATCAGAATGACCACCAGCCCCAGATTCCCCCAGAGCATCAGACCGCTGTAGCTGATACCGCCCGTCAGCAGGTACTGGCCAAAAACAACCAGCCGGGCATAGACGACCCGATGTTCATTGTTGGGCCGGATCAGGGCTGCAATCCGCTCCTGAAACGAGCCGGCATCCAGAAACTGCTGTAAAAAGAAAGGAATGTTCTCGTATTCGTCGAACCAGGGAATATCGTAACGCAGGGTAAAGAAATAGGCGAAGAACCCCGCAATCGGCAGCAGGATCAGCAACCAGGTTATCGATGGATAGGTAAGCGTCCGGTAAATACGATTCATGGGTAAGTAATTACGTTAAGTTCGGTATTTCTGATGGATACGGTACAGCTCGTACCATAGCCGGAAAAAATAGCTCATTTTCACCCGCGAGTCATGCTGCTCAATCCACTGCCGCAGCGGCATTTCGGCCACGTGCCCCCGCAGCAGGTGCTGACGGCCGTGCATCTGAATGAGCCGTGCCAGCAGTTCGACATCAAAAAGCCACGGGCTCAGAAAACTTTCCTGAAAAAGCGGGGTAACCACCCGCTGCCGGAACAGTTTAGCCCCGCACTGGCTGTCATAGACCGGCAGCCGGAGAATATTGCTGATAAAGGTGGCAATCACGCGGCCGGTATAATGCCGGAACGTGTCGCGCTGAATATCGGTCCCCAGAAACTTGATGCGGGAACCCATGACCAGATCCAGACCCGGCTGAGCGGCCAGGATCGCTTCCAGATCCTGAATAGCATCGAGGGGCGTGGCGAGGTCGGCGTCCAGGTACCCCAGGCAATCGTAGCCGTCTGAAGCCTTGTGCAGCATACCTGCCCTGACCGCACCGGCCTTGCCCAGATTCTCCGGCAGAATCAGCGCCGTCACCTGCGTTGGCAGGGCCGTTTCCAGCCCCTGCAACACCGCTTTGGTACTGTCCTGACTGCCATCATCGACAAAGCAGACATGAATACCGGGATTCTCGCGCAGATACGTCTGAAAATCCGGCACAGGCAGCCGCTGAGCCTCGTTGTAACAGGGAACGATGATACACGTTTTCACTCTAAGATCAGTTTCTGATGTCCGTAATAACCTGCCTGGCAACGATTCCAGAGATATTCAGGGTCTTCTTTAATGTCATCCACAAATAAGCTGGGCGGCTGAATACTGAGCGGTTTCAGCTTAACTTCCTTGCCCGGTTGCAGCAACTGCTCGCGGCGTTCGTTCATTTCGCGGTTAAACGTAGCGGCATGGCCACGGAGCAGGTCATTATACATCAGTTTCAGCGGCTGGCTGAACCAGATGGCTGCACCGACCCAGATCACCATCAACACCGGTACGCTGACCGGTACCGTAAACCGTTCTACCCGCCAGCTCTGCCGGTTGGCAAAGTAAACCCAGGTCGTCAGTACGTAAAACCAGCCGTAGAGTGCGAAATAATAAAAGACATTCATCGTCCGGAAGGCAGGCGGCATACCGATGCCATAGTAAGACGGAAAAATGAGTGCTCCCAGCAGGCCGATATAAACCAGCGTTACAATACCGGCCGGCACCTGAAACAGGTAACGCACCGGACTATTCGGCCGCAACAGGCGCAGGGCCAGCGGCACATACAAGATTGATAACGGAATAACCGGTGTTTTGAGGAGCCACAGGCCCAGCGACATACCCAGCCACCCAAGCGAAGAGACCAGGGAGTTGATAAACTCACCGCCGTGCGGGTTGCCCCCCATCCGGATCGCATTGCCCTCGGCCCGGAACAGTAGCCAGCTTGATATAAACGATACGATGATCAGCACGCCCAGAAACCAGTCCAGCTTTTGCTGAAACAGCAACCGGTATACGCCGAGCGCCAGTAAAAGCAGCACCAGTACAATCAGGTTGGTTTCGCTGGAGCCAACAATGGCAAATACCAGAAAACCAGCCCAGACAACGGTCAGCGATTTAATAAACCCGTCGCGCAGCCGGTACCAGCGGATAATGACCGCAATGAGGTAAAATGTCAGCGCGGTCGGTACGGTGTAGGACGCCACCGCTGCTGTCCAGAAAAACGCCTCGACACTGCTCTGTAAGGAAACGATGCTGATAAAAAACAGGATGGCCGTCGCCAGAATCAGTGTTTGCTTCGACTGCCCGCGCAGCAGTTCGCTCAGCATCGAATAAATTGAGGCCAGCAAACCCGTCACGGCCAGCAGCGGAATCAGCCGGAAGCCGTCGTACCAGCCCCATACCAGCGGGGTACCGTGTACCAGAAAATTGGAGAAATAACGGCCTGTCCATCCGTCATAGTAAAATATCTGTGCCTGCCAGAATCCGTGCTTCAGCGCTGTGTCTGCAAAACAATAATCGTCGGCAGCAGACGGATGGTTAAAAAACGACAGCACCAGCAGCGGAACGTACGCAAAAAGAAACAGGAACACCGCGCCAAGTTGCATCAGCAGGCGCACAATCGGATGCTTCATATCTAGTCATGAAGAGACACGTAGCGACCTGTTAGTCGGTCTGCGCTACGGTCGGCTCTCCACCTTTCATTATAATTGGATAGGCTAAAACGGCGGCTAAGATAACGAGTGTACCGATGTAAAACCCCGGTGTCATCCGTTCTTTATCTTTGAAAATCAGGACAGCCAATAAAATCCCATAAACCGGCTCCAAATTTACGGTCAAATTCACAGCAAAGGGTGAAAATTTACGTAACAGGCTCATGGAGGCTGTGTAAGCATACACGGTACAGACGCCCGCCAGCACCGCCAGCCATAGCCACTGACTGCCCGACGAGGGGACAAAATACTGATTTACAGATAATTTATCAGTGACTCCGGCGTCATTAATGACCGTTAGGTAAAACAACAGCAGAAAAAGACCCGATGTCAGGAAAGCGCCCGTCATTTCGTAGAATGACATGGTAAGCGCCGGAATACGCCGGGCAAACCGGCTGTTAATAATCGTAAAGAGCGAGGCCAGCATCGCCGAAAAAATGGCTACCGACAACCCGAGTACCTTATCAAACGCAAACCGGAAGATCAGATACAGACCGAACATCACGACCACACCCAGCACCACCTCAACAGGCCGGACCCGGCGCCGCAGCAGGAGCGGTTCCAGCAGGCTGGTCCAGATTGATCCCATGGCCATACCTGCCAGGCACACCGACGCATTGGCCAGCCGGGCCGCCCCGAAAAACGCCAGCCAGTGTACGGCAATGATCACGCCCGTTCCCAGTAACCGCCAGCGGTCGGCAGCCATCACCGTGAAACCATCCTTATTACGGACATATACCACCAGCGCCAGACCGGCCGACGCCAGCAACGTGCGGTAGGCAACCACTGCCGGCGCATTCAACGGATCGAGCAAGAGCCCGAGGATCGCCGTAAATCCCCAGATAACAACCAGAAAATGCAGATGCAGGTAATCGTATAGCTTTGGTTTCACCTTGGAATCGTTTTGTACAAAACTACACCAATGATGGTAAAAACAATGTTTGGCAGCCACACGGCCAGTAAAGGATCCATATTGCCGGATTGGGCCACACCCTTAGCCAGCATGAAAAACAGGAGATAGACAAACGCCAGGAAGAATCCCAGGGCAACCTGCCAGCCCACCCCGCGCCGGCTTTTCCGGGCCGACACAATTACACCAATGACGGTAAGAATCACGATGGCCAGCGGCCTAGTGTCGCGGGCGTATTTTTCGAGCAGGTAGATTTCGAGACCGTCGGCACCACGGCTCCGGAGCAGATCGATGTAATTGTTGAGCTCCGGCAATGTAAAGGTTTCGAACAGGTTAAAGTCATTTTCGAAGTCCGACGGCTTCAGGTTCAGCGTTGTATCGGCGCGCATCCCCGGTTTCAGCGTTTCCTTAATGCCGTCGATGGTCCGGATCTGGTAATCGTACATCGCCCATTTCCGGCGGGTGGTATCCCACTCGATGCGGTCGGCGGTCAGCTTCTGCTTCAGCTGGTTACCTTCGATCCGTTCCAGCGTAAATTTGTAGCCGGTCCGGTTGTAGTTGTTGTAGCTCTCCAGATAGGCATAGACATCCGGCGCAATTTTAATGTGCACGTTCCGGCCGGAGAAGTTATACGGGTCTTTGGTATACTGCAGTTCAAAGGCAATCCGGACCTTGTTCGCCTTCGGAATAATGTAGTTCACCATGAAATAGGTCATCACACTGAGTACCAGCGATCCGATCAGGTAAGGCAGCAGCAGCCGCATAAAACTAACCCCGCTGCTCAGAATGGCAATGATCTCGGTACGGGCCGCAAGCCGCGAGGTCAGGAAAACGGTGGCAATAAACACCATGAGCGGACTGATGTAGTTCGCCCAGTACGGGATAAAATTCAGGTAGTAGTCGAAGACGATCTTACTGAACGGGGCATTGTGCTGCCGGAAATCTTCAATTTTTTCGGTGTAGTCGATCATCACGACAACCAGCACAATCACAAACACCACAAAGACGTACGTTTGTAAAAAACGCTTGAGTATATACCAGTCTAATAATTTCATGAATCGTGAATCAGCCTAATTGACTAAGAGGTTTCTCGTTACTTCGCAACTGACAAATAACGATTTTTCGGCGGATAAGTGCACCTGAACAGACTTGTCGAACGAACTTATTTCAGAAACTTTAACAGCGCAGCCCAGGGTAAGGCCGCTCCGGTCGAGGTGTTGCAGAAATTCCGGCGAATGTTCGAGCACCCCCATGATCGTTACTTCTTCGCCAACCCCGACATCTGATAATTTGCGGTATTCGATCTGAGGCATTGTGCCGGCAGGCGTCGGAATCGGATCGCCGTGCGGATCCACTTTCGGGGAACCCAGAAATATATCCAGCCGCGATACCAGCTCTTCAGACCGGATATGTTCCAGCTCTTCAGCGATATCATGTACCTGATCCCAGCCAAAACCCAGCTTCTCTACCAGAAATACCTCCCACAACCGATGACGCCGGATAACCCGCAGGGCCTGCCGTTCGCCCTCTTCCGTTAGCCTGACGCCCTGGTATTTCCGGTAATGAATCAACTGTTTATCAGCCAGTTTACGGAGCATATCCGACACCGAAGCCGCCTTTGTTGCTGTCATCTCTGCCAGGGCATTGGTTGTTACCTCGCCGTTCTGCCGTGTCGACAGTGCATAGATGATTTTCAGATAGTTCTCCTCGGTGAACGAATGCATCGGAATTTACTTGCTATTGAACGTTTTGAAACAATTCGGCGACAAAGTTAGTTTTTAAGAGAATCATACAAAAAATTTAGGCTTGTCTAAATTTAATATTCTATATTTCGGATAATTATTCTTAAGTACCCTAAAAGTCAGTATTTACATCTATGAAACCTTGGCGGCAAGACAATGCCATGCAGTCGTTGCCAGATGTGCACAGTACAATCCGGGTTCCCCGTAATGCAGGGTTTCTCAAAACACTGATGGCCTATTTCGGGCCCGGGCTCATGATTGCGGTCGGGTATATGGATCCCGGTAACTGGGCCACCGACATTGCCGGCGGGGCTCAGTTCGGCTATAAACTGCTTTCGGTCATTCTGATTTCCAATCTGTTTGCCATTCTGCTACAGCACCTGGCGCTGAAACTCGGCATTGCTACCGGCCGTGATCTGGCGCAGGCATGCCGTGACAGTTTCAGCAAACCGGTTTCCATAATTCTCTGGCTGCTGGCCGAAATCGCCATTGCGGCGACCGACCTTGCCGAAGTAATCGGCTCGGCCATTGCCCTGAACCTGCTCTTTGGCTTACCACTGGCTATCGGTGTCAGCATTACGGTGCTGGACGTACTCCTGATGCTTTACCTCCAGCATAAAGGATTCCGGGTCATCGAGAGCATCGTTGCCGGACTTATTTTCCTGATTTTCTTTTGTTTTGCCTACGAGATTTACGTCTCTAAACCGGATATCCAGCAAATTGCCGGTGGTCTCCTGCCTCGCCCTGAAGTGGTCACTACACCGGGCATGCTCTACATTGCCATCGGGATTCTGGGGGCTACGGTTATGCCCCACAACCTGTATCTGCATTCGAGCATTGTTCAGACACGCGATTACGACCGTACTTCAGAAGGCCGCCGGAAAGCCATTAAATTTGCCACCATCGATTCAACGGTATCGCTGCTGCTGGCATTCTTCATCAACGCCGCCATCCTGATTTTGTCGGCGGCGGCCTTTCACACGAGCGGTAACCAGCACATTGCCGATATCACCGATGCCTACCACCTGCTTGATCCGATTCTGGGCGTTAAACTGGCCAGTGTCATGTTTGCGGTAGCCTTGCTGGCATCGGGTCAGAACTCTACATTAACCGGTACACTGGCCGGTCAGATTGTGATGGAGGGTTTTCTGAACCTGCGGCTGAAGCCGTGGCTGCGGCGGTTAATTACCCGCTTACTGGCCGTTGTTCCGGCCCTGATCATCGCCATTCTCTACGGAGAAAAAGGCACGGCTGAATTACTGGTATTTAGCCAGGTTATTTTATCACTCCAACTGAGCTTTGCCGTTGTCCCGCTCGTTCAGTTTACGGGTAATCACCTGAAAATGCGCGAGTTCGTGAATCCAAAATGGATGACCGTACTGGCCTGGGCAGTAGCCGTTATTATCATTATTCTGAATGGTTATCTGCTGTGGCAGACCCTTTTCTAACTAAATAATACCCTGACATACAGAAAATAGCCGCCCTCTACATACTCTTTCGCCCTTTCCCGCTCTAATAATCTAAACAAACTCTATATTTGCCCCGTTTTTCAGTAGCCCTAACCAATTCAGGGACCGGCTCTATCCGCTGATATGGAAGATAAAAAACAGTTAGATACCGTAACGGGCGCGGGCATTCTTGTTGCACTGGGCATTATTTACGGTGACATCGGTACCTCCCCACTGTACACCCTCCGGGCCATTGTCGGGCCAAACAATGTAGTTGATGAAGATGTTGTCCGGGGCGCTGTCTCCTGCATCTTCTGGACGCTTACCATGCTGACCACCATCAAGTATGTGGTCTTGATCTTACGGGCTGATAACCGGGGTGAGGGTGGCATTTTTGCCCTCTATGCGCTGGTCCGGCGACACGCACGGTGGCTCACGGTACCGGCCATGATTGGCGGCGCCGCACTCCTGGCTGACGGCATTATTACACCGCCAATCTCCGTCTCCTCCGCCGTTGAAGGGCTTGAGATTCTCTATCCGGATATTCCGACGGTTCCGATCGTTATCGGCATTCTGACGTTTCTCTTTCTGATTCAGGCCTTTGGCACCAGCGTTGTTGGTACAGCATTCGGGCCGATCATGCTGGTCTGGTTTTCCATGCTGGCAACGTTGGGCGTCATCCATATTTTCGATGACCCGACGATTCTGTATTCTCTGAATCCCTACTACGCCTATAAAATGCTCACCGGCCATCCCGAAGGCTTCTGGCTGTTAGGATCCGTCTTCCTCTGTACGACGGGGGCCGAGGCACTGTATTCAGATATGGGTCACTGCGGCCGGGGCAACATCCGTGTCAGCTGGGTATTCGTCAAAATTTGTCTGCTCATCAACTACTTCGGGCAGGGCGCCTGGCTGATTACGCAGAACGGACAAAACCTGAACGGCCGGATTCCACTGTACGAACTGATGCCGGAATGGTTCCTGATTTTCGGGATTGTCATTGCTACCTCCGCGACTGTTATTGCCAGCCAGGCCCTGATCAGCGGTTCATTTACGCTCATCAGCGAAGCCATCCGGCTGAATTTCTGGCCTAAAGTACGGCTCCGGTACCCATCGGTGCAGAAAGGGCAGCTTTATGTGCCAAGCGTCAATCTGTTGTTATGGATGGGCTGCGTCGGCATTACACTTTACTTCCGCGAATCGTCAAATATGGAAGCGGCCTACGGTCTGGCTATTACGCTGACCATGCTGATGACGACCTTACTCACGGCGTATTACCTGTACGTGAAGAAATTCCAGGCCTGGGGCATTGTCCTGTTCCTGGCCGTATATCTGTCCATTGAAGGGTCTTTCCTGGTAGCTAACCTGATCAAGTTCCCGCACGGCGGCTGGGTATCGCTCGTCATCGGATTGACCATTGCGGCGGTAATGTACATCTGGCTGCGGTCATTCCAGATTAAGCTGCGTCTGACCGAATATGTCCGGATCGACAGCTACCTGCAGACGATCAAGGAACTGAGCCGTGACATCAGTATTCCGAAATATGCCACCCACCTGGTCTTCATGAGCAACGCCGCCCGGCAGTCGGAAATCGAGTCAAAAATCATTTATTCCATCTTCCAGAAGCGGCCAAAACGGGCTGATATTTACTGGTTTGTCCACGTTGATACGACGGATGACCCGTATACCATGGAGTATAAAGTAAATACGATTGCTCCCGATGACGCCTATAAAGTCACCTTCCGGCTGGGTTTCCGGGTTGAACAGCGGATTAACCTCTTTTTCCGGAAAGTGATTGAAGACATGGTGCGTAACAAGGAGGTAGATATTACCAGCCGGTACGAATCCTTAAGCCGTCAGAACGTAATCGGCGACTTCCGGTTTGTCGTGCTGGAAAAATTCCTTTCTTTCGAGAATGACCTGCCGTGGAGCGAGCAGATCATCATGAACCTTTACTTCTTTATCAAGAGCTTTACTACCTCGGAAGACCGCTGGTTCGGCCTTGATAGCAGCTCCGTGAAGATCGAGAAAGTGCCGCTTATCATCCGGCCCGTCGAAAACGTTAAACTCAAGCGTATCCAAAGCTAATTGCGATTGAGTGACTGAGCGATTGAGCGACCTGGCAAAGCATTTCCGCTCAATCACTCAGTCACTCAATCGCACAATAATCGTATGAAAATTCTAATCACAGGCGGGGCCGGGTTTGTGGGCTCTTCGTTAGCCATCTCGCTGAAAACAAACTACCCTGACTACCAGATCTTCGCCCTTGACAACCTGAAGCGCCGCGGCTCTGAGCTGAACATCGCACGGTTGAAACAGGCCGGTGTGGAGTTTGTTCACGGCGATATCCGGAGCAAGGAAGATTTTGACTCACTGCCGGCGGTTGATTCAGTTATTGAGGCCTCAGCAGAGCCATCGGTACTGGCGGGTCTGGACGGCACGCCTGATTATCTGATTAACACCAACCTGTTCGGGACGGTCAACTGCCTGAACTATGCTCTGAAGCATAAGGCCAACTTTATCTTTCTGTCGACCAGCCGGATTTATCCGATCAAAACGATTGAAACCCTGAACTATTCAGAGGCGGATACCCGCTTTGTGCTGACGGATGATCAGCCGGTGCCGGGTGTTTCGTCGAAGGGTATTGCCGAAAACTTCCCGCTGGACGGCGCGCGTTCGCTCTACGGAACAACCAAACTGGCGTCAGAGCTGCTGATTCAGGAATATAACGAGTTCTACGGGCTGAAAACCGTCATCAACCGGTGCGGTGTGATTACCGGTCCGTGGCAGATGGGGAAAGTGGATCAGGGCGTTATGGTGCTCTGGATTGCCAAGCACTATTTCGAGCAGTCGCTGGCCTATATCGGATACGGCGGAACGGGCAAACAAACCCGCGACATGCTCCACGTGGCCGACCTGTACCGCCTGATCGACTGGCAGCTGCACAATATTGAGTCAATTAACGGCGAAATTCTGAACGCCGGTGGTGGTGTCGAAAGCAGTGCGTCGTTGCAGGAGCTGACCAAAATCTGTCAGGAGGTAACGGGCAAAACCATCCCGATTAAATCGGTAACCGAAAACCGGGCAGCCGACATCCGCTTGTATGTAACAGATAACACAAAGGTTACGGCCCTGACCGGCTGGAAGCCCGAACTGGGCATCAAGGAGATTGTAACCGACATTCACGCCTGGCTCGACGAAAACCGCGCGGCGCTTGAGCCGATTTTAAAATAAATTTTCTTTCTGTTGGCACGGCTACTTCCGTGCCAACGCTTTTTTCAGGCTATCCGATGCAGATTCCCCTCCGCTCAGGCCATAAACGAACCTTTCTTCCAGCTGTTAATTCTTTCATCTAAAACGCTTGCAGGCAATCCATTTTAAACGGATGTTTGCAGTCCAAACAAACACAAAAGGCGTTCAACCTTTTCATAAAGAAACATCTAAACACATGGACCACCTCTTTTCCGCCGAAGGCATTGTCAGTTTATTGACGCTCACCTTTCTGGAAATCGTTCTTGGTATCGACAACATCATTTTTATCTCCATCGCGGCCAACAAACTCGCTGCCGGTGATCAGCCTAAAGCCCGTAACATCGGCCTGCTGCTGGCGATGGCATTCCGTGTTGTGCTCCTGTTCGGTATTTCGTACCTGATTGCGCTGTCGGAGCCATTCACCCACATCGACCTCGGCTGGTTCAAAGCCGGTCTGACCGGGCAGAGTATTATTCTGGTAGTCGGTGGTCTGTTCCTGCTGTATAAGGCAACCAGCGAAATTCATCACAAGCTCGAAGGCGAGGAAGAAACGCCGCAGGCCGGACAAACCGGCGGCAAGGCTACTATCTCGGGCGTGGTCACGCAGATTGCGGTTATCAACATCGTGTTCTCGATTGACTCAATTCTGACAGCCGTTGGTCTTACGCAGAACATTACCATCATGATGGTGTCTGTAATCCTGTCGATTGGCATCATGATGTTCTTTGCCGGTCCGGTCGGTAAGTTCGTTAATGAACACCCGAGTATTCAGGTACTGGGGCTTGCCTTCCTGATTATGATCGGCTTTATGCTGGTCGCCGAAGGTGCTCACCTGTCAGAAGTTGTTATTTTCAACTCCGAAATTGGTACAGTACCGAAAGGATATCTTTATTTTGCCATTGCGTTCTCGCTAATGGTCGAATTCCTGAATATGAAACTGCGTAAATCACAAAAACCGGTTCAACTTCGCGGATACGAAGAACAGGCGAAACGGGAAGGTATTCTCTAACTTTCGTGGACGAAGAGTGGTCATGAAAAACCACTCTTCGTTTTTCACGTTTCACTTGTCATACATTGCCGCTGTTAAGCCAACTACAAGACATTATAAACAGCCTCGGGGGCTTCTGGCCCGAGTTGTGGCTTTCTATTGCCTTTTGTTCTATTCTCATTGCTGAGCTGATTCTGATCCGGCTGAAAATACCACAGGCCCGCCTCTGGCTCAGCAGTCTGACCATTGCCTTCTTACTGATCGCCGGTTTTCTGGTCATTCAGAGCACGCGTCAGGGCTTTTTATTCCTCCACCTGCTTTTCTCCGACGATCAGGCCGCCTTCTACAAACTGATCGTCTTACTGGTTGCCATTCTTGTTATCGGCTACGATCAGCTGACAGACGCTCCGAACCGGAAAGACCGGCTACCGGCCGAATGGTATCCGCTCCTGCTCGCCACGGTCCTCGGCTCCTGCCTGCTGGCGATGTCGGTAAACCTGTTGTCAATCTACCTCAGTCTGGAGTTGATTTCTATTTGTTCGTACCTGCTGACGGCGCTTACCAAAACCCGCAAAGCCGTAGAAGGGGGTATCAAGTACCTGCTGTTTGGTGCTATCAGTTCCGCCATTATGCTCTACGGAATGTCGCTGCTGTACGGTATAACCGGCACACTGGATATTACCAGCCCTGCATTTGGTATCGAACTGGCGAAAAACGAACCGCTGGTCGTCGCCGCGATCGGCCTGCTGACCATGTCAGGCTTCCTGTTCAAACTCTCACTGGTACCTTTCCACGTCTGGACACCCGATGTCTATGATGCCGCCCCGGTTCCGGTCGCTGCTTACTTTTCGATTGCCCCCAAAGCGGCAACAGTGCTTGTACTGATGCGTATGGTGACGGCGCTGCCCGATGCTGCGCTGGGCTTTGATGTACAGAGTCCGCTGGCCATCGTTGCCATTGCCAGCATTACACTGGGCAACTTCTCAGCCCTGTGGCAGACCGACGCCAAGCGTCTGTTAGCCTATTCCGGCATTGCTCAGGCCGGCTTCCTGATCGCAGGCATTGTGGCGCTTAATAAAACCGGTTTTGAAGCTACGACCTTTTACATGGCCACCTACCTGTTTATTAATCTGGCCGCGTTCTTCCTGATCGATTTGCTGAGCCGGCAGCACAACGGCCACCTGGCTATTGCCGGTCTGGCGGGGTTAGGTGCCCGTCAGCCACTGCTGTCCATTGCCCTGACGGTTGTCATGATTGCCTTAGTCGGGCTACCACCAACGGTGGGCTTCACAGCCAAACTGCTTGTCTTTTCGGCCCTTTATGAAGCGTTTCAGGCTTCGGGCAATAAGTGGCTGGGCATTTTGTTTGGCTGGGGACTGCTGAATGCCGTCATTTCACTGGCATACTACCTGAAGATCCCGTTCCTGCTCTTTTTCCGCCCGTCCCCTTCCGAGGATACACCGCTTGTGGTAGTCTCACCGGTAGCGACCGGCCTGGCTGTCGGCCTGGCCCTGCTGAGCGTCTGGTTTTTCCTCAAACCCGAGTCACTTCTCCAGTGGATCGCACGGTTTTAAATCCGGATCAGGCAAATACACTATTCAATCCGCATTCCAATAGTTGTATATTTGTATAGACCTTCAACGTAAAATACATGAGTGTAACAGAAGCATTTGGAGATATTGCAAGTCTGATTGCTCAGATGGCTCCAGAGAAGGTAATTAATCTGAAAGCCTCATCTGCAATGTCCGCTCAGGTAGAGGCATTAATTTCAAAAAAAAAGGAAGGTAACATAACGCCGGATGAATCCGCTGAATTAGAACGATTTTTAGGGCTGGACATTTTCATCAGCCTTGCTAAAGCAAGAGCGCGGCTTATTTTACATCAATGAGACAGTCTATTCCGGAAAAGGTTCGGCAACGGGTTGTATCACGTGCAGGTTCAAGATGCGAGTACTGTCGTATTCACAGTGATGATTTATTTCTGTCTTTTGAGATAGATCATATTATTCCGGTTAAACATGGCGGTAGCAACGACCTTGACAACCTTGCACTTGCCTGTCCTCACTGTAACCAACATAAAGGTTCCGATTTTGCGACTATTTTGGATAATGAAATTGTCCGCCTGTTTAATCCAAGAACAGACAATTGGGATGAGCATTATCAGGTAGCTAACGGGCTAATCGTTTCTCACACTAAAATAGGGACTGCGAGTATAAAAATCTTCCGGTTTAATCATCCCGATTTAGTCATTTTAAGACAGCTACTAATACAGCTTGGCCGGTATCCATAAAAAACGGGCTGACCAATCGCTGCCGACCGGCCAACCCGCATTTAAATGGGTGGATATATTATTCTTTCGGTTCCTTCTCTGAAGCCGGTACAATCGGGACACGGCGCACATCGGCCGTTTGCTGACGGGTTTCTGTAAGTTCCAGCAGCTTCATGCCCAGCAAACCGCTCAGCGATCCGTCGGTCGAACTGCCGCCGCTGCCGTTGATAACCACATCCGGAATAATGCGGATATGGCCTCTGGCGATCTCTTCGGTAATCTTGAATCGGGTAAAGTTCTCTTCGCCCATGGCCTTCACCTGCAACTCGTAGGCCTCGGCTGTTGACCGGCCGATGGCCAGGATCTTCTCGGCTTCGGCCGTACCGGTTTTGGCAATTCGTTCAGCCTCGGCGTCGGCATTGAGCTTGGTCGATTCAGCCTCGGCGGCCGCACGGCGACGCGTGGCTTCGGCTTCTGCCTCGGCGCGCAGTTTCGTAGCCTCTGCTTCGGCACCCACCTGTAGCTTCATACTCCGCGCCTCACCTTCGCTTTTCTTCACAGAAGCATTGGCGGTCCGCTCGGCGATTTCGACACTTTGCTGCGCTTTCACGATTTCGCGCTGCATTTCAGCCAGTGCCGTTTCCCGTTCGTAGCCCTGCCGTTTTTCCTGCGCCATCCGCTGCGTTTCGTAGGTCTTTTCTTCTTCCTGCGCCACCTTCCGGTCAGTCAGTGTTTTCATCAGCGCTTCCGGCGGCACAATATCACCGATCAGCGTATCAACGGCGTTTACGTTGTAAATCTCCAGCACCCGCCGGATATGCTCACGGGCCGACTCCTGCCGCTCTTTCCGCGTACTCAGGAACGAAATCACGTCCGAATCCTGGGCCGAGTTGCGGAAATAGTTACCGATAGTCGGCTCCAGTACCTGCGAAACAAGGTTGGTCATGCTCCCGAAACGGGCAATTACTTTTGGGGCTTCATTAGCCGGAATGTGGATGATCTGGGCCACGTCCAGGTTAAACGGGAACCCGTCCTTCGACCGGACCGTGATGGTCGACAGATTGCGGTCAAGAGCATGGGCTTCCGAGCGGGCATTGGCCCAGTTCAGGACCAGGTTGGTGGTCGGTACTTCTTCTACTTTCATCGTGTAGGTGTTTACCGGATACTTACCGGGGCCCAACGGCTCCATCCAGACCCCCCGGAAGCCTTTCTGCACAATATTGCCGTGTTTAAACGTGTCACCGGTCAGGTCCTCCCCTTCTTCACCGATGTAAGAGATCACGACACCCACATGGCCAATCGGCACCTCTGTCATCGGAATCTGTTCGATCTGTACGGCCCACTGGTTGATGTAGTATGAGCCGGCAAGTACGACCTGCGGCTGCAGGCCACGATTACCGCCACGTTGTAAAAATGAGTCAATATCCTGAAAGTTATTATGTCCGTCTACATGCTTACCCGCAATCTGCCCCGGCGTCAGCGGGGCGCCGTCGAGGGTGGTGATGATGCCGACCATGTTTTCCTTGATGTCGGTCATCGGTGCTACGGTGACCGAAAACGCATAGGTGTTGATCCGGTAGGTACCCGGCGTCAGCACACCCGTCTGGCGTCCTTTCTGCCCGCCGCTTGCCAGAAACTGTTCCGTGTTCTGGAAGTTATCGCAGGCCACTTTCCGGGCCAGAATATTACCGGTAGGCAGTTCAGCCCCGTCATTGGCCAGTACCAGCCCGATTTTCCCTTCCGGAATTACTGTAAACGGTTCCATATCGACACCATACTGCCAGGGAAACATCCACCAGTATAACCCCGGAGCCAGGGTCTGTGCCTGATAACCGGCCTCGCCTTTTGTAGCGATAATGCGGCCGTCGGGCAGCTCCCGGTTCGGGCCTACCAGCACGTATTTTTTCGTGACCAGACCAATCCGGTCCTGCGGGACAATGACCATCCCGAACAGAAAACGTAATACCCATTTGTACAGCACAAGGGCAATAAGAATGACAGGCAACCAGATCAGGATGCCGCCAAAAGCAAAGAAATCCATTGAAATTGTGTTTGTGGTTTAGTTAGAAAATGTGCGCGCAGCAATGACCAGTAATCCGGTGATTACTGTTTGGGCAAAAGCAAATACGGCATTCGGCGTTTGAGAAACGAGCCTGAGGCTCTGTGTTTTAGCGAGCGGCTACATCGGTGTAGGGCAGTTGTGCTTGATTGACGGATCAAAAGTAACAGACCCGTCAACACACCTCCACAAAAATCGGATGACTGGCCCGCCTCAGGCCGGATTGGCAGCCGGGCAAGGATGAATGGTAAGTTACAGCGAGCGCGTCACATTGAAGAAAATACCGGTCTGCCCCTGCCGGTTAATGGAGTAGCTAAACCGGCCGACAACGTTGTAAAACGTTACGACATCCAGGCCAAGACCCGTGCTGTACAGCAATTTATTAGCCAGCCGGCTCTCATACTGCGCTGCCACGTTGCTGTGAATGTAGCCCAGATCGCCGAACAGGGTCAGGTAGGCGGCCAGTGGCAGGGTATTAAACTGGCGCACAGGTACCCAGGATAACTGTTTCCGGACGTTAAACAGCTGGTAGCGCATGCTGTTCCGCATGAGCCCCATATTCTGGCCGTCGATCACGTACAGTTCATAGCCCCGCATAACGTTCGGGCCAATCCCGATTCCGCGTAAAGCACTGTACGGCTGGCGTTTGCCAAGCGTCAGCTGCCCCTGTAAGCCAACGCCGTAATAGAGCGGGCCTTTCACCGGTAAAAAACGACTGTAGTCGGCGTTCAGGCTGGTTACGCCCCATCTGGCTCCCGAAAATAATCCGGCCTGCCCGATGGATACCTGAAACACCTTACCCCGCAAGGGATAGGCCACATTATCGCGCTTATCATAGCGATAGGTATAACTCAATGACAGGTAGCGCTGGTGGTTATTGCCGTCGAGATAATAGCCCGGATTCAGATGGGCTACCGTATCCGCAATCCAGTTACGGACATAGCGGACTTCAAAGCCATTATAGTTATAAAAACTGTTGCGGTAAGTCAGTGTAAACCCAGCGTTAAATCGCTCCCGTAAGGTGCGTTCAGAACGCATATAAACCCATTTATCGGCCTGGGTGCGGTAGGCGACATCTTTATTGGTAGCATAGGAAAAATCAAAACGCATCCCCGTCCGCTGTGCCCTGTCCAGATACGGAAGCTGATACGTTACGGCCGCCCGCCGCGTAAATCCCGATTCAAGAGCGATATTCAGCCGGTCGCCGTTGCCGGTCAGGTTGCGGTGGCTCAGATACCCGCCATACACGGTCCGGCGCAGATCCCGCCCCCGTTCATACCACCACTCATTAAAATTCCGGTCGGCAATATCAAAGACCGGAAAGGCAAAAAGATACCAGCGTTCTTTCAAAACAACATCGACATCGACCGGCTGGATGGCGCCAGGCGGTATGACGGGTTTGTACTCAAAATCGGGATTGGTCACGCAGGCGTCCACGTCAGCCGTGACAAAGAGATTGGTGTTGTTGATGTTGCGCTGGCTCCAGGTGAGTTTTTCGGCCAGCTGGCTTACGCGCAGGGTATCGCCCACCTGTACGGCCATTTCCCGCATAACAATACGGGTACGTGTCCGGAAATTACCCGTAATCCTGACCGACCGGATTACGATGAGGGAGTCGTTGAGCGGAGCCGCACTGCGGCTATCCTGTACTGTTACCGAAACCGGTTCTGTTTCCTTTACACGTACGGTATCCGTCAGCCCCCCAAACCCCAACTTCCCACAAATGAATAGCGCAGTAAATAAAAGCATTCCACAAGTTACGTTTGCTTACAGTATTTATCAAAAATAAGCTTTTCTTTAAATTTTAGCGTACTTTTTCTTTAAATCCTGCAATCGGGTTCGTATACTTGTTCTGTATTCTCCTACCTAACAATCCGTAAAGTTGTCAGCTTAGCTGTTTGAACTGCTTTGCACCGTAAATGATGAAAAACAAACCCAGACTAACATTTTGGCAAATCTGGAACATGAGTTTCGGATTCCTTGGGATTCAGTATGGCTTTGGCTTACAACAGGCCAATATGAGTCCTATTTTCCGTTACCTCAATGCCGATGAAGCCGCCATTCCGGCCCTTTGGCTGGCCGGTCCGATAACGGGCCTGCTGGTGCAGCCGGTTATCGGTGCCCTCAGTGACCGAACCTGGTCACCACGCTGGGGCCGCCGGAAGCCGTTCTTCCTTATTGGTGCCCTTATTACCAGCTTCGCTCTCTTCCTGATGCCCAATTCGACCGGGCTCTGGATGGCTGCCAGCCTCATGTGGATCTTAGACTCCGGCTTAAATGTGGCCATGGAACCCTTCCGTGCCTTTATCGGCGACAAGCTCAATGTAGAGCAGCGTACGATTGGTTTTGCGATGCAGAGCTTTTTTGTTGGTTTCGGACAGACACTTGCCAATCAGATGCACCGTATCCTGCCGCTTTTCGGCCTGACTATGGCTGCTACGAGTAGCAATCCGATTCCTGATATTACCCGGTGGTCTTTTTACATCGGTGGTGTCGCGGTAATACTGGCCGTTTTATGGACTGTCTATACGACACAGGAAGCCCCGCCGGAAGATATGGCAGCCTTTGAACGGGAAAAACGTGAGGGCGGCGGCATCAGTAAAGCCTTTACCGAAGTTTTTCATGCCTTACGGGAAATGCCTGCTACCATGAAACAACTGTGGTGGGTCAAATTTTTTACCTGGTATGGGTTACCGCTCATGTGGCAATATCTTTCACTGGCCATTGCCCGGCACGCTTTTAATGCACCAACCCCGCAATCGCCGGGATTCGAGAAAGGAATTGAAGTCGGAAATGACTGCTTCGCCCTTTTTAACGTTGGCTGCTTCGGTATTTCCTTTTTCCTGCCTGCCATTGCTAACCGCATCGGTCGCCGTGGGACCCATGCGCTTTTTTTAACGCTGGGAGGCCTCGGCTTTTTATCCATGCTCTTTAACAGCGACGAGAACGGTTTCCGTATCGGTATGACGCTGGTTGGCTTAGCCTGGGGCTCTATTCTGTCAATGCCTTATGTTATGCTATCGACATCCGTTCCGGCTGACCGCATGGGCGTATACATGGGGCTTTTCAACGGTTTTATCGTCGTGCCTCAAATTGTAAACATGATAACCGTTGGCTTTCTCTACAACAATCTATTAGGCAGCGACCCGTTAAATGCGCTCATTCTCTGCGGTGTATGTTTATTTTTGGCGGCGGGAGCCTGTTTCCTGGTAAAAGAAGACAGTAAAAGCGAAAAAGCGGCGTTCCCCATCGGAGCAGGCGGCCACTGACAGTAATGGAAAACAGAACGTATCAACTGATTGCGGTTGGTGAGCTACTGGTCGATCTGATTGGCCACGAGGTCGCCAACAGCCTTTTTGACACGCGGGATTATCACCGGTATCAGGGTGGAAGCCCCGCAAACATGGCGGCAAACATGGCACGCCTCGGTAATAAAACGGCGCTTGTTGCCTGCGTTGGTAATGACAACCTGGGCACTTACCTTACCCAACGCGTCGGTGAAGCCGGTGTGGATACACAGTTTATTGCCCGGGACGCAGAAGCCCCCAGCAGCATCGTTATCGTTTCACGGACAAAAGGCACCCCCGATTTCATTGCCTACCGGGAAGCAGACCGGATGATCCGGCCGGAATATATTCCGGACTCGCTGCTGGCTCAGGCGTCTTTTTTTCACACAACCTGTTTTGCGCTCAGCCGGCAACCCGCTCAGGATGCGATTGTCGATGCGGCGCAGCGGGCCTGCAAGGCCGGTTGCCAGGTAAGTATTGATGCCAACTATGCCCCGACCATCTGGCCGGACCGCGAAGGTGCGAAGCGGATCCTGAAAAGCTACTGCTCTGCCAATGCACTGGTCAAGCTGAGTGAAGACGATGCCGCACGGCTTTACGGGGCTCCGCAAACACCGGAGCGTATTATCGGCGATTTCCACGAGATGGGCGCTTCACTTGTTTGTCTGACCCTCGGCGGCGACGGCAGCTGGGTGTCGTATGATTATGGAAAAGAAAAGGTCCGGATTCAGGCCAAACCGATCAACGTCGTTGACGCGACCGGAGCCGGGGATGCTTACTGGGCCGGCTTTCTGACTGCCTGGATCGGCGGCCGGACACCGGAGCAGTGCGCACACGCAGCAGCGTGGGTTGCCGAACAAAAGCTCACGCGGAACGGGCCTCTGCCTGCCGGCTTACAGCTTCCCTAACTCCGGATATACCAACGGGTCAGCCGGCAGTATTGCTCTGCCAGCTGACCCGTTTATGTTCAGCCCCCTTCATTGCGCTTCACTGGGCAGTACGGCTATCTATTTCTGTATCCGGATTACCGTTACGGTTTCTTCAGCCTTAGTTTCCGGTTGCCACACGGTTTGTCCGGCCAGCCAGGTTTGCAGCTTTTTTGTACCGCTTTTTCTCTCCCATCCGCTTGGCATTATCAGCCAGGCAGCCTGTTCTTCTTCCAGTAATTGCCCGCTTAACCACAGGTAATAGACAAATGCAGGTGCTTGCGCGGCATATACCGCCTTATACTGCGTTTTAAAGGCATTTAACCAGCTTTCCGGAATAGCAGGCGGCGTTGCAGGCGGCTGCGAGATAATCGCATTAAAGCCGGTAAACCCGCCGTTTTCATCAAACCGGGTTGGCCACCGGATGCGCCATTCAAATCCATCCTGATCATCAGGCCGACGTTGCTCGAGGCGCTGTGTAAGGCGCGTGATGTCAAGCCGCAGCTTTTCCTGATCAGCCTGCTGCGACGGCGTGAGTTGTTCCGGAAAGAGCAGGTTTCCGGCATACCGCTGCGTATAAACTGCCTGCAAACGGGTTAACCGGTCAACCAACGGCCTGTCTGCAAGCACAGTCTGTGCCTGTAAATGTTGGCGGAATACACCGAGTTGCTGATCAATCTGCCGGCCGGAAGCAGCCGTTTCCCGATCATAATAACTCTGTACCTGCTGCTTCAGACGGCTCAGCCGGTCTGTCAGTTCTTCTTCGCCGTAAAGCAGCGGCAGTTGTATGTTCAGTTGGTATAAGAGTCCGTTACCGCTTTGCAGCTGCCACATTAATCCCGGAAAAACCGGCCAGGCAGTACCCTTCTTTTTATCTGCCACCGCATAGAGATCGGTCAGCAATTCCAGCGACAGCCGGGTCAGGGCAATCATCCGTTGGTGCTTATCCGGTACGACGCCGAATAAAACGGATGTCAATAAAGCCTTTTTTGCATCAAACAACGCCTTCCGGATGCGTTGCGGTTCGGTGTTCCGGCTCACAGGCCCGGTAATCCGGTAATAGACCGGCTCTCCATCCAGCGTTGCCAGTTGCACCTGACCGTTTACAACAGCCAGTGTGTAGTGATGCATTGACTGTCCTTGTCCGTCTGTAAGTAACCCTGATCTGTGCTGCAACTGAACGAGTTCCTGGAGCGCTAGTTGCAGAATCCGTCCCGAACCGGCATATACATCGCAGATGGCAACGCTCCGGAAGATAGCCAGCGCTTCGTCGACCGGCACCGATGCCAGCTTTTCGGCCAGCTGCTCCAACGAGGTATCCCCGAGACCCGATAGGGCAGATAACCGCCCCTGAACCGCCTCCTGAACCGCGTTACGGGTTATTTCTCGGACAACGTTCATCGGAGCAACGGTTTCTCCTGTCAACCACGCGAACAACGCATCAACACCCGCTGCTGTACAAACAAACCGTCCTTCCGGAATCACCACCGGAGGGCCCGCCGTTATGATTTCGCAGTCCGCTAACATATGCGACAGCCTGACAACCGGAGATGCCGGTTTCGCCGCAGCTTCATCTGGCGGCACAGTATCAGGCGGAGCCGACCATTCTGTGGTTTCCACGCTCAGTAAGGCCGGATGTGTGTTCTTCCAGATGCTCAGGATTGCTGCAACGTCATCATTCGTCTGTACCTCACCGATGCCTGTAGGTACCTGCCCGCCGATAGCCGCTATTTTGCACTCCAATGCCCGTAGAAAGAACAAACGGCAGAACCATACCGGAAAGGCGTCCGGCATATCCTGACGGATTGGGGCCAGTCGTTCCAGCAGTTCCGGATCAGCTTCATCGACTGCATTATGGGATGCAGACAGGTTACTAAACAGTAAAAAGGCGTTAATCCATTCGGTACTTTGTTGTTCCGGCTGTGATACCAGCTCGCGCAGATTCAGATAAGTAACTGGAATATCCGCCTGGATTTCACGTATTGTTCTGGCTAACTCGGCATAAATTACCGTTTCGGTTTTTCCCTGCTGCTTAAGCTGAAAAATGCGCCTTAACCTTGGATGGTCGATAAAATACGTCCGGATGTCCGGAGCATCAAACCAAAACCATGAAAAGCTGTCGGTTACTACCAGGCACTCCGGCAGGTTACCATAGGTATCGTAGTGCTCAAAGCAGGATAGGATAAGGGTATGCAGTGCCTTTACATTCGGTTTGAGCGGGGTCATCATTTCGGCGCCATAAGCACGCTTCACAACCAGCAGCATCCGGCTGCTGCCTCCGTCCTCAGCATCCGTTAACCGCAATGCTCCGCCGGCATCGGTTTCCGGATGCCATTCCGGTTCAGCCCGCAACTCCTGCACAAAGGCTGTGATAATCCGCCGCTGAAACTCTTCGGTTTCGTCTTCGCTGGTCCGCGACACAAGTTTCCGGGCTGCTTCCTGAAATAAAGCAAATGCGGCGGCGCCGGCATACGTCCGTCCTTCGGTACGGAAAAGGTGCTGTGCCGGTTTACGAAGTGAAAGCCTCATGCCGTAAAATTACATCGAAGCGGTGAAGTTCTAAGCAGTTTACACCCTGATAAACAGCAAACGCCCGACAATTGCCGGGCGTCTGAATTAACGATAAATCGTTGGTATTGTTTTCCTGCCTGTGATTAGTTCAGAAACTCAAGTTTCAGTTCATTGAGCTGGCTGCGCAGTGATGCATCCAGCTGCTCATCACCAATCCGGAGTACGTATCCCCCGATCAGGTTCGGATTTGTCAGTTCTTCCAGTTCTACCCCTTTGGCACCTGTTGATTTTGTCACGAGTGCTTTAAAAGCAGCACGGAGTTCGTCAGTAAGCGGTACCGTTGTGGTTACTGTGGCCCGTTTGATGCCTTTCGACTCATCATACAGATCGATGAACGCGGCAGCAATAGCGTCAAGGATAGACTCACGGTTTTTGCGGGCGACGATACCGAAAAAGGCCATTGACAGTGGATTAATCCGCTCTCCGAAGATTGCCTTAACCACCTGGTTTTTCTTCTCACTGCGCACAATCGGGTTCTTCAGCACCAGCGCCAGCTGGCGGTTCTCTGCCAACGTACGCTTGAAGAACAACATATCGTTCTGAATGTCCTCTGTCAGGCTTTTTTCCTGTGCCAGATCGAACAACGATTTGGCATACCGGAATGCTACTGTAGATACAGCCATATCTTCGGGAGCAACGTGCCGGGCATGGTTAAGGGCGATTCCTTACTCCTGACCGGCCCTTTGCTTAGTTAAGTCTTGCGTTTGCTACTAAGTCCTGAACAAGTTTCTCCTGAGCCGTTTTGTCGGCAAGTTCTTTACGCAGAACTTTTTCAGCGATATCAAGTGAAAGCGTAACTACTTCTTTTTTCACCTGAGCAACCAATGCCTGACGCTCGTTGGCCATGGCTTCACGAGCCTGATCCAGCACACGCTGGCCTTCGGCAGCGGCCTTGTCACGGGCTTCAGCAATCATTTTATCAGCGGTTTCCTTAGCACCACGCAGCATCGCTTCACGCTCAGCACGGGCTTCTGCCAGTAATTTCTGATTGTCTGACTGCAGCTGAGCCATTTCCTTACGTGTTTTCTCCGCAAGGTCAATTGCGCTCTGGATGCTTTCTTCCCGCTCTTTCAAGCCACTTGTGATGGGTTTCCAGGCAAAGCGGGACAGGATAAAGAAGATGGCGAGGAATACAACTACCTGCCAGAAAAGTAACCCAATATCCGGGGTAAGTAAATCCATTGTATTTTACGAATTACGATTTACGTATGAATGACACAGATTTACGATTTTCAGCATTTACGAGGTAAATAAAGACCCGCTCGCAAACCGTAAGGCGTAAATCTTGAAATGCCTGTTCACTGGCTAATCCATATGAACAGGCAATTTCGGATTTTTTTGACGCTTGCGCCGACACCTAATGTAATCAGCACGTCAGTACCGGTTTGTCTGGATTATGCCAGAGCAACCAGCAGACAGATAACGGCAGCAAACAGGGCCACGGCCTCGATCAGGGCCGCGATGATCAGCATAGCTGTCTGGATACGACCGGCAGCTTCCGGCTGGCGGGCGATACCTTCCATCGCACTACCACCGATTTTACCGATACCCAAACCTGCACCAATAGCAGCTAAACCAGCGCCGATAGCAGCACCTGTAACCGAAATACTACCTGTAGCTTCCAACAGGATAGAGAGCAACATAGCTAACATGCTCGAATTGAATTTATATATAGTTGAACAAAAAAACTCGTACTGAAACTAACGTGCTGATGACCGTCAGGTCAGGCAGCTCAGTGACCGTGATCAGCTTCGTGATGTTCTTCGATCGCACTGCCGATATACATCGACGACAGCAGCGTAAAGATGAACGCCTGCAGGAAGGCAACCACCAGCTCAATCAGGTTCATGAAGATCGTAAAGATAGCCACCAGCGGACTGATGCCTGAGGCAATCCCTGAACCGCCCAGGTTCTTCGCGATGAAGATCAGCCCTAATAAGCTCAGGATAATGATGTGACCGGCTGTAATGTTGGCAAATAACCGGACCATCAGTGAGAACGGCTTCATGAACACACCGACAATCTCCACCGGAACCATGACCGGCAACAGTGCCAGCGGTACTCCGGTTGGTTTCACAAGGTGCATCCAGTAGTGCTTGTTACCACTGAAGTTTACGATCAGGAATGTAATCACTGCCAGGGTCATGGTAACGGCAATGTTACCCGTCAGGTTGGCAGCACCCGGTAACAGACCCAGGAGGTTATTGACCAGGATAAAGAAAAACAGGGTCAGCAGATAAGGCAGGTAACGCTCATACTTAGGACCGATGTTCGGCTTAACCACTTCATCGCGGATGAACAGGATAATCGGCTCAAGGAATGACTGCAGACCTTTAGGGGCTTTGCCACGGTTCTGCTGATAGCCTTTCGATACCGATGAGAAAATCACCAGCAGCAATACAGCGCTCAGGAGCAGGGACGCTACGTTCTTCGTAATGGAAAAATCATAAACGTGTGCTTCGTGATCTTCGGCACCGGCAGCATTCACGCGGTGAATTTTGCCATGTACTAACTTATAGTCATTGTAGATGGCGTCGTGGTCGAGTTTTGATGACGAGAACACTTCTACGCCACGGTCTTTGCTATACAGAATTACCGGCAAAGGCAGCTTCAGACCATGCGCAAACTCCCATCCGTGGTCATCACGAATGTGGTGCATAATCATATCACCCACATTGAAACCTTCCTTCTTAGTTTCGGCGCCGTGGGCGCTTCCTTCGTGGTGTTCTTGATGTGTGGCTTCTCCCTCATGCTCGTGTTCCTGAGCGTAAGAAGAAACAAACGGACTGATTATCAGAGCTGAAACCAGTAAAACTTTATGAAGCAGCGAACGAATCATGATGCAATCGAAAGCGGTTTTACAAATCGCGTCGCAAGTTACGATTAAGACCGTACATTTCAAAGCTGGTGTAAAATATATATAGTACAAGAAAGTTTAAAATGAAGGTCTTGCGGTCGTCGAGGCCCCGATACAGAAAAAAACCAATGAACCCGACACTTAAGATCAGCCGGGCAATAATGAATGCCATATAAAACCCGATAAACCGTTCGGGTTTACCCTGATTTCCAAGATCAACTAACCGGTGCATGAGAAAGGACAGGCTCACATAAAAGAGCAGCATCACTTTCCAGAGCGGATGTATATACTGATTACCGAAAAAGTACTCAGCTATAAAAAATACAAATGCGATGATGGCTGAAAAGATAATTGAACGGAGCATTATGGTAGTAAAAATGAATATCCGGCAAGAAACACAGGACAATTCTGACACAAACTATACTTTATCTGGTATCAGTTGTACCTTATTGTTTGGGAAGTTGCTTAATAAACAGATACAATGAAGCACCGATTGAGGTAAGCGACAGAATCACCGTCCAGGCCGGAAACTTATTGCCCAGCCATTCATCGATCTTCATGCCGCCCCACACGCCCAGGCCAATCGTGCCTAACATCTGAAATGCAATGCTGCTGTACTGCGCATAGGATGAGGTTTTGCGGCTGGCATCGTCCAGTTTTTTCCGCACCTCCTCCTGATCCGGTTTTTGTTCTTTATTTTCCATGATACAGGCTATCTGGCTGGCCGTTCGGCCTTTATTTTGTTATTTTGGGTTTACATTAAATACGGCAAACCCATTCTGGTACGTTTTATGAATGGTGCTTTTCCAACACGTGTACACCCGACCTGCCACACAACTTGTAAAGGTCGTGTTTTTTATGTTATGTTCCCGGATGCAACGTCTCTATACTAACTACGTTTCTATCTACTTCGTTACGCTGACTGCGTTTATCGGTCTGGTTCTGGGGTCTGCCGGCTGTTCGCAATACAGCGACCGCTCCATGAGCAAGGGTTATCACAACCTGACCGCCCATTATAATGCGTACTTCATTGCCAAAGTAAAAATGGACGAAGTGGAAAAACTTCGTTTTGAAAACCGTAAGGAAAACTACAACCAGCTTCTCCCGATTCTGCTACCGGTCGATTCTCTGGAAGCGCAGCCGATGCAGGCCCAGCTCGATGACGTTATCAAAAAAGCCTCCATGGTTGCCGAACGCCACCAGAACAGTAAGTGGCTGGATAATGCCTATAACCTGATCGGTAAAGTACGTCTTTACCGCGAAGATTACCCGAACGCAGTTGAAGTTTTTAAATACGTTAATACAAAAGGCACCAACGCGGACGATAAGCATGAGGCACTTATTCTGCTCATGCAGACCTATACCGAAACGGGCGATTTTCCGAATGCGCTGAATGTTGCCGAATTCCTGCGTACACAACCGCTGAATGCGGCCAATACCAAAGCGTTCTACCTGACGAAAGCCAACCTGCACCAGCGCAAAGGCGAGTATGCCGTTGCCGCTGCGATTCTGGATGCTACCTTTCCTTCACTCAAAAAGGGCGAAGCTACCGCACGGCTCCATCTGGCTGCCGGGCAACTGTATGATCTGGCCAACCAGCCGGCCAAAGCAGCTGACCACTATCAGGCTGTACTGAAAAACCGCCCTTTGTACGATCAGGCATTCTATGCAAACATGCTCTTGCTGCAAAGTACAGACCCGCGGCAGGCAGCCAAAGCCAATAGTACGTTTGAGCGCATGCTCCGCGACCGCAAGAACGAAGACCTGAAGGACAAGATTTATTATACGATGGGCCTGCTCGAAGCCCGCAAGGGACAATACGACCGCGCACTTGCCCTCTACCGGATTTCGATTCAGGAAACGACCACCAATACGGCACAGATTCCGTATACTTACCTGGAAATGGGTAAGCTATACTTTGAGAAAAAGCAGCAGTTTGAGGCCGCACGGGCTTACTATGACAGCGCCCTGGCCCTGCTGCCACAGCAGTCACCGGATTTTGCAGCCGTTCAGGGCCGTAAAAAAACGCTGGATGACTTTGTTAAGCACCTGACCATTGTCCGGACCGAAGACAGCCTCCAGCACCTGACAACACTCAGCCCCGATGCGCTTGAGAAAGTACTGAGCGCAGCCGTGGCCCGCAAAGCGAAGGAAGACGAGGCAAAGGCTGAACTGGCCCGTAAAGTGATTGAGAAAGCAACCGGCCAGCCAACCAACGCCGGTATGAGCATGCCGGGGGCCACAAACTCGAATCTCGCGCCGGATCAGCGCTGGATACTGTATAACCCGAACCGGATGGCGCAGGGAAAACAGGAGTTTATGCAGCGCTGGGGAAACCGGCCGCTCGAAGATAACTGGCGCCGCCAGACCAAAGATGCACCGAACGTTACAGCGGCAACGACCGTAGCAGCACCGGCAAACAGCACGGCATCTGCCCCTGCCACCGGTGACGCCAATGCGCCGGGCCTGCCGACCGAACTCGCCAGCAGCTTTAACAGCGGACAGCCGTCGCCGAAGGCGCGGCGGGATGCCATGTATGCGTCCATTCCGTTTTCGGCCGAAGCCCGGAACCAGTCCAATCAGCGGCTGGACGAATCGCTCTATCAGCTTGGCAAGATTTACAAATTCCAACTGAATCAGCCGAAAGATGCCGTCAAAACATTTGAGAGCCACGCCGGCCGTTTCCCGGGCAGCCAGCATCGCCCCGAAGTGTATTACCTGCTCTATCTGACGAATGAGCAGCTGGGCATCCAGACCGACTGGCGCGATAAACTACTGCGCGAATTCCCGAATACGTCGTATGCCCGGCTCGCCAACCGGACCAACCGCTCGGAGCAGCCTACGACAGGAACGGAAGCCGTAGCGGCAAAAACCTACACGGACATTTATAATTTATACCGGTCCGGCAACCATACAGAAGCCCTTGCGCGCTCCGAAAATGCATTGACCAGCTTTGCCGGTACACAGATTGAAGATAAGCTTGCCTTGCTGCGTACCATCCTGACCGGTCACGTTCATGGCGCCGAAAAATACCGGCAGGCCATTACCGATTTCATCCGGGATTACCCGTCGAGCCCGCTGTTGCCATACGTAAAAGAGCTTCAGACCACAGCCGACCAGGCAACGGCTAAACGTAAATAAGTATCCGCACAGAAATGTGGCAGCTTATTGTTTTTTTGGCTTTCTTGCCACTTTCTGATGTCGAAGTTTAATGTAACAGTCATCAATGATTGAACTCGCTCCCGGTCCCTACCGTAAGTTGATCCGACGCTTATGGCGAGGCACCCTCATAGGCCTCGGCATGCTGATTTTGTATATTCTGGCAGTCAGTTTTAACTTTCTGTGGTTGTTCGGCGGAATGCCGAATCTGAAAACGCTGGAAAACCCGCAAAGTGAAATTGCCTCGGCCCTCTATTCAGAAGACGGTGTCTTACTGGGTAAATACTATACCGAAAACCGTACACTGGTCGAAATCACTCAGGTTTCGCCCAATGTGATTATGGCATTGCTGTCTACGGAAGACGCCCGCTTTACCAAGCATTCCGGCATTGACCCGCGATCTATTTTCCGGGCTGCGCTGGGTTTTATCCCGTTTTCCGGCAGTAAAGGCGGCGGCAGTACGCTTACCCAGCAAACGGCCAAAAACCTGTTTGAAACCCGCGGGGAAAAATACCGTGGTCTGCTCGGCCATATTCCGCTGGTCCGGACGGTTATTGAAAAGACCAAAGAGTGGATTCTGTCCGTACAGCTCGAACGCAACTATACCAAGCAGGAGATCATGATGATGTACCTGAACACGGTTTCGTTCGGTAACAATACCTATGGCATCAAGACTGCCGCTAAAACCTACTTCAATAAGGAGCCCTGGAACCTGAACGTACAGGAAGCGGCGCTGCTGGTCGGTATGCTGCAGAATCCTTCGCTCTGGAATCCGCGGACCCACGAAGAACGTGCCCTGCAACGGCGTAATGTCGTGTTGTCGCAGATGAAGAAATACGGGTTTCTGAACGACGAACAGTTTGTCAGTTACCGGGAAAAACCGATTCAGCTGGATTTCAATATTGAAAACCAGAATACCGGTATGGCTCCCTATTTCCGGTCCGTACTGAAACAGGAGTTACAGAAATGGATCGATGATTATAATGAAGCGAACGACACAGAGCTTGATCTGTATACGAGCGGTCTCCAGATCATCACCACGATTGATTCGCGCATGCAGACCTATGCCGAAGCGGCTGTTATGGAAAATATGCGTGACCAGCAAACCAAGTTTTACGAACACTGGCGCGGACGGAACCCATGGGTTGAGCGAGATGCGAAGACCGGAAAATTCCGGGAGATTCCGGGATTTATCGAATCCGTAGCCAAACGGACGGGGCGCTACCGGCAGCTTAAAGAACAGTATCCCGACGATGAAGATGCGATCTGGAAAGAAATGCGGCAACCGGTCAAAATGAAGGTCTTTACCTATGCCGGCAAACGCCACGAGAAGGACACTACCCTCAGCTCCCTAGACTCGATCCGATATTACAAACGTATGCTGAATACGGGTTTCATGGCTATGGACCCGCGCGACGGCCACGTTAAGGCATGGGTTGGTGGGATCAACTTTAAGTACATGAAATTCGACCACGTCCGGCAGGGACGGCGGCAGCCGGGTTCGACATTTAAACCATTCGTTTATCTGGCGGCTCTCGATAATAACTACATGACGCCCTGCGACCACCTAGTTGATCAGCCGACGACCTTCGCTCCTTACGAACTAGGCAACGGGCCTAAGTCGTGGACACCTAAAAACTCAAACGGCAAATACAGCTATCGCTCGCTGTCGCTGCGTGAGGCCATCGGTCAGTCGATTAATACTGTCAGCGCACAGCTGATTAAGAAAGCGACCCCGGAAACCGTCGTAAACTACGCGAAACGGCTGGGTGTTTCCAGTGACCTGCTGGCGAATCCAACCCTTTGTCTGGGCACCAGCGATGTGTCGGTATACGAGATGGTAGCCTCTTACTGTACGTTTGCCAATGGCGGGTATCGTGTAAAGCCGATGCTTATCTGGAAAATTCTGGATAAGGACGGCAATGAACTGGCCAAGTTCAATCCGGAAGCCAAACAGGAAATCAGCGCCGACCGCGCCTATGACATGTTGTATCTGATGCGCGGCGCCGTTGAAGAAGCGGGTGGTACGGCAGCACGGCTACGGAGTCAGTATAAGCTGAGTGAAGGCGGTAACGAGATTGCCGCTAAAACCGGTACGACCTCTAATTATTCCGATGCGTGGTTTATGGGCATGACCCAGCACCTTGTAGCCGGTCTGTGGGTAGGCGGCGATGACCGGAGTATCCACTTCCGGAACATTGAGCTCGGTCAGGGCGGTCGTCAGGCTATGCCGGCATGGGGTTTATTCATGCAGCGGGTATACAAGGACCCGACGCTGCGGAAGTATAAGCCGGAACCCTTCCGGAAGCCCGACAAGTACAAAATCGACTGTGGAGGCTACTACATTGACTCAACACAGCGGTACGTGCCCCCGAAAGTACTTAATTCCGAAGACGAAGATATCTTACAGTAACTTTTTCCGTCCATTTCTGGTTTTTCAGGAAGGAGAAGACTCGCTTACAACCCCGGCAGATCGCCTGTTTATAATGCATAAACAACGATCCCTGCCGGGGTTGTAAATGAATGAATAATGGACAATGAATAATGCGGCGTCAGCTACAGCCAGTATCTGGTCTCTTCAATTATCCGGTATCCGTTTTTCATTGTCCATTTTACATTATCCATTAAACGCATATGCCTATGCCGCCCTTTGATTATAAAGCCGAACTAGCCAGAATCCCGCATGAACCGGGTGTTTACCGCTATTTTGATCTGACCGGCGAAGTAATCTACGTCGGGAAAGCAAAAGATTTGAAGAACCGTGTCAGCAGCTATTTTGTTAAATCGAACCAGCATGACCGGAAAACAACGCGGCTGGTCAGTCAGATCCGGAAGATTGAGTTCACGATCGTTCATACCGAGTTTGATGCGTTACTGCTAGAAAATCAGCTGATCAAGCGTTATCAGCCGAAATACAATATCCTGCTGCGCGATGACAAAACGTATCCGTTTATCTGCGTGACAAACGAACCGTTTCCGCGTGTGCAGACGACCCGTCGTATTGACCGGAAACTGGGTACGTTCTATGGTCCTTTCGCCAATCTGAAGCCGATGTATACAGTACTGGAAATGTTCAGCCAGCTGTTTACGATACGCACCTGTAATTACCACCTGTCGAAAGAAAACATTGAAGAAAACAAGTTTAAGGTCTGTCTTGAATACCACATCGGCAATTGTAAAGGCCCCTGCGAAGGCAGACAGTCGCGCGAGGAGTATGATAAGGACATCGAACAGATACATCATATTCTGAAAGGCAACCTGAAACCTGCCCAGGACTATTTTAAGTCGAAAATGCTGGAAGCGGCGCAGGATCTTGCCTTTGAGCAGGCGCAGCAATACAAGGACCGGCTTGATATCCTGCAGCGTTTTCAGAGTAAATCAACGGTTGTGAATCCGAAGATTGAAAACGCTGATGTGTTTACGATTGCGTCGGATGAGTCGTGCGCCTACATCAACTTTATGAAAGTAGCTAACGGCACCATCATCCAGACCCACACCGTTGAGGTAAAGAAAAAACTGGACGAAAGTGACGCCGACCTGCTGACGATGATTATAATCGAATTCAGGAATCAATACGGAGCTGAAGCCAAAGAGATCATTACCAATATTCCGCTGGAGGCTGACCTGAAGGCTGAAATTACGGTGCCGCAGATCGGCGACAAAAAGAAACTGCTCGACATGTCGCTCAAAAATGTGCTGTATTTCCGGCGCGAGCGGCAGGAAAAAGCCAACGCTGAAGCATCGGCGAATGCCAGCAAGAAAGACCGCGTCCTGATCCGGTTGAAGCAGGATCTTCAGCTGAAAACCCTCCCGCACCGGATTGAATGCTTTGATAACTCGAATATTCAGGGCACGAACCCCGTTTCGGCGATGGTATGTTTTATCGACGGTAAACCGGCAAACCGCGAATACCGCCATTTTTCCATCAAGACCGTGGTTGGCCCGAACGACTTTGCCAGCATGCATGAGGTCGTTACCCGCCGCTATACCCGCGTGCTCGACGAACAGACCGGCCTTCCGGATCTGATTGTTATTGATGGTGGTAAAGGCCAGCTCAGCGCTGCCTGCGAAGCCCTGAAAGGCCTGGACCTTTACGGCAAGGTCCCGATCATAGGCATTGCCAAGCGGCTTGAAGAAATTTATTTTCCCGAAGACAGCCTGCCGCTCTATATTGATAAAAAGTCTGAGTCGCTGAAGCTCATCCAGCGTATTCGTGATGAGGCCCACCGCTTCGCCATTACGTATCACCGCGACAAACGGAGCCGCAACAGCCTGATCAGCGAACTTGAAAATATTGAAGGAGTTGGTAAAAAGACTGCCGCCAAACTGCTCAAATTCTTCAAGGGAGTCACGAAAATACGGGAAGCATCCGTTGAGGAAGTTGCTGAAGTCGTTGGCGTTGACCGGGCAACTAAGATTAAAGCATACTTTGCCAACATGGAACAATAAGCGATAGCGGTAAAACCAGCCGGTAGCGGACTTTTACAGGGGAATGTATCATCTGTCAGATAACACCCCTTGTTCATGAAACGATTTGCTGCGCTTACTGCGCTACTGATTGCCCCGCTTTTGGCATTTACACAACCAAAGATTGACGTTAAAAAGCAATTTGACATTGCTCAGGAGCATTACACCCGTATGCTGCAAACCCATACGGACCTTACCCGTTTTCCACAATCGACCAATCCGGACGGCTCACCGCGTGATATGAAATCAGACTGGTGGTGCAGTGGTTTTTTCGGCGGCTCGCTCTGGTATCTTTACGAATACACAAACGACCCGAAATGGAAAGAGGCGGCCCATACCTGGACAATGGCCGTTGAAAAAGAAAAGTTTAATACCCGGACCCATGACCTGGGTTTTATGCTCTACTGTCCGTTCGGAAATGGCTACCGGCTTACTAAGAACCCGCAGTATAAGGAAATCATGCTGACGGGTGCCAAATCGCTGGCAACGCGGTTTAATCCGCAGGTCGGAGTGATTAAATCATGGGAAAAGCTGGGTAAATATACGTATCCGGTGATTGTCGATAACATGATGAACCTGGAGTTCCTGTTCTGGGCGGCCCGCGAATCCGGCGACAAGACCTTCTATAACCTGAGTGTTACGCATGCCGATAATACGCTCAAAAACCATTTCCGCCCCGATAACAGCAGCTACCATGTCGTTTGTTATGGTCCAAACGGCGAGGTTGAAGCCAAGGTGACTCATCAGGGCTACTCCAATGAATCGGCATGGTCACGCGGTCAGGCATGGGCCTTGTATGGCTATACCGATATGTACCGCGAAACGAAGGATAAAAAATACCTCGCACAGGCGGAAAAAATCGCGGATTATATCCTGAATCACCCTAACCTTCCGGCCGACAAAATTCCGTACTGGGATTTCAATGCCCCGAACATTCCGAATGAAGAGCGCGATGCCTCAGCTGGAGCCATTACGGCGTCAGCATTATTGGAACTAAGCACCTACACCGGTAAAAAAGGAAAAGTATACTTTTCTGCCGCTGAAAAAATGCTGCAAAGCCTGTCGGGAGATGCCTATCTGGCGAAGCCCGGCGAAAACAACAACTTTATCCTGAAACACAGCGTAGGCGCTAAACCGCTTAAGTCAGAAATTAATACTCCGCTGGTTTACGCCGACTATTACTACCTCGAAGGTCTGCTCCGTTACCAGAAACTAGCTAAACGCTGATCAGGCTGATGAAAACGTTCCCCCAATTAACTCTCTGCACGCTTACCGGCCTGCTACTCATTGCTTGTGGCGGAACAAAAACCGACCAGAAAACAACGCAGACTATGCAAGTACCTCAAGGCGCGTTCGGCCATGATATCGCGTTCCTGAAGCAACATAAGGATGTATTAGTGCTGACATCTCCCGATAATGACTCCGCACAGGTCGCAGTGATCGGCGATTATCAGGGCCGCGTAATGACCAGTACGGCCAACGGATCCGGCGGCAACAGCTTTGGCTGGATCAACTACAAACTTATTGAGTCCGGCGAACACCAGCCCCATATGAATGCCTTCGGCGGCGAAGACCGCATCTGGCTCTCGCCGGAAGGTGGTCAGTTTTCGGTGTATTTCAAGCCGGCTGCCCCGTTTACGTTTGATGAATGGCAGACGCCCGCTATCATTGATACAACTGCCTATACACTTGAGCGGTCAACCGGCTCAGAAGCGGTTTTCAGTAAAGCAGCTTCGCTGACAAATCATGCAGGTGTGTCGTTTGCTATCCGTATTGAGCGGAAGGTTTCCGTTTTTTCGAAAACAGCTCTTGCCGGGTTGTTTCCGGATACCGACCTGACCGGCGTTAAGGTTGTTGGTTATGAAACCGCCAATACGCTCGAAAACACCGGCTCTGACTGGCAACGCGACAAAGGTGTGCTGGGCATCTGGATTCTGGGTATGTTTACGCCGTCTCCGCAAACTACGATCATTGCTCCTTTTACCAGAACCTACTCCGCAAACCTTCTGCTGACTGATACCTATTTCGGTAAGGTCCCGGCTGACCGGCTGAAGGTGCTTGAACAGGCTGTACTTATGCGGGCAGACGGGAAACACCGGAGCAAAATCGGGCTGGCAGGCCTGTCGGCACGGCCGTTCGCGGGTAGCTATGATGCCGGAAAAGGCGTCTTAACCATCGTTCAGTACGACCTCTCTCCGACCGGCGATTACCTGAAATCAACATGGGAGCACCATAAAGACCCGTATGGCGGCGATGCGCTGAACGCCTACAATGACGGCCCGCTTGCCGATGGCAGTCAACTGGGGCCGTTTTATGAACTGGAGTCTAATTCGTCGGTTAAAGCGCTGAAAAAAGGCGAGAAGCTAACCCACCATCACCGGACGTTTCATTTTGAAGGTTCGGCTGAAAAACTGGCCCCGATTGCGAAGACTGTTTTAGGAATCGATCTTTTGAAGGACTTAAACTGGTGAGTATTCCCCACAATGCAAAAGCCGGAAGCAGCTGATAGCTGGCTTCCGGCTTTTTTTATGAGCAGGAAAAGGGATTAATATTCCCAGAGACCGTGCTCAACTTCCATCAGTTCGTACTCTGTCTGGTATGATTTCATCAGACCGTCACGGTCACCGAACATACCGATCAGGTCGTTATCCTGCGGGTTTGATACTTTTGTAATACGACCATAGAATAACCGGAGATCAAAGGCATCGGCCAGATTTTTATGCTGTGCCTGGTTCTGTGGGTTATACCAGATAAACTTCTTAGGGTCGCTGCGGAACAGTTGGTCCAGATCCTTATACTTGAAGGTAGCAACCGGTACTTCCAGACCAGCCTGGTTTTTATCAGCAGGCAGAAATAGCGTTACAGTCTGAACGTCGTAGAACAACCGTGAACGTTTACGGTCAAAAATCCAGTCTTCCTTCACTTCCAGAATACTGAATTCGCGGGCCAGATACTCGTTATCCGATGACATCGGCTTCGGCGCGGCAGCAGCCAGCGCTGCTGAATCAACAGCCGGCTTTGGTGGTTCTACCGGCTGAACCGCCTTAGCACCTTTTTTGCCTTTGGCATTTTTCGCCGTTGCTTTTTTCTTAGGAGCCGGTGTTCCCCAGCCGTCATCAGCCGGTTTGGCCTCTTTCTTCGGCGTTCCCCAGCCATCGTCAGCTGCCTTTTTAGGATCTTCTTTCTTTGGCTTATCCCAACCGTCGTTAGCTCCGGCGGCGCCGTCTTCCTTAAAACCGGCTGCGATTTCCTCGGCAGACAGACCACCTGTGGCATTCGGCTGCACAAGACGCTGCTGGAATTTCTCCGGCGCCATCTTCGTTTTCACCGAGTCGTTTTCGTAAGGTACCAGTAAACCGGCTTTAACAGCCTCGATCAGGTACTTTGAAATTTCGTTATTCTTCGAGAACATCGACTGATTCTGCTTCTCCTTCAGGTCGATCCGACGCCAAAGGGTTTTCTTCATCATGATGTCGTTCTCGTTGATTGCCCGTACTGAAAGCGGGTTTGTACCATTACTGGCCTTCTCCTGCGCCACCGCACTACCTCCTGTCACCAGTAAGGCGGATACTACCGTTCCGGCAGCTACCGCTATCGTGTTGATTCGCAACATACGTTTCAATCCTTGATATTGTCTGACTTTCATTTTCACTATTACTAACGTGGAGTACGGGGTAATAGTATTTGATTTTTAGGATATTGAGCGAGTATTTTTCATACCCGCTCAACTATATTTCAGGCTTAATATAAGCCCACTGACTGCATTGGACGGCCCATGGATACCTCGCTGATTTCACCACGGAAATTTCTGCGCTGTACGCCATTTACTTCAATAATCAGACGGTCACCCGGCTGCGCTTCTGCGCCGATCTCACCCAGAGAGCCTTGAGGGCCGCTAATTTCCACGGCTTTCACACGACGGGTACCACGCGCCAGTGAAACAGTCAGACCCGTCACCCGATAATTGGCATCATCCGGCGAGTAGTTCTTAAAGCTCTCATCAGCAATAGCAGCAACACGTACGTTACGGGCACTGGAAGCCGGTAAACCACGCGGGTTATCTGCTTTCTGATTACCGACATAGTATTCAATCGTTGGCTTAGGCACGCGGTTTACGCGGAAAGGCTCCGAGCCTAACCGGTTACCGGCGTTGTTGATGTTCAGCATTACGTTTGCCGCACTTGGCACAATCGTAATCTTACCTTTCTGGCCTGACTCGATAACGGCAGCACCGTCAGCTGTAAAGCTTGGGTTCCAGAGTGCACCCAGCTGCGGGCTTTGTACACTCAGTTTGTTGGCACAACCCAGATACAGCGGAGGCAACGTACCGGTTTCGATTTGATACGAAGGTTTGGCTACGAAATATTCTGCCTGAAGCGGCACCGTTTTCATACCAGCCGGCGTGTTGTAGCTGATTGATCCTGTCAGCACGCGGCGAGCCAGACCATTTTTGTCATATGCACCACCTTGTGCCGTAAATTCAATAATACCTTTACCGCCATCCATCCGGACCGGTGCGCCGCTCAGGCTCATCCGTGGTGTAATGCCTGATGACGAAGCCGCCAGGAACATTTCGCCTTTGAATTTCGTACCGGCAACAACCACTTTCGATTCCATGCTCAGCATCGCCGAAATCTGGTCGAACTTAACGTCTTCGGCACCAACTTTCTGGGCAAGGGCGCTCAGTGTTTCACCTTCAATCCGACGGATTTCCGCCTGCTTCTGGCTCAATACTGCCAGGGCTGCCGGAACCGGTGTCTGGGCAAAGTTCAGCTCAGCAAAATCCTTTGTACGCTGCTCCGGTGAACGGCTCGCGATCGGATCGTCTTTGCCATCAGTAGCCAGTGACGGGTATTTCGTGGTCGAATATTTACCCATGTTCTGCAGATAGCCATCCAGGTTTTTCTGGAGCTGGTATGCCGAACCGTTGCGGTTAGCACCCACCATGATCTGCGCCACTTTTTCTTCTTCGCTGGCGTTTTTGATGTGGCCGGTTTCGTCAAGGCCACCGCCTGCTTCTTCAACGATCCGTTGTTTCAGCTGGTCGATTTCACCGATGATCGCTGAGGTAATCTGGCGGACATCACCGGCCTGCTTAAATACGGCAACGTCGTTCGGACGATTACCGGCTTTTTCAACAGCGGCCTGGATACTTTTTAACCGTTGGTCGTTTGCCTGATTGACAGCCCCCGTTGACTGCTCAAGGCTATTGTTAAGGACAATGAATTTTTCCAGAATGGCCGATGTGACCTGAAGGGCCAGCAGCGCGGTCAAAACCAGATACATCATCCCGATCATCTTCTGACGGGGTGATTCTTTTGCACCTGCCATATACTATGGGTACTTTTCTTGGTGAAGTTTAGTGTTTTAACGATCAGCGTTTTAAAGCCGGAGAGGTCCTGCCCTAAAACGCTGTCACTTAATACCTTGCTTTTATTTCTGTCCGCGCATAGCAGTCAACATGCTGCCATAAACGTTGTTCAGCGACGTCAGGTTACCGGTCAGTTTAGACAGCTCATTCTTGAACTGCTGGGTATCCCGGCTGGCATCAGCCATATTCTGCATCGCAGCTGACAGATTACCATAGAAAGCATTCATAGCTTTCAGGTGTTTGTTTGTATCCTGTAATTCCAGTTCGTAAACGGCGTTCAGCGCGCCCATGCTCTGGGTTACTTTCTGGAACTGAGTGCGGTATTCTTTCGCGTCAGTCGTGGCATCAGCCATGGCGTTCATTGCCGTGATCGCAGTGCCATATGACTTGTTCATGTCAGAAATTGCCTGAGCCGCCGTTTTCACGTTACGGGCATAGTCGTTAGTAGCTACCGTTGCATCGCTGATGTCACGCATTTTTGATACGCTGTCTGACAAAGTGCGGAAGCCGGTACCAAGCTTTTCGAATACGTCCGGCGTGATTTTCGCCTGAGCCAGCATCTGATCCATGTTAGCCGTCAGACCATTTGCCTGCGGTGCCTGCGCAACAGCCTTACGGGCTTCGCCCTTGTAGTCTTTTGCCAGTTCAGGATAAACGCGCTCCCACTCGTAATCAGATGAAGCAACAGGGAACAGGAAACTTTGGAAAGCATACAGACCGAAGATAACGGCTTCGATAATCAGACCCGCTGTCAGAAGCCAGCTGAGCGATGTAATATGCTGAATTTTGGCCATGGCGCCTAATACTACGATTGCGGCTCCGGCACTGTAAATGGTTGGTACTAGACGATCCCAGAAAAAGTTAGTTTTTCCTGCTGCCATGATGAAAGGGAAACTGTTAAAATGGGTAATTGATTGATTGTATGAAAGGAAAAATCTTAAGGCTTATTTACGACTGCTTCCTCCACGACCACTGCCACCTCCGCTGCTCTTACTGCTCTTGCTGCTGGCGCTAGAGCGTCCGCTGCTGCGTCCGCCTCCACGCGCTGAAGCTGCACGACCTTCGAGGTTATCCATTACGCAACGGAACCCGATGTAAGAACGTTTTGCATCTTCGTATTCGTAATAGCGTGTACCTGTTTCCAGATAGTACGCAATATCTTTCCATGATCCGCCGCGAACCACTTTGCGGGGCTCATCCGGATTCTGGTTGTCAGGGTTCATATCCCAAACGATGGCGTTGCTGTTGTCGGCATAGGCATCGCGGCACCACTCAGCTACGTTACCTGCCATGTTGTACAGGCCGTATTCGTTAGCGTTGTAGGCATTAGCCGGTGCCGTATACGGATACCCATCGGCATCAAAGTTACCACGCTGCGGCTTAAAGTTAGCCAGGTAGCAACCTTTACCGTTTGCCACGTATGGGTTACCCCATGGATATTTAGCTCCGTTTTTACCGCCACGGGCTGCCCATTCCCATTCAGCCTCTGATGGCAGGCGGAAACGTGGTGACTGGAACATGCCTTCTTTAGTACGGTAGTCGTTATAAAGCGAAGTACGCCAGTTACAGAAATGCTGTGCGGCTTTCCAGCTTACACCAACAACCGGATAAGTGTCGAATGCAGGGTGTGTATAGTAATACTCCAGCATCGGGTCACCGTTGTGATAGGTAAAGTCGTTTTTCCAGACCGTAGTATCCGGATAAAACTTTGTCATAATCTCTTCTTCTCCCAGAACAGATACAGAATCGGCCAGCAGTGCATTGACATACTGACGATACTCATGGTTGGTGATCTCCGTATCATCCATGTAGAATGAGCTGATGGTCACCCGGCGATTCATGTTGATTTGAGTAGCAGCAACATCTTCGTCAGCCTGACCCATAATAAACGAGCCAGATGGGATAAGAACCATTCCGTAAGGCGTTGTCTGCTTCCAGCCTTTCCGGCCTTTGTCAGCGGTTACTTCACCGTTGTTAACCCCTACTTCGCCACTACCACCTTTGCCACCCCCAAACTTGGATTTGATAAAGCCGCAACTCTGCATCAGCAGAACCACTGCCGCGACCATTACCCCGCGAGTTGCGCGAATTGTCAACCAGTTGTACTTCATCTTTATTGGTACGTTAAATCCTTCTTGTGCAAGACCGAACTAAAAACGAAAATCAGTACGGTTATTGTATGCTATACTTTTTTATTGCAATAATTCTGTGCAACGACCTGATTCCGGCTATTGTCAACCCCTGTCAGTCAGCCCAATCACCTCAAAAATACAACCCACACTGCAAACAGCCTAACAATAATTCTGCCAATTTGTTGATAATCCCGTTTTTTATATCCAAAACCTTCATTTAGTTCCTTTTTATACTGACTATGAAGTATTTGGATCCTCAACGTACGAATAGCATTCCTGTTTCCCTTTCTGTTAATACCGGAACCGGGGGGTCCGTACAACCGGCTTTTTACGGCCGTCCGGTGTTGGTAAATTGTAGCTTACCAGAATTTCGTGTGACCCCGGGCTTTTGCCTACATATGAGTTTGTGGTAAAATCGAAGGCATACCCTAACCGCAATGACTTATTAGCCAGCAGGTTTACACCGATCGTACCCGAGAAGGCATCCCCCTGCCGGTAGGATACACCAAGCCAGTAACGGGTGTCGTATGTCAACAGAATATTGCCGGTAATCGACGAGGCTTTAATGTTAGGCTGCGGATCAACCACATACTGGTATAAAATAGACGGCTGTACATCCAGATCGTAACCGATACCCAGCCGGTAACCGGCCGATAAATAAGCCGTTTTGCTCTGGGGAATGATGGAGCGGCCGTTTTCAAGCGTAGCACTCGCATTATTCAGGTGCACAACGCTCGCACCGATCCAGTAATCAATGGTATTGTAATATACGCCGGCCCCAAAATCAGGACGGGTTTCCATAAAACGGCCGGTTGGCAACAGCGGATCCGTAGGATCGGCCGCACGGAGCTTAGCATAATCTATGCCACGGGCATACAGGCCCGCCTGCGCTCCGATGGCCAGCGTACCCTGCTTCAGATTAAGGCGGTAGGCATACGATACTTCTGCGGCCTGGTTAATGAACGGTCCCAGCTTATCATTCAGCAGGTAAACCCCTACTCCGCTTTTAATTTTGGTAAGCGGTGTATTAAAGGAAAGCAATTGTGTGCCGGGAGCGCCGCCGTCATTATAGGTTGACTGATAACCAGCCCATTGTGTACGGTGTGTCAGCTGAAACCGACTGACACCCTCAGAACCGGCAGCAGCCGGATTGTAGTACAACGGGTTAAACATGAATAAGCTGAACTGCGGATCGTTCTGACCGTATGAACCATACGACACGCCAAGCAGCAAGCACGTAAAAACGTAAAGTATGCGCCCCATATTCGACTTTTAAGGGATTGAGTTCGGGTAATAATTAACGCAATTTAGAAATTCAGCCCACTTTTTATACGTTACCTCCGCTGATCCACGCAAGTAATCTGATTTCCTGAGTGCTGTTAACAGCCAATTTTGTTCGACTTATTTCTTAAACGCCAAATCTCTGAAATTATTGGCACAAAAAAAGAGGTCGAATCTCTAAAATCCGACCTCTTCCTTAACTCACTATCCCTACAGATTGTTGGCCTTTTTGATATATAACTCCAGTGCACCGGTCATCGACGGGGCATTTGGCAACGGAGCCTCAATATCAAGAATTAAGCCGGCTTCTGTAATCGCCTTAGCGGTTGTCGGCCCGAAAGCCGCCATACGAATGTCGTTTTGTTTGAACTCCGGAAAGTTATTGAACAGCGAGGTAACACCTGACGGGCTGAAAAAGGCAATGATGTCGAACGACTGGATATCGACATCGGATAAGTCCGTCGATACCGTTTCGTACATTACCGCTTCTGTCAGATGCAGACCGCTGATATCCATAAACTCAGGAATATCGTTATGCCGGATGTTCGAGCACGGGAATAAAAACTTCTCTGTCTTGTGCTTTTTAATAAGATCAAAAAGCTCAACAGCGGTTTTTGTGCCTGAAAAAATCTTGCGCTTCCGGATGACAATATACTTCTGTAGATAATTTGCCGTCTGCTCAGAAATACAGAAATATTTCATGTCGGCCGGTACTTCGATACGGCCTTCCTGACAGATCCGGAAAAAATGGTCGATCGCATTCCGGCTGGTGAAAATGATAGCCGTATGATCGAGGATGTTTATCTTTTGTCTACGGAAATCTTTATACGATACGCCTTGAATTTGAATAAACGGCCGGAAATCAATGGTGATGTTAAATTTACTAGCTAAGTCGAAGTAAGGTGATTTCTCGTCAGCGGGCCGTGACTGGGTTACCAGCACTTTGGAAACTTTTGTCAGCCGGCTTGCCGATGACTGCGTGCTTATTTCATTCATTGACAATACTTCTTTTGACGTTCAGAGTCGGATGCCGCAAAGGAAGTGCTCAAAGTGCAAAGCGCACCCCAATGAGCAAGGGCACTAATTCTACGATGCAAAGGTACGAAATTAAATAGAGACTTTTTACTGATGCTGCATTTGTAAATACAACGTATAGCAATACAAGACGTCCGACATAGAAGATTATAAACGGGATTTGCAGATAAGCCCCTATCGATGCCGGATCGTGTATGTTGAAAACCAACGCAGTAAGCAGTATTGCAATTGTGGGAAAGAAAATAGAAGAAGCCTGAAGAATTTTAAAATAATGTAGATTCGTTATACTCTCCAGACGATATAAACTACCGATTGACTGCAGTGCAACGTATTTTCCCATCATCAATAAAAAGGCAATTCCGCTAACCAGGAAAAAATCAATGATCAGCGACGGCAGCTGGCGGCCCTGCAACATGAGGGTACGCGACGCAAACACGTCGATATCCAGATCCTGGACAAACATTATCAGAAACCCGATCACAAAACTGAGATTCAGCGTAAATGCGATGGTTGCCCGGTTCAGCTGCTTGTTGATCACAAACTGCTCGTCGCGCAGGCGCAGGGCAAATAAATCGTGGAGGCTGAAGAAACTCAGAAAGGGACGGCGGAAGAATGTAAACAGAAATGCGTGTGTACCGAGCAGAAAGATCAGCGCCAGCCCGAAGAAATCGTCGTAGACCGTATGTGGCCTCGGCAATACGCTCAGGTTGTCGTCGCTCAGTACTACCGCCTTCTGGCTGGCAGACTTCGGATAACCGATAAATGCCTGTTTGTTTTCAATTCCCGGAGGTCCGTAAAGCGTCAGAAAAAGCTGTGGTTTCCGGTATACTTTATACAGGCTGTCGATGCTCATCACCAGCCAGCTTCCCCCCGGCAGTTTTTGCTTCAGCGCTGCATCCAGAAATACATAACAATCCTCCTCACTCCAGACCAGCAGTTTATAGTTCCGGTTACTTTCCAGATCTATAAATGCACTCACCGAAGGTAATTCACTATGCTGCTCGACGATAAACGGGATATAGGCTTTGTTGGCCTCGTCATAGACCTGCCAGTCATCCCAGATTGAGTGTACCGGATAATAACGTCCGCCCGGACCGATACCGTTGCGTGTATTACCGGCTCCGCGCCCGGTCTGTGCCAGTGATACCTGCCCAATTCCTACTATACACCAAAAAAGCAGCCAGACGCGCAACAGCATAGTTTTGAAAACGAAATCGGGGTGGTAAAACAAGCGAAAGTCAGCGGGCTTCATCGTAACGAGTTGACTTTCGATTGCCTTACGGCCCCGATTAAAATACATAGTATGGTGATTATTTACCCAGGGCTTTCAGCATGGTTTCGCCGATAAGTGCCGGAGAATCGACCACGAAGATGCCGCACTCACTCATGATTTTCATTTTGGCAGCAGCCGTATCGTCGGCACCGCCAACGATCGCACCGGCGTGTCCCATCCGGCGGCCTTTAGGGGCAGTCTGACCGGCGATAAAGCCGACAACCGGCTTCCGGTTACCATCAGCCTTGATCCAGCGGGCAGCTTCAGCTTCCATGCCGCCGCCAATCTCACCGATCATAACAATCGCTTCGGTTTCCGGATCGTTCATCAGCAATTCAACGGCTTCACGCGTTGTTGTGCCGATAATCGGGTCACCACCGATACCGATAGCCGTTGTCTGGCCAAGACCTACTTTTGATAACTGATCTACGGCTTCGTATGTCAATGTGCCTGATTTCGAGACGATACCAACTGTACCTTTCTTGAAAATAAAGCCCGGCATGATACCTACCTTACATTCGTCAGACGTCATAACGCCCGGGCAGTTAGGTCCGATCAGACGAACATCCTTACCCTGCAGGTATGCTTTAGCCGTTACCATATCCGCCGTCGGAATACCTTCGGTGATACAGATAATCACTTTAATACCGGCATCAGCAGCCTCCATAATCGCATCAGCCGCAAAAGCAGGTGGTACGAAAATGATCGATACGTCAGCTCCTGTAGTATCAACGGCATCTTTAACAGTATTGAATACAGGCCGGTCAAGATGAGACTGACCGCCTTTACCAGGCGTTACACCACCAACAACGTTGGTGCCATATTCGATCATTTGCTGGGCATGAAAACTCCCCTCAGAGCCGGTAAAGCCCTGTACAATAACTTTAGAATCTTTGTTAACTAAAACACTCATGATAAAGTCCGTAGATCGTTGGCGTTGCGTTTGGAAGCCTTTGAATTATATGCAAAAGCCGGGGCAAAAGTAGTAATTATCGCTGAACAGTGAACCTTAGATTGCAGGATTTCAGATTTACATGGCCATAATTCGACAATTTCTATAGAAAATACCCGCGTCAATTGTCTTTTTTTTCGAATTTATCAGCCGGTTTTTATTGACTCTGCTGCCGATAACTGTAACTTTCGGCATGATTCTTTCCAATGTCATTTCCGACGCCGTATTGGCTTGCACAGGTATTGGCGTTTTTTGGCATTACCACCAGCAAACCCCAATCTTCAACCGCTTGCTGTGGGGCTTCTTCTTTTTACTGATTTCACTAACCGCACTTGTAGGGGTTTTCCGCTTTGCCGGCTTCGACGGCGTTATCGGGCTGCACCAGTCGGCGCAGGTGCTGGCCGGAAGTTTAGGCGTAGTTTGTGTCGTTATGGCTGTCTGGGCCCTTGTCCGCCGTGTATCGCTGGGTATCATTGCTTTTGCAGTCTCGCTTATTATCGGCCTGTTTCTTTTCTTTATACTCCTCCTGCCGCAGGTAGCTCCGTTTGCTAAAGTTGTCGCCTCGCTCGGTATTCTGATCGTGATGCTACTGGGTGTATATGGTTTGCTTCAGCGCGATATCCGGGCGGTCTGGATTATTGCCGCCGTCATGATCATGGGGCTGGCAACCAAAACACCGTCACTTCCTCAGCCGATCAACCCTGTCGATTTTTACCATTACGCACTCGTCTGTGCGCTGCTCTGTTTTGGTAAGGCTACCCAGCACATTGAATAAATTTTCCGGCAACCACGGCCGCTTACGGGTTTCTGTGTAACTGCCGTCCGGCAGTATGCAAACACGATTCACCAATGAACGCGCCGATTAATACGCAAGACCCTGTTCTGGCTGCCAAAGCCATTAAACTCCGTTATGTCAGTGACACCATGCCCGGCATCCTCCGCCAGCGGGTTAAAGACCATTTTGTTTATGTAAATGCGAAAGCGGAGCCCGTTGAGGATGAAGCCACGCTGGAACGTATCCGTAAAATGGCCCTCCCGCCCGCCTGGGAGCATGTCTGGATTTGCTCCGCTCCGAACGGCCACCTGCAGGCTACCGGCATCGATACCAAAGGACGGAAACAATACCGCTATCACGTCCGCTGGAACGCTATGCGCAGTGATTCCAAGTTTACCCGCATGATTGCTTTCGGCGAAAAACTACCCCTGCTGCGTAAACGCCTTCAGGAAGATTTACGCGTGCGTACGCTCTCCCGCGAAAAAGTGATTGCCGTTGCACTGAGCGTGATGGAGCATACATTGATCCGGGTCGGTAATGCGGCTTATGAAAAGGAATACGGATCGTATGGCTTAACCACCCTCAAAGACCGGCACGCCAAAATAGAGGGCAGCGCCGTGCGATTCAGCTTTAAAGGCAAAAAAGGGATATACCACGACATTACCCTGCGCGACCGCCGCCTGGCCCGCCTGGTGAAAGCCTGCCGTGATATTCCCGGTAAAGAACTGTTCCAGTATCTCGGCGACGACGGTAACCGCCACAGCATTGACTCGGGTATGGTTAATGCGTATCTGCAGGAAACAATGGGCGACGAATTTTCGGCTAAGGATTTCCGGACCTGGGCCGGTACGGTTAATGCCCTGCGGCTGCTGATTGATCTGGAGCCCTGCCAGTCGGAGAAGGAGGCGAAAAAAAATGTGAATACGATCCTTGACGAAGTCTCCCACCGGCTGGGCAACACCCGTACGGTATGCCGGAAGCATTACGTACACCCTCAATTGCTTGAAGCCTATGAGTGCAGCGATCTGAATCCGTATTTCAAGCAGAAGAACCGCTACCGGCAAACCGAAGTATACGGCCTTGACGGCGTTGAAAAGCTGCTGCTCCGTTTCCTGAAAGACAAACAACCAGCCTGATTATAAAGCCTGTAAAAAAAATCAGGCATCAGCATTGACATTACGAAGACTTTCGTACATCTTTACTACGAAATTCTTCGTAGACACTATGAAACCAACAGATGCTGAACTGGAAATCCTGCAGGTACTCTGGTCAAAAGGCCCGAGTACGGTACGGCAAGTCCATGATGAACTCATTAAGACACGGGATGTCGGCTACACGACGACACTCAAACTCATGCAGATTATGCAGGAGAAAGGCATTCTGAGCCGCACAGAAGATGCCCGGTCCCACGTGTACCACGTCCTGATCGGCGAGGAGGAAACCCAGAAAAGCCTCCTCGGCCGGTTTGTCGAAACCGCCTTCCGCGGATCGGCCACCAAACTGGTTATCCAGGCGTTAGGCCAGCACAAAGCCAGCCGTGAGGAGCTGGACGAAATCCGCGCACTGCTGAACCAGCAACTCAACCAGAACTCTCCTGACTAAACCTTAAACAAATTTCACTAATGAACATGCAGCAGTTTTCCCACCCGGCAATCTGGGCTCTTGGCTGGATGCTGGTCCATGCCCTCTGGCAGGGTTTTGCCCTGGTACTTCCCGTGGCTATTGGTTTTCACCTGCTCCGGAAACGAAATGCCCGTCTGCGGTACAATCTTGGCGTTGCCACGCTGCTGGTACAGGTCGTGGTATCAGCCGGTACATTTTTCTATTACTACTGGCCGCTCCGGAATATCCGGACCGCCTCAGATCTGACGCTCCGGTCCTTGCCCTATACCTTCACGCCTACCCTACAGATTCAGGCGACTCACCTGCCCTGGTATTCAGCTCTACAGCAGTTTGTTGAAAGCCATATGCCCGAAATCGTCGTATGCTGGCTGATCGGCGTAGCAGTGTTCATGATCCGGCTGGCGGGCGGGTGGCTGTATCTGCAACACCTCAAACGCACAGCTCACCGGATTACAGACAAGGCGGTGCTTGACCTGGCAGCGGCTTTACAGGAATACCTGGGCCTGACACGGGCCATTCACATCACCGAATCAGCCGCCATCCGTGTTCCGATGGTGATTGGTATCATTAAACCGGTGGTTCTGTTGCCGGTCGGTCTGGTCAGCGGGCTTAGCCTGCGGCAAGTGGAAGCTGTGCTGGCCCATGAGTTTGCTCATATCAAGCGTGCCGACTTTGCCATCAATATCCTCCAGTCGGTTATTGAGGTGCTCTTCTTTTTCCATCCTGCGCTGTGGTGGTTGTCGGCCCGCGTCCGCGAAGAGCGCGAACTTTGCTGCGATGATATTGCCATTGACGTATGCGGGGATGCCCGTATTCTGGCCCGGGCCCTTGCCGATGTCGAAGAGTTTGCCCAGTCACCGGCACTGGCCATGAGCCTCGCCTCCAACCGGAAACAGCTGCTGCACCGGGTACGCCGGATGCTGGGTGTGCCTGTGAAACCGTTTATCTCGAACCGCAGTCTGGCCGGTCTGACCCTGGCAACCATCCTGCTGTTCAGTGTTTCGGTGTATGCCGTTCAGGAAAAAATTGACGATGAGGTAAAACCTAAATCCGCAAGCCGCCCAAAGAAAACCGGCAAAACCGAGATTGTTTTTTCAGATGATAAAAAACTGGAATCGGTTGTCTGGAACGGAGAAACGTTTCCGGCAGAACGCGTGGAGAAGATGCAAAAGCTGCTGAAAGACCTGGAGACAGGCACTATTCAACTGACCAGTGTACAAAATCCGGAGGAGCAGGAATTGCTGGCAAATCTGATGGAAAGCCGGCAGCGAACAACTGAGGGAACACTTCAGCGGGACAGCTTTGCGGGAATTTCGTCTGGTACAAACACCCTTATGCTTGCACAAGCGGCGAATATACAAATCACGGATTCAGTATTAACGCCGGCTGGATGGGCTAAAGTTACAGATTACGCCATTTCGATTGACTCACTTCCTGATGAATATTCCTATAAAGAACGTGCGCGGATTGACAGAAAACTCCAGTATGAACGCCAGATGCAGCGGCAACGGTTAAGTGCAGATCAGGCTGACAGTCTCCGGCGTGCTACCGAATCACTCCAGCGGCAAATGGAAGCACTTCAGTTGCAGCAGGAACGGGAGAACTTTAAGCTGGAAGAAGTTCAGCGTAAGGAAGAGCTGCTCAGCTGGAAAAAGCAGAAACTGATGGAGCAACGGGCAGCAGCCATTGACAAAAGCCGGCAGTCGCTCTACAGTACAAAGCAACCGCTTTCCGAGGCAGACATGGAAAAGATGGTACGCGATGGCGAGGCAAAGATAAAGGAAAGCGAAGCTCAGATTGAGGCATTGAGCAAGGATATGGAAAAGCTGAAACAGACGCAGGAAGAAATCCGGCAGCCGTATCAGAAACTGGAACGGCAGATGGAGCAACTCGAACGGCAGCAGGAATTGCTGATGCGGCAACAGGAACGGCATTTTGACGCAATGGCAGATGCAGACGTGCACGTAACAGGTTACGGCGTTTTCCGGGCACCGCGTGCAGCAAGAGCCCCAAGAGTTCCCCGAATGTCAGATGAGAACGTTCGTATATCAGGCTATGCTGTTTCACGGGCACCACGTGCCGCAAGAGTTCCCCGCGTGCCTCGTGCTCCCCGCGCTGTCAGCGGTGTGCCGATACCAGCTACGCCGCCAGAACCCTCAGGTGTACTGGCTCCGGCCGCTCCGCTGGAACCCGTTACCGTTGAAGGTCATCTCCTGCCCCCCGACCCGCTTGACCCGGTTACCGTCGAAGGAAGGCCGGCTCCTCCACGGATTCAGAAAGCACCGCGCACCAAATGGAAGCGTATAACCGTACCGCCGAAAGCCCCGAAGCCAGCCACCGCTCCTAAGCCGGAGAACGATTGATGGATATTGTAAAATGAACAATGGATGCTGTAGAATGAATAACAGGCTAATGACCATTATTCATTCTACAGCATCCATTGTTCATTAAGCCATATTACTCAATTTCAATCACCACATCCTTTGTCAGCGGATGGGCCACGCAGGTAAGCACATAGCCTGCTTTCAGTTCCGATTCAGTCAGGCCATCTTCTTCATCGAGTTTGACTTTGCCTGATGTACACATACCCAGACAGGCTGTACACATCCCTGCCTGGCACGAATACGGCAAATCAATATCCAGTTCTAGGGCCGCCTCCAGAATGGTCTGGTGCGGGGCCACCGGAAATTTGTACTCACTACCTTCGTACAATACCGTTACTTCCGGCGAACCGCTGCTTTCCTCGGTTGTATTTTCAACCACCTCGCCGGGCGTTGGGGCTGCCGTCAGGAAGCTTTCTTTACAGACACGGTCAGCCGGTACGTTCAGAATCGACAGCGCATTGCGTACCTCATCCATCATACCATCCGGCCCGCATAAATAGAAGCTGGCCGATTGCCGTTCAGCAGCCGGCATATTTTCCAGCAACCTCACCAGCATGTGCTGGTTCAACCGGCCAGACAGGCCGCTCCAGCCATCATTTGGCTGGCTCAGCACGTGCGTAACCTGAAAGCGATTGGCTCCGTATGCCTGCTCCATCGCATTCAGATGGGCCTTGAAGATGATCGAATCCTGATTCCGGTTGCCATAAATAAGCCACACGTTGCTTTTCGGCTCGGTGTGCAGAATCGATTTGGCCATCGAGAACAGAGGCGTAATACCGCTACCCGCTCCGATCAGCACAACCTGCCGGCTGTTACTACCGTCGAGCTTCGGCACAAACGTACCCATTGGTTCAAGGCTCTCCAACACATCACCCGCTTTCAGACGATCCAGGAGATAATTGGAAACCAGACCACCCGGCACCCGTTTGATGGTTACAGACAACGATACATCCGTGTGCGGTGAGCTCGACATGGAGTACGAGCGGCGTACTTTCTGGCCGTTGACGGTCATCAGAAAGGTCAGGAACTGTCCTGGCTGGTAGCGAACTTCTTCGTTGATCGGATGCCAGAAGCTGACCGTTACAGCATCCGGCGTTTCACGCGTAATATCTTTTACTTTCAGAAAATAACGACTTGCCATAATTGACGCGATGCAACACGGCCTCTCCGGCACATGTTGTACTTGATAATTGACTAGTGAGGTTGTTTATGTAACAACGACCTGTCAGCTGTAGTTTGTAAAAAGAAAAAATTATCCGTTTTGCGTAAGCAGCTGCCGGTGATACTGTACCAGCCCATCGCCCGGTGCTTTGAGGATAGTACCCATCCGGTAACCGTTTCCGGTTACCTCCACCCGCAGGATATCCGCAAAATAATACGCAATTGAGCCGACAAAGTGTACCGGCCACGTAGCGGCTTCCGGAAATGACGTTACATAAATAGTCAGGAAATCACGGAACGCCTGACGGACCAGCTGCTGTACATAAGGATGTGTCAGATGCTCCGACAGGAACGGCGTAAATGCCGCAAAATACCGGTTCGGAAAGGGTTTCCGATAGGCATTTTCGAGTAGTGTGGCGCGGTCAAGATCATACCGGCGATCAAAGACCACTTTCAGGTCAGCAGGCATACGGTTCTGGAAGGCATCACGCACGAGCGTTTTCCCTAAATAGCCGCCACTGCCTTCGTCACCGAGCCAGAAACCCAGCGGCTGCCCCCAGCGAACAATATCGTGCCCGTCGTAACAACAAGCATTCGAGCCCGTTCCCAGGATACAGACAATTCCCTGTTCCTGCCCGGCTGCCCCTCTGGCTGCTCCCACCATATCACTGGTAACCTCAACAGCGGTCAGGTTCGGAAATAAAGCCCGCAACGCCGTTTCTACTGTTCCACAGGAAGCAGGACTATTGCAGCCTGTACCGTAATAATAAATCCGGCTAACAGCGGTCGGGTCAAGCGAGGGAATCAGTTGCTCCCGTAATTTTGTGATGATCTGTTCCGGATCTTCAAAATAAGGATTAATGCCGTCGCTAATCATCTGCTGCGCCGGTCCGGAAGGGGTTAGTAGCCGCCAGTCCGTTTTGGTTGAGCCGCTGTCTGCCAGTAAAATCATATGGTTTCAGTACCTGTTCGTCCGTTGAAGTAACTTCATATACGAATCAGGCGTATCATTCGTTTATAGATATGCATCAGGCCAGCCGGCCGACTGCCGCAAACCGTCCGAAGACCTGTTCCGTATGCGGGGCATCGGCAAGTTCATCGGTTAAGTCCTGGCCAGCCCAGTGCTCATAATGCCTGCCATTACGCCAGAGCCTTGATCCGGTTACATCGTAGATAATTCCGCGAAAGGCAATCCAGATTTCTTCGCGGTCTGATCCATTCCGTAAAGCAAGCTGTGCGCGGCTGTAAGCAGGTAATTCGTTCACTATTTCTTTTATTAACTTAGCAACACCCGTCAGCAAATCATCGTACTAATTGACAGTTCATCCCGTCAAATATCCGTCTTACGCTGACTCCATTTGCGAATGCACACAAATTTACTGTATCTTTAACCACTTGTGTTACGATTACTAACAATCATGAAAAAGACCTCGCTTGTAGCCTTTTCTTTATTAGTGGGCTTATTCGTTATCATGTCAGGGTGCAAAAAAACACCGACGCCACCTGTATCTGAACGGATTGCCAAAGCCTGGACTGCCCGCATCGTTGACGAAAACCAGACAACCGTTTACACGCGGGGAGGCACCAATAATGTCCGCCCGGGCTATTCAAGCTTTAAAATAGACCTCAGCAGTGCCACAACGGCCAGCCTGGTTGAATTTGACGGCAGTAAGTTTACAGGACAGTGGTCTGTACCGAGCGATACCCGACTGGTACTGAGCAACCTGAATCCGCAACCGACCGGTACCAACGGTACGATCGAATTTACCATCAACAGCCTGACGGATACCGAACTGAAACTGACCCGTACAACGGCCAGCCAGAAAACCGGCGGTACGATCAACGTCTATACGCTTTCAAATCCGTAAGCGGAAACGAACATATTTTCTTTCTAAGCCGTTTCTTTCAGGAACGGCTTTTTGTTATTACCATCCGCTCAGCCAGAGCATTCAGTATACTTATGACAGATTTGAAAGAGTTAGGCGAATTCGGCCTGATTGACCGGATCCGGCAGGCAACCCCTCCACCGGTCCGCCCCGAAACAATCCGGGGTATTGGCGACGATGCCGCCGTTTTCGATTTTGGCGGCGACGAATTTGGCCTGATTTCGACGGATATGCTGCTCGAAGGCATTCACTTCGACCTGACCTACGTGCCGCTAAAACACCTCGGCTTTAAAGCAATTGCCGTTAATGTGTCCGACATTGCCGCCATGAACGGCATCCCGACACAGGTAACGGTCAGCATCGGTATAAGCAGCCGTTTTCCGGTAGAGGCAATTGATGAACTGTATGAAGGCATCCGCACTGCGTGTGAGGCCTATAAAGTAGACCTGATCGGCGGGGATACGACGTCATCGCGTACGGGGCTTACTATTTCAGTTTCGGTACTGGGTAAAGTACCGAAAGACCTGATTGCGTACCGGAATACGGCACAGGCTAACGATGTTATTTGCGTAACCGGTGATTTAGGCGCGGCTTACATGGGTCTGCAATTGCTTGAGCGCGAGAAACAAGCCTATATGGCCGATCCGAATATGCAGCCGGAGTTGTCGGAAGAACGTTCGTATCTGCTGCAGCGCCAGCTCCGTCCCGACGCCCGGACCGACATTGTTCATGAACTGCGGGATCTGGGCCTGCGCCCGACCGCTATGATTGACATTTCCGACGGACTGGCTTCTGAGGTCATGCACCTGTGCCGGCAGTCGAATACCGGTGCCGTCATTTTTGACGAAAACGTCCCGATTGATGATCAGACCCATCTGGCGGCCACCGAATTTAAGATCAGTGCGCTGACGGCGGCGCTGAACGGCGGTGAAGATTACGAGCTTTTGTTTACCGTCCGCCCGCAGGAGTTTGAGGTTTTGAAAAATCATTCCCGCATCACGGCCATTGGCTACATGACTGCCGATCCGAGTCAGATCATTCTGTCGACCCGCGCCGGTCAGCATTCGCAGCTCCGCGCGCAGGGCTGGGGCCATTTTTAAGGTAAAACCGGCCGAAGGCAATTCCTTCGGCCGGTTTTATTGATTCGTGTCCTGAAGAATTTTCCGAAACTGTGCAAATGGTATTGCTGGAACAGGTGGAAATAGATCAGGAATTTTCATTAAATTAAGAATGTGCCGGTCATCGGTTACCAAGTAATCTACATTTGCGCCTATTGCACAATCAACAAATTTGTTATCATCCGGATCATCCGTGACTAATTGGTATTTAAAAGACGGTTCAAAGCGTTCATGATTAACAGCAACCAGTAACGAACTAACTACATAATTAGCTACATCCTGGTTAAATTTCACGCTGATCAACTCGGTATACTCTGTTAAAATTTCATTGCTGAACACCCAAATGAATGATTCCTTTACAAACGCATTATAAAGCCATTTTTTCGACCCACGTTTAGCCACAGCACTTAGTAGTCCATTCGTATCAACAACCACTTTCATGCTGTTTCGGAGCGTAACTTATTGAAGTACTGCGTACGGTTCTCATTAATACCATTCGTCTCCTTCTCTATTGTTTTTGCATCTATTCGCTTCTCTTTCAAAATTCTTTCTGCTTCTGCTTCTGCTTTCTTTGCCAGATGCTTTACTAAAACCTGACGTACAGCGGTTAAATCCTCTTCTGTCAGCTCCCGTTCAAATAATTGCAGTAATAAAGCCTGGCCGTTGGTCAGCTTTCTGGGTTGCGGCATATTTCCCATAATTGTATCATTAAGTTGTATTCCTATTTTATAACAACAAATGTCAGCTCAATATTTCTCGCTTCTAACCGTAAATCACTCCGTAAAGATCGCCAGCCAGGTTTTCACGCCCTCCACATAATTGCCCAGCCGCAGATTTTCGTTTGCCGCATGCTGGTTATTGTCCAGATTCACCATCGGCACGTGAATGGCCGGAATGTTTAAGGTACGCAGGAACGGTACAATCGGAACCGAGCCGCCCGTCATCCGGATCTTGATCGGATCACGGCCAAACGCCCGCTGCATGGCATGGGTCAGCCACTTGTCTTCAATACCGCCGAAATCGGTCCGGAAGGGCAACATGGCCGCTTCACCGGACTTCATCTGAATAAGCTTCGGGTATTGCGCCCGCTCGGCTTCCGTCGGTTCGTGATCAATCACCTGATAGCCCCGTTGTTCGATATGCTGCCGGATCAGCGCTTTCAGGCGCTCAGGGTCCGACTCAGGCACCAGCCGCAGGTCAAGCTCGGCAATCGCCTTATCCGGAATAACGGTTCCGGCCTGCTTACCAACGTTGGCGCTCGACAAACCACGGATGTTCAGTGACGGATATTGTAGCGCTTCCTGATAATTCCGGCCCACTTTGTCGGGTGCGGCAAAGCCCAGTTTCTGCTGAATTTCAGCCGGATCGTCGGGCACGGCAGCGAGAATTTTAGCCGCCGCTTCGTCAATGGTAACACCGTCGTAATAGCCCCGAATCGTTACCCGGCCGTCTTCGTCTTTCATACTACCCAGTAACTGTGCCATCCGGAGAGCCGGATTCGGGGCATAATTCCCGTAATGACCACTGTGTTGCGCCCCGCGCGGGCCGTAGGTTGTGAGCGTAACCGTTGCGATGCCGCGGCAACCATAGACCAGCGTCGGCTGGTTTGACAGGTGCCGCCCTCCATCCATGATCATCATAAAGTCGGCAGCCAGCTTGTCTTTATAGGCCAGTACAGCGCCGGCCAGGTACGGCGACCCGATTTCTTCCTCACTGTCCAGAATCACTTTGATGTTGTACCGGAACGGGATTTTCTCTGCCTGCATGGCCGTCAGTGCGCTCAGCAGCATGACAATCGGCCCTTTATCATCCGACGACGACCGGCCGAAAATACGCCAGTCGGGGTCGTATTTCGACTGAAGTAGCGCCCAGTTGATAACCTCCCACTGGTTACCTTCCGCCATTTTTTTCTTCAGCACCGGCTTATACGGCGATTCCTGCTGCCAGTCGGCGGGGTTAACCGGCTGGCCGTCGAAGTGCATGTAAAACAGCAGCGTTTTCAGCTGACCTTTCGGCGTCACCTCGGCTTTGTGTTCTGCAAACACCAGCGGGTGGCCGCCCTTTGTGGGCAATACCTCAACGGAGAACCCTCGCTGCGCGAAAGCCTGTTTCAGCCAGTCGACATTCGGCTGGATGTGCGCATCTATGTGGGCATTATTCGGCAGCGACAGAAAGTTGAACAGATCGCCGTACGACTTACGTACGTGTTTCTGCGTGATCGTTTCCAATTGGTCGGGCGTCAGCGACTGGGCGTATCCCGGCCTGACAAGGCTTGTGATGAGTGTAAGGCTAAACAGCAGTTTTTTCATAATACCTTAAAAATAAGCGTATTTTGATTTTCTGCTATAAGATCCTGCATTTTCATGTGCCTGCCTGTTTAAAAAGCCCGTACAGATACACATAATCACGGTTTTAGTATCGTCTTACCGATCGCTACCTTTTCAATCTCAGCACGGTTCATCCGTTCGGGCCGCGAGCCGCCATCAACAAACAGCTGCGCCTGATCTTTCACATGCGGGTTCATAAAATACCCGGACTGGCCGGTCGGCAACACGCTGCGGCCCGTTTCCGGCTGACCGAAATCAACAATCCGGCGCAGGGCAGGTCCGGCACTCACATTATACAAACCGGTTGAATCCATCCGGAAATCCATATTGTTAATGGTGTTCCGGCCACCCGGTGCTGCCAGCGGGCCTACGCTGAACCATTTACCAATCACCGGCAAAATGCCCAGCGGATGCTTATGCTCAACCGTGTGGACGCGCTCCCACTGCCAGTTGGCAGCATCACTTCCCAGTTGCTTTTCCAGTGCGGCGGCGGTTTCATTCAACGAAGCCGTCAAGATCATGGCCCGTGTTTCCTTAGCCGGCGTTTTCCGGTTATCCCACCACGGCGAGGCGTCGTTACGGAACCAGTGCGGCATGTTGCGTTCCATATTCATGTTATGTTCGAACGCCTGGAACGTCTCTGTACCCAATTCATCTTCAGCGGCATTCCGCAGGATTGTGTAAATGAACTTATAGTACATCGCCGGTTCTACATCTTCGCGGTTATGACGACCATTCCATGTTGCCAGTTTCTGCGCTATAGTTTTGGCAAGCGGCGTAAGCTTTGTCTTATCAACGACGGGCAATATATCCCTAAGCAGTGACGCACTGACCGGCGACGTTACATCATTGATCACCGTCCGTACATCGGCTTCGGTCCAGTCCTTTTTCGGCGTACGGATCAGCTGGTCAATGCGGCCGGCGCGGTCACCGGCCACGTAATAACCAGCCACCAGTCCGTTGCCCATATCATCAGGCTGATTATTGGCCGTATACAGTACTCCTGAAACCGGATTTAAAATCTGCGGATTCAGGTCAAAATCAACCCAGCCCTGCGGATCGTCCTTACCGGTTGATCCGTCAAGAATCAGCATCGGGTTTACGCCCGGTGCCCGCTTCGGTAATTTTCCGGCCGCCCACCACGCAATGTTACCGGCCGTGTCGGCCCACATGATATTCAGGCCGGGTGACGTCAGCTTCGACGCAGCTTTCCGCGCCTCGGCCGCATTTTTTGCGTGTGCCAGGTCATAAAACATTTCCAGACTCCGGCTCGGAAACTGCTGATAAATCCACCACAGGGCAATCGGCTCTTTTTCGCCCTCGATTTTGTCAAATGAGCCATTCAGGATTACCCCGTGCCGCGACTGTTTCACCGGCAGTGTCACATCTGCTTCGCCCTTCACCTTAATGGTTTCCTTCCGGATCGTCAGGTTTTCCCAGTGGTCTTTATACCAGACCTGACCGGGATTGGCCGGATTAGCTTTTTCGCGGAAGAAATCAGCATCGTCGTTTTCAAACATGGTCAGGCCCCACCCACCGTGTTCAGAATGACCCAGCAACGGCACCGGCGAACCCGCCAGAAAACTGCCGTAGAACCGGAAGCCGGGGCATTCCAGATGCGCTTCATACCATACCGATGGTTGTGCAAAGGCGATATGGGTATCATTCGCCAAGATAGGCTTCCCTGATTTTGTCTTCTGTCCGCTGATCACCCAACCGTTTGAGCCGTGGTATGGCGGAAAAGGAGCTTCTCTTTCCAGTTGAGTCAGTTGCTCACTCATCCGCAGTAATGACCGGGCGGCCAGAATATCACCGGGAGTTGCCTGCACCGGTGTTTTGGGATCTCCCTCCTGCCACATATTCATGACATCGTTAAAGTATTCCGTGCCGAGTTTAGCGTTGATCATGGTTGCCATTGCTTCAGTTCGGAAGGCATCGACAAATGTATAGCCCATGTATCCGGCAATGATCTGCATATCCTCCAGCGTAAACTCCGATTTCGGAATGCCGGCGATAGTAAACTCGACGGGTGTTTTTCCCTTTTTAATATACGCGTTAATGCCTTTCAGGTAGGCCTCTGCCGCTTTCCAGTGGGGTGCATCCGGATTTTCCCGCCGCAGCGAGTCATTGGACCATTCCGCATGCTTCCGAAAGCCGAGTGTCCGGAAAAACCGGTCAGATGCCAATGCTTTGGCACCGAATAATTCTGCCAGCCGGCCATCGGCCAGCCGCCGGATCATTTCCATCTGAAACAGCCGGTCCTGCGCATGCACATAGCCAAGGGCATAGAACAAGTCGGCTTCGTTCTGCGCATAAATATGGGGAACGGCATAGTCGTCGTACAGTACGTCGACCGGTGCTGATAATCCCTGCAAGGTTACTTCAGCATTGTAGTCCGGATTTAAGCTACGGAGCCAGAGCCAGATACTTATACCGGCCAGGATAAGTAACAGAAAAAGGGTTATCAGAATCTGCCTGAAAAGACGCATAATTTCTCTAATAGTAGTATGTGATGATTACCCGTAAAAATAGGACAAATTCCATGCATACGACTTATATTTACCGGTCATTCCCGACAGAGACTATAAAAAAAGCCTCTCCGGATTCCGGAGAGGCTCTCAAATTGGTGTCGTAACCGAAAATTAGAACCGGAAGTGCGAGAACGCCTTGTTGGCTTCGGCCATACGGTGCGTATCATCCTTCTTCTTCACAGCTGCACCTTCACCTTTTGAAGCGGCAACGATTTCAGCTGCTAAACGGTCAACCATAGTTTTTTCACCGCGTGAACGAGCGTAACGGATAAGCCATTTCATGCCTACCGAGACTTTCCGATCCGGCCGAACTTCAGTAGGTACCTGGAAGGTAGCACCACCAACGCGACGACTTTTAACTTCTACTGAAGGCATTACGTTGTTCAAAGCCTTTTTCCATACGTCGATACCGTTTTCGTTTGTACGTTTCTGTACAACGTCCAGGGCATCATAGAAAATAGAATAAGCTAAGCTCTTTTTACCTTCGAGCATCAGGTTGTTAACGAATTTCGTTACCAGAACTTCCCGGAATTTCGGGTCTGGTAAGACATATCTTTTGGGCGGTTTTGCCTTTCTCATTGTGTCTTCAGATGTTAATCTTACTCTGCCACCTCATATAGGGCGGGCAGTTAATTAATTTTATTTCTTTTTACCTTTTGCCGGCGGTGCACCTTTGCCACCTTTAGCAGGAGCCTGACCTGGCTTAGGACGTTTTGTACCGTATTTAGAACGGCTTTGCAGACGACCGTTTACACCGGCTGTATCTAACGCACCACGAACGATGTGGTAACGTACACCCGGAAGATCTTTTACCCGGCCACCACGCACCAGCACGATTGAGTGCTCCTGCAGGTTGTGACCTTCTCCAGGGATATAGGCGTTAACCTCTTTACCGTGTGACAAGCGTACACGGGCTACTTTACGCAGCGCCGAGTTTGGTTTTTTAGGCGTCGTTGTGTACACACGTGTACAAACACCCCGACGCTGAGGGCATGCATCGAGCGCCGGTGATTTCGACTTCCACACCAGCTTCTCCCGACCCTTACGCACTAACTGTTGTATGGTAGGCATTATAAGAATTGATTGATAATTACAGTCTTATCGAAAATTGAGGTGCAAAGATAGACAAACCTCCTTGAAAATCAAAACATTTCCCGGATGATTTCTTGCTTTATAGCCGTTTTCTGGTTACGCATGTAACTCCTGACATCGGATTTGGCTAAGTTTTAGTAACATAATGCCGTATATTGACGTTAGGCCTTACATATGGCCCTTTCTAAATGACAAATCGTTATTTTGGCCGTCAACAGGGTTCGTCCAACATTCCTCTATACTTGTGAAAAAAGCTGTTACAACAATATTGCTCATCATACTGGCACTTGTCCTGCTGGTGGCTGGCTTCGTTGTTTTCATCGCCACAACCGGCTGGGGGCAGCAGATCGTTACGCAACAGGTCAATAATTATCTGGCCAAGAAACTAAGCTCGCCTTTCCGGATCGGCCGCGTTTCCTACCAGATTCCTGACTATGTAGCGCTGGAAGATGTACTGTTCATTACACCTAAAGGCGATACCTTACTCTCCGGCCAACGCCTCTTTGTAGACCTTGACATGTGGGGCCTTACGAAAGGACGTATTCAGCTCAATCAGATTGATCTGGAGCGTGTACGGCTGAATCTCACCCGTACACTCCCCGATACGACCTTTAACTTCCAGTATCTGGTTGATGCCTTTGATACCGAAGAAACCGGCGAACAGGTTCAGAAAGCCGATACAGCCGCCGCACCACTCGATTTTAACCTGGCTGCCGTCTTCCTTAAAGATGTCCGTATAAAGTATAAGGACGATGTTGCCGGAGCTGATGTGAATGCCTCGGTCGACAGCCTGCGGGCAAATCTGGACAAAACGATTCTGGATAAATCTGTTTACCACATTAAGGACGTTACAGTAGACGGTCTGACGGCAAAAGCCCGTATTTACCCCGGCCTGCCGGCTACCGAAGAGCGTGATCCTGACCCCAGCGATACCCTCGATCTGGGCTTAGGTAAATGGCAGATCCGGCGGTCTGCCTGGGATATACAGGTTGATGAAGCCAATTTTCAGTCCAGAGGTCAGATTGGCAGTCTTGCGATGGAATCAGATTTTTTCTACCTGAACGGACAAAAAATAGGTATCCGCTCCCTGCAACTCAGTAACTCAGACATTGCTGCGATTCTGACTAAACCTGTTACGAAACTGCCGCCGATCACGAAAGCCACTACGGCGCAAAAGAAAGAAATTGTAAAAGAAGCTAAACAGGAGGTTGCCACTGATCCGGGCTGGTCGGTTGCGCTGAAGCAATTACAGCTGGCTAATAACCGGCTTCGCTTTGATGACCAGACACAAGCCCGCCAGCCAAAAGGCCTCGATTACGGCCACCTCGACCTGACTGGTCTCTCGCTGACCGGACAGGCGATCTCGTATACACCCGACCGGACTTCGGCCCGTTTGCGGCAGGGAAAATTTCAGGACAAAAGCGGTTTTGGTATCCAGCGGCTGGATGCTGACGTGATTTACGCGAACACCACCACCTCACTGACCAACTTACTGGTCCAGACCGGCAAATCAGGGCAGAAAGCATCGGTTATCCGCGATAAAATGGTCTTGCGGTATGATTCACTGGCCCAGCTGAGCCTTCCGGCACAGGCCGGCCGTGTCAATGTCCAGGTAAGCCTGCGTCAGAGTACACTTACCATCAACGATATTCTGCAACTGGTACCCTCTCTGAGTACAACACCACCCTTTGCCGGTAACCAGGGCGCAATGATCAATGTAAACGGTAGCGTTACGGGAACGCTCGCGGCGCTGAACATTCCGTCGTTTGATATGTCGACCTTATCAGGCACCCGCCTCAAAGCAGCCGGCCGCCTGACGAATGTACTCGATACTGACCGCATGGGCGTTGATTTAACCATTTCAGAAGCAACCACCCGTCTGGCCGATATCAAAAAGCTGGTGCCAAAAGGCTCCCTTCCCGATTCAATCGGAATCCCGAATCAGCTACGGCTGACGGGGCATGTGAAGGGCTTGCTGAATAATCTTACCCTTGATACGCAGCTTCAGACCGACTGGGGCACTGCCAGCTTCGACGGCAACCTTCAGGGCTTTATGGCCGGTAAAAACCAGAGCTATCAGGGAACGCTGCAATTCGCCCGCTTCGACCTCAACAAATGGCTCATGAGCCAGCAATACGGCCCGGCAACCGGCCGCGCGACGGTAAACGGCCGCGGGATTGATGTAAAAACCATGAATACGTCGTTCCAGGTTGCCATCGACGAAGCGACTTATAATAAATACCGGTATAGTAAGCTTCAGGCAGAAGGACGGCTCGCCAACGGTAACCTAATACTCGACGGGAACCTTGACGATCCGAACGCACGGGTAGCGCTCAATACGCAGGTAAACCTGAATACCGAATACCCAAGCATTAACGGTACAGTCAATATCGCTAATCTGGACGTTACTACGCTTAATTTTTACAAAGAGCCCCTGTCGATGCGCGGCAATCTGGTCATTAATATGACCTCGACAGATCCGGCGCGGCCAATCGGTACGATTCAGGCGCAGGATGCGCTCATACGCTATCAGGGACAGGACTACCCGATTGACTCACTTTACCTACGCGCCAATGCTACCGGTGACCGTAAAGAACTAGTTGCCGCCATGCCGTTCGGTCAGGTTACGCTGAGTGGTTTATTCCCTTACGACCGCCTGTACGACATCATTGCGTCAGAAATCGGCCGGTATGTTTCCCTGCCACAACTGGCTTACAAACCGGTTACCCCACCGTATGATTTCAAGGTGGATGCTACTGTAAAAAACCATCCGCTGATCAAAGCGTTTGTACCAGAGCTGACACGGCTGGATCCCGTACGTTTTCAGGCTTATCTGGATAATACAAAAGATACCACGTTCTCGGCAACAATGGTTGGCGGCGTTGTTGAGTATGACACCATTACCGTTGACAATCCACGCCTGAGCCTGCGCGCCGTAAACAACCAATTGTCACTGAACGGATCCCTGAGTGGTCTGCGTAACCAAAGCGTTCAGCTGAAAAAGACAGAAATTAAGGCGACCGCCGCCAATAACCTGGTTCGTTTTCAGGTAGCGACGAAAGATTCAGTCGATACCGACCGGTACGCGGTGAATGGCCAGGTCGCTATTAATAAAGACACATACAAGGTACAGCTGGATCGGCGCGGCGTGCTGGTAAATTACCAGCCATGGAGCGCCGACACATCCGGATTTGTCCAGTATGGTCCGCAAGGTTTGCTGGTTAACCGCTTTGCGCTGCGGTCGGCTACTCAATCCATCGATGCAAACAGCATTGAGCAGTACCCGAACGCACCGATACGCGTTACGTTACACAATCTGGATCTGTCAAACCTGGCGAAGCTGGCTAATCAGGACACTACACTGGCCAGTGGCAGAATGGACGGAACGGTCATCGTGCGCGACTATATGGGCGACTCCGAGCTTTCGTTTCTGGGTAACCTGTATGTGGACAGCCTGAAGGTGATGGAAAAACCGCTTGGTAACCTGACCGCCCGGTTTACCAATCAATCGGATCAGAAGATTGGTGTGAATACGACGCTGGTTGGTCCGTATAACAACGTACAGGTTAACGGTTTTTACAACCCTAACAACGAAAAGCAGGCGCTGGATCTGAAAGTAAACCTACAGCGGCTGGATGCCCGTACGATTGAAGCGTTCAGCTTCGGCGAACTGCGGCAGGCGCACGGGCAGCTGACCGGCAATATGGACATCAACGGCTCATTGACCAAACCAACGATTAAAGGTTCGGTGGCGTTTGATACGGTGGCGTTTAATATCAAACAACTGAATGCAACGTACCGCATTGATCAGGAGCGTATCCTGTTCAACGGCCAAACCATTACGCTCGACAACTTTGACGTCCGTGATACACTGGGACGCGTACTGACAACAAACGGAACGGTTGTGCTGAATGAATTGCCGGATGTCAGCTATAATCTGAATGTTACGGCGAAAAACTTCCTGGTACTGAATGCCGGCCGGAAAGACAATGACTATGTGTATGGCAACGCGGCGATCTCTACCAACCTCCGGATCCGCGGAAAAGGTACCCAGCCAGCCGTTACGGGGACGATCAAGGTGGATCGTGAGAGCAAAGTAACCCTGGTACTGCCCGACGAAACGCTGGATGCCAACGAAGCACGTCAGGTTGTTACGTTTATTGCGCCCGGCGATACACTGGCCCTGAACAAATACCTGCAACCGGCCAAGATCGATACCATTCCACGGATTGCGTTTGAGCAGCTGAGTAACGCCAACATTTCGCTTAACCTGGAAGTAGACGACAGTTCGGAATTTACCATTGTTATTGACGAGCGTAACGGCGACAACCTGCGCGCGCGCGGAAATGCCAATCTGAACGTAACCCTCAATCAGGCCGGTGAGGTGCAGGTCCTTGGCCGCTACGAGGTGACCGAAGGTGAATATGACCTGACCTACGAGGTCCTGAAGCGGCAGTTTGCGATAGATAAGGGAAGCTACATCACCTTTACCGGTGACCCCTTAAAGGCTGACGTCAACATTACGGCGATTTACCAGACACAGGCGTCGCCGGCTAACCTGATTGCCAATGAATCATCCGGACAAACCAGTGCAGTGGCTCAGAACCGTATACCGTTCAATGTAGTGCTGAACATGCGTGGAAATCTCTCAAACCCCGATTTGAGTTTTGATATTGTAATTCCTAAGGAGAACTCGAATGTTGCCATTGACCCTAATACTAAACGGGATATCGATAATAAGCTATCGACCCTCCGCCAGGACCAGTCACAGATCAACAAGCAGGTTTTTGCACTCCTGATTCTGAATAGCTTCATTGCCGAAAACTCATCTAATTTCTTTTCTGGCGGTTCGGGCGGCGGCCTGGATGCGGAAAACCTTGCGCGGACCAGTGTTAGTAAACTGCTTACTGAACAGCTTGACCGGTTTGCTTCCAGCATCATTAAAGGAGTGGACGTTAATTTTAACCTGCTGTCATCAAGTCAGGCGAATACCTCCTCACTGGGCGCCACAGGGACACGGACTGACCTGAATGTGGGGTTATCAAAACGTTTCCTCGACGGACGTTTATCGGTGTCGGTCGGCCGTAACTTTGAAATCGAAAATAATACAGGCATTAACCGGAATCCAAATGAAGTCTTTGATAATCTGTCTGTAAATTATAACCTCAGTAAAGATGGCCGGTATATCCTGCGCGGTTACCGGCAGAATCAGGCGAGTGCATCTAACTCCAGTCAGGGAGTTATCTATGGGTATGTGATTGAAACCGGCGTTGGTTTTATTATCACCGTTGATTTTGATACGCTTAAAGAGGTTTTTAACAAAAATAAAGCCTCAGAACTATGAGACTATCTGTGCTGAAATCCATCGTCAGAAATATATTTTTTACTTGTCTGTTCGCCTCTTTGTATGCCTGCAATGTTGCCAAACACTTACCGGCCAATGAACGACTTTATGTCGGTACAGATATCACTCTGAAAGCCGATCCAAGTGTTTCTAAAGATGAGCAGAAAGCATTAAAGACCGGTCTTGAGGGGCTAGCCCGCCCGCGACCAAATAAAACTTTGTTTGGTTATCCATACAAAGTAGGGCTTTATTATTTGCTGGGCGAGCCAAAAAGTGAAAATGGATTCAGAGCATGGTTCCGTAAAAAGCTGGGCGAACCTCCCGTCTTTGCCAGTTCCAAAGCCATTACATCGAACACAGTGGTATGGGCGGCTTATCTGGAAAATGAGGGCTATTTTCGCTCCGGTGCAAGCGGAGAGTTGAAAGAAACCGGTTATAAAGCTCGTGGTGTTTACACGGCTACTATACAACCCCGGTATTACATTGACTCAGTCACTTTTCTGGTTGACTCAAGCGATGCGCGTAAAGCACTGTATTCAAGCTCACCACGGACTATACTGAAAAAAGGCGACCCCTATCGATTTGAGAACATTAAGGTTGAGCGGGAGCGTATCAACCAGAATCTGAAAAACAGAGGTTTCTTTTATTTTCAGCCGGATTACATTTCACTGTTAGCAGATACGGCCCGTAATAATCACACTGTACGGCTGTATGTAGCCATTAAACCGGATGTTTCTGCAGCAGCTTTGCAGCAGTACTATATTCGTAATCTTTACGTTTATACCAATTTTAGCCTCGACAATCTTTCCCGCAATGACACAAACCGTTCGCAGGCTTATACGGCAAAAGGGGATACATCTTTACGACGGGTTTACATTGTTGATTCTGCGCGTTTGTATAAACCTCAGCTGTTTAACGACATTCTCGGGTTAAAGCCGGGCAGACGATTCAACAGCCGCGGGCAGGATATTACGTTAAGCCGGTTTATCAATGTAGGTGCTTTTAAATTTGTACGGAATCGGTTTGCTCCCCTCTATGAGCGGGATACGGCGTTTCTTGATGTACATTATTATCTGACCCCCCATCCAAAACGGTCTGTTAAACTGGAGCTGGACGGCATTACACGCTCTAATGGACTGGCAGGTTCGCAGTTAACCCTCGGCTGGCTCAACCGTAATTTTTTTGGTCGCTCGGAACAGCTATCGATTAACGGAACCGCCGGCACCGACTTTCAATTGGGTGGTAATGCTGCAGTGTCCCGTAATTTTCGTTTCGGTGGGAATATCTCTCTCACCTTCCCAAGACTTGTGTCGCCCTTAAAGTTTCATTATGATAGACGACAGCTTTTACCAAAAACAGTTTTTACAATTGGGGCTGAACGAATTATTCAGGGAGCAGCAGGTGTGGCTGATATTCCTGATTCTGTTAGAAAAGGACGGCTCTATAGTATTAACTCACTAAATACCTCATTCGGATACAGCTGGCGAAAAAATCAGCAGATTGAACAAACATTTACTCCGTTCAGTATTAATTATGTTTTCCTCAACCCGAACAATGACCTGTTTTTGCCGTTGCTTGTTGATACACTAACGAGGCCGAGATACGAAAACCTGTATTTTAACACAGACCAGTTTATTTTAAGTACGCTTTATTCTGTTGCTTATAACTCTCCGTTACGCTCTAATTCGAAGAGTACTTATCGCATCCAGTTTACCGCTGAAACCGCAGGTAATTTAGCTTCTTTACTTATAAAAGCAGATGAATATGGAACGAAGCGTATTCTGAATAATACCTTTTCTCAATACATACGGGCAGATCTTGACATTAGATATTACTATAAACTATCGAATAACATTACTTGGGCCAATCGCCTTTTTACAGGTGTTGGTAATCCTTATGGAAACTCTACAATTATGCCTATTACAAAACAGTATTTTGTCGGTGGCAGTAATAGTCTTCGGGGATTTCGGGCCAGAGCTATAGGTCCCGGACCGGCAGCTCGTGATACTACGGGTAAAGTACCTTTCTTTTTTGATGGCGGCGGTGATATGAAGCTCGAGGCAAATACAGAGCTCCGCGCTAAGTTTACTCAATATTTACATGGCGCAGTATTTGCCGATGCTGGTAATGTATGGATGCTCAAAGAGCAAATTCTAAATGGAAAAGGCAGTATTTTCTCTAAAGACTTTTACAAGCAGATTGCTGTTAGTGGCGGTATCGGCCTTCGCGTAGACCTGTCCTACTTCCTGGTCCGCGCCGATATAGGTATCCCGCTTCGAAAACCATATCAGACTAATGGCAGATACTGGACGTTCAGCCAAATGGATTTCGGGGATGGTTACTGGCGGCGACAGAACCTTATTCTCAACATAGCTGTTGGCTATCCGTTTTAACAAAAAAGGCGAAAGAGATCATCTTTCGCCTTTTTTGTTACGCCTGACCAACCGGCCCGCTGAAACCGCCGGGGAACGGAAAGGCACTGTCTTCGCTGTTAATACTTCCGTACGCTTCTTCATACTTCCGGATATTATCCTTCAAAGCCGATAATAACCGTTTGGCATGCTCCGGCGTCAGGATTATCCTTGACTTAACCTTTGCCTTCGACAGGCCGGGCATTAACCGGATAAAATCCACAACAAACTCACTGTTTGAGTGAGCAATCATGGCTAAGTTAGCATACACTCCTTCCGCAATGTCTTCCGGTAATTCAACGTCGATCGTTGTTTCCTGATTAGGTTGTTGAGGGTTCATCCTGCGTGTAGTTTGAGTTCTTGCCTTATACAAATAAAGCCAGCCCGTTTCCAGGCTGGCTTTGTAATTTACTGCCAATCCGGCTCACCCTTTGATAAGCCTGCTGACTATACCGTTGCCCGGCGCTTGCTCCGTGAGAACTGCTCGCGGGATTCGGTAATGGTATCGTATTCTTCTTTCGAGCCGACAATCGTTTTCTGGTAACGGCGAACCCCTGTACCGGCCGGGATCAGGTGACCTACGATCACATTCTCCTTCAGACCTTCCAGCGTATCGTTCTTACCACGAATCGATGCTTCGCTCAAGACTTTCGTTGTTTCCTGGAACGAAGCTGCTGAGATGAAGCTTTCCGTACCCAGTGAAGCCTGCGTGATACCCATCAGCGTCGGCTGAGAAACCGCGGCCATGGCTTCACGAACGGTTACCGTCCGCAAGTCACGACGTTTCAGGCTTGAGTTCTCATCGCGCAGACGGCGGGCTGAGATAATCATACCTGGTTTCACGTTTTCTGAATCACCGGCGTCAACAACTACCTTCGCATCCATCACCTTGTCGTTTTCTTCGCGGAATGTCCACTTGTCAACAACCTGGCCTTCGAGGAAGTTTGTATCGCCTGAGTCGATGATTTCAACTTTCTGCATCATCTGACGCACGATGGCTTCGATGTGCTTATCGTTGATTTTTACACCCTGCAGACGGTATACTTCCTGAATCTCGTTCACCAGATATTCCTGTACGGCAGTCGGACCTTTGATGGCCAGAATGTCGCTCGGCGTGATAGCCCCATCCGACAGCGGATCACCGGCTTTCACGAAGTCGTTATCCTGAACAAGGATGAACTTCGACAGAGGCACCAGGTATTTCTTCTTGGTACCGTCTTTCGACTCAATATAGATTTCGCGGTTACCACGCTTGATCGTACCATATGTAACAACACCGTCGATTTCCGAAACGACCGCCGGGTTCGACGGGTTACGTGCTTCGAACAATTCTGTTACCCGTGGCAGACCACCCGTAATATCCCGTGTTTTACCAACGTTACGCGGAATCTTGGCCAGTGGCTGACCGGCTCTGATCTGCTGGCCTGATTTTACAACCAGACGCGCACCTACCGGAAGGTTGTAGCCTTTCTCGGTGATGTCTTCCAGCAGCGTACTCTTACCGCTCACCACGATAGCCGGGTTTTTCGTCTTATCACGGCTTTCGATGATCACCATTTCCTGGAAGCCTGTCTGTTCGTCAAACTCCTCGCGGTAGGTAATGCCATCTTCAATGGCGTCAAAGCTGATCGCCCCTGTCAGTTCAGACAGGATAACGGCGTTATATGGATCCCAAACGGCAAGCTCGTCGCCTTTCTTCACCATATCACCATCTTTCACGCGCAGGAATGCACCGTACGGTACGTTGTTGCTGATCAAAACCAGGTTACGGTCTTCGGCACTGACAATCCGGACTTCACCTGAACGACCCATCACAACAGTCTGAGAGTTACCTTCGTTGTCTTCCGATTCAACGGTACGCATCTCTTCAAACTCGATACGGCCGTCGAACTTCGCACGGATTGAGGCATCAACCGCAATGTTTGATGCCGTACCACCTACGTGGAATGTACGAAGTGTCAGCTGTGTACCCGGCTCACCGATTGACTGAGAAGCAATTACACCCACGGCCTCGCCGATATCAACGATCCGGCCTGTTGCCAGGTTACGGCCGTAGCATTTCGCACAAACACCTTTCTTCGACTCACAGGTCAGTACAGAACGGATTTCAACCGTTTCAAGACTGGTTTCGTCAATCTGGGCTGCAATTTCTTCCGTAATGATGTCGCCTGACGCAATGATCAGTTCTTTCGAGATCGGATCATACAGATCGTGAACCGTTACACGGCCCAGAATCCGCTCTGACAGTGGTTCAACGATATCTTCGTTGTCTTTCAGCGCTGAAATCTGCAGACCACGCAGTGTTCCACAATCGTCCTCAGAGATAATCACATCCTGTGCAACGTCATGCAGACGACGCGTCAGGTAACCGGCATCGGCTGTTTTAAGGGCCGTATCGGCAAGACCTTTACGGGCACCGTGCGTTGAGATAAAGTACTCCAATACGTCGAGGCCTTCTTTAAAGTTCGACAGGATCGGGTTTTCAATGATCTCACCAACCGAGCCCTGCAGGTTTTTCTGAGGCTTAGCCATCAGACCCCGCATACCACCTAACTGACGGATCTGCTCGCGCGAACCACGGGCTCCCGAGTGCATCATCATGAAGATTGAGTTAAACCCTTGCTGGTCTGACTCCAACTGCTTCATCAGTGTTTCGGTGATCCGTGAGTTAACACGTGTCCAGATATCAATTACCTGGTTATAGCGTTCGTTTTCCGTAATCAGACCCATCAGGTAGTTATCCCAAACGCCCTGTACCGACTGTTTCGCTTCCTCAATCAAGCCTTGTTTAGCTTCAGGAATCTTAACGTCGTTCAGACCGATTGACAGACCACCACGGAAGGCCATCTGGAATCCGAGTTCTTTAATTTCGTCAAGGAATGCTGCCGTTTTTGAACCACCCGCAATTTTAAAGATCAGGGCAATGATCTGCTGAAGTTTCTTCTTCGTCAGCAGTTCGTTGATGTACCCTACTTCTTTCGGTACTGACTGGTTGAACAACAAACGTCCGGCAACAGTCTCAATAAGTTTTGTCTCCAGCTCACCCTGCTCATTACGTACCTGAACCCGGCACTTAATGTTAGCGTGCTTCGACAATTTACCTTCATTGATCGCAATGATCACCTCTTCCGCCCCGTAGAATGTCATGCCTTCACCCGCAATCGGATACTCAGGTGTGCTGCGACGTCCTTTCGTTACGTAATACAGACCTAACACCATGTCCTGCGATGGTACGGTAATCGGTGCACCGTTGGCAGGGTTCAGGATGTTATGCGAGGCAATCATGAGCAGAGACGCTTCCAGAACGGCTTCCTGACCCAGCGGTACGTGAACCGCCATCTGGTCACCGTCAAAGTCGGCGTTGAAGGCCGTACACACAAGCGGGTGCAGCTGGATAGCCTTTCCTTCGATCAGCTTAGGCTGGAACGACTGGATACCCAGACGGTGAAGTGTAGGAGCCCGGTTCAGCAATACAGGGTGACCTTTCAATACGTTTTCCAGGATATCCCAGATAACCGGATCTTTGCGGTCAACGATCTTCTTCGCTGATTTTACCGTTTTCACAATACCCCGTTCGATCAGCTTGCGGATAATAAACGGCTTGAATAATTCAGCCGCCATATCTTTTGGCAGACCACACTCGTGCAGTTTCAGTTCCGGACCAACAACGATTACCGAACGGCCTGAGTAGTCAACACGCTTACCAAGCAGGTTCTGACGGAAACGTCCCTGCTTACCTTTCAGCATGTCTGACAGTGATTTCAGGGCACGGTTACCTTCTGAACGAACCGCGTTAACCTTACGTGAGTTGTCGAACAGTGAGTCAACAGCCTCCTGTAACATCCGCTTCTCGTTACGCAGGATCACCTCAGGTGCCTTGATTTCGATCAGACGCTTCAGACGGTTGTTCCGGATAATTACCCGGCGATACAGGTCATTCAAATCTGATGTTGCGAAACGGCCGCCATCCAGCGGGACAAGCGGGCGCAGTTCCGGCGGAATCACCGGCACCATCTTGATCACCATCCACTCAGGGCGGTTTTCAATACGGCCGTTGGCTTCGCGGAATGCCTCAACTACTTTCAGACGCTTCAACGCTTCTGCTTTCCGTTGCTGCGACGTATCCGTTGCAGCTGCGTGACGCAGGGAGTATGACAGCTCATCAAGGTTCAGGCGTGATAACAACATTTCCAGTGCCTCAGCCCCCATTTTGGCGATAAATTTCTGCGGATCTTTATCATCAAGATGTTGGTTGGTACCTGGCAGTTTGTCGATAATATCGAGATATTCGTCTTCAGTCAGGAAATCAAGTTCGTTGATACCATCAGCTTCCTTCACACCTGCCTGAACGACAACATACCGTTCGTAATAGATAATCTGGTCGAGTTTCTTAGTAGAAAGACCGAGCAAATAACCAATTTTGTTTGGTAAGCTCCGGAAGTACCAGATATGCGCAACGGGCACCACCAGTTCGATGTGTCCCATACGCTCACGGCGTACTTTTTTCTCGGTAACTTCCACCCCACAACGGTCGCAGATAATGCCTTTATAGCGAATCCGCTTGTATTTGCCGCAATGGCATTCCCAGTCTTTCACTGGCCCGAAGATCCGCTCACAGAACAAGCCGCCCATTTCAGGCTTATATGTCCGGTAGTTGATGGTCTCGGGTTGAGTTACCTCACCGTATGAACTCTCCAGAATCGACTCGGGCGATGCCAGACTGATCGTCACGCTCGCAAAATCGCTATTGAGTTTTTTGTTCTTTTTGAAGGACATTGGTTCGGTCCGCCGAAGCGGGAGTTTTATGTTTAAGGATAGAACGGATAATGCAGGAAGAGGAGGCAGAAAACAGGCAGTTGTTGCCCGTTTTCCGTCCTCCCTTTACCGGTATCTCCTTTATTCTAAAGTAATTTCAAGTGCAAGACCGCGCAACTCGTGTACCAATACGTTGAACGACTCCGGAATATTCGGCTTCGGCAGGTTCTCACCTTTTACGATTGCCTCATATGCCTTCGCACGGCCAACAACGTCATCGGATTTAACAGTCAGGATCTCCTGCAGGATGTTTGCCGCACCGAATGCTTCGAGGGCCCATACCTCCATCTCACCAAACCGCTGACCACCGAACTGTGCCTTACCACCCAGCGGCTGCTGCGTAATGAGGGAGTATGGTCCGATCGAACGGGCGTGCATCTTATCATCTACGAGGTGACCAAGTTTCAGCATGTAAATAATACCTACTGTTACCGGCTGGTCGAAGCGGTCACCCGTCAAACCGTTGTACAGATATGTACGACCGAATGATGGTAATCCGGCTGCGTCAAGCTCGGCTACAACCTGAGCCTCGGTAGCTCCGTCGAAGATCGGCGTAGCATATTTCCGGTTCAGTTTTTCACCGGCCCATGCCAATACCGTCTCGTAAATCTGTCCAAGGTTCATCCGGGAAGGTACACCAAGCGGGTTCAGAACGATATCCACCGGACGACCATCTTCCAGGAACGGCATGTCTTCATCACGGACAATCCGGGCAACAACCCCCTTGTTACCGTGGCGACCCGCCATCTTATCCCCTACTTTCAGCTTACGCTTCTTAGCAATATATACCTTCGCCAGTTTCACAATACCTGCCGGCAGTTCATCACCTACTTCAAGCGTAAAACGCTCACGTTTGAAGCGGCCGGTAATTTCATTACGGCGGTTGTTGTAATTCTTGATTAACTGAACAATCAGCTTGTTGGTATGCGTATCTTCCGTCCAGCCGTCAAGGTTCAGATCCAGCAACAGGTTCACCTCTTCCGCAACCGCATAACCACTTTCGTCGCGGTATGGGTTTTTGTCCGGGAACAGGTTCTCCGACACGTTGCGGCGGTTAAACTTAACGCCTTTGCTGACGATTTCGTCGCCAAACTTATGCCGCACGCCCTGGCTTGTTTTGCCTTCGAGCAGTTGCGTCAGTTTTTCGATCATCCGCTCGCGGATCGCAATCAGATCACGGCTGTAACGCTTCATCAGCGCCTTTACCTCGTCCTTATGCTTGCCACGGTCTTCTTTTGACGGACGCGCAAACAGCTTCGTATCGATCACAACACCTTTCAGTGAAGGCGGTGCTTTCTTCGAGGCATCTTTTACATCACCGGCTTTATCACCGAAGATGGCACGGAGCAGTTTTTCTTCCGGTGTCGGATCGCTTTCACCCTTTGGTGTAATCTTACCAATCAGGATATCGCCTTCCTTCACTTCAGTACCTACCCGTACAATACCATTTTCATCCAGGTTACGAACGGTTTCTTCGGATACGTTCGGGATTTCAGACGTTAATTCTTCTTCACCACGTTTTGTATCCCGTACTTCCAGTTCAAACTCTTCGATGTGAATAGATGTAAAGATATCTTCCCGAACAACTCGTTCAGAAATCACGATAGCATCCTCAAAGTTATATCCCTGCCAAGGCATGAACGCCACTTTCATGTTACGTCCAAGCGCCAGCTCGCCGCCCTGCGTCGCATACCCTTCACAAAGCACCTGACCTTTTTTCACCTTTTGATTCTTCAGAACAATCGGTTTCAGGTTGATGCATGTATCCTGGTTGGTCCGGCGGAACTTAATCAGGTTATATGTTTTCCGGTCTTCGTCGAAGCTAACAGCCAGTTCATCATGGCTGAGTTCATAGCGGACAACAATTTTCGTTGCATCCACAAACTCAATCATACCATCTGCTTCAGCGACTACCAGCGCACGTGAGTCAACGGCAACACGACCTTCCAGACCCGTACCTACAATCGGCGCCTGCGGGCGCAGCAGTGGCACAGCCTGGCGCTGCATGTTTGAACCCATCAACGCACGGTTGGCATCATCGTGCTCAAGGAATGGAATCATTGACGCCGCCACCGATACAATCTGGTTTGGCGCAATATCCATATAGCTCACATTGGTAGGCTCAGCCATCGGGAAGTCACCCTCAAAGCGCGACTTAATCCGGTCAACCTGGAACGTACCGTCATTATTGATCTGGGCGTTAGCCTGAGCAATGTAGTGTGAGTCTTCCTCTTCCGCAGTCAGATACATCACCGGCTTCTCCGGCGCAACTTTACCGTTCTCAATGACACGGTACGGCGTTTCGATGAAGCCCATGCTGTTAATCTTAGCATAGACACAAAGTGATGAAATCAGACCGATGTTCGGACCTTCCGGCGTTTCAATCGTACAGAGACGACCGTAGTGCGTATAGTGAACGTCACGAACCTCGAAACCGGCGCGCTCACGCGACAGACCGCCTGGCCCGAGTGCAGACATACGACGCTTGTGCGTCACCTCTGCCAGCGGGTTCGTCTGGTCCATAAACTGAGACAGCTGGTTGGTACCAAAGAACGAGTTGATAACCGAAGACAGTGTCCGTGCGTTGATCAGGTCAACCGGTTTGAAATCTTCGTTATCCCGCACGTTCATCCGCTCTTTGATTGTCCGGGCCATACGGGCCAGACCAACACCAAATTGCGCATATAATTGTTCACCTACAGTCCGTACACGACGGTTGCTGAGGTGGTCAATATCATCGACTACTGCCTTGGCATTGATCAGACCGATCAGATACTTCACGATCGACACGATATCCTGTGTCGTCAGCACTTTTGTATCCGAAGCGACATCAAGGCCAAGTTTTTTATTAATCCGGTAACGGCCTACATCCCCTAAATCATAGCGTTTGTCTGAGAAGAACAGGCTCTGAATGATTTCACGAGCGGTTTGTTCGTCCGGGGCATCGGCGTTACGTAACTGCCGGTAGATTTGCTCAACGGCCTCTTTTTCCGAGTTCGAGCTATCTTTCTGCAGCGTGTTATAAATGATATTGTAATCGGCCACATTCATGTCCTCCTTGTGCAGGATAACTGATTTCTGACCAGATTCAATAATCGTATCGATATCGTCAACCGAAATAACCGAGTCGCGCTCCATGAGCACCTCGTTGCGGCTGATTGATACTACCTCACCGGTATCTTCATCCACAAAGTCTTCTGTCCATGTACGAAGCACCCGTGCAGCCAGACGACGGCCGATGGCTTTCTTAACATTAGCCGGTGTCGCCGGAACCTCTTCGGACAAACCGAACAGGTCAAGAATGTCTTTATCAGAACCAAAACCAATGGCACGTAACAGCGTTGTAACCGGGAATTTCTTTTTCCGGTCAATATACGCGTACATGACGTTGTTTACGTCTGTTGAAAATTCAATCCATGATCCTTTGAATGGAATGATCCGCGCAGAGTAAAGCTTGGTACCATTTGTGTGCTTGCTCATCGAGAAGAACACACCTGGTGAACGGTGAAGCTGAGAAACAATTACCCGCTCGGCACCATTGATAACAAACGAGCCTTTTTCAGTCATGTAAGGGATATTCCCTAAGAACACTTCCTGCTCGATTGTTTCAAAGTCTTCGTTGTCGGGGTCATTATTTGACAGCCTCAGCTTTGCTTTGAGAGGCACTGAATAGGTCAGGCCGCGATCAATACACTCGTCAACGGAATACTTCGGCGGATCGACAGAGTAGTCAATAAACTCCAGTACGAAGTTTTCCCGTGAATCAGAGATTGGGAAATTTTCTTGAAACACCTTAAACAAACCCTCTTGTGAGCGGTGGTCAGATGGCGTATCAAGCTGGAAAAAATCTTTGAAGGATTTAATTTGAACATCCAGGAAATCCGGATATTCAATCACTGGCTGGATTGTCGCAAAGTTTTTGCGCATGCTGTTGTTTTTTGCGTTTGTAGCCAAGAATGTGAGCAAAACTGTATAACTTTACCCTGAGAATATTCGTTATAACTCCTGCTAAGGTAGTCATACAATGCCCCAGACGTCACCCGTCCCGAGGGGGCATAAAGGAACAACGTGCAGTAACTTAAAATAGTTTACTGACACGAACTTTCATAGACAAAAAAGCCTCCAAGCAGAAAAGACCTGACGTTGGCCAGGCCTCCTCTACTTGGAGTGATATCAGAAATAGGGCTGAAATTATTTAATTTCTACTTCAGCACCAGCTTCTTCCAGTTGTTTCTTCAGCGCTTCAGCTTCGTCTTTCGACACGCCTTCTTTCAAAGGCTTAGGAGAGCTGTCAACTAATTCTTTCGCTTCTTTCAGGCCCAGACCTGTCAGATCTTTAACCAGCTTCACAACAGCCAGTTTACCGGCACCCGGAGCCTTCAGGATCACGTCGAATGAAGTTTTCTCAGGAGCGGCTGCAGCAGCATCGCCACCACCTGCACCACCAGCTACCATTACCGGAGCAGCAGCAGCCGGTTCGATGCCATACTCATCTTTCAGGATAGCTGCCAGTTCGTTAACTTCTTTCACTGTCAGGTTTACAAGCTGCTCAGCGAACGCTTTCAAATCTGCCATTTTAGTATTCTTGATTAAATTGTTTTACGATTTTGTTAGATTTTGTGGCTTTCTTGTTTGAGCCACGAGTATTGTTTTGCACTGGTAAGAGCAGTACGACTGACTGTCTTACGCTTATGCTTCCTCGCGCTCTGAAAGCGTTTTGAGGATGCCGGCCAGTTTGCCGCCGCTGCTCTGAAGGGCTGAAAGCACATTCTTCGCAGGTGACTGCAGTAAGCCAACGATATCGCCGATCAACTCCTGACGGCTCTTCAGCGAGATTAATGTATCCAGCTGATCTGCGCCGATAAACAGGCTTGCATCGATCGAAGCTCCTTTTAGTTGCAGTTTATCATTCGTTTTACGAAACTCTTTGATCAACTGCGCCGGTGCTTTCTGGTTTTCAGCATGGAACATTACGCCCGACTGACCCTTCAGAACCGTATCGTTAAACGGAGTAAAATCCGCTCCGGCAACTGTTTCAAGTGCTTTTTTGATGAAGGTATTCTTCACCACTTTGTACTCGATACCACGTTCAAAGCACATGCGGCGGAGTTGGTTGACCTGGTCAACCGTCATGCCACTGGCTTCGGTGATATAGAAGAAAGGAATGGTCTGAAACTTCTGAGCCAATTCCTCAATGATTACTCCTTTTTCCTCCCGTGTCATGATTAAATTCCAACTACTGTGCTTTTGTCAATGATTACGCCCGGACTCATTGTGCTTGACAGGTGAATCGATTTTACGTAAGTACCTTTAGCCGATGATGGCTTCAGACGTAACAGCGTAGCGATGATTTCCTGTGCGTTTTCAGCAATTTTCTCCGGATCGAAAGATACCTTGCCAATGCTCGTGTGAATGATACCGGTTTTATCAACTTTGAAGTCGATTTTACCAGCTTTTACTTCACGTACAGCGTTGCCAACTTCCAGTGTTACCGTGCCCGATTTAGGGTTTGGCATCAAACCGCGCGGACCCAGAATACGTCCCAGACGACCAACTTTAGCCATGACGTTAGGCATCGTGATGATCACGTCTACGTCTGTCCAGCCTTTTTCAATCTTCTGAATATAGTCATCTAAGCCAACGAAGTCAGCACCAGCGTCTTTCGCTTCTTGCTCCTTGTCCGGTGTACAAAGTACCAGTACGCGAACCGTTTTACCTGTACCGTGAGGTAACGTAGCAACGCCACGAACCATCTGGTCAGCTTTACGCGGATCAACGCCCAACCGAACGTCAATATCTACGGAAGAGTCAAATTTCGTGTATGAAATCTGCTTCAGGATATCAGCAGCTTGCAGCAGCGAATATTCCTTGGCAGCATCATACTTCGATAAAGCTTCCTTTTGTTTTTTTGTCAACTTAGCCATGTCTCGTAAATTGCGTTTGGCTTACTGGTTGTCCCAGGGAGCGGTACCCGACACTGTGATCCCCATGCTGCGAGCTGTACCAGCGATCATGCGCATTGCAGACTCAACTGTAAAGCAGTTCAGGTCCGGCATTTTCGTCTCAGCGATTTGCTTTACCTGATCCCACGATACTGAACCAACCTTTGTACGGTTTGGCTGAGCTGAACCACCTTTAACCTTGGCTGCTTCTTTCAACAGAACGGGCGCCGGCGGAGTCTTGATTACAAAGTCAAATGTCTTGTCTTTGTAATAAGTAATCAACACCGGCAAGATCATGCCCATCTTATCCTGCGTACGGCCGTTGAACTGCTTGCAGAATTCCATGATGTTAAGACCTTTGGAACCCAGAGCCGGACCGATCGGAGGTGAAGGGTTAGCTTGACCGCCTTTTACCTGCAACTTTACGTAGCCACCTACTTCTTTTGCCATTTTCTTGTGTCTTTAAACAGACTCAATTTGTGTTTATCATTCCAGAGGGAAGCCTGAACAATAAACGGAAAACAAGGATTAACCTAGCTTTCTTTATCTACTTGTGCGTAACTCAATTCAACAGGGGTATTCCGGCCAAAAATCTTAACAACAACGTTTAATTTTTTACGGTCATCGAATACCTCTTCTACTGTACCAACGAAACCACTGAACGGTCCGTCAATTACCTTTACAGATTCACCTTTCAGGAACTGTACGGTTGGTGCGGCAACTTCCTGCGTTTCTTCATCCACTTTACCCAGAATCCGGTTAACTTCTGCCTGACGCAGTGGAACAGGTATCTTTGTGGTACCGCTTGTGTTGCCTAAAAAACCAAGAACACCGGGCATGTTTGTGATCAGGTCAAGCGCACGGTTATTTGACAGATCAGCCGAAATCAGGATATAGCCAGGGAAGAATGATTTTTCCCGAATGCGCTTCTTACCGTTACGCATTTCATATACCTTTTCTGCAGGAATTAATACCTGCGGAATAACTTCGTCTAACTTTTGCCGAATAATTTCGTTATCCAGGTAGGATTTAATTTTTTTCTCCTGCCCTGATACCGCCCGGATGACATACCAATTAATGCCGTTGCTCATAATAATGTTGATTTTGGACTTACGATTACCGCGTTAATACACCCGTAACCGTTATTCGTAAATCAGTTTAGAACGACTGATAAAAGGCATTCAGTGCATTCTCAAACAAGAAATCGATCAGACCAACGACCATCGCAAAAACTAATGAAGCCACTAGAACCAGAGTAGAACTGGCCTGTAGCTCACTAAATTTTGGCCAAGTGACATTGTGCTGAAACTCCTCCCAGGAGTCTTTCAGAAACGAAATAAACTTGTCCATCTGTAAAAGGATTTGCACGGGTGGAGAGATTCGAACTCCCATCAACGGTTTTGGAGACCGCTATTCTACCCTTGAACTACACCCGTAGATTGTGAAGAAAGCCGGTAGAAATCTCTTTCCTCTTATATTGCCCGTTGAAACGGACTGCAAAATTACTAATTAATTATAAAAAAACAAGTGCACCATCTTTCGATAATGCACTTGTTTCAAATAATATTATTCGATGATCTCAGTTACCTGACCGGCACCTACAGTACGGCCACCTTCGCGGATCGCGAAACGAAGACCTTTCTCCATAGCGATCTGGTTGATCAGCGTTACTTCGATAGTGATGTTATCACCAGGCATAACCATCTCTACGCCATCCGGCAATTTGATCTCGCCAGTTACGTCAGTTGTACGGAAGTAGAACTGAGGACGGTATTTGTTGAAGAACGGCGTGTGACGGCCACCTTCTTCTTTTGACAGAACGTAAACCTCAGCTTTGAATTTAGCGTGTGGTTTTACTGAGTTTGGCTTACAGATAACCATACCACGACGGATATCGGTTTTCTCAATACCACGCAACAGAAGACCTACGTTGTCACCAGCTTCACCACGGTCCAGAATTTTCCGGAACATTTCAACACCAGTTACAACTGACTTCAGGTTCTCAGCGCCCATACCCAGGATTTCAACCTGCTCGCCTGAGTTGATGATACCACGCTCGATACGGCCAGTTGCAACAGTACCACGACCAGTGATCGAGAATACGTCTTCGATTGGCATCAGGAATGGCAGATCAGTCTGACGTGGAGGAAGTGGAATGAAGCTATCAACAGCAGCCATCAGCTCGTCGATTGTAGCAACCCATTTCGCGTCGCCATTCAGACCACCCAGTGCAGAACCCTGGATAACCGGAATGTTGTCACCGTCGAATTCATAGAAGCTCAACAGTTCGCGGATTTCCATTTCTACCAGTTCAAGCAGTTCCGGATCATCCACCATGTCCACTTTGTTCATGAACACAACCAGCTGAGGTACACCTACCTGACGGGCAAGCAGGATGTGCTCACGCGTTTGTGGCATCGGACCGTCAGTTGCAGCAACTACCAGGATAGCACCGTCCATCTGAGCGGCACCAGTAACCATGTTTTTCACATAGTCAGCGTGACCAGGACAGTCGACGTGTGCGTAGTGACGGTTAGCAGTCTGGTATTCTACGTGAGAAGTATTGATGGTAATACCACGTTCTTTCTCTTCAGGTGCATTGTCAATTGAGGAGAAGTCCCGAACTGCGGCTAGACCTTTTTCCGCCAAAACTTTCGTAATGGCAGCCGTCAGCGTCGTTTTGCCGTGGTCAACGTGACCGATTGTACCGATGTTTACGTGCGGTTTGGAGCGGTCAAAGTTCTCTTTTGCCATGTTTAAAAACGTTAAAAAACGCTTAAAGAATTAACTATTAGTTTATTTTTGAATTTGCTGAGAAACAAGAAAGTGCCCTGATGAGCACTTTTCCGTAGGCCTGAGCAGAACATTTTACTGTTCTTCCCGAACGGGGCAAATCAACGCGTCCGATGGCTGGAGCCTTCTATCGGATTTGAACCGACGACCTCTTCCTTACCAAGGAAGTGCTCTACCCCTGAGCTAAGAAGGCGAACATAAAAATGTACAATGTATAATGATTAATGAGTAGCATTTTTCATTTTACACTGTACAACTTTTTGTCGTAGAGCGGGAGACGAGGTTCGAACTCGCGACCTATAGCTTGGAAGGCTATCGCTCTACCAACTGAGCTACTCCCGCATTTATGTCTGCTTCCGGTTTTCCGACTGTTTAGTACTATCACCGCCGGACAGTAAAAGCGTTGTGGGGAGTGGAGGATTCGAACCTCCGAAGGCGTACGCCAGCAGATTTACAGTCTGATCCATTTGGCCACTCTGGAAACTCCCCTGCTCTTTTTATTCGTATTTCCAACCCGCGTTCCGGTTTGGAGTTGCAAAATTACACGGTTTTAGCCTTTTGTCAATATCCAGCTCAAAAAAAATGTTTTCATTTCCAACATTTTTTTTGAGCATGCCCTTTGCTTCTCGCACAAATTTACTGTCTATCAGAGACTTACACCAAAACTAAGTCCTCGTACATCAGGTCCTTTTCCAGACTGAAATACAGGATTTAACTCATACTTAACAAAAAGGTTCGTTCTAACGATCCCTAACTGAGCCATGAGCCCGTAACGCAGATCATTGGTGTAATAGCGGTCATGATCCCGTTTTTTTGATCCGTCTTCGAACTTAATTTTTGAATAGCTGTCTACCCTATAACCGGCATAGGCACCCAGTCCGATGTGCAGTATTTTTTTCCCGGATTCATTGTAAAAACTCACTCTGGGTACAATTGGTAACTGAACATTACAAACTGTAAGCTTCGTACGCTTTACTGCCTCCTGAATATCCACAAACTGAAGTTGTGCCGGCCCTTTCTGAACGGTTACATCATTCTCAAATGAGTAGTTATTCCAGGCTACCTCAATACCGTACTGCAGACTTAAACGGGCTTTCTTTCCTTTAATGAGCGTTGGCCGCTGTCCTATTCCGAGTGCAAAATAGCGCGAACCCAGTGGCTTCAGATCATAACGGTTTGATGGATAGGCTGCCGTTTCCGTTTCTGTCAACAGTGTATTTAACCCGATCTGGAAGCTCGTAAATGAGTTCAGGCTTGTGGCTTTTTTGCGGGCTTTTTCAGCTTTACTATCGCTAACTTCCCGGCTTTTCTGAGATGTCTGTGAGCTACTCTTTATACTATCTCTGTCCGCTTTTATCGTTACACTGATCCTGCCTTTATCTTTGGTTACCACAATCACCGTATCGCGCAGATACCGCTGACCATTGGCTCCTTCAATCGTGATTCTGGCCTCCTGTCCGTCCGGAATCGAATCCAGCTTGGCTCCCATATCACGGATTACCTTGTTCAGATCATAGTTAGCCAGTGCTTTTATACCTGCCTTATCCGGTGCATGGATGACAATTCTGGTTTTATTTGCGAACTGAATGACCAGTGAATCCGCCACACTACCCGATTTCGCCAGTACGCCGGCTCCGTGCAGGATACAAATCAGGCCGACAACCAGTGAGCTATATACTTTCATTGTTTACTTGCTTTTTTTGTCTCCAGACTCTGTCTGACGTTACCATATAACCTTGAAATAAGACCTGCGTCCTCTTCATCTCCTGCTTCACCCTTATATGCCAGTGCTTCTCCGCTTTTTATCCTTTTCAGCTTCTTAAACAGTTTACTGGCTTTTGACAAACCTTCGTCCTCTGCGTTTTCCTGCTGACTAAGCGCTTCTCGTTGAATTATTCCGCCTGCCTCACCGGCTTTGGGTATCGTCTGCACAGGCGTATTGATTACAACAACCAGTTTCCGCTCCACAGACTCTTCAGTAATTCCCGGTTTCAGTGATTCTACGGTCATTGGCTTTACTGTCTCCGGTACGGCTGCCGGCAGTTTCTCCACAGGTATCGAAACCTTTGCCACCGCTTTGTTCTCTTCCGGCACCGGCCCTTTAACCGGCTGCGGGATACCAGTAACCTCAGGTTGAGGCATAATAACTCCCTGTCGGGATATTTCAGTGCTGGTTCCTGCTTTATCGGCCACCTTTTTAGCTTGTCTTCCGGACTCATTTTCAGCAAGTGTTGTCTCGGTATTCACCGCTAAAGGCATTTTGTCAGGCGCCGGCAAGCTTGTTGCCGTACGTGGCTTACTGGTTATACCGGTTTCATTCGCCTTTTCAGTAATTACCGCCACTGCCGGTTTTCCGGTTTCATTTGTCGGATACAGCTTCCAGCCAATTCCGCCTGCCAGCACAACACAGGCTGCCGCAGCGGCATACCGATACCATACGGGCACAATCCTCGCCGTCCTGTCATTTCCCAGACGATGCTGCAGTTCGTCCCATGACTTTGCCCCTGGTGTAATCGACATATCGCCTAGCTTACGGGCAAACAGGTCATCAATTGGCTGTTTTTCTGTATGCTTCTTCATAGTGATATTCCTGAATTTTCTTTAAACCTGCCTGTAATAATGAGCGTGCGCGGCTTAACTGTGATTTTGAGGTGCCTTCGCTGATTTTAAGCATCTCAGCGATTTCGGCATGTGAATAACCTTCAATGGCATACAGGTTAAATACTGTCCGGTAGCCATCCGGCAATTGATTTACTAACCGCATTAGTTCCTCCGATTCCAGCGATGTTTCAGCCCAGTCATAATCCGGTTCGGCGCCCATTTCATCAATCGGGATTTCCTGACGCCATGCCTTCTTTTTCCGTAAAAACATCAATGATTCGGTCACCATTACCCGTTTCATCCACCCTTCAAAACTTCCTTCTTCTCTGAACTGATCAATTTTTTCATAGATTTTCATGAATCCATCGATCATCACCTCTTCCGCATCAGCCCTGTTGGCAACATAACGAACGCATATTGCCAACATTCTACCCGAATATCGCTCATAAACCACCTTCTGGGCACGGGCTTCCCCACGCTTCAAAGCTGTTACGAGTTTAGCTTCTGTCGGATAAAAAGGTATAATTCTTAACATAACGCTGCTTTACCGTCCGTTTGTTATCAAGATGCTCAATCTTCCCCGTAAGGTTGCATGGGCATCCGTTTTTTTATAAAAAAAGCCGGAGTCGTTAGTAACTCCGGCTTCTCACTATTTATAAGTCAGGTCTGTATCGGATACCTGCCACAAAATGCAACCATACGATCCTTGATATTCTGAAATTAACCGGCGCGATCAGCAGCATGATGGGCACAATCACACCAACATAAACCCATCCGTCCGGATCACCGGCAAAATAGAAGAGCGTGAATGCAGTTAATAGGGCAATCGCTCCGGATATCGCATAGCTTACATACATAGCTCCATAGAAGTACCCAGGTTCTATTTCGTACCGTAGTCCGCAATGCGGACAATGTGTATGCATGTCATCAAAGCGTTTCAGATTATAGAATGGGGCAGCAAAGATCTTACCCTTTCTACAGGCGGGACATAGCCCCTCTGACACGGCTTGTAATTTCGAGACGTTTTGCATATTCTTTCCGGCTGTTCCGGTACCACACAAATGCTACTATTCCCACCATCAGGTATGGAATTGCCAGCAAATAGATAATGCCGAAGTTCAAATCAGATGCGACAACACTGCGGCCATTGCTAACCGTACTCTCTACTGTCCCACGGCACATGGCACACTGTGCTGATGCTGACAGATTAGCGGCTAATATGATAACTGCCGATAAGAAAACTGTTATTCGTTTCATGGCTATCAATATTAATGCAAGTAATATGGTTTAATCAGTAAATAAACAATTACCCCCGTTGTACTGACATATAGCCAGATCGGGTAAGCCCATCTTACTACTTTCCGGTGACGTTCGTACTGACCCGATGTAGCAAAATACACCGCCTTCAGCACAAACCATACGACTACCACTGATAACACAATGTGTGATATTAACAGAAAATAGTAAACCGGACGGATGGCTCCTTCCCCGCCAAATGGCGTTGATTCATTTGACAGGTGGTACAGCACGTAACTTACCAGAAAGACCGAACCGAGTGTAAAGGCGGCTAACATGGTTTTCCGGTGGGCTTCAATTTTACGCTGTCTGATAAATATCAGCCCGAAAATCAGCAGTACAGATGTCAGTGAGTTGATCACTCCATTCACATGAGGCAACCAGGTTGTCCATGCTCCAAGGTCAACTTTTTGCCTGATTCCGAGCAATACGGCCACCGCAACCGGAATGGCAATGGCTAAGATGTTTATCAATCGGTTGGCTTTTTGCTCTTTTTCCGTTTGAATTGCTTCCATAGCAGGTTTATTGTTTGCTGTAGATATCCAGCAGGACACGTGTTTCCAGAATCAGCCGATCAACATCTTCTTTATCTGTACCATCGTAAAATCCTCTGATATATCCTTGTTTATCCACTAACACAACTTTTTCGGTGTGAATAAAAGTTTCGTCCGGCTTTCCGTAATCAAGTCCTTTGTCAACAACCGGCAAAAAATACCCATGCTGCGCCAACGTATATATCTGCGCTTTATCACCGGTCAGGAAATACCATTTTCCGGTAATGGCGTCATATTTTTTCGCATAGGCCTGCATAATTGCCGGTGTATCATGCAACGGATCTACCGAAAATGACAATAGCCTGATACTACTCTGGTCCCGGAATACTTCCTGTATACGGCTGAGCTGCGTTGAAATTTTCGGACAAATGGTACCGCACCGCGTAAAGAAAAATGCCGCGATGTGGATTTTATCTTTCACCAGATCGCTGGTTACCGGCTGTCCGCTTTGATCAATCAGGTTAAACGTACTGACTTTCCGGAAAAGGGTATCTTCTACTTCCTGGCCAAAATCATTGATTTGCCGGCCGCGCATCGGTTCGCCGGTTGTTGAATCAATAACCGGTATGTATTTTCTGAGTTTATAGTGATTTTCACTTAAACCTTTCAGGGCGATATAAAACAAAGCCGGGACCGCCAGCACAACTAGCAGGATCCCGGCTTTAAACTGTTTAGACATAGTTTAACGGACCATGAAGATAGATTCTCCTTCGATCAGCAATGCAACCAATAACCAGACAACGAACATGCATGGAAGCAGAACAGCCCAGATCAGGCTTTTTACTTCGTGCTTCAGGTGCATAAACTCGCCTACGATGTAAAACGCCTTAACAATGGTTAACCCAATAAAAATAGACGTCTTGAATGGTCCTGTATGAATCGTAAAAGCAATCAGGAACTCCAGTGCCGTAATTGCACCAAGAATATAAAATGTTTTCCAGATCGCTTTAGTCTGTGGAGGTGCAATTTCCACCTCTTCGTGATCATGTGTGTAGTTATGACCTGCCATGTTTCAGAATATCGTCAATTAAACAAGATAGAAGAAGGTAAATACGAATACCCAGACAAGGTCTACAAAGTGCCAGTACAGACCAACTTTTTCAACCATTTCATAGTGTCCGCGACGGGCATACAGGCCTGTTGCAGTACGGTAGAAAATCAGGATATTCAATACAACTCCACTGAATACGTGTGTACCGTGGAACCCTGTAATAAAGAAAAACAAATCAGCAAATGCAGCCGGACCGTATTCATTTTCGGTCAGATTTGCCCCGAAAATTGTACGTACGTCACCAGTCAGTACGTCCGTTATCAGACGTCCTTTTTCGGTTCCGTGAATAAAGTGGCTCCACTCCCATGCCTGACAGCCCAGGAATGCGAAACCGCCGATAATCGTCCAGAGCATGTATTTCTCAACAGAGGCGCGGTCCATACGGTGACCGGCTTCTACCGCCAATACCATGGTTACGCTGCTAAAGATCAGGATAAAGGTCATGATACCCACAAAAACCAGCGGGAGATCAACACCATGCAGGAACGGTACTGAGTTATAGACCTTCTCCGGAATCGGCCAATAAAGGTCTGAGAACTGAAATGCTCCATGTACTGCCGGATCATAGGCCGGGAAGCTGAAGCGAATTAAGCCATACGTTACAAGTAAGGCTGAAAAGGTAAAGGTATCTGATAACAGGAAAAACCACATCATCAGTTTACCGTAGCTTACCCTCATAGGCTCAACCCCACCCATCCAGGATTTCTTGTCGAACACTTCGGTTGAATCCGTCGTTACAGTAGCCGCCATGCGTCAGAAATTAAATCAATGAAAATAGATCAAAAACAGGAATAAATAAATCCAAAGAATGTCAAGGAAGTGCCAATACGTTGCCGCAATCTCAATCTGATCTAAGCTTTTTGCATGGACACGAAGCTGAAATGATGCTTTCAGTGCAAATAACAGAACAATTAGTCCTGAAATCAAGTGAAAGGCATGTAATCCTGTAAATACATACATAAAGGACCCGGCCGGGTTGCCAACAAAGAAAACTTTTTGATCAACCAGTTGGACCCAACCTTGAAACTGCATGTATAAAAAGGCCATTCCGGCTACAAAAGTAATAGTTATTGCCGTCTTCAGTGTGTTGAACCGATCTTTTTTTGCAGCCCAGTATGCCCAGTGAATCGTTAAACTACTTACAATTAACACTGCTGTACTGTACCCAAAAACAGGTGGAATATCATATTCCAGCCAGTTACCTTCGGCACGCCGCACCAGATAGGCACTTGTCATGGCGGCAAAAAGCATGATGATACTTACAATGAACAGCCACAGAATAAACTTCCGCGGATTCATCGATAATGTTTCCTCAGGCTCCTGCTCAATGAAATTTACGCTTTCTAACTCCTCATTCATGTCAAATCTTGTCTAGAACGTAAACAATCTGTACGATTGGCAGGTACAAAAATGACCCGAACATTAATATTAACGCATTTTTGTCAGTCCCCTGCCGAACCAGCCGCAGATTAAGGTATAGGAAAGCAATACCGCAAATCGTTGTTACCCACGCAGCAATTTCGCCGGTAAACCCTAATTGTGTCGGCAGTATGCCTAACGGTAATAATACCATCGTAAACACCATCACAATCAGTGCTGTTTCTAACGATTTCGGCTTGTTTAATGGTAATAACCGGAAACCGGCCTTTTTGTAATCTTCATCCAGTACCCAGGCAATTGCCCAGAAATGCGGAAACTGCCACACAAACTGTACAGCAAATAACACCAGCGCTTCCAGGTCAATAACTCCTTTTGCCGCAACGATACCGATCAACGGTGGTAATCCACCGGGAATTGCTCCCACAAATACAGCAATTGGTCCAACCCGTTTCAATGGTGTATAGGCGAAACTATACAGCAGATAGGAGATAAACGAAATGGCAGCAGTCAACGGATTGTAATACAGGGCCTGTATCAGAATACCGATAAACAGCAGGATTGCGGCAAACCATAAGGCATTCCGTTTACTCAGCCTTCCTGACGGCAGCGGCCGCTGGCCGGTACGCTTCATCATCCGGTCAAGCTCAATTTCGAGTACTTGATTAGTCGCATTGGCTGCTCCGGTAATCATCAGACCGCTCACGCTGAAGAGCAGAATCATTCCTGCCTGGTAATCCTGTTCTACGCCTAGCATATAACCCAGCGCTCCGGATAAACCCACAATTACTGCCAGTCTGAGTTTCAACAGTTCAATATAAGCCTTGAACTTTGCTCTCCACTTTTGCCGCGATGACTCTACCTGCTCCTCAACCGTAATCATATTATGCGAACGCTTTTCCCGGATTTGTCCGGCTATCATAAATTGCGGGAAAGAACCTCTCCCGATTTAATAACAAAATCATCACAAATTGAATCCCCAATGTGATCACCGATAAGGTGAGGTGCATTGGCTGGCCAAATGCAGGCATACCGAAATATGCCAGTAATATGCCCGTAGCAATCTGTGCAATTGTTAAACCGACTATGGCATTCCCTAATGTCTGCACCAGTCCACGGACCTGCTGCCGGCGCAGATTCCAGTACCAGACCAGTTGTGACAGTACCACAATCCAGGTAAATGACCGGTGGATTATAAACTTAATCCCAAGATGATCCGCCCATTCACCCCTTCCGGCTTCTCCGAGCCGTTCAGCTACATAATCTACTTCCTCGCGGACCTGTGTGCCCAGGAGTATCTGTACCAGCAGGACCAGTGACCCGATAACCAGAAACCGGTTAATCAGTTCACGTCGCTTCAGGCTGGCAATCTCAACCACACTTGAGTAGGACCTCGCTGTTACGTACAACAATATGCCTACGATAACAATCGATAACAGCATATGCAGCGTGATAATCCACGGGGCAAGCACGTTTGAAACGACTTTGGCACCTAACCACCCTTCAAAGCCAACCAGCAAAAATGCAGTAAAGCTGAGAACTGTGATTGTTCTGTCCTTTTTCCAGAAACGGATTGATGTAATGAAGGTAAGGAAGATAAAAATACCCGTTAATACGCCTAAAAGACGGTTCAGGTACTCAATCCAGGTTTTTACAGGGTTGAATGCAGTATTGGCATATCCTCTGTGACTGTAAATCTCCTGGTAATTTGAGGGAAGTTGCGATACGTCCGTTGGAGGTACCCATTGCCCGAAGCATCGGGGCCAATCCGGACAGCCCATTCCGGAGCCTGTTCCTCTAACGATACCACCTGCCAGAATAACCAGGTAGATGATAATAACGGTTAGAAGAGCCAGTCTCCGGAACTGCTGTTCCTTCTTATTAGTGAGGTTGACGGAACTGGTCATTTAAGTTTTCGGCCTCCTCAATCTCTTTCTCGAATGCGATCAGCTCATTTTCATGAGGCAGGTTCGATTCCGGAGTCTGAGAATATGGAACGGTTTGAGGGATGAAATCATCCGCTGCACCAGGTTTGCTGTAATCATAAGGCCAGCGATACACAGCTGGGATTTCTCCCGGCCAGTTGCCGTGACCCGGCTCGACAGGTGTTGTCCACTCCAAGGTGTTTGACTTCCATGGGTTCTGCGGTGCCTTGCGGCCACGGAACAGGCTATAGAAGAAGTTGAACAGGAAGATGAACTGGGCACCAAACGATACAATGGCTGCAATTGAAATAAACGCATTCAGGTCTGTAAAGATGGTTTTCGTCCATTCGTAGCTTGTGAAAGCATAGTAACGGCGTGGGAAACCAGCGATACCTGTATAGTGCATCGGGAAGAATACGCAGTATATACCGGCAAATGATAACCAGAAGTGAATGTAGCCAAGCTTTTCATTCATCATGCGGCCAAACATTTTAGGGAACCAGTGGTAAACACCCGCCAGTAGACCAAATGCAGACGAAGCACCCATTACTAAGTGGAAGTGAGCAACTACAAAGTACGTATCGTGTAGCTGAATATCAAGCGCTGAGTTACCCAGAATCAGACCGGTTACACCACCTGAGATAAAGAAGGATACCAGACCAATTGAGAACAACATCGCCGGCGTGAACCGGATGTTACCGCGCCACAATGTTGTAATGTAGTTGAACGCTTTTACCGCAGACGGTACCGCAATGATCAGTGTCAGGAACATGAAAATTGAGCCCAGGAACGGGTTCATACCCGTCACGAACATGTGGTGTGCCCATACGATAAAGGCCAGGAATGCAATACCCAGCATTGAGGCAATCATAGCACGGTAACCGAAAATCGGTTTACGTGAGTTTGTCGCAATAATTTCTGATGTGATACCTAATGCAGGAAGCATTACGATATAAACCTCAGGGTGACCCAGGAACCAGAACAAGTGCTGGAACAGAATCGGGCTGCCGCCAACGTTTGGCAGGGCTTCACCATTGATGTAAATTTCTGACAGGTAAAAGCTTGTTCCGAAGCTACGGTCAAAAATCAGCAGCAGGGCCGCTGAAAGCAGAACCGGGAATGAAATCAGACCCAGTACAGCTGTCAGGAAGAACGCCCAGATTGTTAGTGGCAGCTTGCTGAATGTCATACCACGTGTACGCAGGTTAATAACCGTTGTAATGTAGTTAATACCACCCAAAAGCTGTGATACAATAAAGAGCGCCATACTCACCAGCCATAGTGTCATACCCAGACCTGAACCAGGGTTAGCCTGTGGTAAGGCACTTAATGGCGGATAAACTACCCAACCGCCACCGGCTGGACCTGTTTCAATCAGCAGAGAGGCAAACATAATCACACCAGCAATAAAGAAGAACCAGTATGAGAGCATGTTCAGGAAGCCTGATGCCATGTCACGCGCACCTACCTGAAGCGGAATCAGGAAGTTAGAAAATGTACCACTCAAACCTGCTGTCAATACAAAGAATACCATGATGGTACCGTGCATTGTTACTAAGGCAAGATAAAAATTGGGGTCAAGCTGATTAGACTCGTTTATCCATTCGCCGAGAATTGGCTTCAACCAACCCATGCTCATTTTAGGAAAACCTAACTGAAGCCGGAATATAATTGACATACCGATCCCGATTACTGCCCACAAAATACCTGTAATCAGGTATTGCTTCGCAATGGTCTTGTGGTCTTCCGAGAAAACGTATGTTCGCCAAAAACTTTGTGGCTCATGGTGATCGTGCTCATGTGTGTGAGCGTCATGCACCAGGCTTGTGTCGACAGTCGCCATCGTTATTGGTTTAGTTAAGTTAAGTTATCGAAGTGAAACACTGGCAGAGCTTGCGCCGCCTTGCTGAGTTGATGCTGTTGTGCTGTCTGAAGGTGCTGCGGTTTCGGTTGGCAGATACTTGGCAGCTTTCGCTTTCAGATTTGCCGGAATCCGTGAAGCGTATTCAGGATAAGACGTTAACAACGGCTTTTGCTCTGAACACCATTTTTTCCATGAAGCCTCATCTTCAACCACAATTTTAGCACGCATTGAGAAGTGGCCACGGCCACAAACTTCCGTACAGGCTAATTCGTAGTTAAAGTCAGGGTTGCCGGTAATGTTACGCATTTCTTCCGTTGTTTTATCTGCAACAAACCAGAAACGGGTTGGCATACCCGGAACAGCATCCATTTTCACACGCAGGTGCGGAATGAATACGCTGTGCAGTACGTCACGGGCACGGATTTTCAGCAGTACCGGTTTTCCTACCGGAATATGCAGCTCACCCTGCGAGTTAACAAAATCATCAAACGATGCTTCGTCGCTGAAATCAACGCCGACTTCGTTATTGCTGTCTGTCAACTTGTAGTTGTATGCACCCAGTTTGTTATCGTCAATACCAGGATAACGGGTAATCCAGTTAAACTGCTTGCCAACGATTTCGATTACCTGTGCATCCTGAGGAGCTTCCGACATGATATCCCGCCAAGCTCTCCAGCCTGTAAATACCATTACTGCCATTACCACCGCAGGAACAACCGTCCAGATAAGCTCCAGTTTGTGGTTTTCCGGATAGTAAGAAGCTCTTTTACCTTCGCGGTACTGGTATTTGTACGCAAAGAAAAACAAGAGGGCGTTCGTTACCACAAAAGCAGCCGTTACGATACCCATTGACACCCAGAACAGTGTATCTGTCCGGCGTCCGTGAATTGAACCGGCTTCAGGTAAAAAGTACTGTTTTGCACTCATGAATGATACAACGAAGCCGATCATTGCGAGTGCAAAAAATACCAAAAAGAGAGCGCCGTTAATACGGTTGCTCATGCCAATGCGGCCTTCTTCAACAGGGCCGTTGACATTCCGCACTACAGCCGCCATTCTGGATACCACCAGAGCAGCAAGGGCCAGAAATATTATAGATAATAAGCCTACAAGATAAACCATACAATTCGACAGGTTAAATATCGTGGTGTAATGCCTCTTCTAACATCGGGTGGTTTTTCGGAACCAGATTCGCCTTTGTCAGCTGAGTCGATAACGACCAGATGAAACCACAGGCAAAAATCAGGATCATCCCGAATTCAATCGGACCAAAACCACCGTGCTCTCCGACTGTACCAGGCATAATGTTATTGTAGAAGTCAAAATAGTGACCAACAATAATCCCCCAGGCAGCAATCTTCAGGAAGATGTTCGTACGCTTCGCATCTCTTGTCATTAAAACAAGGAATGGGAACGCAAAGTTTAAGAAAAGGTTCACCCAAAATGTTACCAGATACTTTTCACCGTAACCGCTGAAACGCTCACGGTAATAGATTGTTTCTTCAGGTAAGTTAGCGTAGTAAATCAGCATAAACTGAGCGAACCAGACGTACGTCCAGAAAATACTGAAGGCAAACATAAACTTACCGAGATCATGCAGGTGGCTCTGGTTAACCCATTTCAGATAACCTTGCTCTTTCAGCGTCACGACAGTTAATGTCATAACTGCCAGACCTGTTACGTGCCAGCTTGCCAGTGTATACCAGCCAAACATTGTTGAGAACCAGTGTGTGTCGATTGACATCACAAAATCCCAGGCAGAGGTCGATGATGTTACACCAAACACAACCAGGAATATCGTTCCGAACTTAATGCTTTTGTTATAGTACTCCGTCCCGCCATACAGATCTTCCTGTAGTGACAGGTTCCGCAGTACACGCCACAGACCATACCAGAGCCCAAAATAGGCCACCATCCGGATCAGATAGAAAGGCGTATTCAAAAAGCCTTTTTTACCATTAATGATCGGATCAAATTCAGGGCTGTTCGGATCATACAATCCTTCGTGCGTCCAGTGGAAGAGATCGTGACCGGCGATAAAGAATACGGCCAGCATGATCAAGCCTGTTACCGGAAGGAACGCCGGCATAGCTTCAGGAATCCGCTTGAAAGCAGATGACCAGCCAGCTTGTGCCAGGTAGTTGTATGATAAAAAGAACATACCGACAACAGAAATGCCGGTAAAGTAAACTGCATTAACCCAAACGTTTGCCCACAGACGGGTCGTCCATTTGTACTCATGGTGAGCAGCAGCATGCTCGTGACCGGCAGCAGCATGAGCCGCTCCATGATGAGCCTCATGACTACCGGCACCAGATGCCAGTAAGTATGCGCCAAGACCAACCAAAGCTACACCAGCAACAATACCAATGATTAATCGGCGTTTTGATTCTGCTGTAAACTCATACTGTTCGTCGAGCGATGGTATTGCGTGAACAGATGCCATTTTTAATGTATTAAGTAGTTTTAGATTTCAGGAACGATTGATTCGGGGCAGTTCAGCCGGTTTGACATCACTACCCCGAAACCTGAAATAATCTATTATCCTTCTTGTAATTTATGAACGTAGTGAACGATTTTCCAGCGCTCTTCAGGCGTCACCTGCGAGCCATGCGGCCACATCCGGCCTTTGCCGTTTGTGATCACGTGGAAGATGTGCCCGTCGTTCATTGTCTTATAGGCATCTGCGGAGTAACTTGGTACACCTTTGTACATCTTGCCTACTAAGCCATCTCCTTTTCCACCCTCACCATGACAGTGCTGGCAGTAACGTCCGTACAGAACCTTTCCTTCTTCCAGCGTTTTTTCATTCGATGGAACCGGATTTTTCAGTACACGCTCTGCAATGCTGATGCTGTCTGCAGGAATGTTATAAATCATTAGGTCTTTCACTGTGCTGTCGCCTGTACCAAACGAAGTATGGTAGTTCGGCCGTGCCACAGTACCCTTTGCCGGTAAGCGCATATTCAGACCATAAGCGTTGTATGGGTGCTCACGCGTCTGCTTATATGGCTCATAACCAACCGGTTCGTACATGTTCGGTGCGAATTCCGTACCCGTATCATCATGACCGCGTTTGCAGGAAGTTCCCATCACGACCACGCTCAGGATTGCCAGGGCTGATATGCTGATATGCTTGATAGCCATTGCCAATTTTGGTGATTAGAACTGTTTAACGTTTACTTCAGCTGCTCCTGAAGCTTTCAGAATTTGCCCGATCTTCTCTTCATCAAGTTTGTTTTTGCCCAGATCAATGGCCATTGCAAACTTGTTATCTGTTGTACGAAGATCGAACATCAGTGGCTTGACAGTGGGGCCAAGGCCATTGGATACAATGAATGTACCCACCATGCCAAGCGCACAGAACAAGACTGTCAACTCAAATATAATCGGGATATATACCGGAAATGAGTAGGAGTCTTTACCACCAACCACCATTGGCCAATCAAGCTTTTCAGTATACATCGTCAGCGCTAAGGCCGTTAATGTACCTGTCAGACCGAACATGAATGCGGCAATACCGATCCGTGTGCGGGGATGACCTAAGGCTACGTCCAGACCGTGAATAGGAAACGGTGAGTATACTTCATGAATACGTACACCGGCGTCCTTCACTTCTTTTACGGCCTTAAGTACTACATCGTCATCGTCAAAAATGCCGACTAAAAATTTACTAGCGCTACCGTGAGATTCTGCCATTGTCTTAACTACCGTTCAGTTTTGTTATTCAGCATCCTTGTTGAATGCTGGTTTGGTTACCCGCTCCCCTTTTGCTACGCCTGATACTGATTTAGGCAGTGTTTCAGACGATGACTTGATTACAGTCTTCACTTCAGCCATGTTTACAACCGGCAGGAATTTCGAGAACAGCAGGAAAAGCGTGAAGAAAAGACCGAACGAGAAAATATAGTCGCTGATATCGAACAGTGTCGGGTGGAACATCGCCCAGCTCGACGGCAGGTAATCACGGTGCAGTGACGTTACAATGATTACAAAACGTTCGAACCACATACCGATGTTTACAACAACTGACAGAACGAATGTCCAGACAACGCTCCGGCGGATTGCGCGCGACCAGAACAGCTGCGGCGAGATTACGTTACACGTCATCATCGCCCAGTATGCCCACCAGTAAGGACCGGTAGCACGGTTGATAAACGCGTAGCTTTCAAATTCAACCCCTGAATACCAGGCAATAAAGAACTCTGTCAGGTAAGCAACACCTACAATCGAACCAGTCAGGGTGATAACCTTGTTCATCGACTCGATGTGTTCGAATGTGATGTAATCTTCCAGCTTAAATACGACACGGATAATCAGCATCAGGTTCTGCACCATGGCAAAGCCTGAGAAGATCGCACCCGCAACGAAGTATGGAGGAAAGATGGTTGTGTGCCAGCCCGGAATAACAGAGGTAGCAAAGTCAAAGGATACAATAGTGTGTACTGACAATACCAGTGGTGTTGACAGACCCGCCAGGATCAGACTGATGTACTCGTAACGAGCCCATGTTTTTGCGGATCCGTTCCATCCTAATGAGAATGCACCGTAGATATACCGTGATACTTTGCTCTTCGCACGGTCACGGATGGTAGCCAGGTCAGGAACCAGACCAATATACCAGAACACAAGCGATACAGTAAAGTACGTACTGATGGCGAATACGTCCCAAACCAGTGGTGACTTGAAGTTTACCCACAGTGAACCAAAGGTGTTAGGCAGTGGTAATGCCCAAAGCGCCAGCCATGGACGGCCCATGTGCATCAGGATGAAACTCGCAGCACAGATAACGGCGAAGATTGTCATCGCTTCTGCAGCACGGTTTACGGCAGTCCGCCATTTCTGGCGGAAGAGCAATAAGATGGCAGAGATCAGTGTACCGGCGTGACCGATACCTACCCACCATACGAAGTTGGTGATATCCCAGGCCCAACCTACGGTTTTATTCAAACCCCAGACACCCAGACCTTCCCACCATGTCCAGAATACGCACGCGGCACCGTATATCAATACTATCACAGAGATAGTAAATGCAATGGTCCACTCGCGGGTCGGACGGCCTTCTACCTGTCTGCTCACATCCTCCGTTACGTCAGCGTAGGTTTTACCTCCTGTGACAAGCGGAGTTCTTACGGGTGAAGTGATATGCGACATAAATTTCTAATTTACGATATACGGTTTACGCGTGTTCTTCTTTTTTAGCCTCTTTCGCCTCTTTTTTAGGCTCAGCATCCTTATTCCGGATTTTAGTCAGATACGAAATCTGCGGCCGGACGTTGATCTCTTCCAGAACGTGGAAAGCACGACCCTGCTCTTCTGAAGCCAGAATCTTAGAAATGCTGCTTTCCGGATTGTTCATATCACCAAACGTAATGGCGTCTGTCGGACAAGCCTGCGCGCAAGCTGTCTGAACTTCATCAGGTAACAACCGGCGGCGTTCTTTCTTCGCTGTCAGTTTACCTTCCTGAATCCGTTGTACACAGAATGAACATTTTTCGATTACCCCGCGTGAACGAACTGTAACGTCAGGGTTGATAACCATTTTACCTAAATCGTTATTGAAGTGGTAATCGAAGTTATCGTTATCGAAATACTTGAACCAGTTAAAGCGACGTACTTTATAAGGACAGTTGTTCGCACAGTAACGTGTACCCACACAACGGTTGTACGTCATCTGGTTCAGACCTTCTGTACTGTGTGTTGTTGCCAATACAGGACATACCGTCTCACACGGAGCGTTTGTACAGTGTTGGCAAAGCATTGGCTGGAACGTAACTTCAGGATTTTCTGAAGCAACTTCAAGCGCCTGGAAACCGGCAATCATGCCCATGCTTTCAACATCCGCATCGCTGCTGTAATAGCGGTCGATACGCATCCAGTGCATTTCACGACGCATAATTACTTCGTCGCGGCCTACCACCTGAATGTTATTTTCAGCATTACAGCCGACAACACACGCACCGCAACCAATACATGAGTTCAGGTCAATAACCATACCCCATGAGTGGTTAGGCTTGCCATAGCCATGCCATAATGTGATGTTTGTTGCATCAGTAACGCCTTCAGACGTCACCACTTTTGGTTCGTGGCGGCCGGCTTTCGGGTTCTTTTTGTATTCACCCAGTACGGACTCCTGCAATACGGCATGGCGGCCCATTACCGTATCGTGCGTTTGTGTCTGAGCGATCTCGCGTTTACCGCTTGATTTTTCAACTTTTGCACTAACACCGGCAAATACAACATAACCGTTTGCTACTGATACCAGCGGGTAGACGCTCTTTCCAACGCCATTGGCTGCCTTACCGGCTTTTTCACGACCATAGCCAATTGCAACGGCAACTGTCTTGTCGGCCTGACCCGGCTGAACCAGAACAGGAACTTCAATAGCCGGCTTACCATCTACAGTTACGTTTACCAGATCACCCTGCTCCAGACCCAGCTCAGATGCCGTACGCTGTGAAATGGCAGCGTAGTTATCCCAGCAAGCCTTTGAGACCGGATCAGGTAATTCCTGTAACCAAGGGTTGTTAGCAGATGAGCCTGTACCTAAAGCAACTGTTTCGTAGATAGCCAGTTCGATACCGTCGTTAGCAGCTTTGTAGCGTGAAGCAACCGCAGAGGCAGCTGATGCGAGGCTGGCGGCATTGAAGGATGCACCCGTGGCGGCTACACCTTTAGCCGGTTCAAACACACCATCGTTCAGCGCTTTAACCCAGAATGATTCAAATGAACCACCACCGGCTTTAGGGAACATGTTTGTCCGCCAGAAACCTTTCAGGAAAGCAGCAAAATCACCTGACTTGCCGGCCCATGTCAATAAGCTTGACTCAAACTGGCGTGTCTTGAAGATATTTGTGATGGTTGGCTGCATCAGGCTGTAGAAGCCGGCTTTTGGTTCAGCATCGCCCCAGCTTTCCAGGAAATGAGGAGCCGGTGTGATGAACTTACACAGTGAAGCAGTTTCTTCAGCACGGTCAGCAAATGATACCGACAGCTGTACTTTTGGTAATGCCTGAGCCAGTTCAGCACCACGCGGGTGATCATAAACCGGGTTGGCACCAAAGAAAAGAACCGCCTGAACCTGACCTGCTTTTGCCGCATCAATAAATGCGTTCATCTGCACGTCATTTCCCTGACGGTAGTTAATTGGTGTATTGATGTCAATTGTTGTCCCGTAGCTGCCCAGCAGGCTGTTCAGCGCATTGACTACAATCTGAACGTTCGGATCATTTGAACCGGCAACAACCAGAGCCGAACCGCGTGCAGCGATCAGGTCTTCAGCAGCCTTGTCCAGATAACGAATGTCCACAGCCGGTGCACTGATTGGCGAGCCTCCCAGTTTTGCGGCTACTTTATTGTAGAGAGCGGCTGCTACCAGTCCTTCCTGCGAAGGCTTGTAGGTACCACGGTAGTCAGCATTTGAACCAGTCATTGACAGGATTGTCTCAAACTGATAATGACGTGACATCTCTTTTTTCGTAGCACTCAGCTTCCGCGTCTGCGCATACGGTTTTGCAAATTCAAGCGGAGCAACCCATGTACCGAGGAAATCAGCACCGATGCTTACGATTGTTTTTGCCTTACTGAAATCATAAGAAGGAATTACAGCCTTACCGAACGACGCCTGGTTTGCCTGTACGATACCGAACGCGGAGCTGGCATCATACATAATGTGCTGAGCTGTCGGGTATTTTGCGGCAAATTCAGCAACAACAGCTTTCGTCGAAGGGCTTAAAACAGTTGACGTAACAATGCGGATCGCACCGTTACGGCCAGCTACTGCGTTCAGTTGACTGATAATTTCACGGTCAACCGTTGCCCAGTCAGCGTCAGCTTCACCTTTTTTAGGTCCTTTCAGTTTGTCGATGTCATATAACGACAAAACCGACGCCTGCACCCGGGCAGTTGTACCGCCTTTTGTAATGCTCGACGCAGGGTTACCTTCAATTTTAATTGGCCGGCCTTCCCGCGTTTCTACCAGAATACTAGCATAATCACCACCTTCAACGTATGTTGAAGCGTAGTAATCAGAAATTGACGGGAATGTAAATTCCGGTTTGTTCAGATAAGGAATTGCCTTACGAACAGGAGCTTCACAGGCTGCGAGTGATACGGCAGCGATGCTAAAGCCCATTGCTTTCAGGAAGTCACGGCGTTGTGTGTTGGAGCCTCCCAGAAGATCGTCGGCCGAGTTTACATTCGAAAATTCGCTGTTTGCGTTTTTTACGAACGTTGCATCGTTACGAAGTTCTTCTACACCCTTCCAATACCGTTTAGATGTATTTTCCATGCGTGCTTTAATACGTCAGATTACCCTTTTCTTTGAGTCACCGAAGTGGTGGAAATTAATAGTGGCATTTTGAACACTCCAGACCACCAATGTTTGCCACTTTAAGCGGCTCTTTGCTTTCCTTACGGTGCAGGGCAACCAGCTTGTCGTAATAAGCGTTGTCTTTTGTGTTAACTTCAGTTTTGCGGTGGCAATCAATACACCAGCCCATGGTTAACGATGAGCGTTGTTCAACTACCTCCATTTTTTCAATCTCGCCGTGGCATGTCTGGCACTGGACATTACCAACATTGGCATGCTGTGCGTGATTGAAGTACGCCAGATCAGGCAGGTTGTGCACGCGGATCCATTCAATAGGACGGTTCTGCTCGATGGCTGCGTAGATTTTCTGAATTTCCGGCGATTCTTTTTTGATGACTCCGTGGCAGTTCATACAAATGTTTGCCGAAGGAATCGTTGCCGATTTACCGCGGTTTGCACCCGTGTGGCAGTAGTTACAGTCAATTTTGTATTGACCGGCGTGCAGCTTGTGCGAGTAAGCGATTGGCTGCTTAGGCGCATATCCCTGCTGAATACCGATACCATACAGACCGTCAAGCGTTGACTTAACAACCACAAACAGGAAAATCCAGATCACAATTGAACGGATAACCGGATTGTTGATGGTGTTAGTCAGGCCATCGCGTAAACGCTGCATGAACGGCGCTTCCGTTGTACCTTCACCACCGGCAGGCGCAACGGCCTTAGACAGGATCGATACAATGGCCAGCAACACACCCAGAACCAGCAGCATCACGACCAGCAGCGCGACCAGAACAAACGTAAAGAGGTTTGAAGGCGACGCTGATTCAGACGATGCAGCAGCAGCCTGTCCACCACCGGCCGGAGTAGCTGTTGTAGCAGCAGCAGCAGGTGCACTGGCAGAATCAATGTAATCAAGGATGCTTGTGATGTCAGAATCCGACAAGTTCGGGAAGCTCGACATCGCAATTTTGCTATACTTATTGTATACACCTACTGCATAAGCATCTCCGCTAGCCACCACGGCCTGCGAGTTGCGGATCCATTTTTTAAGCCAGTCTTCGCCAGGTGTACGCTGACGAACTCCTTTCAGACCAGGACCGACCACTACTTCATCAGAAGCAGCATGACATTGGGCACAGTTGTTAGTGAACAACGACTTCCCTTTTTCTACGTCTCCGCCACCGCCGGCGGGAGCCGAAGTAGCCGCAGCCGGATCTCCTCCGGCAGCCGAGTCCTGCGCCATTGCCTGACCACTACCAACCAGGATTGCCAGTGACAGAGCGAATGCTCCGCAAAACGTCGATAAGCGACTCATTGCAAATTGCTTATTCATTGACTGTTGATACATACTTTTTACCAACTTATTATTGGCACACAAAAGTAATGCAGGATTACTATTCAGTCAAAAAATGGTTTTTTTATTTTCCATACCACCTTTATTTATAACTTTTCTAAGCAACAGGCTGACAGGCAGCCTTCTGCCGCGTTTTTCTTACCGTTTATCCAATTTTTCTTTGTAAAAAATAAATTTTTCTACGATTAATTAATTCAACAATTCTATCATTATTTTAATCATATAAACATTTCTTATATTTCTGCTTAAACCGGTAAAAAATAAAAATCCCTGTACCGACTTACTGTCAGTACAGGGATGGTTGAGGTTCCGAGCGGATTCGAACCGCTGTAGAAGGTTTTGCAGACCTCTGCCTAGCCACTCGGCCACGGAACCTTTTTGTATGTCGCATCCGTCATCGCTGTCGAATGGGACTGCAAAACTAGAAGAAAATTGTTTTTTTCACAATATCCGCCCGAAAATATCGCAAAAAATAAAAGGGCCGGCCTTCGCGGCGTCAAGACAATGTCTGTTCGCCGATCAATCCGACCCTTTCTTTGCAACCTATACCCGAAGGCTACCGGTTACTACTTATTTTTTGCCTTCCAGCTGTTCTTTCAATGCAGCCAGTGCATCAAGATCACCTAATGTAGCACCACGTTCTGCCTGAGCAGGAGCTGCTTTCTCGGCTTTTGGCGCCTTAGGCTTCGCTTCTTTCTTAGGCTCGTCTTTTTCCTGCCATGTCTTCGTGTGAGACAGCATGATGCGTTTCTCTTCTTTCGAGAACTCAGTTACTTTGAAGTCAAGTGACTCACCAACTTCTGCCAGTGAACCGTCTTCTTTGCCGAGGTTTTTGATTGAGCAGAAACCTTCGATACCGTATGGCAGCTCCAGTGTAGCTACTTTATCGTTTTTGCTCAGGATAGTGCAACGGTGTGTTGATCCAACATAGAATACTGACTCAAATGTATCCCATGGGTTCTCTTCCAGCTGCTTGTGGCCCAACGCAAGACGACGGTTTTCAACGTCCAGTTCAAGAACGATCACTTCCAGTTCTTCACCAACTTTGATGAAGTCTGACGGATGCTTGATTTTCTTTGTCCATGACAGATCAGAAACGTGTACCAGACCATCGATACCTTCTTCCAGTTCAAGGAACAGGCCGAAGTTTGTCAGGTTACGTACAACACCCTTGTGCTTCGTACCAACGGCGTATTTAGCACGCAGTTCAGGACGAGTCCATGGATCTTCTGTCAGTTGTTTAATGCCCAGTGACATTTTACGCTCGGAACGGTCCAGTGTCAGGACAACAGCTTCAACTTCGTCACCCACTTTCAGGAATTCCTGTGGGTTACGCAGGTGCTGTGACCATGACATTTCAGAAACGTGGATCAAGCCTTCAACGCCCGGCATGATTTCCAGGAACGCACCGTAGTCAGCTACGTTAACGATCCGGCCCTTCACTTTCGAGCCAACCTGGATATCTTCAGCAAGTGCATCCCAAGGATGAGCCTGCAGTTGTTTCATACCTAATGAGATCCGCTTCTTGTCCTCATCGAAGTCAAGCACAACAACGTTCACACGCTGATCGAGGTGCAGTACTTCTGACGGGTGGTTGATACGGCCCCATGAAATATCAGTGATGTGCAACAGACCGTCGACACCGCCAAGGTCGATGAACACACCGAAGTTGGTCATGTTCTTGATAACGCCTTCCAGTACCTGACCTTTCTCAAGGTTGTTCAGGATCTGCGTACGCTGTGCTTCAAGGTCTTTCTCGATCAGTACTTTGTGCGATACAACCACGTTGTCGTTCGCATAGTTGATCTTAACGACCTTAACTTCCATTTTCTTACCAACGAAGACATCGAAGTCGCGGATTGGCTTCACGTCGATCTGCGAGCCTGGTAAGAATGCTTCGATACTGTAAATATCTACAATCAGACCACCCTTCGTCCGGCGCTTCACGAAACCATCGATAATGAGGTCTTCGTCCAGAGCCTTCTGAATTTTTTGCCATGCTGTGATCACCTTGGCTTTCTTACGAGACAGCACCAGCTGCCCGTTCGGGTCTTCCTGGTTTTCTACGTAAACTTCAACTTCGTCACCCATTTTCAGGTCCGGCAAATCCCGGAATTCTGAAGCAGGAACTAAACCGTCTGACTTGAAACCAATGTTCAGGATCACTTCACGATCTGTAATCCCTACCACGGTGCCCATAACAACTTCTTTCTCGTTTACCTGCGACAGTGTGTCGTTGTAAAGTTGTTCCATGCGGCTGCGTTCGTCAGCCGTATACCCGCTACCGAATCCTTTGTTATCTGCCCGGTCCCAGTCAAATTCTGGCAGATTGTCGCTTTTCTGCGTTTTGCTCATAAAAGTTTGGTTGCTTGACCCTCTTAGCTACATCAGACTGTGGGTCAAATGGCAGTCTGAATTTAAGTTTTACATCTTTGTAAAAAGGATTGCAAAGGTAAGCTTTTTTCGTAACAAAAAGTTCTTTTCGCACAAAAAGCGTTTGAGTTTCAGGAATAAATGGCCGGGGCTGCCAGCCGGCCGGATAAGTCATTAAGCTCATCCTTAGCCAGCTGGCAGCCCCGTGCTGCAACCGTGTGTATTTTTGTTACCCGTTAATCATACCGGCGTTCCCGTTTTGCAATAAACGGCATCCAGCTGGCATCGACAGCGCCCGAAAATTCGCGGAGGAAAAGCAGAAAGGATGGCTTAAACGGACGTTGCCGGATATTCAGATTGGCTTCTTCGGGTGTGTAGTCCCCTTTTTTAGAATTACAGCGCTTACAGGCTGTTGTCAGATTATCCCAGTTAGTTTTTCCTCCCCTCGATTTCGGCATCACGTGATCTAACGTCAGGTCTTCTGTTGTACCGCAGTACTGACACCGGTGCCCGTCCCGCTTAAATATATTCTGCCGGGTCAACATAACACCTTTATAAGGCAGGTGTACGTACCGGTGCAGACGGATTACGGTTGGCATCGGAAATTCAGCCTGAACCGTACGGAGCTTGAACTGATCAGATTCAGCAACGAGTTCGGCTTTATTCAGATAAACAAGCAAAAATGCTTTCGGAACGGAACAGATACTAAGCGCACTATAGTCTTGGTTCAAGATTAATACTTTCCTGCCCATATGTGGTTAAGACATTCTGTTTTTTAGCAATTTACAGAGTTATCCACATTTCCACAAGATGTTCTGCGCGTTAAATTATTTAATTGACCCACAGGCAGAATGTATTTTTTCCTTAACAAAGCTAGTAACGCTCCCGCTGCATACTGCGCTCTGCCTCACGTTCTTTGATGCTGTCGCGCTTATCGTAAAGCTTTTTCCCTTTCGCAAGCGCGATTTCCAGTTTGGCAAATCCCCGGTCCGATGTATAGAGCCGTACCGGTACAATTGTCAACCCCTGGTCCTTTAGTTTTTCGGTCAGTTTCCGGAGCTCCCGCCGGGTCAGCAACAGCTTGCGGTCTCGCAGGGGCTCATGGTTGTTGTAGGTACCTTCGGTATAGGCCGAAATACTCATCTGGCGGATAAACAGTTCCTCGCCCAGGAACAGGCAGTAAGCATCCTGTAAATTAACTTTCCCCTGCCGGATTGATTTAATTTCAGTACCAGTTAATACAAGGCCGGCCGTGTATGTATCAATAAAGTAATACTCAAAAGATGCTCTGCGATTTTTGATGTTTACTTCTTTTGCAATAGCTGCAGATGCCATATTGACTAATTAATGAGGATAAATACTATCTTATGTAAACGAAGAAAAACGGCGGAGGTTCGCAGGAAGCCGGAAATGTAGTAAATACAAAAAAAGACGCCCGGAGGATCGATGTGTGCGTTGTTGAAAACGGTACCAAAGTCACAGCCTCAAGACCTGATACAACATCGATACCTTCCGGGCGATATCTTTATCTATGAAGGAAAAAGCAGATAATTCTAAAAAAAATACAAGCAATAATTGTGCCTATCTAATTTTATCTGCTTATATCCCTGAAGAATACAATAGATTCAATGTTTTGCAAAGCATACCGGGAATCCATAAAACACCGGGCGGTATGTTTTGATTCTAACAAAAATAATACCATTTTTTGTCACTTCACAAAGCACTGCCTTTGATATACGTAAAGTAGTCCCAAACGGATTTCTTTGTTTCAAATTTAGCGAAATTATTTCTTCGCTGCCTCCTGAGTTGACTTGTATTCTTTATTCAATCCTTCAAGCACCTTTTTAGTTACATCATTAGGCGCATCAGCAAACAGAATCCCGCCGCCTTTTGTGTAACCCAGTACAAACTCGTACTTATTTTGCTTGTTGTATTTTTTCAGGTACTCAAAAATCTTGTTGTAGAGTTCTTCATTTTTTTTCTGCTCATCAACCGCCAGCTGCTGGGCTGCACGCTCACGGTACTGCAGTAATTCCTGTTGTTCCTTCTGGAGGGCGGCTTCGGTAGCGCGTGCCTGATCCATGGTCATAGTTTGTGCGCGCTGCTGAAAGAAAGCGGCTTTATTCTGCAGATTACGGCCTTTTGTATTCAGGTCATTATCTAATTGAAAACGCTTGCTTTCAAGCACTTTCTGGGTGTCTTTAAAGAAATCGTATCTGGTCAGCAGGGAGTCAACGTTGACGTAAACAATCGATTTACCTTTCGATTCGGTAGGTACAGCCGTTGCTGTTGTTTCTTGTGATGGGGTCCCTTTAAAATGCAGATAATACAGTACAGCGACGGCAACAGCCAGTACAATGTTAAGAATCAACGAAGCGTTCTTCACGAGATAATCAGTTAGTTATTATTAATTGTTTCTACAAAATTATCAAAATCATTGCCTAATTACGCCCTTTTACTTACGATTTGTTGCGAGGGCGCAATTGCCTGCCGGATATAGTAACCTGCCAGTCCGGCTAAACCGGCTGCCAGACCCGCCACAAACGGCACCAAAAGCAATATTCCTGCGGGTGAGGCACTTTTAAAGATCAGCTGGCTCATACGGCTTGTCATGATCCCTTCCGTCTGAAAGTGGATCAGCAACGCATACCCTGCCCATACCAGCGCCGCCCCGATGAACGCCTGCCCGAAAGACTGACCGGCCTTCTGCCCTAACCAGCTGCAGGTAGCTGCGGCCACCAGCGCCAGACTCCACCAGGGCAACAAGAGCTGGGCCAGAAAACTTAATACGGCGATAATCAGAATCAGTCGCATAATGAATTTATCGTTGTTGTAAGACTAACTTATAGGCTAACCGGGGATGCTTATCGGTGGCCTGCTGTAAATAAAGCAGTTCGTTCAGCTTGCCGTCGGCCCATGTCTGTATCATATTCTGGTATAACGGACTGCCGGGGTTACCGGACTGCCCGCCGGGATAAACCCCGTACGCTTTCGGCGACGGACCCAATGCCACAACCATCCGCCATGAAGGCCCGTGCTTTTCGGATGTAGCATTAACTACGGAAGCACCTCCCCCATTCTGAACACCAATGGCACTGAACGCATCCATGCCTGGAATCAGGTGACGGATTGAGGTGTTTTTATGCTTGCTCCACGCCCAGGCCGGACCCAATTCACCGTGTTTTTTCTGCAAGGAGTCACAAGCCGCCTGAAACGCCTGCGTGACAACATCGGTAATGGTTTCGCGCTGCGGTGTTTTCACATTATCAAACCAGCGTGCCTGCGGCTCCCGCTGCATAAGGGTAAGCGTCCGGTCGAAGCTTGGGTAGCGCATAGGCAGTGTATCGCCGGCGTCAAATTCATCTTTCCAGACGCTTTCCATCAGTTGCTCATACCATACGGTAAAGATACTGGCTCCGACTGCACCGGCATCGTTGTAGCGGTTCCACGCCTTGACGATCTCCAGCGCTTTCGTCTGCGGGCCACTCAGCCGCTTTGCCTCAACCAGCGGCATCCAAACCGGCAGGGCGTCAACCGCCCGCAGGTTCAGGTTATCGTTCTGAAGGCCACGCAGACTGTCGGCCGTAGCGCCCTGCATTGCCGTCAGCCGCTGGTTGATTCGCCGGCCACGCTCTGCGGGTGCAAACTGCCAGTTCAGGTAATACGGATACGACGGATCGGTTGAAAACTGATTGGCTGAGCTGACAAAGCCGCGCGGCGGATTTTTAACCCGCGGATTCTGTTCAGCCGGAATCCAGCCCTGCCAGTCATAGGCCGAACTTGTGCCGTCCAGAATAAACTTACCCTGATCCTTCCACTTGAGCGGAAAGCGGCCATTCGGGGAAATAGCGATGTTTTTACTGTTATCCGCAAAAACAAAGTTTTGGGCCGGCGCTGCATAATGGGCCAGTGCCTTTACATAATCATCGTAGTTTACCGCGCGGTTAAGCTGGTAGAAACACAACAGGTCATTAGCCGCTTCGTGCGCAATCCAGCGGGCGGCGTGCCCTACCGGGATATTCGGCCGGAATGGCTTCTGTGCACCCATATAGACCACAGGTCCATGATGTGTGTAGTACACGGTATCAACCACATCGGGCTTTCCTTTTACCTTAATGCGTTCAATACGCCGGGTCGTTTGTTTCCATTGTTTATCATGGAGGTAAACCGAGTGCTGATCATCCCTGAACTGAATCGTATAAAAATCCAGTACATCGGCCCCCACGTTAGTTACCCCCCAGGCAACCTGTTTATTGAAGCCGATGATTACACCCGGCGCTCCCGGCAACGACGCGCCGTAGACATTCAGCGTTGGTGTAATGAGCTGAATCTGATACCAGATCGACGGTAAACTCAGCGTCAGGTGGGGGTCATTGGCGAGAATGGGATAACCGGTTGCCGACTTTTCAGCACCCACCGCCCAGTTATTGCTGCCAATCGATGGATCATGGCGCAGCAACCCGGCACTGAATGTAGCGGCCGACATGCCGAGTAAACGCTGCTGCATCACAGAATCTTTTGGAGTGGCAGGTACCGGCAGCGGTTTGAAATCCCACTTCGTTCCCGGCGGAATAATCGGATCTTCGCGGGTCGGATAATCCGGAAACAGGTCGGCCACGACGCCGGCACCGTATTTTTTCAGCAGGTTAGTCATCCGCAGATCATCAGCACCCATTGCCAGTGTGCTTGTCATCTGCTTCAGCAGGTAGGCACACTTGATCGGTGTCCATGGCTCCGGAGCATAGCCCAGCAGTTTGTATTCCACCGGATAGGTTGCCGGTTTCAGCTGCTCAATCCAGGCATTGATTCCTGCGGTATAGGCCTCCACAATTTCTTTGGTTTTGGGATCAGCCAGCATGGTCTTTACCGCTTTTTCGGCACCAAAGCCCATGCCCATCCGCCGGTTGAACCGGTCGAGCTCCAGCGCCCGTTCGCCGACAATTTCCGACACACGGCCGGCGGCAGCATGTGTCTGAAACTCCATCTGCCACAGGCGGTCCCGCGCCGTTACAAACCCCTGCGCGAAATAAGCATCGTAATCATTTTGGGCAAATACGTGCGGCACACCCACATCGTCATACAACACAGTGACCGGCTGCCGCGTACCGCTGATCGTAAACTCCTTATCCGTAGTAGCAGTAGATTCAGCATTTTGCCAGAAGCCGGTGAACGGACTCAGTAAAGGGCCAAAAGCGGGAGTTGCCCCCCAGGGGCGGTTAAGGGCCACAATGATAACCAGCGCTGCTACACTGCTACCAATGGCTTTCAGGTTGTTCATAAAGCTAAGGGAATCGGGCCGCAAGTAAAATATTCTTTATTTAATAAAAAATAGTCTTTATTACCCTGATTACTTCTTTCCTTCAATTAATTTGCCCCGGCAATTCACAGAAACTTCATACGTGTTTGCAACAGGGCTTCTCCGATTTGTGTTATAGCAGGAGTTATACACCCATAAAGCCTGTCTATGCATCGGATTCTTTTAGTTGCCCTGTTTATACCGGTACTACACGTTATGGGACAACCTGCCGCAAATACGCCGGGTATACAGGGCCACCGGGGCTGCCGGGGCCTTATGCCCGAAAATACCCTTCCTGCGTTCCGGAAAGCATTAGATTTGGGGGTTACAACGCTTGAGTTAGATGTCGTCATCAGCAAGGACAGCCAGGTGGTTGTGTCGCATGAACCCTATGTCAATGCCGACTTTTCAACAGCACCTGACGGCACCCCCGTTTCGCGCAAAGACCAGAAGAATCTGAATATCTATCAGATGGCGTACAGCGATGTTAAACGGTACGATGTTGGTCTGCGGGGTAATGTCAATTATCCGGAGCAACAGAAAGTGGCGGCGTACAAACCGTTGCTCAGTGAGGTTTTCGAAACAATGGAAGCGTACCGAAAGGCCAATAACCTGCCTGAGTTTAGCTATAATATTGAGATTAAAAGCGAGCCGGACCAATACAATGTGTCTCAGCCCGCACCCGCTCCTTTTTCAGATTTAGTGCTGGCGGTTATTAAAGAACACATTTCTATCGACCGGATTACCATACAAAGTTTCGATTTTGCGGTATTAAAGCACTGGAAGCAGCAGATTGATGCCGGTAATTATCCGAAAACCAAACTTGCCGCGCTGGTAGCCGATTTAAAAAGTGTTGACTCCCATTTAAAAGATTTAGGATTTATACCCGATATTTATAGTCCATATTTCCGACTTTTGGGACAGGAAAAGGTAGATCGTATTCACCGGAAAGGGATGAAAGTAATTCCCTGGACGGTAAACAATACCGAAGAGATGCAGAAACTGAAAGGTTGGGGCGTCGACGGTATCATTACGGATTATCCCGATCGTGCAAAAGGATTGTAGCTTATGACACTGCTGAACACTACACTTAAATGGCTTCTTGAACGTCGGTTACCCCGCATCGAGGCGATGATGAAGCACCCCGGTGAGGTGCAGCAGCAGGTGTTTAACCAGCTCATCCGCCGTGGCCGGCGCACCCATTGGGGCAAGCTCCATCACTACGGCAGCATCCGGTCCGTTAAGGATTTTCAGACGCAGGTGCCCGTTTCTTCTTACGAAGACCTGTATCCGTATATCGAACGGACCATGAAAGGCGAGAACAATCTGCTCTGGCCTTCACCGATTCACTGGTTCTCCAAATCGTCGGGGACGACCAATGCCCGCAGTAAGTTTATTCCGGTTTCGCAGGATTCGCTGGACGATTGCCATTTCAAAGGTGGCAAGGATATGATGGCGCTTTACGTGGCCAACCGCCCCGACAGTAAAACCTTTGAAGGCAAAGGGCTATCCATTGGTGGCAGCCTCCACGAAAACCCCTTCAGCAAAAGCGGTGCGGCGGGCGACGTATCGGCAGTTGTCATGAAAAACCTGCCGTCCTGGGCACAATACATCCGTACACCGACCATCGACGTTGCCCTCATGGGCGAATGGGAGTCGAAAATCGAACGGATGGCCGAGGTGACAGCCCGTGAGAATGTGACGAGTATTCTGGGGGTACCAACGTGGACCCTCGTACTGCTCGACAAAATTCTGGCCAATACCGGCAAATCCAATATTCTGGAAGTATGGCCGAATTTTGAGGTGTTTATTCACGGCGCCGTCAACTTCCAGCCTTACCGCGAGCTGTTTACGCAGCATATCTTTCCGTCAGGCGATATTAAATACCTGGAAGTATACAATGCATCGGAAGGTTTTTTCGCGATTCAGGATGATGTACGCCGGATTGGTGAGATGCTGGTGATGCTCGACTATGGCATTTTCTATGAATTTGTCCCGATGGAAGAAGCCGACAGTCCGTTTCCGAAAGCGCTGACCATCGAAGAGGTTGAACTCCATAAAAACTACGCGCTGGTCATTTCCACCAATGGCGGTTTATGGCGTTATCGGGTGGGTGACACTGTCCGGTTTACGTCTCTGTATCCGCACCGGCTCAAAGTCAGCGGACGGACCAAGCATTTTATCAATGCCTTCGGCGAGGAAGTGATTGTCGAAAATGCCGAAGCGGCCATTACCAAAGCCAGCGAACTGACCGGAGCGGTTATTGCCGACTATACGGCAGGCCCCGTTTACATGGGCGGCAACCGGAATGGCCGCCATGAATGGATCATTGAGTTTTCGCAGCCACCGGCCGACCAGGCCTATTTCAACCGGATTCTCGACGAAACCTTACGCCTCGTTAACTCCGATTACGATGCCAAGCGGTATAACGACATGGTCTTACAGGCGCCGATCATTCATGCCGTGCCGCGCGGGACGTTCTACAACTGGATGGGGCAGCGCGGTAAGCTGGGCGGACAGCATAAGGTTCCCCGGCTGGCCAACTCACGCGAGTACCTGGACGATATTCTGCATTGTCTGGATCAGGACTACGTTGACTAACTACCCGCGAACCAGTCCTTTTTCCCGCAGAAAATTATTGGTCATCACCGGTTTATCCGGATGTAGTACCAACTGACCAACCACTTCGCACACGAAAAGAACATGATCGCCGGAGTCGATCTGTCCAATCACCCGGCATTGAGCATAGCCAACAGCTCCGGTCAGAAACGGACATCCGCGGTTATCCAGTGCATGCGGTAACCGGCTGAGCTTATCCTGCTCACGTCCGCTTTTCCGGCCCAGCCGGCCGATGAGATTCGTCTGGTCTTCTGCCAGCAGATTTACGTTGAAAATACCGCTGTCTTCTACCAGCGTTATGGTATAATCAATTTTGTACAGGGCAACAGTCAGGTGCGTGCCGCCCATAGCCGTCTGCATGACCCATGTGGCAATGTTTGCATTATACCGTGCCCCTGGTGTGCCGGCGCCGGCTAAGGTTGTAATGGAATGGACATCGTAATTTTTATATTTCAGTAGTTTTTTCGCCATCGGGACCTGTGTTGGAGTTCAAACGGGTTATCGTAGTTTTGCAGTGAACAAAGCGTTTCATCTCTCTGTTTAGAACAAAGCAGGTTATTTGTCAGGCCTGTACGTTAAGTGACCCATTCAGCACAGTCATGAAGTCTTTCAACATCCCTCAGCATTACCGCAGTGCCGTTATTACTCCCATTAAGGAATTCCGCCGGAAACGTGATAAGCTAAAACGCGATTTCACCCCGACCGAACTGGATTTCGGGCCGGTACGGGTACTGATTGCCCGCCACTTTGGCTTTTGCTACGGTGTTGAAAATGCGGTTGAGATTGCCTACAAAGCCATCGCCGAAAACGAAGGCCGCCGGCTTTTTCTGCTGAGTGAAATGATTCACAACCCCGATGTAAATGCCGATCTGATCAGCCGGGGAGTGCGTTTTCTGATGGATACGCATGGCAAACAGCTGATCCCGTGGGAAGAACTGACGGCCGATGATGTGGTCATTATCCCGGCGTTCGGCACTACACTGGAAACCTACGCCCGCCTGCAAGCTATTGGTCTGGACATCGAAAAATACGATACCACCTGCCCGTTTGTGGAAAAAGTATGGAACAAGGCCAGCCAGATCGGCAATAAGCAGTACACTGTTATCGTGCATGGTAAGCCAAGCCACGAAGAGACGCGGGCCACGTTTTCACACAGCAAGGAAGCAGCGCCGACCGTGGTGGTGAAGGACATGAAACAGACACAGCATCTGGCAAGGTTCATTACCGGTGCCCTGCCGGCCGAACAGTTTTATACCGACTTTGCGGGGCAATACTCAGAAGGGTTCGATCCGTCTGTCGACTTAAAACGTATCGGTGTGGTAAACCAGACGACAATGCTGGCCTCCGATACTCAGGGCATTGCCGATTACCTGAAAGGCATCATGATTGACACCTACCAGCTTACGCCGGAGACTGTCGATAACCATTTTGCCAATACACGGGATACCTTGTGTTATGCCACCAACGACAATCAGGATGCAACCTATACCCTGCTTGACTATCCGGCCGATTTTGCCATTGTAGCAGGTGGCTATAACAGTTCCAATACGTCCCACATTGTCGAGCTCTGTGAGGCGAAAATTCCGACTTACTTTATTGAGTCAGATCAGAAAATACTCTCTGCTGACCTGATCCGCCACTACGACCTGCATACGAAACAGGAAGTGGTTACAGAATCCTTTATTCCGCAGCAGGAGCAGGTAACCGTATTGTTAACCTGCGGCGCCTCCTGCCCCGACGCGGTTGTCGAGGGCATTCTGATGCGCCTGGTCAGCTTCTTCCCGAATGCCCGTTCCATTGAATCGGTGATGAACCAGGTGACGGATTAATTGAGCCAGACCTGTACTTCCCGGCTTTCGTTGTGCAGCCGGTCAAAGGAGGTTACGATATACGTGTATTTCTTTTTCGGATCGGCCGTACGGTCGATGAAACGGGTATTGTCCTCGCCCGGGCAAATGCTCAGGATCCGTTGCGGATTATCGGTACGATACTGGCGGTAGCGGCCTTCAAAACGATAAACGACATAATAACTGGCCAGATCACCGTCTCTGGCTTCATCCGGTGACTGCCAGTAAATTTCTACCCCGCTCTCCGTACGGGCCGCTTTCAGGTCGCGTACCGGCAAGGGCGGAATACTGTCGATCCAGGTCATTGGCGGCACCAGCGCCGGATATTTATAGAGGTTTGTCTGAAGCGAATCCCGCACACCCAGCCGGTTGGTGGTCAGCGACTTTGAGCTAAAATAAATACTGCCGTGAACCGGTCCGCGTGCCGCCGTCAGTGCATTATTGCGCAGGTACCTGATCTGCGACGGCATCTGTGTCGGGTCCATCCAGGTCTGGTCGCGTTCGCGGGTGTTGCCCAGGCGGTAAGCTCCGTGGCCAATATACAGGTGGCGGCCGATGCTGTTTTTTGCCCACCAGTCGACCAGTACTTTATACGGCGCGCGGCTGAACTCGGTCGTGAAATATACCTGCGGCACAATGTAATCGACCCAGCCCTGACGGACCCATTTGCGGGTGTCGGCATAGAGTTCATAATACGCCTGCCCGCCGGTAGTTGCTGATCCGTCGGGATCACTTTTTACATTCTTCCAGATTCCGAACGGACTGATCCCGAACTTACAGTACGGATTTACAGCTTTTACGGAATCGCGCAGTTCGAGCACCAGTTTATCAACATTGCTCCGGCGCCAGTCTTCCTTACCCATTCCGTTGTAATATTTCCGGTAAGCGGCATCATCTTTAATCGTCTGTCCGGCAATGGCATACGGGTAAAAATAATCATCAAAATGGATACCATCCACGTCGTAGTTGCGTACGATATTGGCCACAATCCCGGCCACATAGGTCCGCACTTCCGGCATACCTAAGTTGAACAGCTTCCGGTCACCATAGGTGATAAACCATTCCGGTTTGCGGTAGCTGATATGGTCACTGGTAATGCTGGCTGTTTTCCCGAATGTCCCCCGGTCGAGGTTGAGCCACGCATGAAACTCCATGCCCCGGCTATGTGCCTGATCAATGATGAATTCCATCGGATCGTAAAACGGATCGGGAGCCTTGCCCTGCTTACCGGTCAGCCACTCCGACCACGGTTCCGCGCCTTCGGCATAGAATGCGTCGGCAGCGGCCCGCACCTGCATGATCACGGCATTTAGCCCCGCCTGCCGGTGCATGTCCAGAATCGAAATCATTTCCTGTTGCTGCTGCGCTGTCGGCAGCCCTTTCTTACTCGGCCAGTCAATGTTTTGTACGGTAGCAATCCAGACAGCCCTGAACTCGCGCTTCGGCGAAGGGGGCACCGACATATCCGGTACTTCATAGGTAACCGTATCAACCGGCGGCTTTGGCCGGGCGGCCACCGATGAAACCGGCTTTGGCGATGTCGTAACCGGCGGCTTTTTAGCTACGGGCTTTGTTGTGGCCGGCGGCGTTCTGACAACCACAGGCGTTCGGCGCGAATGGCACCCTATCGTGAAAAGAAGCGTTGAGAGACAAACCCAGAAAACAGTTACCCGAAACATGGAAAAGCGAATTAGGCTACAAAAGTACGGGATTAATTACTTTTTGCCTTCCCGCCGGCAACGATCGCTGCAATAGATAACCTGATCCCAGTCCCGTTCCCACTTTTTCCGCCAGCTGAACGGGCGTTGACAAACAGGGCATACCTTCACCGGCAGGTCGGACTTCTTGCGCATTTTCATGATCTGATTCCTTAACGTTTTATTTCGCTAAACCTTACCCTGCGGCCAATGGTTTAGGGTTCATGAAAACACAACAGACTACCCTCCTGACTGACGATGATATTGACCGGATTATTGAAATGGCATGGGAGGACCGGACACCCTTCGATGCCATCGAAGCACAGTTTGGTCTGGCCGAGCAGGACGTGATTGAACTCATGCGCCGTGAAATGAAACCATCGTCGTGGCGCATGTGGCGGGCCCGCGTTCAGGGCCGGAAGACTAAACACAAGGCTACATCGGCGGTTGACGATCAAACGTTTAAATGTAGCCGACAACGGCAAATCAGTCATAATCAGTCGAAAAAACGTTGAGAATGACATTTTGGCATCTAAATGTTTTCGCTTAATTTTGTCGCGCAATATTTGGGTAAATGGATATTTCTATTCAAAAAATAGTAAAAAAACCCAAAAATTTAAAATTTTTTTTGGAAAGGTGTAGTTTTGCAAACGACGTGATAAACTACTAACCTTAGCGTACAACGAAGACTATGTCAAGCTCAAAGTTAGATCAAATTGACCGAAAGGTTCTGGATATTCTGCAATCAAACGCCAAGATAACCAACGCACAATTATCAAAGGAAATCGGCCTGTCTCCTGCCCCGACACTCGAACGTGTTAAGAAGCTGGAAACATCCGGTATCATCCAAAGCTACCACGCCCAGCTCGACCGCGAAAAAGTAGGTCTGGGGGTAACTACATTTGTGATGGTAACCCTGGTAGGCCATAAAAAAATGGTGACCGACTCGTTTGTACAACGGGTCAACGAAATCCCTGAAATCATCGAATGCCACCACATTACCGGTTCAGGTGACTTCCTGCTGAAGGTTATTTCAAAAGACATCAACTCGTATCAAAAGCTGATGCTGGAAGTAATTAACGAGATTGAAGAGGTTGCCAGCACCCAAACCATGGTAATTTTATCGACGTTCAAGGAAAGCAAGGTAATGCCTATTCCCTGAGCCGTATATACCTGACGAAAAAGGGCCATTTACAGCAAATGGCCCTTTTTCGTATTTAGTCGCGGCGTTTCCGGCGTTCGTCCCTGCGCGACTTTTTACTGTCTTTCAGGGCCTTTTTCGCTTCTTCATACTGGCTTGATTTCTTATCGGCCGAATCGAGCACTTCCTTGTAGTAGGTTGTTGCCTGATCGTAGTTCTTCTCATCGGTCGCAATCTTCGCCAGCCCGACCAGCGATGACCAGTAATAGCCTGCGTTTGTTGCGTTAATCTGCTTAGCAAAATCAATGGACTGCTGGTAATACTGCTTGGCGGTCGCCGTATTGCGGTAAAAGTTGTGGTTTACGTAAGCCAGAATGTACGCAGCTGTCCGGCCGCTGACGGCTTCATACCCGGTTTGCCCGCGGGCGATTTTTTCCAGAATCCGTTTTGAAATCACTTCCGCTTCGTTCAGCCGTCCCCGCACAAATGCCGACCGGGCAAAATACCGCTCAAAAAAAGGATTTTCGGGATACTGCTCCGTCATGTACTTCGCCAGATCATAGGCTTTGTCGTACTGGTTTTCCATGCTGTAAATCTGTAGCAGGAAGTAGCGTGCCTCCGTCCGGGTATAAAACGCATTATTGGCTGTCTTTTCCAGTTGCTGAATACCGGAGTTCTTATCCCCTTTCGGGAAAAACATCAGGATCGGCTTCAGCAGCGGATAGTTCTGCGGAATCCACTGAGCATAATAATTATACAGCCCGTCGCCGAAGAGCAATTCGGGGCTGATATCGCCGTTCCCCTTACACTTCTCGAAATATTTCAGGGCGTTTTTACCGGCCAGGGTTGCCTTTGCCCATTTCTTCCGCTCCGAATACAGACGCCCTTTGAAAGCATAGGCCGCTGCCAGGAAAAACGACGGTTCTACCTTGTTATCGCTGTCGTCATATAGTTTTTCCGCCAATGTGATGGTCGAATCCATATACGCCAGACAACGGTCATCATAGTCCTCAATGTCGGTATTCGGTACAATTTTCCACCACTCGGCGAGGCCCATCAGAAAATAAGGCATCGGGTGTTTCGGATACCGCACCTTGAGCCAGCGGAACTCCTTATCGGCTTCGTAAAATTTATAGTTATACAACTGGTTAATGGCCTCAGCCGATTCCAGCTGCACACCGGGGTGCTTTAATAATCCATCGTATTTTTTATCAAAAGCCGACGGATCATATAACTGTGCCTGAGCCATATAGCCCAATACGATTAACAAAACCGTCAAACTGAACTGCTTCATGTTCTTTGTCATTTAGCTACGCTGCTGAACGTTCTCTGCGTCTTACCTATAACGGCTGCGACATCTTTTTATGTGTGATCTTTCCATTAACGTACAAAGCCGGCGATCAGTTTACCCTTCATAAAATTTACGAAAAAGTTGCCTTGCCATGCCCGCCCGCCGTACCTTTGCTCATGCCTACAGAAAAGATAACGATCAAAGATAAGTCGTTTGTGCCGTTTATTCCGGCCGAAGCCATTCAGAACCGCATCACGCAACTCGCTCAGCAGATTAATGAAGATTACGCCGGGAAACAGCCGCTGGTCATCGGTATCCTGAACGGGTCGGTACTCTTCGCGGCAGATCTGCTGAAAAAACTGAGCATTCCCTGTGAAATCGCCTTTGTCCGGGTCTCTTCCTATGCACAGACCAGCTCGACCGGTGCGGTCAAACAGATTCTGGGCCTGAGTGAATCCGTGAAAGACCGTGATCTGATCGTCGTGGAAGATATTGTCGATACGGGTCTTACCATCAATGATATACGCAAACAGCTCCTGGTTGAGGGACCGGCCTCACTGACCATTGCTACCCTTCTGCACAAACCCGAGGCCCTGAAACAGCCTGTTGAGCTCCAATACGTTGGTTTTGAGATCGAGAATAAATTTGTGGTTGGCTACGGGCTGGATTACGACGGGCTGGGCCGCAATACCGCAGCGATTTACGTGTTAAGCGAATAAAGACATGCAGCAGACTATTGCCTGTTTCGCGCTTGTTGTTGCTGACTACGACGAAGCCATTGCGTTCTATACGCAAAAGCTACATTTTACGCTGCGGGAAGACACGATGCTGAGCGAGACAAAACGCTGGGTAGTGATTGCTCCGCCGGGCACAACCGGCAGCGGTATCCTGCTGGCTAAAGCGGCCAATGAGGAGCAACAGTCCCGCGTAGGCAACCAGACCGGTGGCCGGGTCTTTCTGTTTCTGCATACCGATAACTTTACCCGCGACTATCAGAATCTGCTTGACCATGGCATCACCATCGTTCGCCATCCCGTTACCGAGGCATACGGAACCGTAGCGGTCTTTGCTGATTTGTACGGAAATTTGTGGGACTTAATCGGGCCGGAGCGTTAACCGCCAATCGTCGCCATTGATTCGGAAACGGGTGCTCGGTTCTTTTCGGCTTCGAAACCGTTGGCAGGGCGGCTGGCAAAGGCCTGTTTAAATGCCTCAACCAGGTCTGCATCCGTTGCCCCTGAGCGCATCAGGTCGCGGACGTTCAGCACACCGCTGTCGTACAGGCAGGTTTTCAGAACGCCTTGTGCCGTCATCCGGATCCGGTTGCAGCTCCCGCAGAACGTCCGGCTGAAGGCCGCAATGATCCCGACCGTTCCTTTATAGCCTGGTATCTGATAGTCATTCGACGTGGAAAACGGCCCGTCGGCAAGCTTCTGTATATCCGGATAAAATGACTTCAGCTCCGTCAGAATGCGGCGGTGTGTCCAGTTCAGGACCGGGTAATGTGTGCCTTCGCCGTTAAAGGGCATTTCTTCGATAAACCGAACTGCCACCGGCTGATCGCGGGTCAGCTCAGCCAGTAACGGAATGTCTTCGATGTTCTGCCCTTCCATCACTACCGCATTGATTTTTACCTCAATGTCATGCGCCAGCAGCTCATCAAGGGTTCGCAAAACAGCCGGCAGTTCATCGCGGCGCGTAATCTGGTGGAATCGCTGCCGATCCAGTGTATCAATACTGAGGTTAACGGATTTCAGTCCCAGCGATGCCAGCTCGGCCACATGCGGCGCAGTCAGCACCCCGTTGGTAGTCATTGCCAGTTCGGTCAGGCCGTCGATAGCCGACAATGACCGCATGAACGCCATCAGGCCATTACGTACAAATGGTTCCCCACCTGTAATCCTGACTTTATTTACACCTAGCCCCGCCAGTACGCTGACCAGCCGCTCCATTTCTTCGAACGTCAGCAGCTGTTTTTTCGGCAGGTAACGGATACCTTCTTCCGGCATACAGTAAAAACAACGCAGGTTGCAGCGGTCGGTAACGGCCAGCCGCAGATAGGTTATCGGGCGATTATGATTATCAAAAAGCATGAGTTACAAGCAAGTTAGCTTAATTTTGCGGTATGCTGACCATTACAGCCGAAGACATCGGCAAAAAATATCGTCGTGAATGGATATTCCGGCACGTTAACCTGACATTAACCGCAGGGACAAGTTACACGTTTGTTGGCCCCAACGGAAGTGGTAAGTCCACGTTTCTTCAGTTAATTTCCGGGGTAATGCCCGCCACCGAAGGCAAATTAGCCTACCGGCTCGGGGATAAAACACTTTTAGCCGATGACTGGTTTCGGCAAGTTACTATGGCAGCGCCTTATCTTGAACTGATCGAAGAACTGACCCTGCTCGAACTGCTTGCTTTTCACCAGACGTTCAAGCCATTTAAGAACGGGCTGACAACCGAAACTGTGCTGGAAAGAATGTTTCTGAGTCATGCCCGTAACAAAGAAATCAAGTACTTTTCGTCGGGTATGAAGCAACGGGTTAAGCTCGGGCTGGCTTTTTTCTCCGACGCCCCGCTGGTAATTCTGGATGAGCCGACCGCCAACCTCGACCGGCAGGGGGCAAACTGGTACCTGGACGAAGTGCAGCAGCTTGGTCCGGAACAGATCCTGCTCATCGGATCCAACCAGCCGGAAGAATACACATTCTGCCGGAATGTGTTAAGCGTTATGGAATGGAAGTGACCCGTACGCCCTGGAATCCGGCATAGGACAACAATCAGGGCTTACGTATGATAAAGCACCTGTGATTTTCTGGCACATAGCTTGTATATTTACCCTACGAAAAACTTCTGACACACAATGAAACACATTCTTGTACTGGTAGTAGCCCTTGGCCTTACACTGACGGCAAAGGCGCAAAGCTACCACGGTAAAAAAATCACTGACGACTCCGCCGTTGCGGCTACTGAACTCGCTGCTAAAATGGGCGAGAAAAAAGAACTGACAACCAAAGTAGAAGGCACGGTCGATCAGGTCTGCAAAGTCAAAGGCTGCTGGATGACCGTAAAAACGGCTGACGGCAAAACCATGCGTGTGACCTTCAAAGACTACGGGTTCTTTGTTCCGAAAGACATTGCCGGCAAGCAGGTTGTCTTCGAAGGCGTAGCCCAGACTACCACTACGTCGGTTGCCGAACTGCGCCACTATGCCGAAGATGCCGGTAAGAGCAAAGCCGAAATCGAAAAAATCACCGAGCCGGAAAAAGCACTTACATTCGTTGCTGACGGCGTAATCGTCAAAAAATAAGCACCTTACCGCTTCATAAAGCCTGGCTATCCAACATAGTCAGGCTTTTTTTTTGCTCAGTCTGTAACAATCCGGGCAGGCATGTATCAAAAGGCCAACATTACGAAACACTAAAAAACATATTCGCCATGAAGACCTTATTATTGACCCTGCTCATTGCTGTCTATGCCACCTGTTGCGTGGCTCAGTCAAACGCCTTTACGGTATCAGTAACCGGCAAAGGACAGCCTGTTATCCTGATTCCCGGCTATTCGTGCGGTGGTGAGGTCTGGAAGGAAACGGTCGACCACCTGAAAGGCCGCTACGAATGCCATGTACTGACCCTCGCCGGCTACAATGGCGTGGCTCCTATTCAGGCACCGGTCCTGCAAACCGTGCGGGATGAACTTATCCGGTATGTGAAAACGCAGCAGTTACACAAACCCATCCTGCTCGGCCATAGCCTGGGCGCGTTCATGAGCTTGTGGGTCAGCAGTACTGAACCGGACCTGTTTTCGAAAATCATCTGCGTCGACGGTGTTCCGTTTATTTCGGCGATGACCAACCCGACGATTACGGCCGACTCGCTGCGTAGAAACCCGATGTATAATCCGGAGCTTATGGTTAGAAATTTTACGTCTACCCCCGATTCGCTGTTTGCCGTATCACAGAAACGGGCCATGCGCATGCAGGTAACCGATACCCTGAAAGCTGATCTGGTAACCAGCTGGGCTGTCCGCAGTGACCGCCGGACACTGGCGGAGACGATTATCGAAATGAGTCTGACGGATTTACGGCAGGATATTGCCCGCATCACCGCCCCTACCCTCGTACTGGGTGGCCAGTATTTCAACAGTGAACCGGCAACGATGCGGATTCTGAACGAACAATATGAAAAGCTGCCCAACAAACATCTGGCCGTATCGAACACGAAACACTTCATCATGTACGAGAATCCGCAGTGGTTTTATGCTCAGATCGACCGGTTTCTGCAATCGGCTAACTAACCTGTCGATTCGATATGACTTTACCCAATTCATTTGACCTGCTCTACAAAACGTGGCACCCCAAAGTGCTTAAACTTTGCCTCGGGTATACCGGTGATTACGATCAGGCGCAGGACCTGGTACAGGAAACCTTTATTAAAGTCTGGCACCATCTCCCGACTTTCCGGGGTGATGCGCAGGTTCAGACCTGGATTTACCGGATTGCTGTCAATACCTGCCTGCTGCATCTGCGCAGTACCCGCACTAAACCTACAGCAACGGCAGACCCGAAGGATATACACAACATTCCGGACGAACAGGCCGAACCCGACGAGCAGATTATGGTCCTGTATAAGTGCATCAGTCAGCTTGCCGAAACCGACCGGATTATCATTACCCTCGTACTCGAAGACACGCCTTACCCCGACATAGCGCAGGTTGTGGGCATTTCAGAAGGAAATCTGCGCGTAAAAATTCACCGCATCAAACAACAACTAACGTCAATTTACAAGCAATATGGACGAGTTTGAGCTATTTAAAGAACGCTGGCAGCAACAACCGGAACCCGTTAAAGGCCCTGACCTGGCCGGACTGAAAGCCAGCAACACCGACGCGCTGTCGAAACTGCGGCGAACGCAGCTCTGGTCGGCCATTGCCTTGCTGGCGACGGTAGTCGTGCTGACCTGGATTGGTTTTTTCAGCGGCATTACCTTTTCGTCGGCCACCACCTACACCGGTCTGGTGCTGGTACTGGTCGTTGTACTGACCCAGAGTCTTATCAATTTTGCCATTTACCGGCGGCTGGGGCAGCTGGCGGTTACCTCTTCGGCAAGCGAGCATTTACAGCAGTGGGAGACGTATTACAGCTTCCGGAAAAAAATGGTACGAATCAACAGCCCGCTCTATTTTATCGGCCTGAATGCCGCAATGGGACTCTATTTTATCGAAATCCTCGGCTATTTTTCATCGGCGTTCATTGCCTTATTTCTGGTTTTGTATCTGGGATGGATGGCGTTTGCGTACCTGTATCTGGGTCGGCGTGCCCTGCGGAAAGAGTACGGCCAGATTGAAGCCATTCTGGAAAATCTCCGCCGGCTGCACGGGCAACTGAAGGAGGAATAAGAAAAAGGGGGGCGACCACGTGCACCTTTATAGAAAAGGGCGGCTACATGGGGAAAATGAATGGGCGACCACGTGGGGGTAGAAAAACGGGCGACCACATGGGGTCGCCCGTACGAGTGCAATGCGTTATTCGCCGGGGTGGTATGTTTTTTCGACGTGCTGCTGAATGTCTTCGGGATAGAACCACACATCGCGGAACCGACCCTGGCTGTACAGACTGGCCTGATCAGTGAAATGCGGTGATTTGGGGTTGCTGTTGGAACCGCCTGTAACAACCGCCCGCGCCTTTACTTTCTTGCCGAATTCGACTACGGCCACAAAGCTGTTGCCGACATAGCCGTAGCGTTTTTTCGTATTTGGATACGACCGCGCCCCGAATGCCGCCAGCGAGCCCCAGGCCGACGGCGTAAACCCGACAGCCAGGCTCGGCTTCGTATCGTCGTAAGTCTCCTGAATCTGGCCCGTCAGCCGCTGAAACCGGTTCATGTCGCCCCAAGCTACGTTCCACTTGCCGAAATCGCGCTCAAATTCGTCGACTACCTCCGCCAGCGTCTGAATCTTTTCCCTGGCAGAGGTATTGTTGATCACCAGATCGGTCATGCCCAGATTATCGAGCCGCTGTCCGGCCGTTGCCCGCGGACGGGCCATCCGCTGCATTTTCTCACCCCAGACAATCGCCAGCGCGGTACCGACCGAATTTACGCCGTAGTTTTTGTCCCACACCCGCAACACCTCGATGGCTTTCCGGACATCAGAAGCCTGTTTGCCGGACAAGTCCGTTACATTTTCGTAGGCTTTCAGCAACGCAGGAATCAGTGCATCGAAACCGGCCAGGTGCGGATCATTGGCGGCGGCAATGAGTGAGTCCAGCGTATACACAGGCTTCCCTGCCAGCACGCGGGCGGCATTGATGCCCCGATAGTTTTCGGCGTCGGGTGCCATATACGCCGGAAATTTATCTTTTTGCGGACTGCTGCTGCCAGACACCGTAAACGGCGTTGAATTGCAGTTCTGAATCCAGCCCGTCGCCGGATTTTTTACCTGTACAATATCCGAAACCGCATGCAGGCCTTTCCAGTCTGTTTCGGGATTGCTGCCATCAACCGGTTGTTCCCAGTCAAATTTCGGATCACGCTTCGGCATGAAATTACCGTGCCAGTAGGCGATATTGCCTTTACGGTCGGCAAATACGGTATTGTTGGAGGCATTGCCGTTGAGCTTCATCACTTTCTGGTAGCTGGCGTAATCTTTAGCTTTTGTCCGCAGATACGACTGCATCAGCGCATTCAGCCCGTCGTTCATCATACTCAGTGCAATCCACGTGCCGTCCTTCTCACCGACAACCGGCCCGTGATGGGTGCGGTAGATTGTGAACTCGCGCTGTTCAACGCCTTTGCCCAGTTTGTACGGCAGCAGTACTTTCTCGACTGTTACCGGCCGCCATTCTTCCCCGTATTTATAGACCAGCTTCCCGTCTTTTTTCTCAATCGTTTCCAGAAACTCGTCCATCACATCGGCATAGCTGGAGGTATGCATCCAGCCACAGTTCCGGTTAAAGCCCTGATAGATGAAAAACTGCCCCCATGTTACGGCTCCGTATGCATTCAGGCCCTCTTTGCTGACCATCTGCAATTCAGAGCGGAAATAAAACGATGTGTGCGGATTGATGAGCAGCAGGGCATTTTTGGTCGCGCTTTTCGAGGGCGCAATCGCAAAGCCGTTTGACCCGACCGATTCCCGCTCGTAATGGCTGTCGAAGTCATCAACCTGTGACGTTTTACGGTTTTCGTAAAAGGCCTTCAACCGCTCGGTCGATACGGCGCTGATGTTACCGCCAATACTGCCTTCACTGAACATTAGCGGCATCCACGGCTTGAAGCGTGTCAGCAGCCGGGGTTTCACCTGCGGGTGAGTATGAAGGTAGTAGTTGGCTCCGTCGGCAAAGGCATTCAGGAGCTTTTTCATCCATGCCGGACTTTTCTGGTATTGCGCAATGGCCATGGTGCTGTCCATAAAAAGCCGGGCACGGAGGTCATGGTAGAGTGCCCCCTCACCGTCCACCTCTGCCATGCGGCCGATGGCATCGATGTAATTGGCTTCAACCCGCGCGAAATCGTCCTCACACTGGGTGTATAAAGCACCGAACACCACGTCGGCATCGGTTTTGCCGTAAATGTGCGGGATGCCCCACGTATCGCGCGTAATGGTAATCTGCCGGGCCTGTTGCTGCCAGCGGGCCACTTCATCGGCCGTAAACGACTGGGCCGTGGCTATCCCTGCCGACAGCAGCACACCTAAAAGGGAAAGGACTTTCATTTGTTCAGGCTTGTAGTCTGTTGAATGCGTTAAATATAGGCGTTTTCGTTTATCTTGCATCTCTTACCTAAACATGAAAAATCATCAATCATGAAACATCGTTACCTTTCGGCACTCCTGCTGGCAGGAACAGCTTTGTGTGCCGGCCAGGCCGTTGCCCAGCGCACCCTCATTCACTGCGGCAACCTGTTCGACGGCGTCCGGAATGACCTGCAACGCGACGTTACCGTTGTCGTGGAAGGCAATAAAATCACCGGTATTCAGAAGGGCTTCACGTCGGCAAGCGGCTCCGATAAAGTCATCGACCTGAAAAACAAAACCGTGTTGCCGGGCCTGATCGATATGCACGTGCACATCGAAAGCGAAACCCGCCGCGGAGGCTCTTACGACCGCTTTACGCAGAACGTACCCGACGTGGCGTTTCAGGCCGCCAAATATGCGAAAGTAACGCTGCTGGCCGGTTTCACGACCGTGCGCGATCTGGGGGGCTCAGGCGTTAATATCTCGCTCCGGAATGCGATCAACCGTGGGCTGGCAGAAGGCCCGCGCATCATGACCAGCGGCAAGTCCATTGCCACCACCGGTGGCCACGCCGACCCCACCAACGGCTTCCGCCGCGATCTGGCCGGTGACCCGGGACCGGTCGACGGCGTCATCAACGGCCCGGACGAAGCCCGTAAAGCCGTTCGTCAGCGCTATAAGGAGGGTGCCGATGTGATTAAAATTACGGCAACCGGCGGCGTACTGAGCAATGCCAAAGACGGTCAGGGCCCGCAGTTTACCGACGAAGAAGCAAAAGCGATTGTTGAAACCGCCAAAGATTACGGCATGAGCGTGGCTGCCCACGCCCACGGCGCAGAAGGCATGAAGCGGGCCATCCGCGCCGGTGTCACCACTATCGAACACGGTACGCTGATGGACGACGAGGCCATTGAATTGTTCAAAAAACACGGAACGTACTACGTGCCGACCATCATCGCCGGCCGGACCGCCGCCGACTCAGCCCGCATCATGGGCTACTACCCGGCTCTGGTGACGCCAAAAGCCCTCGCCATTGGGCCGAAAATTCAGGCAACATTTACGAAGGCTTACAAGGCAGGCGTTAAAATCGCCTTTGGTACCGATGCCGGGGTTTATCCGCACGGCTACAACGCCAAGGAGTTTGAGTACATGGTCGAAGGCGGTATGCCACCGGTTGAGTGCATTAAGGCGGCAACCGTTGTCAACGCCGAAGTACTGGGCATGAAAGACCAGATCGGAGCCATCGAAACCGGCAAACTTGCCGACATTATCGCCGTTGACGGCAACCCGTTACAAGACATCAAAACCCTGCAACAGGTGAAATTCGTCATGAAAGACGGCAAAGTTTACAAGCAGTAGAGACGCATACATGCGTCTCATGTATGCCCGTTTATTATCCGGAGCGAGATCTGACCGATCTCGCTTTTTTTGATACCTACACCACCGGTCAGATACGGCCTCCTTGCTCGGTTTAAGGACAAAACCCGGATAAATTATAAGCTAATCTGTATATTGCTTACCAAATTCATTGCAAACTAGTAAAGCTTATGATCCAGAACGTATTAGTCGTCGGACTGGGTAAGGTGGGATCGCTGGTCGGTGTTTTGCTCGGCCGCAAGTTTTCGGTAACCGGTTTCGACAAACACCAGCCGGCCTACGAGAATCTCCCTTTTCCGACACTGCAGGGCGACATTTCCGATACAACCGCATTCGAAAACGTCCTTCAGGGGTTCGATGCCGTGGTTTCCTGTCTGCCCTATTCCCTGAACCTGCCGATTGCGCAAACCGCCCATAAACTTGGTGTCCACTATTTTGACCTCACCGAAGACGTTCCGACCACCAATGCCATCCGCGACATGGCCAAAACCGGCACATCGGTCATGGCGCCGCAATGCGGCCTGGCGCCCGGCTATATCGGTATCGTCGGGGCTGACTTAGCGAACCGCTTCGACCGCCTGCGCGACATCGAACTGCGCGTCGGTGCACTGCCGCAGAACCCGAACGGCCTCCTGGGCTATTCGTTTACGTGGTCGCCGGCGGGGGTTATCAACGAGTACCTGAACGACTGCGAGGTGATCCAGAACGGTGTCCGCAAGTGGGTGACGGCTCTCGACGGGCTGGAAGTCATCAATATGCATGGCATGGAGTTCGAAGCGTTTTCGACCTCAGGCGGCCTCGGAACCATGTGCGAAACGTATGAGGGGCAGCTCGACACGCTCAACTACAAGACCATCCGCTATCCCGGCCACGCGAAGCTGATGCGCTTTCTGCTGTATGAACTGATCCTGAAAAACAAGCGGGAACTGGCCGAGCAAATCCTGACCGAAGCAAAACCACCGGTTCAGGATGATGTCGTCTACGTGTATGCCGTTGTCGAAGGCTGGAAAAACGGGCAGCTGAAACGTGAAGAATTTGCCCATGCCTACCACCCGATCTCACTCGAAGGACGGCGTTGGCGGGCTATTTCCTGGACAACAGCCGCGTCGGTAGCGGCCGTGGTGGAACTGGTATCCGATGGCCGGTTACCGCAACAAGGCTTCCTGAAACAGGAGGATATTCCGCTTGATGCTTTCCTTCAAACCCTGAACGGCTCCATCTACGAAGCTGCCCACACATCGCAGGTGATGACCTTGTAAATTCAGACAGGATTACGGGATTGACAGGATTTATCAGTGAAAACAATCCTGTTAATCCTGTAATCCTGTCTGACAAAAACGCCAATCCTGCGTAATTTACCCCATATTCTGTCTCTTTTTAACCACACCCGTTCCCTTGCCGGGCCCCTCTTCTTCTGCTCGTAGATCAGTAAAACAGTACAGCTTTCGGCTTTGGAGGTAAAGATTGCCTTTTGTTTTTCATGCAAAATACCGCGCCCACCGGCACTTATCGCTGGCGAATTGTTGCCGTTTTATTCCTGGCTACTACGATCAACTATATTGATCGGCAGGTGCTGTCGTTCACGATGACCGACGAGCTGTTCCGGCGCGAAATGCTTGGCCTCGGCCCCGACGAACTGCTGACGCCCGAGGCCATTGACCGGTTCCGGATTCAGTACGGCGATGTAGTGGCGGCGTTCCAGTTTACCTATGCCCTGGGCCTGCTGACCATCGGCTACCTGATCGACCGGATCGGCACCAAGCGCGGTTTTTCGCTGGGAATTCTGGTCTGGAGCATTGCGGGCGTTATGACAACCTTTGTGCAGTCTATTTCCGGACTGGCCCTGGCCCGAACCGTGCTGGGCATCGGTGAGGCAGCCAACTTTCCGTCGGCCATCAAAACGGTATCCATCTGGTTTCCAAAGCACGAGCGTTCCTTTGCCAACGGCCTGTTCAACGCCGGTACCAACGTTGGTATTATCCTGACGGCGCTGCTGGTGCCTTACCTGATTCTGCACTTTGGCTGGCGCAGCTCGTTTTTTGTCACCGGTATGCTGGGCTTTTTTCTGCTCATCCTGTGGTGGCGGACGTATACCCGCCCGGAATACAGCAATGCCGTCTCCCCTTCCGAGCTGGCATACATCCGGCAACGGGACGACAGCCCGCAGGCCCCCGAGAAAATTTCATGGCTTAACCTGCTGAGTTATAAACAAACCTGGGCACTGGTAATCGGTAAGTTTCTGGCCGACCCGATCTGGTATTTCTACATGATCTGGCTACCCGATTTTTTTAACTCGAACGATGCGCTCGACCAGAAACTTGACCTGAGCAGCTTCGGCCTGCCATTCCTGATCATCTACGTGGTGTCTGATGCGGGCAGTATCTTTTTCGGCTGGCTCAGCACCCAGTTTATGCACCGGGGCTGGTCGGCGAACCGTGCCCGCAAAACGACCATGCTTTTTTGTGCGCTTTGTGTACTGCCGATTTTCACGGTCGCACAGACAAATAGCCTTACGATGGCCATTGCCCTGATTTCGCTGGCAACCGCGGCTCATCAGGGCTGGTCGGCCAATATGTATACGTTTGCTTCGGATTTGTTCCCGAAAAATGTCGTCGGTTCCGTGATGGGCATTGGTGGCATGTCGGGAGCGGTGGGCGGCATTTTGCTGGCCCAGCAATCGGGGCGAATAATTACAGCTTTTGGCTATTTGCCCATGTTTATTATCGCAAGTTGTGCTTATTTAGTAGCGTTGATTATTATACACTTTTTATTGCCGAAGCTGGAGCCGGTAAGTGCAGAAGAGTTAGCAGGTATAGCTGTCTAATTTTATGCCCTCAATTCGAATGTTGACTATGACCAAACTTAATCGTACAACCCACCCTGTTTCCTCAAATCCGGAACGTGTATTACAATTCGGCACGGGCGTGCTCCTGCGCGGACTTGTTGACTATCAAATTGATAAGGCTAATAAGCAGGGTCTTTTCAATGGTTCGGTTGTTATTGTTAAATCAACCGGCGGTACAACCGATGAGTTTGCCCGGCAGGATAATCTGTATTCGGTAGCAGTGCGTGGTGTACGGCAGGGACAAAGCATCAGTGAGAATACGCTGGTAACGTCGGTAAGCCGTGTGCTGTCGGCGCAAACCGAATGGCGCGACATCCTGAATCTGGCCAAAAGCCCGAGTCTGCGCGTCATCGTGTCGAATACCACTGAAGTTGGCTTACAATATGTAGAGGAGAGTATTTTCCAGAATCCTCCTCAATCATTTGCCGGTAAGCTGACAGCGTTCCTGTATGAGCGGTTTAAGGATGTCGGCGGCTCACGCAACCGCGGGCTGGTCGTTATCCCGACCGAGCTGGTGGTCGATAACGGATTGAAACTGCGGGATCTGGTCGAGCGGTTAGCGGCTCACAACGAATTGGGCAAGCTCTTTACCAAGTGGCTTAAATTCCACGTCCGGTTCTGCAACTCGCTGGTCGACCGCATTGTACCCGGCAAACCGGAAGCAGGCATTAAAAAGCAGATTGAAGAAGAACTTGGCTACGAAGATGATCTGCTGACCATGACGGAACCCTATCACCTCTGGGCCATCGAAGGCGACGACCGTGTGAAAGAAATCCTGTCATTTGCCGGTGCCAACCCGAATACCATTGTTATCGACGAAGACATTACGTTCTACCGTGAGCGCAAACTCCGCGTGCTGAACGGCAGCCATACCATCAGCGTACCACTGGCTTACCTCCTCGGCCACGAAATTGTCCTCGACATGATGGATGATCCGTTGACAAGCCGGTTTATCGAAGAGGTGATGCAGCAGGAAATCGTACCGACGGTTCCGGCCGACGATGTAGCGCTGGTGAAAGAGTTTGCCGACGAAGTACTGGACCGCTTCCGTAACCCGAGTATTGAACACCTCCTGCTGAACATTACCGTGCAGGAGTCGGCCAAAATGCAGGCGCGGAACGTAACTACGTTACAGCGTTACTATGAACTTTTCAACAAAGTACCTGACCGCTTCGCCCTTGGTTTCGCTGCTTATCTGCGTTTTATGAAGGTAACGCACGAAGACAAAGGCACTTTCTACGGCGAAGTTGATGTAGCGGCCGGGCTGCTGAATTATCCGGTTAAAGATGACCGTGCGGCCTACTACTACGGCATCTGGCCAACTGTTCAGACGGGCGATGAAGCGTCTGTACGGGCATTTGTTGAAAAGGTTTGTTCGGATAAAGAGTTCTGGAAAGCAGACTTGTCGGCGCTGCCTGGCTGGGTTGATGCCGTATCGGGCTATCTGTTCAGTATGCTGAACAAAGGCGTCCGGGCTACGGTAAACGAGGTACTGGCGTAATACAGGTGCATAACAAAGGCGGCTACCTGATGCCAGGTAGCCGCCTTTGTTATATAAGCATCCTACTGTTATTCTTCCAGGTAATTCAGGTCCTTGCCGTGCGTTTCCGGAATGGTCAGAATGGAATAAAAGCCTACGACAAAGGCGATCAGGCCAACCAGCGCACCGGCATTAATAATATCCATCGACGGTTTGAACGCCTGATAGGTCAGCGTCATCGGAATCACCAGCCCGCGCACCATGTTCGGAACGGTTGTTGCCGCCGTAGCCCGCAGGTTAGTACCGAACTGCTCGGCGCCGATGGTCACGAACATCGCCCAGTAGCCGATGCCGAAGCCCAGCACCAGGGCTGTTCCGTAAAGCGTAGCCGCACTTTTCAGCCCGCCATAGAGATAGAACAAACTAACGACCAGCGTCAGCCCCATCAGCAGTGAGACGGCCTTCTTACGCGAGTGCAGCGCATGGCTGATTACCCCGCTCGACAAATCGCCAAAGGCCAGCCCGACGTACGTCCACATGATCGTCAGACCAGGTTTTATCGGCTCGCTGATACCGAATGCTTTGCCGAATTCATTACTGAACGTGGCCAGAATCCCGATTACAAACCAGGTCGGCAAACCGATACCGATGCATTTCAGGTAGCGTGACATCCGGTCAGTACTTGTAAAAAATGCCAGGAAATTCCCCCGCTCAACGTGCTGTTGCTCGGTCACATTTTTGAACATCCCCGACTCGATAACGCCTACCCGTAGCAGTAACAGGCCAATACCCATCAGACCGCCCACGAAAAACGCCATTTTCCAGTCGAACAGCTCAACGGTAAAGTAGGCTACGACCGCGCCGAACAGCCCCACACCGGCCACCAGCGAGGTACCAATAGCCCGAAGCTCTTTCGGCAATACTTCGGAAACCAGCGTAATACCAGCGCCCAGCTCTCCGGCCAGACCGATCCCGGCAACAAACCGCATGTAGGCATAGTAATCGGTCGGGTCCATGAACGTCACGTCGGCGATAAACCCGCAGGCGATGTTGGCCAGCGAGTAAGTGATGATACTGCCGAAAAGCACCGACAACCGGCCTTTTTTATCGCCCAGTACCCCCCAGATGATACCGCCGATGAGCAGTCCACCCATCTGCCAGTTCAGAATCCGGGTGCCTACTTCTGAAATCTGATCGCCGCTAAGCCCTAAGTCCTGTAGGCTGGGCACACGAACAATACCAAAAAGTAATAAATCGTAAATATCAACGAAGTAGCCCAGCGCCGCCACGATCACCGGCAGGCTGATTAAGTGCTGGGCAGTCGTTTTGGTTTTAGGGGTAAGGGTAGGAACAGCCATTCGGGGTCGAATTGAGTTTTGCTTAGATTGAGTAAACTACTACAAAATGACGGAAATCCGGCCGAATGACCAAATAAAACAGCCGTAATTTCTCGTTTAACCTAAACGCGCTAAAAACTCCTGCTTGCGGCGGCGGGCCACTTCAACCTCGCTGCCGTCCGAAAGAATGACACTGCCGCCTTCGCCGCGGATATACTCTGTGAGGTGTTGCAGGTTGATCACCGCCGCATGATGAATCCGGAAAAAGCCCTGGGTTTCGAGCAGCAGCTCATATTCCTTCAGCGTGCGGGTAGCCACCAGCTGCCGCTTCCCGGTAAGGTGAAAGATCGTGTAGTTTTTATGCGCTTCCAGATAAACGACATCAGCCAGCGGCACAAACATCATTCCCCGCGCCGACGGCACAGCGATTTTCTGCAATACGGCAACAGACTGGTTCTGCTTTTGTTCAGCCACCTGCTGACGCTGTTCGCGTTTCTTATGGCGAAAGCGTTCCAGGGCGCCGGCCAGCTCGTCTTCATCGACCGGTTTCAGCAGGAAATCAAACGCATAGGCCCGTAAGGCCGGAATGGCATAGTGCTGGTAGGCCGTCGTGAACATAATTTCGGCGCCGCACGAACGAACCCGTTCCTGAAAGGTAAAGCCATCCATACCCGGCATCTCAATATCCAGAAAAATCAGGTCCGGCTGCAGGCGTTCGGCAGCGCTCAGTGCCTCCTGTGCCACGCAATAACTGCCCAGAATATCAATATCGGGCGCAACAAAGCCCAGTTTAGCAACGAGTGCATCAAGACTTGGCCGCTCGTCATCGACCAAAATAGCGGTAAAAACTGCCACAAATCCTGCCGGTTAGTGAGTACCCCGAAATATAGCTATACTTACGGGAAGTTAAGGTCCCCGCGATTTCATTCCTCTGTATCATGCGTGTTTTTCTGCTCGCCTGTCTGCTGTTTTATGGGTTGTCTGCCCGGGCCGACGTCCGGTTTCAGCACCTTACCGTTGATAATGGCCTGCCCAGCAATACCACTGAACTCGTTTTCCGCGACTCACGGGGCTTTGTCTGGATTGGTACCAACGCCGGTCTGGTCCGGTTCGACGGCAGCCGCACCCGTACATACCTGAGCGAACTGGCGGGAAAGTCCATTAATGCGATTCATGAAGACCAGTCGGGGAATTTGTGGGTGGGTACAGGAGGTGGCCTGTTCCGGTACACCTATACCCGTGACCGGTTTACGCTTATTCAACTACCACCGGCCCTTACCGGCCTGGCCGCCGGCTGGATTGCGCCGTTTTACATCGACAATCAGCAACAACTCTGGTTTTTCTATCCGGCCAAATGGAGCGTTTTTACCATCAATATCCAGACCTTACGGGTCTTATTCCGTAGCCCCGGTACTGAACTGACCGACCGCGTTATCCCCTATCCACAGCAACCGTTCCGTCCCCTGCAAGCCCTGTATAGCCGGTCCGATCAGGGCGGGATTGTCAAACGTCTGGTGAAGAACGGGCGCGTACTGCCGCCGGAACTGTTCTTTAATGCCGGGTCGGCTACCCTGCCGGAACCGGTATTTCCGGTATCCTACTGGCTCGTTCCTGAAAACGACAGCATTGTCTGGGCAGGCGGCGATGCAGGACTTATCCGGCTGAACACCGCCACCGCTCAATTCCGGCGTTATCAGCCGGATAAGCTCCGGCAACCGTTGGGTACCATTAACCACCTGACCGCATTCGGTAAAGCGCAGCTGGCAGTCAGTTCCGCAACCGGCGGGCTAGTGCTTTTTAATACCGCATCCAGGCGCTTTTACGCCTCCTATACCGTACAGCGTGCCAACCTGCAAAGCATTGCCGGTGATAACGTAAACCGGACATTTGTTGACTCAACAGGCCTTATTATCTGCTCACTGAATAACGGGCGCGGCGTAAGTTACGGTTCGCTGCAACCGACCCCCTTCCGGCAGGTATATGGGCCGCAACAGGCAGGCAGCCTGCACCTGCCCGACGAAACCGTTAGTGCTCTTTGTCAGGCAGGGCCCGAAGCGCTGCTGCTGGGAACACCCTACGGATTGGTAAAGTCAGCCACAACTGCCGCACCGGCAACCTTGCTGAACCGTCTTACAGGCATCACCTGCCTGCAACCGGTCACCGGCAAACCGTTAACGCTAGCCGGTACCAGCCACGGCTTATTTCTGGTCAATACCCTGACGGGACAGCCCAAGCCGCTACCCTTTCCCGGCAACTTCCCGGCCGACCAGGTATTTGCCATTGTTCCGGCCGGTACGGATACATGGTGGATTAATACGTATTACGGTGCCTTTACGCTGACCCTGCATCCGGATGCTCCGCTCACCTGGCAACCGGTTGACTTTGCCGATATACCCGGCGCCGCGGTTGTAAACACAGCTGCCTACGCCGACCCTGATGGCCGGACGATAGTTGTCCTGAGTGAATACGGGAATCTGATCTATACCTTCAGGCGCACAGCCCGGGGCAACTGGAAACGGACCGCAAAGCAGCGGACGGACCTTCTCGGGCAGCAGATTACGGCCGTTCCCGGCCAGACCGATTCGCTTAATATGGCCTGCGGGCAGGGGATTTTCCGGTTCCACAAAAGCACATTACAGGGAAAACTTTACCGCACCCCCCACCCGCTGAACGGCCTGCTGCCTGATCAGGGACATACCTGGTATTTATCAACAAACGGACTTTATCAAGGTAACAGACAAGGGCAGTTATCGCGGCATTTTACCGGGGCAGATGGTATCCGGCCCGGCAACTACATTCCCGCAGCAGCCATGCAGGCGGCCGGTAAGCAGTGGTATTTCGGCAGTCCGGCCGGTTTGTTTGTATACGATCCGGGCAGCAGAAGCACGGAACCGCCTGTAAACCTGCAACTCACGAATGTTACGATTGCTAACCGGACCGATGCCGGCCAGCTAGCAGCGGCCCATACCGGCAACGGCATTGCCTTGCAGCCGGGTCAGGAAGATCTATCGCTCGACTGGGTGATACCGGACCCTGTAGCCCCCAACAGTCATTCGTTCCGCTATATTCTCAGCGGCTACGACAGAAACCGGCAGCGTACGGGAAATCCGGCCACGATCCGCTACACCAACCTACCCGCCGGTGATTTCGTGCTGCTGGTTGATATCCTCGGCCAGTCGGGTCAGGTTTTAGCCACCCGCCGGATTCCGGTACAGGTCACGGCCGCCTTCACCAAAACACGCTGGTACCGGGCGCTGCTGGTGGTACTGCTGCTGCTTACCGTATCCCTGATTGCCTGGCTGCGCATCCGCATCTGGCGCGACGAACAGGCGAGGGCCGAACTGGCACGCCTGCAAACCGAAACCGAGCTGCGGGCGTTGCGGGCCCAGATCAATCCGCACTTCGTTTTTAACTGCATGAACACCATAGATGCTTACATCCTGACCGACCGTAACCGGCAGGCATCACGGTTTCTGCAACGCTTTTCGAAGCTGATCCGGCTTACGCTCGAAAACTCCGAAAGCCGGCTGGTTGCCCTGTCGCAGGAAATCCGGCTGCTTGATTTATACATCGGTCTGGAAGCCGAGCGCTTCGATAACCTCTTCCGGTACCAGATTCAGGTGAGTCCGGAGCTGGAGGAGCGGCCTTACCAGATTCCGCCTTTGCTGTTACAGCCCTTTGTAGAAAATGCCATTCTGCACGGCCTGCGCCACCTGCCCGACCCCACAACCGGCGTACTGACCGTTACCCTCCGGCTTGCCGGTGCAGAGATGCATATCTGTATTCAGGATAACGGTATCGGGCGGGAAGCCTCCGCGCGGCTAAATGCCCAACGCCCCGAAGCATTCCGGTCGATGGGGATGCGTGTTACGGCGGGACGGGTAGCTATTTATCAGAAACTGTACCGGCAAGCGATCCGCGTCGAAACCACCGACTGTTTGCCAGGCACCCGCGTTGACCTGTGGCTACCCGCCTTACTGCCTTCGTAAAGGTATTGTTCCGGGGAGGTTTTAAGGCCTTGCTGCCGTAACGCTCCGGAGCTTCAGCACTTCCCTGCGTTCAGCGGAACTGAACGAACGCGGCGATGCTTCCAGCGCAACCTGCGAAACAACCCCGCTCCAGCCCGCACGGCTGCCTAAATCAATTTCGTAGACCCGCATTTCGCCGTCGCCGGTGATCGGGAAATCAACGTAGCGTTCGGGCTGTACCAGAAAATCGCCGTCTTCCGGCTTCCGCCAGCTGAACCGCGCCGTATTAGCCGGCGTTTTAAAGGCCGCCTGCACATACACTTTCGGCACATTTCCGGCCCGCCAGAACACCATCGGGCTTTTTACCTGAAAATTCACTTTGGTAGAGTCACGGCGGCCCCATTGAATTACCAGCTCATTGTCCGGCTGGCCCTGATCAACGGTATTGTAGTAATGCCAGCCGAGCCGGTTGCGCGTAAACCGGTAATTGGGTGCAATGGAAGCTCTGGGCTGCATCTGGGCAAACAGCCGGATGTCGGGTAATGTACCCACCACCAGATCAAACTCATAGTCGAAGACTTCGTTATAGCCCATGACAATAATCGGCGCTGAGGTCATATAACTGCTTTGCACATCATATTCATTACCGGTTCCCATCCGCCCGAACATACCGGTCACGAACCGAAACTGATCCGGTGTATACAGCCCGACGCCCTTACCTTCCTTGTTGAGCAGGGCTGTCCAGTTTTCGGTGGCATAGCGGGGTGTCAGATCACTCTCACCCGTAAATTCGGTAACGGCATCGTTGGTAAACGGCTGCATACCCGTATAACTCACAATCCGGTAATAGGGTCCGTTAAGATAGACACAGGGCAATTCCTGCGCCCTGGCTTCGTATTGGGTTGTATCGCGCCGGTTGATCGTTGTGCGGCTGCGGACATGGACGTTATTGCCTTTCAGCTCAATCCAGTGTTCCATAATACATTCGGCAGGCTCTTTCAGCAATGGCCAGATGTAGGGAACCGTTTTTACATACAGCCGGGTGCTGTCAATCTGCTGCGACGTAACAACGAGTGAGGGGTTATTGTAGACATCGCCGGTTTGCACGGGGTTCCAGCCCAGGGCCCACCATTTAGCGACCGGTTGCTTGCCATTGGGCGTAAACGGAATCGGCCCCGAGTAAATACTGGTCTGTAACTGACGGCCGAGGTCGAAGTTGTTCACCATGTTTTCGCCGTTCCAGCCATCCGACAGGTAGGTAATGCCGCCGCCCGCATTCAGGTTGATGCCAAGCCGGATTTTGCCGTTCCACAGAAAAATATGGGTCGGCGGCGGTGGCGGGGGTGGTGGTACGGGCGGCTGACCGGGCGTAGTTGTTGTGGTCTGTCCCGGAGGCGTTGTCGGGTCTGTCGTACCGGTTCCGGTACCATCTCCGCCCTTGGCAACCTGTGTCGTACTGGAAACCGGCGTCACCGGTTTAGGGCGGTTTGTGGGCCTGACTTCATCGCTGCATCCTGTCAGATACCCTATCACCATCACACACACTGCCATCCCCGGCAGCGATACCCATTGTTTCATAAACCGTTTACCCATTGTACCGGTAAAGATACAATGAAAAACGGGTTCGGCGACCGCCGCAGCACAGACCTTCGTGAGCGGCCTTTCCGTCAGCGTCCCAGTCCGATCCGCCTGATTTTTACAGTAGCATTGGATCGCGCCGGCTGCCCGGGCGTTGGCTCCAGCCCGATCTGGCTGATAATATCCTGCCAGCCTGCTTTACCGGCCAGACTGATCCGGTAGGTCCGGTAAATCCCGTCGCCGGTAATCGGGAAATCGAACGTGCGTGTAGGCAGGGACAGAAAATCTATGTCGCCGGGCTGCCGCCAGATGAACCGGGCAGCGGTTGCCGGTGTCGAGAACGCCGCTTCGATTTCCAGCACCGGCACATCCGTGGCGTTCCAGTAAACAGCCGGACTTTTGAGCTGAAAACTTGCCTTGGTCGTATCGGTGCGGGCCCAGCGCACAGTCAGCTCATTGCCGGTTGGCCAGCCGGTGTCACGGGTGTTATAGTAAAACCAACGGGCGCGGGTACCGGAGAACCGGAAGTCGGGTATCGTTGCCGGGCGCGTTTGTCGGTACGCAAACTGCCGGATATCGTCCAGACTCCCGACGATCAGGTCATACTCAAATTCATAGACACGGTTGTGGTCAAGCACTTCAAACGGCACCGCCGCCATGTAGCTGCTCGATTCGTCATATTCGGTTCCCACGCCGGGAGCGCCGAAGTACGCCGTTATAAAGCGAAACTCATTGGCACGGTATAGGCCCACCCCCCGCCCCGACGCATTGAGCAGCGCCGTCCAGTTTTCGGTTGCATACCGGTCGGTAATGCCATGATCGGGTTTAAACTCATTCACAGCGTCGTTCGTAAAGGGTTTCAGTCCGGTGTAGGTGATAATCCGGGTATACGGTCCGTTCAGGTACACACAGGGTGCCTCCTGCGTACGGGCTTCGTACTGGGTTGTATCCGTACGGTTGATGGTGGTACGGCTGCGGACATGCACCGTATTGTCGCGGAGTTCGATCCAGTGCTCCATGACACAGTCGGCGGGTTCGGCCAGCAGCGGCCAGATATTCGGGATGGTTTTAACGTAGAGTTGCGTGTTGCCGGTCTGCTGGTGGCTGATTACCTGCGCCGGGTTATTGTGCACGTCGCCGGTCTGCACGGGATTCCAGCCAAGGCCGATCCATTTGGTCACCGGGTCTTTGCCATTCACACTGTACGGGATTGGCCCCGAATACAGGCTGGTTTGCAGTTGCCGGCCCAAATCCGCATTATTTACCATATTTACCCCTGATGTTCCCTCAGCCAGGTACGTAATGGCACCACCCGCATTGAGGTCGATGCCCAGCCGCACCTTGCCATTGTCCAGAAAGAGCCGTTTTGGTTCGGGCAGCGGATTTTTCTGAATATCGTCGGGGTTTTCTTCGTAGCGCCGCAGCTTCGGGCGTACATCGCTGCCGCAGCTGAAACAGAACCAGCAAGCCGCTACCAGCAAAACCAGTTGAGTGGATAGTCGTTGTTGCATATCAGGCAGGTTTCCACATTAAAAATAAGAAATAGTATTTTTTATTGTTGCAGACGGCCGAAATCCGATTCTGCAACAAGTTTGTAAGTTTTTACCGGCTCCGGCTTCCTATTTCCGGCTGCATCCACTAATTTTGCGGGATTTTTAGCCTTACCTGATCCAGGTAGCTGACAATCAAAGTACATTATTGTACTTTTTTCAAACGTTCATTATTCGTTTTTCAAGGTCTCGCTGAAAAATGCCCAAAAATCCCAATCTCCGCTCGGTCCTGATTATCGGTTCTGGTCCCATCATTATCGGTCAGGCATGTGAATTTGACTACTCTGGTTCGCAGGCAGCCCGTTCGCTACGTGAAGAGGGTATCGAGGTGTCGTTGATTAACTCTAATCCGGCCACGATCATGACCGATCCGATTAACGCGGATCATGTCTACCTCAAACCGCTCGAAAAGAAATCCATTGTTGAGATTCTGAAGAAGCATCAGGAAATGGGTCGCCCCATCGATGCCGTGTTGCCTACTATGGGCGGCCAGACTGCGTTGAACCTGGCGATCGATTGTGACAAGGCCGGTATCTGGCAAAAATACAATGTCCAGATCATCGGGGTAGATATCAAAGCGATTGAAACGACCGAAGACCGGGAGAAATTCCGGTTAAAAATGCTCGAACTGGGCGTAGGCGTTTGTAAAGGCCGCACGGCCCGCTCGTTCCTCGAAGGTAAGGAAATTGCGCAGGAAATCGGCTTCCCGCTTGTTATCCGCCCGTCATTTACACTGGGTGGTACCGGCGGTGGCTTTGTTCAGCACCCTGAAGACTTCGACAAAGCGCTGACGGCTGGTCTGCACGCCTCTCCGGTTCACGAAGTGCTCGTTGAGCAAAGCGTAATGGGCTGGAAAGAATACGAGCTTGAGCTGCTGCGCGACGGTAACGGTAACTTCATCATTATCTGTTCGATCGAAAACTTCGATCCGATGGGTATTCACACGGGAGACAGTATCACCGTGGCGCCTGCCATGACGCTGCCGGATACGCTCTACCAGAAAATGCGTGACCTGGCCATCATGATGATGGACGGTATCGGCAAGTTTGCCGGTGGCTGTAACGTTCAGTTCTCGGTAAATCCGGAAACCGACGACATCATTGCCATTGAAATCAACCCGCGCGTGAGCCGCTCATCGGCCCTGGCGTCAAAAGCAACCGGATATCCGATTGCAAAAATCGCCGCGAAAATGGCGATCGGCTACAACCTCGACGAGCTGATTAACCCGATTACGGGCACAACATCGGCGTTCTTCGAGCCAGCCATTGACTACGTAATTGTAAAGGTTCCGCGCTGGAACTTTGATAAATTCCCGGGCGCCGACCGGTCACTGGGTTTACAGATGAAATCCGTGGGTGAAGCCATGGGTATCGGCCGGAACTTCCAGGAAGCGTTGCAGAAAGCCTGCCAGTCGCTGGAAATCCGCCGCAATGGTCTGGGTGCCGACGGCCGCGAGCTGGCGGACCAGGAAGCCCTGAAAAAGAGCCTGGCCAATCCGAGCTGGAACCGTCTGTTCCATATCTATGACGCCTTCAAGGCCGGTATGTCGTTCCGGACCATCCAGAAACTGACCAAAATTGACCAGTGGTTCCTGCGGCAGATTGAAGAGCTGATCGAGCTGGAGCGCGAAATTGAGAAATACGATCTGGACGATCTGCCGCCGGAGCTGCTCCGCACCGCCAAGCAGAAAGGCTATGCCGACCGCCAGCTGGCACACCTGCTACAGGTACGGGAAAGTAAGATATACGAATACCGCCAGCAGCATAATATTCGCCGCGTATTCAAATGTGTAGATACCTGCGCGGCCGAATTTGAGGCGAAAACACCGTATTACTACTCCACATTCAACAACCAGGTACCGATCACCACCGATCGTCCGGAGCCGGTTTCGTCGCTGCCGGGTAACGAATCGGTAGCCAGCGACCGCAAGAAAGTGGTTGTGCTGGGTTCCGGTCCGAACCGGATCGGTCAGGGTATTGAGTTTGACTACTCATGCGTTCACGGCGTTCTGGCGGCTAAGGAAGCCGGCTACGAAACGATCATGATCAACTGTAATCCGGAGACGGTATCAACTGATCCTGACATTGCTGATAAGCTGTACTTCGAACCGGTATTCTGGGAGCACGTACACGCCATCATCATGCACGAGAAACCGGAAGGTGTGATCGTACAGCTGGGTGGGCAGACGGCCCTGAAAATGGCCGAGAAGCTGACCCGCTACGGCATCAAGATCATCGGTACCAGCTGGGAAGCCCTTGATCTGGCCGAAGACCGCGGTCATTTCTCGGAGATGCTCCGTAAGCTGGAGATTCCGTATCCTAAGTTCGGTACGGTCCGTGAATCAGAAGGCGCCATTGACCTGGCGAAGGAACTTGGCTTCCCGCTGCTGGTACGCCCGAGCTACGTACTGGGTGGCCAGAGCATGAAGATCGTGATCAACGAACAGGAACTGGAGCAGCACGTGATGAAAATCCTGAGCGACATTCCGGATAATAACATCCTGCTTGACCATTTCCTCGAAAATGCCATTGAAGCCGAGGCCGACGCCATCTGCGACGGTGAAGACGCGTACATCATCGGTATCATGGAACACATTGAGCCGGCCGGTATCCACTCGGGCGACTCCTATGCCCTGCTGCCAACCTTCGATCTGAGCGAAAACGTAATCCGCCAGATTGAAGAGTACACGAAAAAAATCGCCATCGCACTGAAAACCGTTGGTCTGATTAATATTCAGTTCGCCATCAAGGATGAAGTGGTTTACGTGATCGAAGCCAACCCGCGCGCCAGCCGGACGGTGCCGTTCATCTGTAAAGCCTACCAGGAGCCTTATGTTAACTACGCCACGAAAGTGATGCTGGGCGATAAGAAGGTGAAGGATTTCAATTTCAACCCGGTGAAACAAGGCTATGCCATCAAGATTCCGGTGTTCTCGTTCAACAAATTCCCGAACGTGAACAAGGAGCTTGGCCCTGAAATGAAATCGACCGGTGAAGGCATTTACTTTATCGACGATCTGGAAGATGAATTCTTCCAGAAAGTTTATGCAGAGCGCAATTTGTATCTGAGCCGCTAACCAAACGGCATACCCATAAAAAACGGCCGCTGGAAGTTCCGGCGGCCGTTTTGCTTTCTAACGCATCTAAACACGCGTAAACCCAACTCGACTTTAAAATCCTAAGCCGACTGCCATGGCCTGAACCGGCGCAGGGAAATCAGCAATTGGGGTAGCCGCGCCTGTTGCCAGATTAATCCGGCACACTTTCGTCACAGTACCCATACGCAGCAGCGCATAGGCTGTTCCTGTTGTTCCCGTAATATCAAATCCGTTCGCCCCTTCAACATTCCAGCCTAAGGCTCCTACGTCGACCAGCCCACCGGCATTCGGCGGATCCTGACGCACCAGACGGTCGGTATTTGCGTCAATATCATATAAAACTGTCGTGGTTGCTCCCGCAAAGTTGTTGGTATATGCCGCGCCGGTTACCGTTGGCATACCCGGATTCAGTGAACCGTCCACAGCTGCTACCGTTCCATTATCCGGATTAAGCCGCAGGTTCTGACCCGTGCTCGTTACCACCCGGATCCGGTCTACGGTCGGGTTAAAGTCAAAGCCGACATCAATACCCGACAGAGCCGGCGAGAATGGCGAACCAACAGCCGTAGCCGCTCCGTTCGAGACATTGATCGTATAAATCCGGCTGCCGCTACTCAAGGCATACAGCTGCGAGTTAGCTGGCCGGAAGTCGATACCGACGATCATTTCACCTGATTGCAGGCCGGTAAGGGCTTTTACAATCGGTGTACCCGGATTCAGCGGGTTGAAGATCATCAGCCGGTTGAAGCCGTCAACAGCATATGCCACCGGATCAGTCGGGATAGCCAGGCCGATGATGCTCCTGTTCGGCAGGTTGCCGATAGCCTCTGCCTGACCGGTTGACAGGTTGATTTCATACAACACCGGACTGCCGCCGGTCGAGCCAAGCGCAGCCAGTGCCACCCCGCCTGGCGAGATATCAAACCCGCCCGCACCGATGATATTCACACCCAGCGGACCCACTTCGCTCAGCGTACCGTTGTTCGGCGGATCCTGCTTGTAAAGCTTATCGGTTACCGGATCAATATCATACAGGGTTGTCGTGGTAGCGCCTGAGAAGTTATTCGTATAGGCTACGCCATTGATCGCTGCGCCCGGTACGCCATTGATGTTGCCATCGACAGCCACCACCAGACCAGTTTCCGGGTTCAGCCGCAGATCCTGACCTTGATTGGTCACCAGCCGGATGCGGTCTACCGTCGGGTTAAAGTCGAACGCCGTCACGTCGCCGGTCATGGCCGGTGTAAATGGCGTGCTGTTCAGCGCACGGGCCATCCCGTTCATGTGGTTAATCATGTAAATCCGGCTCTGGTTGGTCACCCCGTAAAGCTGACCGGTAGCCGGCCGGAAGTCAATCGCCGTCAGGCGTTCGTCCATCATCAGCCCAGTTACGCTGATGGTAGCAGCCGGTGAGCCCGGATTATCAGTACTGACCTGGAGGAGCTGATTACCATCTGTCAACACGTAGGCAACGGTATTGCCAGGTGTTCTGGCAGCGCCGTTTGTCTGTGCGTCAGGTTGGAAGGAGGCATCCCGGCAGGCGTTTACGCCCAGCAACATACCCGCCAGCACCGTAAGTGTGGCAAAGCGCTGAATTGTTTTCGCTGTAAACATCATCTGAAATAGTTAAAAGGAATTTTTGAATTGGGTAATAGCACTTCTTACGGGAATAAGCTTTAACCGGATTTTAATGTTTGATTTTTTTTGACTGAACGGCCGAAAAAAAGAAAAAGAGCCCCGTCTGAGGCTCTTTCCAAAGATTAATCTATTCGTTTCTGTTAAAAAATCCGTCCACCATGTGGCGTCGTTAAACGGGCCAGCGCTTCAAAAGCCGGCTCATTTCTGTTTACAAACGCGTACACTGACTGCGTCGAAAATAGCCAATTAGACATCGACCGCAGTGCCTGTAAATGGCCTTTCCAGTTAATCCGAATTGTCTGCATATAGGTATTATTTAGTTGAACATCGGCTTACCCTCCATCTATAGTTGAATAAACCTTTCACCTAAATAACTCATTTATAGCACACAATGATTCACCAATAACGATAAAGTACAAAAACTACCTCTTATTGGTCAGCGAATCGGCTATATGTACAATAGATTCTTCTCAGGATGCAGCCCGAAAAAAGGCCGCTTCAGGCCAGAGTTGTCAGCCGTTTGCAGAGCATCAGAATATGGTCAATCAGCCGGTCGTGGTGTTCCATGCTGAACTGATTAATCTGTACCAGCTTAACCGGATGCCATTCAAATGCATCATTAACCGGATCAAAAACGCCGATCGGTAACTCACCGGCCTGATGGGTTTGTTCGTTCAGCAACCGCATGCCTTCATCTATGGTCTGACACGGGAAATAATGATAATTACCCTGCCGGAAATAAACGGCAAAGTATTGTTTTTGTGGGTAGTTGAGCTTCATATGGGTATGGTTGTACGGTCGATAGATGTATGGGTTCAAGGTATTTGTGTTTTGTTTACCAGAGAGAGTCTTAATCCGGGCGGTTGGTTGCACTGTCAGTAGAAAATACTGTAACTATTACCGGATATATACGCATGAAACTCCCTTCTTAGATTTACGTTTAACGTAAATACGGCTACTTCCTGTATTGTAACAGCCTCGCTGATTTTTTTTTGTTTTTTTTCATCGCAGCTGTAATGTTTGCCTGTGCTGCTCGTCTTTTACACAGACATGGACCTGCAAACCTTTAAACAACAAATACTTCCCGTACAGGGCCGGCTTTTCCGGCTGGCAAAGCTTTTTCTGCGGAACCGCGAAGAAGCCGAGGATACCCTGCAGGATGTTTTACTGAAACTGTGGACAAACCGGCAGCAGCTGGACCAGTACCACAGTGTAGAGGCCATGGCTGTTCAGATGACCCGCAATCTGTGTCTGGACAAACTGAAATCGCATGGATATGCCCGCCGGACTGACGATGCAGACCTGAGTATGGTGCAGGCACACATCGGCACGCCCCATCAGGTTACGGAATCGGCAGACACCGTTGCCGTAGTCCGGCGGCTGATTCAGGAATTACCGGAGCAGCAGCGGCTGATTCTGCACTTGCGCGACGTGGAAGAGTATTCGTTTGAGGAGATTGAGCAAGTGACCGGCATGTCGATTAATAATATTCGTGTGGCTTTGTCGAGGGCCCGTAAATCCGTCCGCGACAGCTATACTAAAGTTCTTAACTATGAATCATCAGGATATTGACGCCTTACTGGCCCGATACTACGCAGGAGAAACTACGCTGGAGGAAGAACAATGGCTGAAGCAGTACTTTGCTTCCGGTCCGCAGACGCCTCAGCAAGCGCCGGACGCCGGTATCTTCCGCTACGCTTCCGATGCCCGGACCGAACACCCGTCCCTCGGCACCAGCACGCGGATTGCGGCAAAGCTGACGAAAACCGATGTTATCCACCGGCTGGGTGGCTGGAGCATGCGGATTGCAGCCGGTCTGGCCCTGCTCCTGCTGGGCTTCGCGGCAGGCCGGTTATATACCGGCTCGCCGGCCGGAACAGTAGCCGACAATGGCCAGGCCACTGGCATCAAAAATGTGCTGGCGGTAACCCAGCAAGCCAATACATCGGCCAGCGATCGGATTCTGGCCGTCAATCAGTGTACCGAGCTGCCGGAGGTAAATGAAGACATTACCCAGCTGCTTATCAACACGATGAATGCTGACGACAATGTTAATGTCCGGCTGGCAGCCTGTCAGGCACTGGTCAGTTTCGAGAACGAGCCGGGCGTACGGGAAGCCCTGATTCAGTCGCTGAAATCGCAGACGGATGCCAACGTTCAGATTACCCTGATCGAGTTACTGGTGGGCATTAAGGAAAAGCGGGCGATGAACGCCATGCAACAGCTGGCCCATAGTAAACAGACGATTGACGTAGTCCGGCAAAAAGCCGAAGAGGGCGTCAGCCGGCTAAGCCGTCAAACCATGAATTCTGCTTCTTAAAAAACAATCAATTACCTCAAATACAAAAACTAATGAAAAAGCTAATGCTGATGAGCGCCGCACTGCTGTGGTGTACAGGAACTCTTGTGGCCCAGGATTATAAAGTGAAACTGGGTAAGGATCAGAAAGTCCTGATTGAGATGGATAACAGCAATGTAAAAATCGAGGGCCATACCGGTGATGATATCATTATCGCCGGCGGGAAAACCGACGCACCGCCGGAACGCGCCAAAGGGTTGAAACCGCTGTATAACTCCGCCGTCGACAATACGGGGCTGGGGCTGGCCGTCACGCAGGAGAACGGGAACCTGAAAATTGAGAAAGCCTCGCGGAGTTCACAGGCGATCACCATCCGGATTCCTAAAAAGGCGGCGGTGATGTACGAACAAATGAGCTGGATGGGCGGCAGCAATATCACTGTCAACAACTTCGACGGTGATCTGGAAATCAAGACGAAAAACGGCGACATTGAGCTCAATAACGTAACGGGGCCGGTAGTAGCCAACAGTACGAGTGGTGAAATCCGGGTTGTTTATTCGGCCCTGAATCAGGAAAAGCCGTCGGCCCTGTCGACAATCAGCGGAGAAATTGACGTGACGCTGCCCTCGAACACCAAAAGCAACCTGAAACTGCGCTCAATCAACGGGGAAATGTATACAGACTTCGATCTGGGTATGAAAAACAGCGGGAAAGACGGCTTACCGAAAGTAGCCGGCGGCAATAACATCAACGGCACCATCAACGGTGGCGGGGTCGAAGTACAGTTGAAGACCATCAGCAGCAACATCTACGTCCGGAAACAGAAATAACCCCTCCTGCTCAACCCCATGAAAACGCACCTTTTCCTTATTCTCCTCTTGCTCGTTGGTATCAACCCGCTGTATGCGCAGAAGGTCATCGAAAAAAAGCTGCCCTATTCAAACGGGCAGCTGGTCAACCTGAACCTGCGGTTTGCCGACAGCATTGTCGTCCGTTACTGGGACAGCGACCAGGTATCGGTCAAAATCTCGGTCAACATCAACAGCAACCGCCTGAACGACGCATTGCTGGTCAGTACAACTACCACCTCCGGCGAGGTTGGCCTTAAAACCGACTTTGACAAGGACATGCTGAAAAACGGCAAAGCGGAAGATTGCCCCGACAGTAAACACGGCTGGAGTACAAACTCAAACGGCCAGACCTACTTTGTGTGCAGCAACATCGATTACGTGGTTTACCTGCCGAAGCAGGCACAGCTCAAAATTGAAACCATAAGCGGCAATATCGACATTCAGGGGTCAAGCGGCGCCCCGGTCTTTGCCAAATCGATCAGCGGGTTTGTCGATTTCAGCTGGCCGGGAAAGCAGGGAGCCAATCTGGCCATGAAGACCATTACCGGTGAGGTGTACACTGATCTTGACATAGCGTTTACCGGTAAAAAAGACAAACATCCGATCGTCGGGTACTTACTGAAAGGCACCGTGAATGGCGGCGGGGCGGACGTTCATCTGGAGTCAATCAGCAATAATGTCTACCTGCGACGGAGCCGCTGATCCGGTGGTCATTCCCATAAAAAAACGGCCATGGCAGTATGCCGTGGCCGTTTTTTATGATATGGGTTGCTGATGCGTATTACGGCAGTTTGCGCGGCGGAACGCCTTCAAACGTAATTTTTACCGGTTTGATACCTCCTTTTTCGTCGAATTCCATGCGGTCGATGCAGGTTTCGCGGTGGTTGCCGTCGGTTTCCGACAAGGGACGGCGGTGATAGACGATGTACCATTCGTCTTTGCCCGGCACCTGAATTACCGAATGGTGACCGGCACCTCTGGCTACTGCCGGATCCTGCTCCAGAATTTTACCCACCCGTTCAAACGGCCCGAACGGCGAGTCCGAAACGGCATAGGCAACCGAATAATTCGGGCCCGTCCAGCCGCCTTCCGACCACATGAAGTAATACTTATTGTTGCGCATGAACATGAACGGTCCTTCTACATAGCCTTTGGGTGTGATCTCGCGGTAGGTTGTCCCGTCAGGAAACGGCAAGGTACCGGTGAAATCATCTTTCAGCCGGACAATGTTGCAATGCCGCCAGCCACCATACAGCATGTAATACTGACCGTCTTTATCCTTAAACACAAACTGGTCAATCGGCTGCGCACCGTTGTGGAATTTGTCGATCAGTGGTTTGCCCAGTAAATCCTTGAACGGCCCGGCCGGATTGTCGGCGACTGCCACGCCGATACCACCTGACTCCTTGTCGCTCTGAATATCATTGGCGGCAAAAAACAGGTAGTATTTTTTACCTTTCTGAACGATAGCCGGTGCCCACATGGCCCGGCGCGCCCACTTGATTGAGGTTGTATCAACGATCCGGCTGTGTTTCGTCCACGTGATCAGATCCGGCGACGAGAACGCATCCATAAACACCTGCTGGTTATACGGAGCCGAATAGGTTGGATAAACCCAGTATTTTTTGTCGAAAATGACGCCTTCCGGATCAGCATACCAACCAGGGAAGATCGGATTACCCGAGGTTTTTTTGTCGTTTTTTTGCTGTGCAACTACCTGGAGGCTCACTACCAGAAGTGCCAGCGAAAAGAAAAATTTAGTCATGTGTTGTAAAACATCGTGCAGCCGGATAGCTGCGATTAACGGAAAAGAATGGGTTTCACTACAAAGAAACAGCAAATTTTGCTCTTAATATGCAAAATCTGCGCAATAGTGTACACGCTCATTTTATCCGGTGGAAGCAATGGCAAAGCTGAAATCCTTGTAGTATTGTAACAAAATCAACTGACGTTTTACCGGCTTATGAAAACCCCTGCTGCCCTGCTCCTCTGCTTACTGGTCTGGTTCACGACATTTTCCGGATATGCCCAGTCGTTTGACGCCTATGAGAAAGCCGCTTTTAAGGCAAAGGGTGGTCATGAACTCCCATACCGTATTCTCTATCCTAAGGGCTACGCCGAAGCATCGGGAAAACAAAAGCAGAAATACCCGCTGGTGGTAGTGCTGCACGGGGCCGGTGAGCGCGGCAGTGACAATGAAAAGCAACTGACGCACGGCGGAAAGCTGTTTTTGCAGGAGCGCAACCGGACTGACTTTCCGGCGGTCGTTATTTTTCCGCAGTGCCCGACCGACAGTTACTGGTCGTCGGTAAAAATTGACCGCAACAAATCGCCGCTGGATCTACAGTTCGACTATCACCGCCCGATGACCTGGCCGCTGAAGGCCGTCCGTTCGCTGGTGAAGAAGCTGGCCCGCGATAAACGGATTGATAAATCGCGGCTCTACATTACCGGCCTGTCGATGGGCGGCATGGGCACCTTCGAGCTGATTGCCCGCTACCCGAAAGTGTTTGCGGCCGCTGCGCCTGTTTGCGGCGGGGGCGATACCACCTACTGCGAAAAGTTCGCCAAACGGGTGCCGGTCTGGGTTTTCCACGGCGATAAGGATAATGTGGTCGCTCCGCGGCATTCGCGGGAGATGGTGGCCAAATTACAGTCGCTCGGGGCCGATGTGCAGTACTCCGAATACCTTGACGTACAGCACAACAGCTGGGACAACGCCTTCGCCGAACCCGACTTCATGTCGTGGCTGTTCGGCCACCGGAAAAAGAGAAAATAAGCCGGCTTACGCAGTACCCAGCCGCTCCTTGAGCCCTTTCAGCCGGGTACGCTGCATGATGAACTCGGTTTTGTTGTCGGTCATCCGGACAATGTACTTATCGTTTTCCCAGTACGAATAGTTTTTCACAAACCGGACGTTGGCAATGACTGACCGGTTGATGCGGTAAAACTGCTGCGGGTTCAGTCCGGCTTCGAGCTCAGTCAGCGTTTTCCGGATGGCATATGTCCTTCCGGATGTGTAGGCGTAATACGCCTTTTGCTCAACCTCGACATACAGCACATCCCCCACAGCCAGCAACGTTTCCCCTTCTTCGTCAGACGCTTCCAGCTGGGTCAGATAAATGGTTTCAGGTTTTTGTTCCGGTATCGGTAAGGCACCACGCTCCGGTGTGTGCGGCTGAGCAAACCGTTGTTTTTGCCAGTCGTTATAATCCAGAAACAGGTTCAGATTCAGAAAGCCATAGCCGAAAACCAGAAACGGCAGAAAGTAATTGACGAACATCCGGCCGGTAAATACATACTCCGGAAACCAGGCGTTCCAGGCATAATCCGGATAAAAAATGGCCAGATAGCGCAGCGTATTGGTAACCGGCCCGAAGACCGGAATGGAGAGGCAGATAAAAAGCAGGAACTTCAGCTCATACCAGATAACCGACGGACCGGAAAGTACCAGCGGCCCCGGCTGGGTCAGGCGTACAAACAAAATGGCCAGCCGCACAAAGATGAATACCGAAATCAGCTCAAAGAGATAATAATAGCCGAAAAGCATTTTCAGGTAATGCAGCACATTGCCCCGAGTCAGCGGGCCGAACTCGCCCCCGTCTCCCCGCTGCAACGTCATGACCTGATACAGCACAATACCCACCAGGGTAGTGAGCAAAAAAGCACGCCATTGCCGTTTGATGCGAAAGGTCAGGTGAAGGGATGGATGTCCGGTCATACTTCAAAGGTAAAAGCTACCCGTATTTCAGGCAAGTTTGCGGGCATTTCAGGGTGTAAACCGCCGTAATTGCCCGTATTTGAGCCGCTAAAGCCCGTATCTCAGCCCAAGCGGCTTGCACAGTGCTCCCGCTCCGGTGTACGTTTGCATGGTCGGTGACAGACAAAACCGGCCAAAAAAACGCTAAACCCGTATCGCCATGAGCCTCCTGAAATTCTCCCTCATCGCCTTTTTCGCGTATATTTTTTCCACTTTTTTCGCCGTTGGTCAGACCACACCAATCCGTAGTGTATCGGGTCGTCTGACCGACCGCAGCCAGCAGCCGCTTGCCTACGTCAGCATCGGCATTATCAACACGCCGGTCGGAACCGTGGCCGATGACAAGGGCGCATTTACGCTTTACCTGAACGATAAGGTAAACCCGCAGGATTCGGTCCGGTTCAGTATCCTCGGCTACCGGTCGATCAGCCTGACGGTTGCGGACCTGTACCAGCGCCTGACGCTGAACCAGCCGCTGATCATGGACGAACAGGCACAACTTCTGAATGAAGTCCGGATTTCGAGCCGTGACACGAAAGTAAAAACCATAGGCAGTGAAAAAGTCGAGACCAGCAAACACACCAACTTTGCGATCAGCCAGAAGCCCCGCCAGAACCTGGGGGCCGAAATAGGCCGCGTGTTTAATACACCCAAAGGTGCTTGCCGGTTAGAAAAGTACCGGTTCTACATCATGTCGAATTTTGAGTCGGTCACCTTCCGTGTGAATGTGTATGACGCCGGTGATCTCCGCCCGCTCATCGATCAGAACATTTATGTGCCGGTGACCGGAAAAGGCAAAAAGTGGGTTGAAGTCGATTTGACGCCCTACAACATTGTCGCGCAGGAAAACGTCATTGTCGCCATTCAGTGGATCGACAATAGCGAAAAAGGTACATTTTTAGGCATTCCGATTCAGATACCGGCCTTCGCCACGCATTACTACAAATACGGCAGCCAGGACAAATGGAAGAAATTTACCGGGATGACCACGGCCATGAACCTGACGGTTACGTGCAGCAAGCTGGCTGATCTAAAGGAGGATGACCAGACGGCGCAGAAGTAAGCCCGCCTCTGATTCGGGGGACAACAGGGCGTTACGCCACTTCCTGAAGCTGGTAAACCATTTTGTTAAACGTTACGCTATCGCCCGCACTATGGCCGACCAGCAACGCTCCGATTGGTGATGCCGGCGACACGACAAAATAATCCACACCATTTATCACCAGTTTACCAACGCTGATGGCAATGAAAAAGCGGCCGCGATTGGTAGTGACCAGGCTACCCGCCCGCACCACCGCCGATGGCTTATCAATGTCAAGCTGATGCAGGTCCTGTTCCAGTTTCAGGGCTTCGGCCAGCAGCTGCGCGTGGCGGTCACGCTCGATCTGGGCCATCGCTCTCCCCGTTTCGTATTTGTCGCCTGCACTGCTTTTGGATTCTTCGTTAGCCGATTCCTGAGCCGCTTCCATGGCCGAGCGGGCCGTATCGATCCGCTGCCGGACATACTGCTGACACTGCTGATAGAGCGCTTCTTTTACCGGATGATGGGTTGTTGACATGAGGGGTACTGCTTTTTGTCGTTTTCAGACAACTGCTCATCCGCCAAAATCGTTCACAGTGCCTCAATCCGGTCGATAGCGTCTTTGTTCAGCGGGCCGTACAGATGCGGAAACAGCTCCTGGTTGGTGGAGGGTTCATAGATGAGCGGGGCGGTCAGCTTATCCGGATCAATGTGCAGTTTCAGCAAACCCGTCTGACCGGCATAGTAGCGTTCCAGCACACCGGCCACCTGGTCGGGTTTACTGAGATGGATAAAGGTTTCCTGATCAAAAGTCGGGCTTTGGTAGTGCGTTTTGCCGGCAAACGTTTCCCACCAGGCGGCAGTCGTGATGTGATAAATGTGCATTGTTTTATTACGTTACAAATTCTTCCGCTTCATTTCGGCCACGGCGTAGTTAGCGGCACGGGCAGCCAGCGCCATAAACGTGATCGACGGATTCTGGTTGCCCATGGTCGCCATGCCCGCGCCGTCGGTCACGAAAACATTCGGCGCCGTATGAAACTGATTCCACTTATTAAGCAATGACGTTTTCGGGTCACGACCCATCCGGACGCCACCCATTTCGTGAATATCCAGCCCCGGATTCCGGTGATCGTCGTAGGTACGGATATTTTTGCACCCTGTTTTCTCGAGCATTTCGGCCGCCTGCGTCATAAAATCCTTCATCTGCCGGATGTCGTTATCGTCGTAATCAATCGACGTGATCAGCTGCGGCAGCCCGAACGGATCGAGTTCTTTGCTCAGCCGGACGTGGTTGGTCTTTTTCGGGATGGTTTCGCCCTGCATCCCCATGAACACACTCCACGCGCCCGGCCTGGTGATACTGTCCTTAAAATCAGCCCCGAACCCTTCTTTACCATACCCCTGCCCCCAGCCTGCCCGGCTCGCTCCATAATACGACATGTAGCTACCCATAAAATCAGCATCCTGCTTATGGATGTTCCGGAAGTTAGGCATGAACACCGACGTTGGCCGGCGACCATAGAAATACCCATCCGGGTAGCCGTCGAAATCCGCCACGGCATTGCCGCGGTAGTTGTGAAAACCAATGTACCGGCCTAACACCCCGCTGTCGTTGCCGAATCCGTCGGGGAAGCGGCGGGAGGTCGAATTCAATAGAATAAGATTGGTGTTCAGGCAGGCCGCGTTTACAAAAATGACACGGGCGAAGTATTCGGTAACTGCTTTGGTATTAGCGTCAATCACCCGTACACCGGTTGCCTTGCCTTTGGCATCGTCGTAAATGATGGAATGCACAACGGAAAACGGCCGTAATGTGAGGTTTTTCGTCTTCGCTGCCCACGGCAACGTACTGGAATTACTGCTGAAATAGCCGCCATACGGACACCCGCGATAGCACAGATGCCGTGCCTGGCACTGTGCCCGGCCCTGCTCCAGATGCACCGGTTTGGGTGCTGTCAGGTGCGCACACCGGCCAATGATGGCATAGCGGTCCTTGTAATGCTTCTGCAATTCACGCTGCATGTGTTTCTCCACACAGTTCATTTCCCAGGGCTTCAGAAACTCGCCGTCGGGCAGCGTTTCCAGACCATCGCGGTTACCGCTGATGCCCACAAACTTTTCGACATGGCTATACCAGGGCGCCAGGTCTTCGTACCGGATCGGCCAGTCACCGTAGCCGTCGCGGGCCGGGTTTTCGAACTCATAACGGCTCCAGCGCTGGGTCTGCCGCGCCCATAACAACGACTTACCACCCACCTGATAGCCACGGATCCAGTCAAACGGCTTTTCCTGAATGTACGGCTGATCGGCATCCTTGACAAAAAAATGCTGTGTGGCTTCATCGAGTGCATAGCATTTGGTCGCAATCGGGTTCTGCTCATCAAACGCATCCGGCATCCGGTTCCGGTGCGGAAAATCCCACGGATTGAGCGTTGCCGTCGGGTAATCCGTAACGTGCTGCACATCGCGCCCCCGCTCCAGAACGAGCGTTTTCAGGCCTTTTTCGCAGAGTTCCTTAGCGGCCCAGCCCCCGCTGATGCCCGAGCCAATCACAATGGCGTCGTAGTGGTTTGCCGCATTGAGCGTAAAGGCAGGTGCTGACAGTTTTCCGTTCGTGAGTAAGGGCGTTTCCATAGATTCATCGTAACAACTACGAAAGTACCGGTTTACGGGCATATAAGCCAGAGGGCGGGGCGCAGAGGGCAGGGAACAAAGGATGGAGAGCAGCGCTTGACATTAATTTATCAATATATTATCTTGGTTAATTATTAAAGAGAGAGAGTGGCCGCAGTGCGGCAATAGCTTGAAAGAGCGAAAAGCCCGACCGATCAGTACCGGCGAGGTTGAATAGTTCGCCCTTTCAAAGCGTAACGGCCGCTCTATCGCTCATTCGCTCTTTACCTTTCTACATATGGAACCGCTTGACATAACTCTGAACTCCTTACACGAAGAAGCCCTGCTGCTTCGCAAAGCCGGTCACAGCTTCAGTGAAACGGAACATTTACTGGCCGAACGCTTTCCGGCAACGGCCGATACGGTTAACCTGATTGTAAAAAACCTGAAAACGCAGCATTACCTCCTTTGCCGGAAACGCGGCATGGTTTGTCTGGGCTTAGGTGCCATGCTGTGCGGCCTTGGTTTTCTGATCACCTTTGTGCAGTGGCAATACGGCGAACCGGCCCCCTGGGCGCTCTATGGCTTTACCGGCACGGGGGCGACGCTGGTGATGGCAGGTGGTGTGCAGGTGTTGGGGCTGTGACGGAGCCTTACATGCATCCGGTTTTGATTGTCGGCATCAAACTGATAACTTGATGCTTCAGTAAGTCCAGACGTTGCCGGCATGCCTTTGATCAGTCTTCGCATACGTATCATCGTACTGCTTTTTCTTGTACCCATACTGTACGCCGCGGGTCAGACACCGGTACGGTTGACCGACTCTGTCCGGGTGATCGCACTGCATAAAGAACCCTGGCTATTCCATACGGGTGACAACCCGCTTTGGGCTAATCCGGCTGTTGATGACCGCCAGTGGCAGCGCATTCATCCCAACTTCGGCAGAGATAGCTTGCCAAAGGGCTGGACTGGTTTTGGCTGGTTCCGGATTAAAGTCAAAAAAGACACGCAGGCCGGCTGTACTACGTGGGGTATTCACCTGAATCAGGATGGTGCTGCGGAGCTATTCCTGGACGGCGTTCACATCGGCACAATCGGCCGGATTGGCCATTCCAGGGAAACGATGCGGGCGGATCGTGCTCCGTTCACGGTATTTCCCGTTGCCATTACTGACACGCTGCCGCATGTACTGGCCGTCCGTTTCAGCAACTACAATGCCTATTTTCCTGATTTCATTGGGTTTCAGCTGTGGATGGGTGATATGCATCAGCTCAATACCAAATACCTCACCCTCAAATCAGACAATGACAAGCTGTTGTTGAGTGTGGTCGCTCAATTCACCCTTGTGATGCTGCACCTGCTGCTGTTTATCTTTTATCCCGGCCAGAAAATCAACCTGTACTACAGCCTGTTTGTGACGAATATGGCGTTGGGGCTTTACCTGAAATTCCTGAACGTGGATACCGTTGATCCATTTATACAAATGGTAGCCCAGCAGTTGTTTCTTTCCGTTCTTTCGGTCGCCCCATTGACGGGCGCCCTGCTCCTGTATGCCATAAGCAGCGAAACCCTCCCGAAAGGCCGGGTAAAGGTACTTACCATTATCTGCACCGTGTTCCTGACCTTAAGCATCGTGTTCGGTACCTATGAGTACGAAGCCGAAGCCAATGTATTCTGGATCATTGTCAATATAGCTATTATTCTGGCGTATCTGGACGGGATATGGCATGTTATCCAGGCCGCCCGCAGGGGCAACCCGGTCCGGTGGCTGATTGCGGCCGGTATGCTGGTTGTCGGCATCCTGACGGCGGTGCTGGGTGGCAATATTCTGGGCTGGTTCAGCAGTTACCAGACAATTATCAACGGCATGGCCATCACAACGCTGATAATGCCGGTCTTGTTCTCCGTCTACATTGCGCTGGATTTTGCCGGTATCAACAAAAGCCTCAGCCGGCAGCTCACCGAAAATCAACTGCTGGCGGAGCAAAACCTGGAACAGCAGCGGGAAAAATACAGGCTTATTGCGGACCAGGCCGAACGGCTCGAACAAACCGTTGCGGAACGCACGGCGCAGGTAAGGGCACAAGCCGAAAAACTCCGCGAAATGGATGCGGTAAAGTCGCGCTTTTTTGTCAACCTCACCCATGAATTCAAAACGCCGCTGACCCTTATTATAAATCCCGCCAAAGAGCTGCTGCAAACAGCGGGCTCTGCGCCGGTCCGGCAGCATGCGCGCTTTATCCTTCAGAACGGCGAGCGGCTGTTACAGCTTATCAACCAGCTGCTGGACCTTAGCCGGCTTGAAAACGGGCAGCCCGACATCGTGTATCAGCCGCTGGAACTGGTCAGATGGCTACGTACACACTGGCAGCAATACCACTCGCTGACCAGTCAGAAGGCTATCCGCACCGGCTTTACCAGCACTATGCCGGTATTGTGGGTTATGGCCGACGCGGATAAGCTGGAAAAAATTGTGCAGAACCTGATTGCCAACGCCATTAAGTTTTCGAACCCGCAAGGTACGATAGCCGTACACCTGGAGACCGGCGACCAAACCTTTTCAATCCGGGTCAGCGATCAGGGCATTGGTATTCCGGAGGAAAAACTGCCCCGTATTTTCGACCGGTTTTACCAGGCAGACGCTACCGATACGCGCACACGCGAAGGGGCCGGTATTGGCCTCGCCCTTACCAAAGAGCTTACCGAACTCCTCGGTGGCCATATTTCCGTTGACAGCGAAGAGGGCAAGGGAACTGTCTTTACCGTTACGTTGCCGCTTGTGGCTGCTCCCGAAAACAGTCCGGTTGCCATGCCGGAAGAAAGTCCCGACACCGGTGACCGGCAAACCGCTGACGAAGCAAATGACCTTCCGGACGAGGATGAGACCATGCCGCTGATCCTGCTGGCGGAAGATAACGCTGACCTGCGGGATTTTATCTCCCTCTCCCTTTCCGGAAGCTATCGGGTAATCACCGCAGCCGATGGTCTGGAAGGTATCCGGATGGCTTTTGAGAAAATACCGTCGCTGGTCATTACGGATTTGATGATGCCGCAGAAAGACGGTTATGAAGTGTGCCATACCGTAAAAACCGATGAGCGCACCAGTCACATACCGGTTGTGATGCTCACCGCCAAAAGCGATCAGGATAGCCGGGTAAGGGGCATACGCAGCGGTGCCGACGCTTATCTGGCCAAGCCGTTTGATAAACAGGAACTCACCGCCCTTATTGATAACCTGATTCTGACCAGGAAACAGTTACGGGAAAAATTCGGAAAAACTACGATCTGGCTTGAGGCAGCCGATCAGCTGCCATCTATTGAGCAGGTCTTTCTATCAAAGGTCAGAGCAGCCATTGACACCCATATCGCCGACGATCAGTACAGCAGTGAACAGCTTGCCGCAGACATGGCGCTGAGCCGGACGCAGTTGCACCGGAAATTAAAACAGCTCATTAATCAGAGTCCGGGCGAACTGATCCGGCTTATCCGCATGCAGCGGGCACACGAACTGTTGCAGCACCATGCAGCCACGGTGGCTGAGGTGTGCTACATGACCGGCTATACCAACCCCGCCAATTTCTCAACTACCTTCTCCCGGCACTTCGGTTATCCTCCCAGCGAAGCGGCAAAACGGCATTCTGAGGCATAAACGACCCGTATGGCACAAATCAAAAGGCATTTGCAACAATAGCAAATGCCTTTTTTTGGGCCTATACCTAGTTTTGAGCCACCATTCCGGCACCCGGAAATCAGTCCGTTTCACGCATAACGAATCAATTATCTACTATGAAACCCATCTACTTTTTTCTGCTGCTCATCCTCATAGGCTGCGGCCAGACTCAGGAAACCCCGACTATACATGGCCGGTGGAAAACAAGCTTTAAAAACGGCAGCAAGGTTCTGGTCGTTTTCCGGCAGGACGGCACCCATGACTATTTCATTGACGAAAAGCTGTTCTCTACCGGGAAGTTCTCGTTCCAGGGCGATACCCTCCGTGAGTCGGATCCGATCTGTTCGGCAGCGTATGTGGCCGAATACAAAGTCAGTTTTGTGGCACCGGACAGCATGCAGTTTGCCATGATTCAGGACACCTGTGCACCCAGAGCCGCCGATCTGAACGGATTAGCCTTAAAACGGGTAAACCAATAACGGTAATGAAAAAGTCAGGTCTGTTACTCCTTGCCCCGTTACTGGCCGGCTTGTGGCTATACCAAAGCCGGACCTCTGCCGCCGATCCGGCCCTGAGCTTTGTCTATGACGGTAGTGTGCCGCAAGACACCGTTTCCCTAGGGAAAAAGTTGTTTTTCGACCCCATTTTATCCGGCGACAGGCGCATAAGCTGTGCCAGCTGCCACAAACCTGCGTTTGCCTTTGCCGACAACAAGGCGCTCAGTCCGGGAATTGCCGGACGGACGGGCAAACGCAACACGCCCTCGGCGATGAATGTGGCGGGGCAACCGCATTTCTTCTGGGACGGACGGGCTGAAACTCTGGAAGAACAGGCACTGAAACCCATTGCAAACCCCGACGAAATGGGCTTGCCGGTTGACTCGGCCGTGGCGCGGCTCACGCATGATGCTGCCTACCGCAATCTGTTTCTGAAGATCTTTAATCAAAAGCCGTCGGCGGGTAATCTGGCAATCGCCCTCAGTGAATTTCAGCGGTCACTGGAAACGGGCAAAACTCCTTTTGATGACTGGCGGATCAATGACCGGCAAGATGCGGTAAGTGCCTCCGCTAAACGTGGATTTGAGCTGTTCAACAACAAGGCAAAATGTGTTCAGTGTCACTTTGGTACGAACTTTAACAATACCGAGTTCAGGAACATAGGGCTTTTTGACGGCAAAACGTTGGCTGATAGCGGACGGGCTGCCATCACCCGCAATGCCAGCGATCTCGGCAAATTCAAGATCGGGCCTCTCAGAAACATTGCCCTCACAGCACCGTACATGCATAACGGCATGTTTAAAACACTGCGTGACGTGATTGACTATTACAATGAGCCGGACAAATTCGTGCCTTCGTCCATCAACAGAGACAGCCTTTTAGCGAAGCCAATGCAGTTAACGGAACAGGAAAAAACCGACCTGGAAAATTTCCTGAGAACATTAACGGACAAGCGGCTTGCGCATCAGACGCAATAGGCCAACAGCCGGGTGATCCGGCGGATGGAGCAGGCACCAAATCCTATCATTTCAGTAGATTTAAAAAACAACCTGCGTTGCTATCGTAGTTAAGTAGTACGGAGTGGTGCCATGGCAATGGGCCGGTCCGTATTACTTATAGGCAACGTTATGGAAACAAAAATTCCCCCTCAACACCAAACCGAACAGCCGGGCATCGAGGCCGAACTCGACCCGCAACCAAAGGTAATCCGGTACCTGTACAAAGGTGCCGGTAAGCTACGCGGCAAAGTTGCCCTCATCACCGGCGGCGACAGCGGCATCGGTCGTTCCGTAGCAGTCCATTTCGCCCGCGAAGGGGCGGATGTGGCCATCGTCTACACCCCGCGCGAAGAAGTCGATGCGCAGGAGACCAAACGGCTGGTCGAAGCCGAAGGGCGGCAGTGCCTGCTGCTGAACGGCGACCTGCGCAACTCCGTTTTCTGTCAGCAAGTCGTGGAAGACACGGTCCGGCGGTTTGGTAAGCTCAATATTCTGGTCAATAATGCGGGCGTACAGTACCAGAATCAGGACCTGGAGCAGATCAGCGACGATGAGCTGCAAAAAACGTTTGAAACCAACATTTACGCGTTTTTCAGAGTCACCCGCGCCGCTATCCCGCACCTGCACGAGGGCGACAGCATCATCAACACCACATCGGTAACCGCTTACCAGGGCCGCGCCGACCTACTCGATTATTCATCGACCAAGGGTGCCATCATGTCATTTACCCGTGCTCTGTCAAGCAACCTTGCTGAGAAGAAAATCCGCGTCAACGGCGTTGCGCCCGGACCGATCTGGACACCACTCAACCCCGCTTCGGTTCCGGCGAAAGAGGTTGCCGTTTTCGGTAAAGATGTACCGATGAAGCGCCCCGGCCAGCCAAGCGAAGTCGGCCCGGCGTATGTCTTTCTGGCCTCCGACGATGCGTCGTACATTACCGGCGAAATCCTGCATCCGAACGGCGGCACAATCATTAATGGCTAACTACTCATCAACGTTATGAACAACCAGATGGAACTCGATACCCCGCCGCAGCATCAGGATGCGCAGCCGGGCCTTGAACACGAAATGAACCCGCGCCCTGTCTATATCCGGGATACCTACCAGGGTGCCGACAAGCTACAGGGTAAAATCGCGCTGATCACGGGCGGTGACAGCGGCATTGGCCGGGCGGTAGCCATCCACTTTGCCCGTGAAGGTGCGGATGTAGCCATTGTGTACCATCCGCGCGAAGAAACCGACGCACAGGAAACCAAACAGCTGGTCGAAGCCGAGGGGCGGCGCTGCCTGTTGCTGGCGGGTGACCTGCATAGCCTGAGCTTTATCAACGATGTAGTCAACCGGGTAGTCAGCACGTTTGGCCATATCAATATTCTGGTCAACAATGCGGCTAATCACGTTGAACAAACCGACTTTACCGACATCACCGACGAACAGCTGGCGGCCACCTTTGAGCTGAACATCCTGGCCATGTTCCGGCTGACAAAAGCGGCTCTACCCCATATGGCGGCCTACGATTGCATTATCAACACCACGTCCGTTGTGTCGTACCGGGGCAGCAAGAACCTGATCGACTATGCATCCACTAAGGGAGCCGTTACAACCTTTACGCGGTCGTTATCCCAGAATCTGGTGGAGCGAAATATCCGCGTCAACGGGGTAGCACCGGGGCCGGTCTGGACGCCGCTTATTGTATCAACCAAAACGCTGGAAGAGGTGGAGCAATTCGGAAAGGACACGCCGCTCGGCCGTGCGGGGCAACCCGCCGAACTGGCACCGGCCTATGTGTTTCTGGCGTCCGAAGACGCTTCCTACTTTACCGGGCAGGTGATTCACGTCAACGGCGGCGAGGTTGTCAACTCGTAACAGCACAGATTCATCCAGGCAAATCAGGTGTTTTTTCCGGCAAAAGGCCCCTGATTTGCCTGCCAAACGTCCCAAAAGGGGCATTTAGGCCCAAAAAACGGCCAAACGCCCCTTTTCTAAGCTTACTAAAAATGGAGCACCTACCTTCGTGACAGTCCTTTTCACAAACGCTCCATGACGACGAACCGATTTCTGACCGTACTTTTTCTGCTTATTCTTTCTGTGATCAGCCGTGTGCACGCACAGGATTATACCGCTTACCTTCGTCAGCACCAGACTGCATTTGCCCCGGATGAGCCGCTTAGCTTTTCACAGTTTGATGCTGCATTTTACAAGAACCGCATCTTTCTGCTTGGCGAACCACATGGGTATGCCACCACGCAAACGATTGACCTCACCCTGCTGAAACACCTGAATCAGCGTACCGGCCTCCGCAACTACCTCGCCGAAATGGATTTTGCCCAGGCTGATCTGGTAAATCAATACCTGCAAACCGGACAGACCTCCCTGCTCGACTCGTTGTTTTACAACTTCCGTCGTCAAACGAATGCCGGTACATCTCAATGGGGGAATCAGGAGTTTTACGACAAAATTGTGGCGATCCGTACCTACAACCAGACCCAACCCGCTGCCAATCATATCCGGTTTATCGGCGTTGACTGGTTTCAGAACAAAGGCCGGTACGCCGTGGCACTCCTGAAACACATCGGCAACCAATCGCTAACAACTCCGACAAACCGGCCGGCGCTGGATAGCCTGCGGACCCTGCTGACCGGCGACAGCCTTTCGCTTGGTAAATTATTGCCCCTGACAGCCTCGATCCGGCGGGATCTGGCAGCCAATCCGGACTATTACCGGCAGCTGTTGGGCAATAACGCTGTGCCCTTCTCGCTTTTTTTCGAACTGATCAACTGTGCTACGGATAAGCTGAACCGCGACCAGGTTGCTGCCCGCATGACGTTGTTTTATTCGGAGCAGCTGCACCTTGAACAGGAAAAACTATATGGGTTGTGGGGGTATGCGCACATTTTACAGGCGGGCACGGGCAAACAGGCGACGTTCTCCGGCCTGCTGGCAAAAGCCGGACAAACGGTAATTACCATGGCGACGATGTTTAAAGACAGCAAAATGCTGGTCCACCGCGACCACCTGCCGTTTTTTCTGCGGAAAGGCAATGACCTGCTTTGCGAAGTCAGCACACTTAATGCCGATGGCAAGGTGTTTAAAGTTGATCATTTCGATGACCTGACATCGGTCAGCAACCCTGCTTCCGTTACGTTATTCAAGCTGGATGCCCCCGATTCGCCTTATCGCCAGACCTTACGCCTTGTCAAAACCGGCGGGCTGACCGGTACGAAAATTGAGCCCTATACCCTGGCTCCGACTGTCACAACCGATTATTTTCAGTACGTCTTTCTGGTGAAAGACTCACCGGCTGTTCACCTCTGGCAACCTGTTGTCCGGTAGCAGACCGGCGTCATCTGTAAAGCGGCGCAAAATGCGTACCTTCGGACCTTATTCTGCCAGTTATGGAAACGCCTGTTACACCCGCTGCCAACCATCCGATTCCTACGCATCCCGGCCTGCCGCTGCTGGGCAATTCGCTGGATTTTGTCCGCGACCCGCTGGGAGCCCTGCGTATGTACCGCCGCCTGTACGACCAGGACGATGGCCGGCATATTGTCCGGCTGAGTGTCGGCGGACGGATTCAGCAACTGGTATTCCGGCCGGAAGACGCCAAACAGGTGTTGCAGGAAAATCACCGGAACTACGGCCGCTCACCGGCGTTTCAGGTCCTGAAACTCTTTCTGGGCGAAGGCCTGCTGACCAGCGACGGCGATTTCTGGCTCCGTCAGCGGCGACTGGCGCAACCGGCTTTCCACCGGCGGAAGCTGGCGATCCTGGCTGACACCATGATTCAGGAAGGGCATTACTGGGTTGAGCAGCTATCGGCGGTCGCGGGTAGTCGACCGGTAAACATTTCGCAGTCGCTGATGGATACGACCATGCGGATTGTCTGTAAAACACTGTTCGGAGCCGACGCCGAAGGGCAGTTGAATCAGGACTTGTCGTATTCGCTCGAAATGGTCAACTACCTTGCCAACAAGCTGCTGATTATTCCGGTACGTTTCCCGATGTGGGTGCCCACGCCCGATAACCTGAAGTTTAAGAAAGCCACCCGCCTGGTCAACCAGCTGATTTACGGATTCATCAACGCACGGCGGCATAGCAGCACACGGCATGATGATTTACTGGACATGCTGCTGCATGCCGAAGATGCCGATACCGGCGAACGCATGTCGGACCTGCAGCTGCGGGATGAATGCGTGACGCTTTTTATGGCCGGTCACGAGACCACGGCCGTCTCTATGGGCTGGACGCTTTACCTGCTGTCTCAACACCCTGAGGTGCTGCAAAAACTGCACGAAGAAGTTGATCAGGTTCTGGGCGGTAACCAACCCTTAACGGTTGATGATCTGCGGGCGCTGCCCTATACGGGTCAGGTTGTGCAGGAGTCGATGCGGTTGTATCCGCCAGCGTGGATCATGAGCCGGCTGGCCTTACAGGACGACCATATTCAGGGCTACACCATTCCGGCCAACACGTCGGTGCTGGTAAGTCCCTATCTGCTGCACCGCGATCCCGGCCAATGGCCCGACCCCGACCGCTTCGATCCGGACCGGTTTGCACCTGGCCGCGACAAAGAACGGCATCCGTTTGCCTACATCCCGTTCGGGGCCGGTCCGCGGCTGTGCATCGGCAATCAGTTTGCGCTGATGGAGATGCAGATTCTGCTCGCCCTGTTTGCCCGCCGCTTCACGCTTAAAGCCCCGCCGGCAAAACCGGTAGGCTTACAGCCCCTGATCACCCTCCGGCCGAAACAACCGATTCAGTTGGTTCTGGAGCAGCGGTAGCATTATCATCAACTTAGCCTTATCCGGAAAAAACAAATTGGGGTGAGCATATATGCTCACCCCAATTTGTCATCCTGACATAAAAAAACAGCCTGCTTTACTTTCCCGTCGCAGCAGCCTTACTAAAGTAGAGGGCACTTTTATAGGACTCGCCGATTGGTGATCCACTACCAGTCAGTTTTACCGTATTGCTTAACTCCAGTTGGCCGTTAGCGTTAATGCTGAAATCTACCGCTTTCGACAAATAGGTTAGGTATCTTGTTTCGCAATTCATAAACTCTGCATTTGGGGAGCCCATTTTTGTTACCGCCAAAACCCCTATCTTCAGTTTGCCTGTTTTGGCGGCAGCATCGTATGAATCAATAGTATAACTCCCTGAAAAAGAATTGACGGATGACTGCCCGTAGAGTTTTAACTCTCCTTTATCACCGGCACTCTCCTGCGTAAACGTCACATTCATCTCCTGCACTTTCCCTTCGTTCATAAAGCCGCAAGCGGCATCCATCGCATCCCCCATCAGTACATTTTTCAATACCCAGGTTCCTTTCAGATCATCTGCTTTCGTTACAACTGAGGCAGCCTCATCTTTACACCCCGCTGTCCAGCTCATCATTACCAAGCCTAACAGACAATAAACCAGATTCTTCATAGTAGTAAGCTATTTTAAAATGAAATAACCTACTTATGACGGAAAATCGTAAGCAGGTAACAGGTATACAGGTTACCGCAGCCACCCATCAATAATCTCATAGCCAAAGCGGAAAATCAGACCAAAGACTACAACCAGAAACAGCATACGGATAAACGAGCTACCGCGAAAAATGGCGGTCCGGCTACCGATATACGAGCCCAGCATGTTGCAGGCCATCATCGGTAAGGCCAGTTCATAGGCGATGTGGTGATTCATGATGAAGAAGCTCAGCGACGAGACATCGGCAACAACATTGATGATCTTCGCCGTTGCTGATGACCGCAGAAAGTCAAAGCCAATGATACTGACAAAGCCAAACACCAGCAGGCTCCCCGTTCCCGGCCCGACAAAACCGTTGTAAAAACCGATGACCATCCCAACCAGCAGGCTGTAATATGGCAACCGCTCCGGCGATACCCGCAGTCGTTCCTCCTGACCAAGATTTTTATTCTGATAGGTGTAGATAGCAATGGCTGTCATCAGGACAAGAATGACGGGTTTCAGTACAGCCGCACTGATCAGGCTCGAAATCTGCGCGCCGGTATATGACATGACCGCCGCCCCAACCGCTGCCCATGTAACTGCACGCCACGGAACCTCCACTTTCCGGATATACTGACTGGCCGCTACGGCAGTACCCATGAAAGACGAAAACCGGTTGGTTCCGACCACGCGCGGCACCGGAAACTGCGGAAATAAAATGAATAATACCGGAATCTGAACCAGCCCTCCTCCCCCTACCACAGCATCAATAAAACCGGCTAATAAGGAAGCGGAGCATACAATAAGAATTAAAAAACTATCTGTTTGGGCCATATGGCCCAAAATTAGCACACATGAAATTATACTTTTAGAAGAATTTGCACTTTTCGATGTTTCACGCCCTTTAGCAAATCATATTGTAGAGAAAGAGTTATCCCTTTTTTATAATTCTTTGCGTGAAACGTAGTTGGACATTTCCCGTGTGCTATTGACTCATGTATCATTTTTGTCAAACTTAGGTAGTCCAACGGTTTATGTTTCACTTTAACAATCGTGGATATGAGACTGCAAATTCATGCTGTTCATTTCGCAGCCGACCAGAAGCTGCTTGAGTTCATTCAGAAAAAACTGAATAAATTAGAAACCTTCCATGACCGGATAACCGGCGGTGAAGTGTTTTTGAAATTAGAAGGTTCTGAAACCAATAAAGTAAAAGATAAAATCATCGAAGTCCGGTTACACATCCCCGGTAAAGACCTCTTTGTAACCGAGCGCGACAAGTCATTTGAGAGCGCCACAGACCGCGTCCTTGAAGTCCTGAAGGACAAACTTGTCCGCACAAAAGAGAAACGGAATGACTTCTCAAGTCCGGCCATCGCCGAAGCGCGGGAGCGCATGGAGGTGGAAGAGACTGAAGAAATAGATGACCTCTGATTATTCCTGATCCTGAATAAAGAAGGCCGCCTTAATCACTTAAGGCAGCCTTCTTGTTTTATTAACTGAAACGCAACTAAAGATTAAACGATTCTTTGATCGCGTCGACGTAGTCCAGTTTCTCCCACGTGAACAGTTCCACTTCAAGCACCTTCGTTTCGCCGTTTTGTGCGAATGACTTCTTCACAATCTGATTCTGACGGCCCATGTGCCCATAAGCAGCTGTTTCTGAATAAATCGGGTTACGCAGTTTCAGGCGTTTTTCGATGGCGTACGGACGCATGTCAAAAATCTTCTCGATCTTCCGGGCGATTTCGCCGTCAGTCAGGTCAACTTTCGCCGTACCGTACGTGTCGATAAACAAACCACAAGGCTTCGCCACACCAATCGCATACGAAACCTGTACCAGCACCTGATCGCACAGACCGGCAGCTACCATGTTTTTCGCAATGTGACGGGTTGCATAGGCAGCCGAACGGTCAACTTTCGACGGATCTTTACCCGAGAACGCACCACCACCGTGAGCGCCTTTACCACCGTAAGTATCTACGATGATTTTCCGGCCGGTCAGACCCGTATCGCCGTGCGGGCCACCGATTACGAACTTGCCGGTTGGGTTAATGTAATACGTAATATCGTCGTTGAAGAGCTCCTGCAATTCTGCTTTCAGCTTCACCTTCACGCGCGGAATAACGATGTTGATCACGTCTTCGCGGATACGCTCCAGCATGGCTGCATCATCAGCAAAGTCGTCGTGCTGTGTTGATACAACAACGGTATCGATCCGGATAGGCCGGTGGTCGTCGCTGTATTCAATCGTTACCTGTGACTTGGCATCCGGCCGCAGATACGACATGATGTTGCTGTCGTGGTTACGGATGTATGACAGTTCCTGCAGGATTTTGTGGGCCAGATCAAGCGCCAGCGGCATATAATTGTCCGTTTCGCGGGTAGCAAAACCAAACATCATTCCCTGATCACCGGCTCCCTGTGCGTTGGCTAATGTTTCAAAATCTTCCGTCGTTACCTGACGGTCAACGCCCTGGTTAATGTCGGCCGACTGGTCATGGATAGCCGAAAGGATACCGCATGAGTTGGCTTCGAACATGTACTCGCTCTTGGTGTAACCGATTTTACGGATTACATCACGGGCGATCTTCTGTACATCCAGATACGTGTTGGTTTTAACCTCACCTGCCAATACAACCTGTCCGGTTGTTACCAGCGTTTCGCAAGCAACCTTGCTTGATGGGTCAAAAGCCATGAAATGGTCAATTAGTGCATCGGAGATCTGGTCGGCTACTTTATCAGGGTGTCCTTCAGAAACAGACTCGGACGTGAAAAGATATGGCATTAGTAGGCAAATTTGTCTGATTAATACGCAAAGGTAAATTATTTTATGTATTGCATCAGCACCCTTTCCGGTTTCTCACCCATAGTCCGGCCGGATTCCCTGACTGTACGCTATTTATGCTGCTGTTCATAGTGTATGCGTAGCATATCTTCGCCAAAATCATTGGTTAAGTCCCTGACTACTGAATGGATATGGTTTGCCTGATTCTGGCTGTTATCGTATTCGATCAGGATCGTCGGGCCGTGAATCCGGTAGTACTGACCCTTCCCCGGCCCGAAACCCGGCTCGCGGTCGCCCGCCCAGGCAAATACCAGCTGATCCAGTCCAGCCTGCTTGAGTTTATCCAGTTGCTGGTTCTTCAGCGTCACATGGTAATTATCGAGGTACGTCCCCAGCAATTGCAGAAACGCTTTTTGCTGCGCACCGGTTAATTCACCGTAGGGAATTCCCTCCTTCTTGTCAATACTGGCTTTCCGGGTATTGGTGGTTACGATATCGCCCGGACACCGTTCTGAAATAACGGCTTTCTTCAGTTGCTCTTCCGTCAGTGCATTCAGCAGTTTGTAGGCCAGATCGGCCTCCTGTTGCAGGATAAATTTACCTTTCTGCGGCACCTCGGCCCGGACAATGCCCGGATTGCTACCCATAAAGGCCGGTGTGAAGCCAATGATTTTCCCGTTCAGCAGCTGAAACTGAAGGGCCACGTGGTGTCCGTCAATCCGGAAGCTCCACGGGGCTTTGGCCTGGTCGGGATCACCGAAGATGGTAAAATAGTAGTTTTCAGGATCGCGGTAGGTGTCGTTGGGCGGGCGGTTCTCCACAACACGCAGGACATTTTCCAGATCAATAATGGAGGTTACTTTCTGATAGCCGGTCTGACTGAGCAGGGTCTGTAGCGCCTGCATAGCTGCCGTACGCTGCTCCGGCGTCATTTTTTTAATCGGCAGGCCTTTTCGTTCGCGGGGTACGTAAAACCAGTTATACCGTTCCTGGTCGTCAAAGGCAAATACCGCCAGTTGCCGCTGTTCGGGATTCAGCGAATGAACAAATTGCTGCACCGCCGGTGTGGTTGATTCCGAAGACCTCTTCTGGGCATACGCAGCTGAGGCGGCCAACACGAGCAGCAAACACGATATAGAAAAGGATTTCATAAGGCAAGGGGCTTTCCGGAAAAAGCAGACGCCATCGAAGATTTACCCCAGGTAAAGTGTAAAACGGAATGATATTCCGTTCTATGTTTTTTACTCACAGAACGGAATATCATTCCGTTTTACAGGGCTACAATTCGCGGATGCGGATGTTGCGGTACCAGACTTTCTCGTCAGGGCTGTGGTTTTGCAGGGCAATTTTCCCTTTGGCATGGGCCGTGGCATATGGCCAGCTGGCAAATTTGCTCTTCGCTACGTCGGCCTTCCACTTATCGGTGCCGTACTCGTAGTCAACTACCTTTTTCCCGTTCACGAAATGCTGTACGTGGCTGTTATCCACCACAATCCGGCCTGTATTCCATTCGCCGGCGGGCTTAACAGCGTTCATATCGGCCGGCTCATAAATATCGTAATTGGCACCGGTCAGCTGACTACCTTTCAGCTTGGCACCATTGCCCAGCGGGTATCCCTTATCATCAATGACCTGAAACTCGGGCCCGGACATATAGGTTGACTTAATCTGCGCATCGTCAATTACTTTGTATACCACCCCGCTGTTGCTTTTTGGCGGAATCTTAAACTCAAACTCCAGATCGAAGTTGCCGTATTCCTTGTCGGTTACCAGGTCGCCGCCCGTACCATCCGGTGTCAGCGCACCATCCTCTATCGACCAGCCGACTACCTTGTCTTTGTGGTAGCTGTGCCAGCCTTTAATTTCTTTTCCATCAAAAAGCGTCGTCCATTTACCAGGTTTCGTGGCCGTTGTTGCTGCAATAAACACAGCAACTGCCAATACACCTGAGATAAGGAAAGAAAGTCGTTTCATCGGTTTACCAGATTTGGTTTGCTATAAAAGAAAACAGGGTTGAAAGCCTACGCTTCCGGGCCAAAATTTAAGCTCTTTCGCGCAGGGTTTCAACCCTATTTACTGAATATTTACTAAATCCGGCTATGTCGCCATTTCGCGGGCAATTTCCGGATCGTTGTAATTCCGGTCAAGATTATCCGTTGACTTACCGTCAGCCGGCGAAACGTCCGGATCTTCGTCCATATCCGCCTTTTTTACCGAGGCTTCGTCCAGCATTTCACGCGGTTGCGTCTGAAGCTGTGCAGCTTCCTGCGGCCGTTCACTTGACTGATAGTCAGTCGGTACATGGGCATCGACTTCATACGGGTGCGATGAATCACCGGTTTCCGGATCTTCTTCCATACCGACATCTTCCATACCAGGAATCATGGTATTACCGGTCAGGGCTTCGCCGGGTTTCACCTTTTCCGGCTCAATTTCGTCATGACCTACCGGCGGATTATTTTTCGGGATTGCCTTCCCGGGCAGTTCGATACCGAAATAGGTCGAGGTAAAGGTTACGTCGCTGCCATCTACAGCGACCGCATTTATTTCATGCGAGCGGCCGGGCTGTGTCGGATCCTGGATTTCGGGTTCCGTATTCGGCATCGGGTTTGGCGTTGGCAGTTCCGGCTGCGGGTCGTGCGGTACCGGAGGCTGCGGCGTATCCGGGGCCGGTGGTACTGGATTGTTCGGGTCAGGCACCGACGGCGATGGCGACGGAGGCACCATATCACCCCGTACCGGCATGGTACTGTTTACGGTCCAGTAACCGGCGGTAGGCGTCACCTCATCCTCATCACCGGCCTCAACCGTTGTGCCGGCCTCGGGATTGTCGGTAATGCCGGCTTCGGCGATGCGCGGTTCGTCTGAATCGTTTTCGGTTTGTTCAAACCCGTTACCGACCCGCAGGGCTGCCGCCGAGCGTTCGTATGTAGTATCGTCAGAATTTTCGTCAAAGCTTTGCAGCGCGCGTTCTTCATCGCTGCTATAGCGATTCCGGAGCTGTTCGTCCTGCACATCGTCGTGCGTATCGCCAATAGGCTGCAGACGTCCATCGACCAGTTTTACCATATTGGTTTCGGCCTGGTCGGCACCGTACATTGATTCGGCATTCTCGTTTGAGACCATATTGGCCTGCTGAGCGCCATCGGAAAGGGCTGATGAATTTGGCATAACGTTGATGATTTAAAAGACGGTTAGTTCATCCCTGATTACTGTTAGTTACTGATTTGCAGCTTGTTTCGTAGTCAATACTACTACAGAACAATCAGCAACTCAGCAACCGGTACAAAAAACAGCTGGTAACTAAGCATCTGAATATATAAACTTCATGGATTAGGAAAGGTTTTGTAAACGTGGCATTGTATTTGTACTGATTCGGTTAAACAGCCTTAACTCAGGATGTAAAGACAAAATCAGGTATGAAACGGATTGTACTTATTGGTATTGGTTTGCTGATTGGCGGTCAGTTGTATGCGCAGAAAGCGTTCATTTTGAACCATCAAAGCAAAAACGGTTTTTTGAACGTGAACGGAGGGGTGAGCTTGCCAACAGGAAACTTCAGCAATAAATCATCTCAGAATGACCTGGCTGGCATGGCCCTCAAAGGGTTTACCAGCAACGCCTCGGCAGGCTATCGTGTTGCCGGACCGGTTGGCCTGATGGTTCGCTATGAGCGCACCCGCAACCAGATGGATGCCTCGGGCATGTTAGATCTGGTTTATAAAGCAGATGGCTCCTCGTGGTCGGCAAAAGCCGGTCAGTGGTCGCTGAGTACGGTGATGGCCGGACCTTATGTGAGCATTCCGGCAGGGCTGTTTACTATTGATGTACGGGCCATGGCCGGTCAGCTGACGGCTACATGCCCTGCCACGTCGATGGAAGGCAGCTTCGGAGATATTCCGATTGCGGTCCGCACAAACTCAGCCCTGTCGAAAGCCACGGCCTACGGCACCGGTCTAACGGTACGCTATCGGTTAGGCACCAGCTTTGCCGTGCAGGTAAACACCGACTATAGCCACTCAAAAGTTACATTCAGCGAAATGACGACATCCAGTTCTTCGGGCTTCGACCGTGAACAGACAGCGACGTATTCCAGCCTGAAACCGATCTCGTTTGTCAGTGTTTCGGCCGGTCTGACGTTCCTGTTCGGTAACCGCAACCGGGTGTTCTAAGCTAAACCAGCATTTATTCTCTCGCTATAAAAAATGCCCCTTCCCTGTTTCGGCAGCGGAAGGGTTTTCTGTTTCTGCCGATTTTTACCCTGATAATCAAGCCGGTTTTTCAACCGTCTGGCCATGCTGCGATCTGTTCATCCCTAATTTCTTGCAACCCCTGCCCTAATGCGGTAGTTTAGCAGCAGAACGACTTCTTAAACGCTATGACACCGCTACGCCGCAGGGCTATCATCCGACAGATTAAAGACATTTCGATTGGCACTACCCTCAGCCTTGCTCTGCTCAGCAGTACGGCTGTGCTGCAAAGCTGCGGCAATAACCGCGACGACAACCGTGATTCGACCTATGAATCGTCGGGATCATCGGATCGTTTCGGTAAAGGTGTAATGACCTATATCACGGAAAACTCACCAGGCAATTTCAGAATTACCGACGAGGTACAGGTTGACCCCTCAAAAGCCGGTGCCATTGTCAACTACCACGACGGGCACCGCGATACGCTGAGCGTTGAAGCCGCCCGCCGGCTGGTCCAGAGCGATCCGTCAACCCGTACGTATTTCAACAATCCGTCATCGTATCACACGCACCATAGCAATGGTCTGGCCAATGCACTGCTGTGGGGTGGGCTGGGCTATATGATCGGCCGGTCAACCGCCCCGCAATACCGCGACTATGAACGTCGGTACAGCTCCGGTTTTTATGCCAGCCCGCGCGTATATGAGCAGAGCAGCCGCGTCCGCGAGAGTGTGCGTACGTCACGGGTCAGCAGCAGTCGTCCGTCCGGTGGCCGCAGCGGTTTCTTCAGCCGGATGAGCCGTGGTTTCTCTTCATAATCTTAGTACTACCCACATGGTATTAACACGAAAAATGGCTACAGGCCCGGATCAGCAAGTGCATAACATTGGCTGGGACTGGATGCTGGGCACCGATACATTGCCCTACCTGGTCAACGAACAGGTTGTGGTGTCGCCGGAAGAGGCTGATGCCTACTACGAAGCGGCCAATCAGCTGTTTGATATGTACATTAGGGCCGGGCAGCATATAATTGATCATAACCGGTTTGCGGAAGCGGGTATTCCGGCGAACCTGATTGACCTCATCCGCTATACCTGGGACGATGACCGGCAGATTCACCTGTACGGACGTTTCGATCTGGCAGGGGGTATCGGGTATCAGCCAATCAAGCTCCTTGAATTCAACGCCGATACAGCCACCTGCATTCCGGAAACCGCCGTTGTGCAGTATGCGCACCTGAAAGCCAACAAGCTCGATGAAAAGCAGCAATTCAACGCCGTATACGAAACGCTGGTCAGTCAGTTCCGGTATCTGCGGCAGCAAAATCCGGACATGGACCCGAGCCTGCTGCTGTCGGCCATGCGCGACGCCCCCGAGGATGATGCCAACGTTGCTGTATTGGGTGAAGCCGCACGGGAGGCAGGTTTCGATGTAGCGTTTGCCTATATCGATGAAGTGGAATTTTCGGCAACCGACGGGGTATTCCGGCACGACAGCATCAGCGGCAAGTTTGTACGCTACGATTACTGGTTTAAACTCGTTCCGTGGGAATACATTGCCGAAGAAGAACCGGAACTGACAACGATCCTGACCGAAGCCGTACGCAGCCGGAAAGTGATTGTACTGAATCCGGCCTATACGCTGCTGTTTCAGACGAAATATATTCTGAAGGTACTTTGGGAGCTGTTCCCGAACCACCCGTTGCTGCTCGAAACCGGCACCACACCGCTAACCGGCAAACCGATGGTCGAAAAGGTACTGTTTGGCCGGGAAGGGGCTAATGTCAGGATTCTGGAAGCCGACGGCAGTCAGCGCCTTGCCGTTGAGGGGGAGTACGGTGACTATCCGAAGATTTATCAGGCGTATACTGAATTGAATAAAGATGAAGCCGGCAACACCTATCAGGCCGGGGTTTTCTTTGCGGGTGAAGCGTGCGGACTGGGATATCGCCGGGGCGGATTGATTCTGGATAACGGCGCGCAGTTTGTCGGCCACCAGATTATGTAAAAAAAGTAAGGAGTAAGACCAGCGTGTTTTCCGAACAACTGATCTTACTCCTTTTGCCTGGCAACGTTCATGGCTTATTTTTCTACGTTAAAATGCAGACGGGCCGTATATGTATGCTCCGGATCTGCATCGGGAAGGTTGACCTTACGCCCTGTAAGCTGCTTGATCAAACTGGCATTTACCGACTCATTTCCTGAGTGGACAAGCAGTTTTGAAATACGGCCTTCATCGCTCACATTAAACTGAATCACGACGACACCGTTACGGTTTGTTTGCTGTAACTCTTCGGGACACGAAATGTAGGTCGACAGTTGCTTTTCCAGCATTGCCTTTGCCTCTTTCGGCTCCGCTTTTTTCACGGGTGTATGCCGCGGAGTGGCATACGCGCCTGCCATCAATAATACCATGCAACCAGCTAGAGTGAGTACTTTTTTCATGTCTTTTTCCTGATTTTATATTGTTTTTCTGCCGCCATCACCTGTGTCAGCGTCTGTACAATATTACTAAAAAGTTAACGCAATGTTAAGCCAATGTTAAGAGAACGATGAAAACTTAACATTGGAAAATAACAGCAAATAATCAAATCGCTGTTTATCAGCAGATTGACATTTTCCCGTAAAATAACACACATAATATTGGGTTAACAAAAAAGCCTGCACTTAGTGTAAGTGCAGGCTTCGCAACAAGGCAATATGGATTACTGACCTAACAAAATCTTGTTTGTCACTTCCTGATCAATGGTAATGTAGCCGGGGTAGTTCACCTGCTTACCGGCCAGATCCAGCGTCGGTTTGATTTTGATCGTTAGTTTCGTTGGTTTCGCATTGGCTGAACCAGCCAGATTACCCAGAAACTCCGTAAAAGCATCGCGCGTTTTCGGGTCGGTCAGCAACTGGTAGGCGTTGGCGTTTACCCGAACCGGAACACGGGTACGTCCGCCGCCCGGCGGCACCTCAATACGCTGGTTCAGGAAACCGCTGAACAACTCGGTACCCGCCAGAATAATTTTATATTCCAGCTGGTTAATGGCCGCCAGCCGGTTGGTCGGATTCAGCACGTCCAGATTAATCCGTGCATCCAGCGGAACACTGCGGGTCAGAATCCCGCTGGCGATCCGCGGAAATTTCAGCGGATTCAGGTCTTCGGGGTTGCGGAACTGGCGCACATCGTACCCCGCCACAAAAATAGAATCAGCCGACACTATGGAATACCGGCAGTCGCCGAGTGCTTTGGCCTGTGAAACCTGTTTATTAACGCCACATTGGCTTAAGAGCAGCGGCAGCATGGCCACTGCCAGCAAAATGAATCGTTTCATGCGTCTATGTCGAATTTTAGCCGTATCGGCACCACGAAAGTAGTGGTTACGTCATCTTTGACAAGCCAAAAGGCGGTTGGTTTATCCAAAGATTCTGATTCTACGGTTATTATTTCTTAATAAACACCATTTGTACCCGGTCAGCCTTCGCGATTTTCTTCCGGAAGTCGACCCACTCGGTATAGGCAGTAGCCGGATAGCGGCCGCTGTGCATGGTTACCTTACGGGTATACACCAGTGTTTCACCCTTAACGGTAGCGGCAACGGCGTAGCGGCCAAACCTTGATTCGATCGTCACCGGCTCCAGCATAAACTCCGGTGCATAGCCCTTCGGCAGCTGATAGGTAATCGTATCGGCATCGTCAAACTCGTATTCGCGGCCCAGCACCAGCGCAAACTTCCTCGGCTTATCCATCGGCGTTACCGCCGGCAGGTGCGACATCAGGTTGAGGGGCACAAACATCCGGGTACCGCTCGGGTTACCCCACCGCCGGACATGGAGCGACAGTTTTTCACTGACCACCGGAATCCGTTTAGGATCGGCCTTAAACGCATACTGCTCCAGTTCAAACGCCGGAACCTGTATACTTTTGATTACCCAGCTCCGCTGATCGGCCTGACTCAGGTAATTCATCACATCCGAATACGACTCCTGCTGAATACCGGTATAAGCGCTCAGCACCTCGGCTTTCGCTTCCCCGTCGTCCTGAAGAGCTACCTGAATACGCCGGTGCTGCAGGTTGTCGGCCGCTTTGTAGACGGGCGTCTGTATGAGTTTACCGCCGTCGGGCAAGACAATCAGCGCATGGCGCCCGCCGGTAAACGTACCCATATAGCCGAGCGGATTATGCTGGCTCGTACATTCGAGCCAGAGCGTATCGCGCCCGTCGGGCACGCACAGGATCACGTGGTTAAACTGAAACCCCGGAAAATCAGCGTGGATATCAGCCGCATCCTTACCGGCCCGGATAATGGTTTCGTAGGCCGGGATGTTAATTGCCTTCAGCAACGCCTTTGCGTAGTTAGTCAGTGCCTTGCAATCGCCGTATTTACTGGCAGCTACCTTGCCGGCTTCTATCGTCTGCCAGCCACCGATACCCAGCTGAACCCCTACATAGCGCGTCTGGCTCTGTAGAAACGCATATACGCTGGCTACCTTACCCGCCGTTGTTTTTTCTCCGGCCGTCAGCTGGATAACCTGCTGACGCAACTCCTCGGGAATGACATCACGGCCTTTATTCAGATTGTAGTAAAACCGGCCGATATCCTCCCAGGTCTGTAGCTTACCTTCATACCCCTGCACCTCAAACTCGGCCGGTGCCGTTAAGACAATCGGCAGAAACTCCTGCGCTTCCGGTGAAAACGGCTCTTCCTCCACCGGCAGTACGTTGGCAACCGACCACTGATAGAGCGTCCGGTTGCCGTCCTCGCTGATCTGCACCGGCTTCGCCATGTTGTATTCCTTGTAACGCAGCGCCTGGCCTTTCGGCATATCAACCACAAACGATGCCTGTTCGACAGCCAGGTATTCTTTGGCCTGCGGAGCCCACTGCGGGTAGAACATCAGGTTCCGGCTTGTCTGCTCGATGGTAAACTCAACCGTATACGGGTAGCTGCTCTGCTTCGGAAACTGCGCGATCTTCATCCGGTTATCGCTGAACAGGGTCCCGTCATCCGTAGCGCTATAGTCAACGATCTCGTTTTTCTTTACCTTTTTGACGACCTTCCCGGCCGCATCATAGAGCGTCCCCTCAATGTTGTTTACCTTCGAGAGTTTATCATAGGGCACTCTCAGCATCGCATGCGGGTCACCGGTCTTATCAAGAATGGTGATGATGGTATGGGTCTTTTCAACGGCTTCGCCCGGCGATTTTACGGTATAACTGGTTTGGGAGCGACGGACAACGGCATGCGCATTGGCCTTTAACGGTTCCGGAATAGCCGATGCCTTGTATTCGTCCTGACTCCATGCAGGCGCGCCAACAGACAACGTCCCTGCCAGTAACAGCAGGAAACGAAACGGGTGTTTATTCATGACTGGCTGGTGGTTGTATTATTTTTTTTCTGCTACGGGAGCGGTTCGTTTGATTACGACCTGTTCGGCCTGCTTGGCAACGACCTTATCAAAAAACTCACGCAGCATCTGGTACTGCTCTGCATAAAACCGGCCTTTGCGCAGCAGCATGCGGGAGGTAACCGTAAACCGGTTGCCATCAACCGCGACCTGATACGTAAACCGGCCCTCGTTTTCCGGCAACGACATCACCATTGGCTTAGGTGATTCTTCGACTTCATAGCCGGCTGGCAGTATAAAGGTGGTGTAGTAGGTTTCATCCATCGGTACACCCATATCCACCGGAAAAAGACGCTCCGGCTCCTTAAACGGATTCGAAAACCGCGCTTCGGTCAGCATCGGCCTGATGTACATCCGGTCACCGGCGCGCTGGCAGCCATCCGGAATCTCCAGCATATAGGTTGCCTCAAAGCCGTTTTCAACCTCGCTGACGTTGTTAAACGCAACCTTGTTGATCTGCCAGGCCGGCCGGCTTTTCCGGATACTTTCCAGGTATTTAGCTTCACCGTCTACCACATACTCCCGGCGGTGCTTCAGGCCGCTGTACCCGTTATGCGTTTTTTTCAGGGTGCCTTTCAGGTCGCCGCCGGTGCTGATGGTAAACTCCCCGCCGGCGACTTCAACCTCGCGTTCTACCGGTACAATCGGCAAAAACCGGCTGTCGCGGCCGGCGACCAGACGCCCGTGCCCGTTCAGGCATTCAAATGGCAGCATACCGGTTTTCAGAAACGGGTCTGTGGCGTCCAGCAGCATGTCTTTTCCGTTTACCATCACATGGGCCACCACATAGTTAAACTGGCGCAGCAGCGCATATTCTTCCATCACATGCCCGTGTGAACGCGTGCTGAGAATAACCGGATTCGCCGGTAAATCCAGTTGCCGCAGCAAGGCAATCAGCATCAGATTAATATCTCCGGCATCGCCTTTGCGATCGTCAAAGGCTTTTTTGATGCTATACGAAAAAAAGCTGTTCGACTTATCCCAGATGACCTGCGAGCTGATGAACTGACAGGCAGCCCGCAGGCGTGACAACGTATCGGGATTTGTTTTGATGATAGCTCTGGCCGCATCTTTCAGAAAACTACCTGCCCCGTTGAACTGCCCCGAAAAGGAACTTTCGGCCAGCAATGTTTTATCCATATCGGCCCAACTCACCGATATTTTACGCGGAAAAGACCCCGGAATCGAATAGCTGGCCAGTTCAAAATCAATTTTCGAGATATAGTCGTTCGGGGTAGTAATGAATGCTTCATCACGGAATGCCGGTGCATTTTGTACCACAAAGCGGTAAGACTGGCCAGTTGACCCGTTTTCGTTAATCGCCAGTTGCAGGTACCCACCCATAATCATCTTGTAATAGAAGTATGCATAGACATTGATCCGGTACTCGCTCCAGAGCACCGGAATCCGTTGCTGGAATTTCCACGTCCGCGGGTTATGGTTCACCGAAAACGGGGTTGTTAACCGGTAGCGGTACTCAATAATTGAGCCTTCACGTACATTCGGCAGCGTAAACTTCTGGATTGAAAATTCGTTTGAGACCTTTTCGATAAATACTCCCTCTTTGGTAAGCTTATCGGTCTGGATCGTACCACCGGATTCATTATAGGTAAATCCGTCGATGTTATTCACAAACTCTCCCGGACCACCTTTTCCCTTAAACAACGGAATTTCCACCGTTGCGTGGTCATAGCCGGCTTTGCGCCGGATTTTTATACGGGTCTGGTATTCCAGAATAATCTGAATATCATTTCCGGCAACAGAGAAGTGAACATCGCCCCGTTCATAGAGCACAACGGCTTCGGCCGTCGAGTCATTTTTAGCTACTTGCTGTGAGAAATCAGCGGGCGTGATTCTGCCGAATCGGATGTCAGGGTCGGTTACGCTGGCCTCCTTTTTCTGGGCAATTGACAGATTTACCCAAAGCAGGCAAAACAAAAAAACAGCCGTAAACCGGTGCGGTAAGGTAGAGTTGCAGAACATACGGTGCGACTAATAGATCGTGGATGAATTACGGAGCAAGATATTCTTTTTTGTCCATAACGTTTCCAGGCTTTTATTAATATGTATACAAAAAAGCCAGTCGTATTGACTGGCTTTTTTGTAAGCAATATATCGGCTAATCTGATCAGGGATTCGCGCTGAAAAACTGCATTGTCGCCAGCAGGAAATCCGGCAGGGCCGTATCGTGGCCTTTACCCGGTAAAGGGGTCAGCGTAACATTGGTCGCCCCTTTAGCCTTCATGGCATTGTAGGCGTTTTCTGAATTCAGGTAAAACACCAGCTGGTCGCTTGTACCATGCGTCAGCAGCGTCGGTGTTTTCGGCACGAAATTATACACGTCGTTATCCTTGAGGGCGGTCAGGAAACCGGTATCCGTGCCGTCGTTAAGGCCTTTCCTGAAGCTGTCCGTCATGATTGTGTTCAGGCTTACACCAACCGATGCAGACCGTCCCTGAGCCTGAATCTGGGTAGCATAGGGCTCTTTGAAGAAATCAGTCATCGGCCGCTTCAGGTTGTATAGCCGGTTGTAGGTTGTCAGTACCCAGATATACAGGCTATTGGCCGAAGGCGCTCCCGCTGTGGTATTATTAACCAGATACTTTGTAAAATTCGTCTTGTCATAGGCTCCCGCACCACAACTTGACGCTTTCAGCTGAAACGGACTGTTGCTCAGCTGTTCCAGTTTCTGCTGAAGTGCCATCGTCGCAAAACCACCTTCCGAATAACCGGCAATGTAGAGTTTGTTGTTCCAGCTGACGCCATTCGTGGCGACAAACTCCTTCGCCGCCATCAGCATGTCCAGACTCGTCGCCCCAAGGCTTTCACGGTGTTCATACGGGTGTTCGGTCTGCTGGCTGGCACCGTAGCCCAGGTAGTCCGGATACACGACAATGTAGCCCAGCGCAGCCGCAAACGGACCAACCAGCGTGGCCTCTGCTCCTGCCGAGAATACCGACGGTGCCTGGCTGTTGGTGGTTATGGTCCCATGCTGTACGCTCATCATCGACAACGCTCCCGAGCGGTCGGGCACCAGTACCAGTCCCGACGCATCAATGGCCGTGCCATCAGTGTTTTTGGTGTGGTACGTCAGCCGGTAGACCGTGCATCCGTTCTGAATAAACGCGCTGACCGGAACACCGGCCGCCAGACCAGACTGCGTGATCTGCGTAATAATCTGTTCTTTGGTCAGCTGGGTAATTTTTTCGCTGCTGACCAGATACGAATTAGCCGGATTCGGGTCTTTAGGCGTACACGACGCTACCAGCAGAATCATCCACAGGCCAACCCAGGCACTCACTTGACGGGATAAGAATTTCATAGATGTTTTTTGTGCATTACAGGAAGCAGGCTACGACCGCATCTGTGCCCGAAAGCTACCGATGTTTCAGCACACCAACACGCCCGCATTCAGCTGATACAGGACAAGTTGAGCAATGTGGCAGCGTACCCGTACAAATATACTTACCAAAAGGCATAAGCAGTCGGTTTACATCTATCCACCGGTCACGCGGGATGCGGTCTTCCAGTATGGTTAACGTTTGTTCGGGCTGTCTGGTATGCACAAAACCCCAGCGGTTGACCACGCGATGCACATGCACGTCCACACTGATTGCCGGCTGGCCGGTTGCAACGCCCAGTGTCAGGTTCGCGCATTTCGGCCCCACGCCTTTGAACGACGTTAAGGCAGCATACTCCGCAGGCACCTGACCGGCAAATTCGTCGGTTACGCGACGGGCGATGCCAAGCATGGTATAGGCTTTCTGGTCGGGATACGTGGTTCCGGACAAAAGCCGGGTGAGTGTTTCCACGTCCAGTTTCAGCAACTTTTCCGGCGTGCGGGCCACCTCAAATAACCGCAGCGAAACCGGTATCGTGGTTTCGTCCAAAGTCCGGATCGAAATGATGCAGGACATCAGCTGCTCAAAAACCGTAGTATAGCCCCGGTCAGCCAGTTCGAACATAGCTGCTTTCGGAAACGGCCGTACCGCTTCCTCAATCCGGGCAAACAGGCTGGTTATATCGACGTTCTCGTTCACGCCTTGATAACCACCATTTCGACCCGGCGGTTTTCAGGACGTTCTTTCAGGCTCTTATTCGTATTGATCGGCCGCGACGGGCCATAGCCAACCGTTTCGATACGGTCAGCCGCGATTCCTTTCTGAATGAGGTAGCGCTTCACCTCATTGACCCGGTTGCGCGACAATTCAACGTTGGCGTCGAAATCGCCCAGAATATCCGTATGCCCTTCCAGCCGAATACTCATTCCCGGATTCTCCCGCATTACCTTCAGCAACCGGTCCAGTTCCGGAAATGACTCTATTTTCAGGTCATATTTCGAGGCGTTGAAGTAAATATTTTTCAGAGTGATTTTAGCACCGGCCTCAATCGGCACCAGACTAACATCATGCACTTTATCGGATTTGAGCACGGTAACCGTATCAGTCTGGCCAAAATACCCTTTGGCCGATACCGTTACCGCATAGACAGACAGGGCTTCGGCATTAATCGAAAACTGCCCGCTGCCCGGCTGACTGCGCACCGAATCGGCCACCCCACCGGTACTTTCGGCTCCCGAGATCAGGCGGTAACTGATGTTGGCAGTAACGGGTTTCCTTGTCTTCTGATCCAGCACCGTCCCCTTCAGCGCCAGTATCGGGGCAGCAACAACCGTATCCGCAGGTGGTGGAGTTACCGGTGCCGGTCTGGCCTGTACCGGCGGTTTTGCAGGCGCTGGGGTTGCCGGTTTCGGTCTGTTTACCGGCGGCTTCTTCCGAGGGTTAATAACATGAACGCCCCAGAAATTAAAGCATATAGTGTTTGCCTGGCGTCGGTCACTGCATTCAAATAGGTCAAAGGTTGTGATGCCTGGAGCGAGCCGCTCGAAGTAGACAGCAAAATCAACACGTTCTCCCTCCACAACACTGCGGCTTCTGGCTGTCGGAATATTTTCGGCTTTGATAAATTTGAATGATCGTGCTCCCTGATCGGCATATAGCCTGGCCCCTGGCTGAAAATTGATTGTTCTTGGAGTATTGCTCAACTCAGGCGGCAGCTTCAAGCCAGGGATTTCTTCTCCCTCCAGAAAAGTCATGTAGATTATTGTGTATTTATCCGTGAGTTCAATTCGCCGGATCTTAATCAATGGGTCATTTACATCATCAACCCTCGGGCGGTCTGTTACATACTCTACCTGCGCATTTACTGTCACTGCCATGAGCAGCAGCACGGTCAATAGCCAATATAATCGCTTATTCATTCGTTCGTGGAGCATTTGTTTACCCAGTCTAAACGTTTAGATCAGCCGGTGTATTTCAATTCATACCCAAGTCCAAAATACAAAAATCCCGGAACACCTTACAAGGTGCTCCGGGATTGATACCCGACTAACTAAAGGGTCGATTATTGCAATACGTTCAGGCGATAGAGGAACGGTGAGCTATAAAATGCCCCCCCTGTAATATTTACACCTGTGTTTGCAGCAGAATAAGACTTACCATTTGTAAGTTTCATTACCGCTGTTATTTCAAACCGGTCACCGGCAGACACATCAGCTGCGGTCAGCTTAGTAGCCGTTAAAGCTTCTGTTCCTGTTACACTGATTGTTGCTCTCGGATAACCAGTTGTCGGATCTTTAGCAAACGTACTGGCGGCCAGCGATTTAAGAGCAACAACAGCTGTCGTTTTATCACCGTTGGCAGGGGTTGCATCAATAAACCGGATAGACAGGTCATAACTGGCAAACAGTGCGCCTTTGTCAGGCGTAACAGCCTCTGCCACAAACTCCATTTTTGTACCGGACATATTTGCCTTACTGACATTAAATGTTGTAGCGGCAACCGGATATGGAGATACCGTTCTCATGTATCCTCCACTCTCAAGGTTAAAATCATCCAGCTTATCAATCATTTGTGTTTTACATGAAATAATTGACAAACAGCCGGCTGCTAATATGAAAAAAATCTTTATGCGTTTCATAGAGCTAAATTTTGCATGTTAAACGTAAGCAAACTACTTAATGAATCCGGCAGGGTTGTTGTCCCAGAAAACCTGCACAGCGACGTTTGCTTTTTGTTTTGCATTCGCATTACGGGCAATGAAGGAAGTCGGATAATAATATGAACGCGCAAACTGACCCGGGTTCGGATCAAGCGCAGGCTGCTGGTTGGCCGGCTTGCCGGTACGGCGATAGAGGTTATATGACTCAATACCATTTCCGTACAATGCATACCAGTATTCTGTGGCCACCACATTCAGCTTCGCATCCGGTGTTGCCGCATTGTCATAGTCAGCCATTACCCGGTTAACATACTTTGTTACTTCGTCAGCCCAAACGATTTTCTGGTCAGCTTCGAAGGTTGCGATCTTGCCGGCCTCTGTTGTTCCAAGCGCCATCGCCCGTACATCTGCCATTGATTTTTCAACCGCAGACTTCAATAAAGCCTTTGCATCGCCGGTTGTCCCTAAGGTTATAGCCGCTTCTGCCAGCATAAAATCAATAAATGATCGCATCATAATCGGGTGCAAACCTGCCCCTCCGGCACCGGCACCCAATGATACCGGCCGGCCGGCATCGTTATCATATAGACCGCCGGCAGGATACAAGCCCCACGCCGTACGTCTTAATCCATCTGGTGGAATACCTTCGTTGCTGAGATGGTCACGTCCCCAATAGCCCACTGTGGTTGGAAGGCAGAAAACGTCATTTGGTCCGTAATGAGCTGGTTTCTGGTTAGTGATACACCGTAACTCGTTTACATCTTTCGTATTTACAGTTACCTGACGATAGAAGTAGAAACGAATCCGCGGATCCTGGAAACCTTTGCTCTGATACATGCTACCCATATACGAGTTTGACTGGTAATCCCCCCCTCCTGTCGGTGAGTACTGACCGGAATATCTTGGATGACGGGTATCCGGGTTTGTCAGGTTTGTCCCAAATTTAAACACGAAGTTCTGCGCAGCTGTCGAGATCAGTTTTCCATCAGCGATAAGGGCGTTGATGCCTGATGTTGAGCCTGTTTTATCAACCAGGCGGCGATTAAGCAGTAATTTCAGTTTCAGGGCATTTGCTGCACGAATCCAGCTGTCGGCAGTCCCTCCATAATAAAGGTCTCCGGTAGCACCTGCCTTTGACTTTGCATTAAAGTTTTCAACAGCTTTGTCCAGGTCAGCAATTGCTGCGGTATAAATACTGGCTCCGGCGTCTGTTTTAGGGTTAAAATTGGCCGGATCAAGCGCTTCAGCATACGGTACATCCCCGAAAGCATCCACCATGTTAGCCATCACCGACGCACGGATGGTACGGGCAATACCTGCATGCACGAACAGTTCACTTTTTTCAGCCAGCGGAATTAATGCTTTCACATCATTCAGAATACCGGCATAAGCAGTTGTCCAGGTGCCGTTAAAGTTGCCGGGAGCAACGGCGTTATCATAAAAAGCCGATCCCTGATTCAGCATACGCGTTAAGCGCATTCCCGGATCGCTCATCTGATTGAAGTGGCCGGCATAACTGACTTCAATCTGATTCAGTAAGTAATTTATATCCGTATTACTTGTAGTTACTGCATTCGGATTATCTAACAAATCCAGCTTGCAAGAACTAACCAATACCGACATAACTGCAACAAGTGGTATTATTAGCCTTTTAAACATGGTTAAGAAAATTTATATCGTTGATAGACCAAAGTCGTTGATTAAAATGTCAGTTTCAAGGTTCCGCCTACCCGACGGGCACTTGGCCCTGTCAGGAACTCAAATCCCAGACCATTGCCTACCCCTAAACCAAGGTTATCGGTATCAAAATTCAGACCTTTAGGGATGTACAAAGCTTTGTACCAGAGGTTGTTTCCTGTAAAAGCCAGCGATACTCCTTTGAAGGGCAGCTTGCTAACCAATTTTTTAGGCAGCTGGTATGACACAGAGGCTTCCTGGAGACGGATTGTTGATGCATCAAAAATCCGTCCCTCGTCTCCGAAGAAATAAACGTTATTGAATCCGACATCTGAAGCTGTCACCTGAATATCATTTGGTGTGCCATCTGCTTTCACACCAGGGAAGATATAGGTTTGAGCACGGTCATAACCCTCTTCCAGCGAGTTATCAACCGTCAAACCACGGCCTAACAATGCACCTGCAGAAGACGAATACATAATACCACCATGGCGATATGACAGCATAAAGTTGAATGTCAGACCTTTATAGCTAAAGTCATTGATCCAGCTCGTAACAAACGCCGGGTTAGGGTCACCAAGGATTACCGGAGATGTTGTTGCCTGCAGGTAGCCCTGGGCATCAATCAGGAACTGTCCCTTATCGTTTCGACGGAATCCGGTACCTTTTATAATATTAAATGGCTGTCCGACGATGGCGTAGTTACCTAAAGCAGCTCCAAATCCTGTGACCTGAACCTCCTGCAATGTTCCGCCAAGATCCAGTACTTTTGGCTCGTTCCGTGAATAAGTCAGTGTAACATCCCAGGCAAAATCACCACGGCGTACTGCCGTTCCGTTCAGGCTCATCTCAAGCCCCTGGTTTCTGATTTTGCCAATATTAATGGTCGTTTGCGTAAAGCCGGTTGCATCGTCCAGCGGTGAATTTGTAATCAGATTCTTCGTAATACGACGATATGCCGTGATGTCAAAGCCAATCCGGTTGTTAAATAACTTACCTTCCAGACCCAGCTCATACTCAGTGTGCAACTCAGGTTTCAGATTCGGGTTACCAAGCGTGTTATCTACCGAGTGTGTCTGCACGGCATTCCCCGAGCTATTCAGCCAGCCACGGGCACTCTGATTCAGGATATTACGGGTACTGTACGGGTTAGGAAAACCAGCCGACGTTCCGTAACCAGCCCGTAGTTTGAGGAAGTTAAGCGTGGCAGACTGTAATCCTTGAATTGCCGTTGTCGGTACAAAAGAGACACTACCCGAAGGATAAAAAATGCGGCGGTTTTCGCGCTCAACAGTAGATGTCCAGTCATTACGGCCTGCAAGGTTCAGGAACAGATAGTTGTTGAAATCAGCTGTGATTTCGCCGAAAACACCCATTCGTGTCTGTTCGCTTGTAAAGTTTGAGGCGACGTTGTCAATAAAGTTTGAGTGACGGAACAGGTTTCTGGCTAACTGGTTCTGGCTTGTCACATTATACAGGCTGAAGCGGTCATTCCGCAGGTTCCCGCCCAATTTTCCTGAGAACGAGAACTTTTCGCTTACGCTCTTATTGTATGACAGGATGACGCTGTTGTCCCAAATTGTATTTTTGAAGTTCAGCGTGTTATACAGACCGTTTACCAGCTGGACACCGCCCTTGTTGAGCATAAACTCCTGAACTTCATCATATGTATCCAGACCAACTTTGTAGAGCAACGTCAGGTCTTTCCCCAGATCATAGTTGGCTGTAGTTGCCATGAACACACGGTTAACTTTCCCTGTGGTCTTGTAGTTCTGCAATACCCATCTTGGGTTTGGAATATCGTTACCGCTACGGAAATAGACAGAGCTCCCGTCTGTAGGGTTTTCATACGGCCACCCCATTAAGTCTACCTGACGCGGTGTATACATCACGTTGGCCAGTACCGAAGGGAAATCATTGGCATTATTCCCCTGACCTGCGCTCAACGGCGGAGAATACTGATCGGTATTGGCAAAGTTGATTGACGTATTCACTGACAATCTTTTTGTCATCTGCGCATTTACCCCTAAGCCAAGATTCAACCGTTTCAGCCCGTTATTCGGAATATACCCCTGCTCATTGTTATAGCCTGCCGAAACATTATAGCTTACCTTCTCACCACCGCCTGAAATATTAAGGGAAGTATTAGCAATCTGCCCTGTACGGAAGAAATCCTTAATGTTGTTAGGGAAGATCTGCATTTTGTACGGACTCACGGAAGCCACATAATCTGCCATAGCAGCCCGTGTTGCGGCTACCGACAAAAACGCATACGGGTGATTGGTTAATGCAGTATTAGTATTCTGTGACGGATAAATCGACGCCTCCTCCAGCGTCGGTCCCCAGTTACTGAAGAAATAACCAAGGTTCTGCTGGAAACCACCTACGTACTTATTTTGGTATTTGGGTAAGTGTGCCTGATTTGTGAAATAAGACTGAGTAAGTGTAAACTCCGTTTTACGGGCTTTCTTAGACCCATTTTTAGTTGTTACCAGAATTACACCGTTCCTACCCTGATCACCATAGGTTACGGTCGCGGCCAGGCCTTTCAGAACGGTTATATTTTCGATATTGTTCGGATCTAGATCAAGGAACCGGCTCGATGATGATTGTCCGCCTCCGGTAAAGCCCCCGCGCGTGTTCGTATTTGAGTTAAACGGAACACCATCTACCACGAATAGTGGCTGAACCGAACCGGTAATTGACGAATAGCCACGAATGGTAATGTTTGTACCCGTACCGGAGACCCCTGATGTTGCCGTGATATTTACACCCGGTACTTTCCCTTGTAATACCCGGCCAACATCCGCCTGTGGCCGGTCCTGTATCATCTTGGTATCAACCGCCGTCACAGCATAGCCCAGGGCCCGCTTTTCCCGCACAATCCCCTGGGCAGTTACAACAACTTCCTGCAGACTTTTGGTATCACTTTCCAGTGTGATATCAATGATTGTCCGGTTACCGACAGGAATTTGTTGTGTAACTGTACCCACAAAGCTAACAATCAGCACATCACTACCAGACGCCATCAGGGTGTATCCGCCCTGTGCATCGGTGTTGGTTCCCTTGGTCGTCCCCTTCAGCACGACTGACACCCCAGGCATAGGCGAGCCGTCTTCCGACGAAACCACCTTTCCCGAAATTTTCCTATCCTGAGCCCACGACGGAACCCAGAGGCAGCATACGAAAAGTAAGCTCACCAGTAGAAATTTTCTCATAGATGAAGATAAAATTAGGTTAAGAAAACGTAGATAATTTTCTACAAATTTAAACGTACCCCCTAATAAAACAACTGATAGATTAAAATTAAATTAATAGTATATTATTTTACCTATAAAGAAGTTGACAAAATATTATATTAAATATACTTACAAAAACTACTTTATCTAAACAGAAGCCTTAAAATAGTATACATCTAATCATTGGTCTTACCATAAGAATAATTATAAAAATAATAAAAATAAAAACAACAAAACTGAATCTATTTATACTTAAAAGTTCCATATAGTGTACATATTAGTAAACACTATCTACACTTTAACTAATATAAAATTAATTATATTCTACTTCTTTTAAGTAAAACACAAGTATACTTATAGACAAGTATCTGTATGACGACACTGCAAATTGGTTGCACGATACAAACAAAAAAGCCTCTCAACGTTTAAATAGCTGAGAGGCAATGGCAAAGGAAAAAAAATATCGTTATACCAGCTGACGGGCAGGTGCAGCGAGCATTTTACTGATCTGTTCTTCGATAGAATGAGTATAGGTATAACCGATGCGGAACAGATCACGCGCCCGCCGCACATCAAAAACATCAAATTTTGCCAGCTCCGGCGGCTCAATCAGGACGTTACACCGGGCAAAACGATCTTTTGTTTTGCTTTGTACGGCCAGTACCAGACTACGTTCTACTACCCCGCGGATCGATGTAACCGGTTTCTGCCACTGTACCGGGTTACAATGGGAGCCAATAATGTAATCTACTTTATTTTCGAGCGCTTCGACAGGCATATTATTGAGAATGCCGCCGTCAATATACTGTTTCCGGTTCAGCAGCATGGGTTCAAAAATACCGGGCAGACAACATGAGGCCAGTATAGGCCTGATGAGTTCTCCGCTGTTAAACTCCGTTATTTCGCCCTGATTCAGGTCAACCGCGACAACATGCAGCGGTATATTGAGCCCTTCGAACGAATCATGCGGAAAATACTTCTGGTAGACCGGAAAAGCGGTGTCAATCCGCAGCAGGCCCATGCGGTTCCAGGCCGGCCGCAAATGCCTGAAGATACCGGCGCTTTCAATAATCCGGAGCCCTTCGTCGGGTGGATAACCTGCGGCCAGCAACGCCCCGGCAATAGCCCCGGCACTCGTACCCGAAACACGGTTTACAGTTACGCCTTGTTCCTGTAATGCTTTAATAACACCCAGGTGCGCAATCCCGCGCGCGCCGCCTCCTGATAAAACCAAGCCTACATTCATATTGATGGGTAAGACTTAATAATGTCTGTTTGTGTATAAAAGGTGTATATACTACCAGCAACGACGAAGCCAGGCATTTAGTTTTTCAGGAACTTAAGTCTCAGATAAAATCTGCCAGGCGGCCGCTGTCTTTTAGCCGGACACCTTTTTCGGTACGTTCGACGGTAGCCGCTTCCGTAACGGGATCGTGTTCAAATACCAGCACCCATTGCTCTTCGGCCGCTTTATCCAGTAAACGTGCTTTCTCATCCATCGTCAGCAACGGCCGTACGTCGTAGCCCATTACGTAGGGCAACGGAATATGAGCCGATGAAGGGATGAGGTCCGCGCAGAACAGGATTTTTTTACCACCCGCCTCAATCAGCGGAAGCGTCATTTTTTCGGTATGGCCGTCAACAAATTCCGTTGTCAGCCCGTCCAGCCCAAGCGGTATTTCATCTAGGAACCGCAGTTGCCCACTTTCCTGCAACGGCATCAGGTTTTCTTTCAGGAACGACGCCCGCTCCCTCGGATTCGGATGAATAGCCCATTGCCAGTGGGCAGCATGCACCCAATACGTTGCATTGGCAAACGCCGGACGAATGGCCTCACCGTCGCGGAGGGTGGCTCCGCCAACGTGATCAAAATGGAGATGGGTCAGTAAAACGTCGGTAATATCGGCGGCATCGTAACCCGCTGCCCGGATCGACGACAGCAGGGTGGCATCGCCGTGCGGGTCATAGTAACTGAAAAACTTTGCGTCCTGTTTATTACCCATTCCGGTATCTACCAGCATCAGCCGGTTGCCTTCCTCGATGAGCAGGCAGCGCATCGCCCAGGTGCACAGGTTTCGCTCATCGGCAGGGTTCAGCCGGTTCCAGATCGATTTAGGGACAACACCGAACATAGCGCCTCCGTCCAGTTTGAAGAGGCCGGTATCAATTGTATGCAGTTTCATGTGGCAGTAAGGTTTAGGGGAGCAAATAAAACAAAATCCCCGCCGGATTTAGTCAGCGGGGATTGCTTTATGTGGGCCAGCCAGGACTCGAACCTGGGACTTACTGATTATGAGTCAGGCACTCTAACCGACTGAGTTACAAGCCCGTTGCTATGGTTTCAACCGTAATAGCCCTGCAAATTTACAATTTTTCCGGACAGGATAACCAGAATTTCTGAAAATTAGTTAACCGGTCCGGCTTTCCGGGAGTTAGTTAACAGTACGTTTCTCAGTATCAGAAACGAAAGCACGCTATTTTTCTGTTTCTTTACCGCGAACCTGCGCAATCACAACTGACCATCGTCACGCAGCCGATTTACCTGATGTCAGCCATTATAAAACGAAAAATACTGAACGACCCTGTCTATGGGTTTATTACCATACCGAATAAACTGCTGTTTGATCTGGTGGAACACCCCTACTTTCAGCGGTTGCGCCGCATCAAGCAGCTGGGTTTATCGGAATACGTGTATCCGGGTGCTTTGCATACCCGTTTTCACCACGCCCTGGGTGCCATGCACCTAATGGGCGAAGCGATTCAGACACTGCGCAGCAAAGGCCACCCGGTTTCGGATGATGAATGTACGGCAGCCCAGGCAGCTATTTTATTACATGACATCGGTCACGGCCCGTTTTCGCACGTGCTGGAATCCTGCCTGCTCAGCGATGTACCGCACGAGGCGGTTTCCCTGTTATTGATGCAGGCCCTGAACCGGCAGCTGGGCGGTGGCCTTGACCTGGCCATCCGGATGTTTGAGGGCACCTACGAACGGCCGTTCTTTCATCAGCTTATTTCGAGTCAGCTCGATATGGACCGCATGGATTACCTCAACCGCGACTGCTTCTATACCGGGGTGGCTGAGGGCACCATCGGAGCTGACCGGATCATTAAAATGCTCGATCTGGTCGATGATCAGCTGGTGGTAGAAGCGAAAGGAATTCTCAGTATCGAAAACTTTCTGAACTCCCGCCGGATCATGTACTGGCAGGTATATCTGCATAAAACGTCGATCTGTGCTGAATCGATGCTGATTCAGGTTTTCCGGCGGGCCCGCTTCCTGATCCGGCAGGGCGCTACGGACCTGGTGGCCTCCCCGGCTTTTCTGCTCTTTCTGACGCACGATATTTCCCTGAACGAGTTCCGCGAAAACCCCGGCTACCTCCAGGCATTTACGCAGCTCGACGATCATGACGTCTGGTTTTGCCTGAAAGCCTGGACCACGCACAGCGACCGGATCCTGTCGACCATCTGTACAATGCTGGTCAACCGGCACCTTTTTAAAATCGTATTGGCTAAAGAGCCGTTTGCGCCCGAATTAGTTGCTGAAATTGAGGCACAGCTCCGCAAACAGGGCCTTACCGACGAAGAGCTTTCGTATTTTATGGTACAGGGTCAGGCGACCAATGCCGGTTACCTGCCTTCGGGCGATACGATTGATATTAAGCTCAAAAGCGGTCAGATTATTGACATTGCCGATGCCTCTGACCTGCCGACAATCAAGGCGTTAACCAATATTGTGCGCCGGCATTACATCTGCTGGGCACGGGACTTATCCAATACGCAGCTGGCTGAGCAGCCGGCCGGATTTACCCGCTGACAGTTAGTTGATTCCGCTATGCTTACGTACGCGACAGCCTGGTACTTGTACGCGGTCAATATTTTTTTAAATTATTCGAATAATCATCCGAATAATCCTATTTGTTATCTACCTTAGCGGCAAAAAAACCGTTCGTAAATAACGGTTAGTAAGCGTTACTCTAAAAGCATGGAGTTTACAGTCAGGCAGATTGCAGCACTGCTGGATGGAAACGTTCAGGGTGATGATTCTTTATCAATCAATACCTTAGCGAAGATTGAAGAGGGCACACCCGGAAGTATTTCGTTCTTATCCAATCTAAAATACGAGCCTTTTTTATATACGACTCAGTCATCGGCAGTCATCGTTGACCGTACATTTGAGCCTAAAAAACCGGTATCTGCTTCGTTAATCTTTGTAGAAAACTCCTATTCTGCATTCACAAGATTACTGGAAGAATATCACCGTTTTATTACCTACAGCCGCTCCGGTGTCGAACAACCTTCGTTTATCGGAGAAAACAGCCAGACCGGAGAAGCTGTCTACAGAGGTGCCTTTTCTTACATCGGCCGCAACTGTAAAATCGGCAAAAACGTCAAGATTTATCCGAACGCCTATATCGGCGATAACGTGACCATCGGCGACTCGTCGATTATTCATCCGGGCGCCCGGATTCTCGATAACTGCGTGGTTGGCAGTCACTGTACCATTCATCCGAACGCGGTTATCGGCAGTGATGGTTTCGGCTTTGCGCCGCAGCCGGACGGCAGTTACAAGACCATTCCGCAATTAGGTAATGTTATCCTGGAGGATTTTGTGAGCGTGGGGGCTAACACCACCATCGACTGTGCAACGATGGGATCAACCATCATCCGTCAGGGCGCTAAACTTGATAACCTTGTTCAGATCGCTCATAACGTTGAGGTTGGCAGGCATACGGTTATTGCGGCCCAAACCGGCGTTTCGGGATCAACAAAGATCGGCGACCAATGCGTAATCGCCGGTCAGGTTGGTATTATCGGCCACATTTCGATTGCTAACAAGACGAAAGTCGGTGCCCAGTCGGGTGTTATGAAACCGGTTACGGAAGAAGGGGTATCGCTAAACAGTTCACCGGCCTTCGATCTGAAAGAAAGTATGCGGGCAATTGTGGTTTACCGCCGTCTGCCCGACATAGAACGAAGGCTGATCAGTTTAGAAAAAAAGATTGGAAATTAGGTATCTGATACCGCCATAACCCTTGATCAGATACGAATCATTAAGCTATGAATATCAAACAGCAAACAATCCAGAAATCCGTTTCGGTGTCGGGCGTAGGTCTACATACGGGGGTATCTGCCACGATGACTTTTCTCCCTGCGCCAACGAACCATGGATTTAAGTTTCAGCGTACAGACTTACCGGGTCAGCCTATCGTCGATGCCGACGTAGACAACGTCGTTGATTTGTCGCGCGGAACAACGATCGAGCAAAGCGGCGCCCGCATTCATACCGTCGAACACACACTGGCGGCGCTGGTTGGTTTGCAGATCGACAATGCACTGATTCAGCTGGATGGTCCCGAACCACCGATTATGGACGGCAGCTCTATTAAGTTTGTAGAGGCGTTACTGGCGGCAGGTATCGAAGAACAGAATGCAAACCGGAACTACTTCGAAGTTACGGAGGCCATTCACTACCAAAATCCCGAAAAAAATATTGAGATTGCAGCATTGCCGTTGAATGATTACCGGCTGACGGTAATGGTTGACTATAACTCGCGGGTTATCAGCAGCCAGCATGCAACACTCAATGATATTACCCAGTTTGCCGACGAAATCGCCAGCTGCCGTACTTTTGTTTTCCTGCATGAGCTGGAAGCCCTGTATAAGCAGAACCTGATCAAAGGCGGTGACCTGACCAATGCCATTGTTATCGTTGACCGTGAGGTGGAAGAAGGCGAACTGGATTACCTGGCGGCCCTGCTCAAGAAGCCTAAGGTGGGCGTTAACCGGAAAGAAGGGATCCTGAACAACCTGGAGCTGCACTATCCGAACGAAATGGCCCGTCATAAACTGCTGGACATGGTGGGTGATCTGGCGCTGGTTGGCCGTCCGATTAAAGGACAGATTCTGGCAGCCCGACCGGGCCATGCGGCAAACGTGGCCTTTGCTAAAAAAATAAAGAAACAGATTCAGAAAACGGCACAGAATCAGGTTCCGCAGTACGATCCGAAGCAGCCGCCGGTGATGGACATCAGCAAAATTTCCGGCCTGCTGGCACACCGCTACCCGTTCCAGATGATCGACAAAATCATCGCCCTGGATCAGACAAGCGTGGTAGGGATCAAGAACGTAACCATGAACGAGCAGTTTTTCATGGGCCACTTTCCCGGCAATCCGGTTATGCCGGGCGTGATGCAGCTCGAAGCCATGGCACAGACGGGCGGCATCCTGGTGTTGAGCCAGGTTCCGGATCCTGAAAACTACTGGCCATATCTGATCGGTATCGAAAATTGCCGGTTCCGCCGCAACGTTCTTCCGGGAGATACCGTTATTTTCCGCTGCGAATTTACCTCACCGATGAAACGCGGTATCGTAAAAATGCAGGGACGGGGTTACGTAGCAGGACAACTTGTCTGCGAAGCCGATATGATTGCCAGTCTGGTAAAGAAAAAGTAACCTGGTGATCAGTGTTAATCAGTTCGTGTCTACTCTACACGCTGATCCGCTGATTGCTGACCACTAAGAAACATGATTCAACCATTAGCATACGTCCATCCGGAGGCTAAAGTAGCACCTAACGCTATCATCGAGCCTTTTGCCATTATTCACAAGGACGTGGAAATTGGCGAAGGAACCTGGATCGGTTCTCATGCCGTGATCAACGAAGGCGCACGTATCGGTAAGAATTGTAAAATTTTTCCAGGTGCTGTTGTTTCTGCTATTCCTCAGGATTTAAAATACAAAGGTGAATATACCCTGACCATCATCGGTGACAATACGACCTTACGGGAGTATGCCACTATTAGCCGGGGCACCGAAGAACACTGGAAAACTGAGATTGGCTCACACTGCCTGATCATGGCTTACGCCCACGTTGCCCATGATTGCCGGATCGGCAGCAACTGCATTATCGGTAATACCGTACAGATGGCCGGCCACGTAACACTGGGCGACTGGGGTATTATCAGTGCCTTCAGTGCGGTTCACCAGTTTGCGCAGATCGGAACCCATGCCTTTATCTCAGGCGGTTCGCTGGTTCGTAAGGACGTGCCTCCGTTTACGAAGGCAGCCCGCGAACCGCTGACCTACGCCGGTATCAACTCGGTTGGTTTACGCCGCCGCGGCTATACAAACGATCAGATCAACCAGATTCAGGAGATCTACCGCTACATCTATCTGCGCGGATTAAACAACGCAGAAGCTCTGAGCGCCATTGAACTGGAACTGCCTCCTTCAGATGAGCGGGATGAGATTGTGAATTTTGTCCGCAACTCAGAGCGTGGAATCATGAAAGGCCCGGGCGGTAACGACCGCGACTAGCCTTTTCGTTGCTGATTGTTTCTGCGTGCTGCGTCGGTTCTCTGACAAACAGCTATCACCAGTAACAATCAGCAACGACCAACCACCATTTTAGTAAATAGCAGGCCGTTTTTTATCCGATCATCCAGATCCGGTCGGCTTCATTCCCCTGCTCTTTCCACTCGACCAGTACCCGCTGCGACTCCAGCGTATTTACCCGCATACCGGTATAGTCCGGTTTAATCGGCAGGTCGCGGTTATAGCGCCGGTCAATTAATACCAGCAATTCTACTTTACGGGGTCTTCCGAAGGCCGTCATGGCATCCAGCGCCGCACGGACCATACGGCCGGTAGCCAGCACATCGTCAATCAGAATGACATTCTTATTTTCAATCAGGAAAGGCACCTGTGTTGTATTCGGCCGTAAGGGCGAATCCCGCCGGCGGAAGTCATCGCGGTAAAACGTGGCATCAAGGCGGCCAACCTGAATGGTTTTACCCAGAATCCGGCTCAACTCACGGCTTACGCGTTCAGCGAAGTAAATTCCCCGGGGCTGCATACCCAGAATAACTGTATTATCAAACGTCTGATGTGTCTCGATCAACTCCTGGCACAACCGGCTGATAACAATCTCCAGTAAAGGGCTGCTTAAGATAAGGCGTTGTTGGTTCATAGGTCAAAAATAGCGGTTACGGGTTTGTGGTTTGCGGTTTAGGGTTAGTTTTTCAAAGCAAGGATTGCGATTTTTGCTTTTTTCGCTGCAGATAAACAGACAAAGATGAAATTTTTACTTGTCGGACTCGGTAATATCGGTGCTGAATATGCACTTACCCGCCACAATGCCGGTTTTATGGTTCTCGACCGCTTAGCGGCTCAACATGGATTCAGTTTTTCCCTTAACCGTCTTGCCTACACCGCTAAATGGTCTTATAAAGGCAAGCAGCTTTTTTTTATAAAGCCGACCACCTACATGAACCTGAGTGGTAAAGCCGTGCAGTCATACATGCGCCAGGAAAATATTCCGGTTGAAAACCTGCTGGTTATCACGGATGATAAGGATTTACCGTTTGGTAAATTACGCATGAAGCCTAAAGGCTCTCCCGGGGGCCACAACGGCCTTAAGCATATTGACGAAGTGCTGGGTACGCAGCAATATGCCCGCTTGCGGTTCGGTATCGGGAATGATTTTACCCGCGGCCGTCAGGCCGATTTCGTTCTTGGTCAGTTTCCTGAAGCCGAATTAGCCGAATTACCGCTGTATTTGGACAAAGCCGGCGATGCTGCCCTTGCATTTTGTACTATGGGCATACAAAACACGATGAATAATTTCAACCAATGATATGATTTTTTAAAGAACTTTTACTTTTTTCAAAAAAAAATTTTGCATTGATTAGTCATTTTTACACAAAATATAATTCCGATTTTAAACCCAAAACAAACACTAATTCAGAAAAACAAACATCAAACAAGGCTTTATACTTTTATTTTATTCCGATTTCATGGTTCTTAGATTTTGTAATCTTCAAACTTCTACAGACCTTTGTGCGTTCTCAAAACAAAAACAAAATAGAACAAAACAATGAAATCGCGTGTTATCTTTGCATCACTGATTCTTGGATTAGGATTACTGATCACTAAGGCAAGCGCGGCTACCACCATCACTGATGATAGCCCGGCTTCCAAAACGCCGGCAAGCGCAATGCTAGTCAATGGTACAGAAAAGCAATTCGCCGCTTATGTAGAACAGAAAGCGCAGCTTTTCAGCCAGGGAAACGATTGGCAAAACTTTATGCGGGTTGTCTCGTTATATAATAATAATCCAGTCTCAGTTTTATCTGTCAGTGCTGCTGACCGTGACAAATTCAATGAGGCTGCGTCACAAGTAACAAAAGTACTGGCTAAGCAACCGGCAGACACCGAAACGGTACGCTGGATTAAGCAGGCCGACTTTACAAAACGGGTAATTAATTACCTGTGGTCAACAGAGGCTCAAATTCAGGAAGCTGCTGATTTATAATAGGTTAATCCTAAAAAATCAGACACATTCCGGAACGGAAATGGGTAAAAGTTAGTTTTTCATGTAGAAAAGGTTAAGGGTTTAGGAATAGTCAGTATAAGGCTCTCTGCGAAGATCAGGGAGCCTTATCTTTTTTATATCCCGTCAAACATTACCTTTACAGCATACGTTATTCTACGTATCTTTTCCCATCCGCTCGATGAAAGCACTATTCTTATCAGTCTGTCTGGGTTGTACTGTTGTTTTTGCGCAGGCACAATCCGTTCCGAAAAAAACTACCGCTGCCTTACCAGCCGTTTCCACCGACCTGAAGAAGCCGATTCCGTTTGACCCGCAGGTAAAAACCGGAAAACTAGCCAACGGCCTTACGTATTACATCCGGAAAAATGCCGAACCCAAAAACAGGGCTGAACTACGGCTTGTGATCAAAGCCGGTTCGGTACTTGAAACGGATGCCCAACAAGGGCTGGCCCACTTTATGGAACACATGGCCTTTAACGGCACGAAGAATTTCCCTAAAAATGAACTGGTCAGCTTCCTTCAGTCATCAGGCGTTAAATTTGGGGCAGACCTGAACGCCTATACCAGCTTCGACGAAACGGTGTATCAACTACCCGTCCCTACGGATTCGGCCCGGCTGTTTGAGCGCGCGTTTCAGATTCTGGAAGACTGGGCCCATAACATTACACTCGATCCGGTTGAAATAGATAAGGAACGGGGTGTCATTCTGGAAGAGTGGCGGCTCGGGCGCGGTGCGCAGCAGCGTATGCGGGACAAGTACTTCCCGCTTATCCTGAATAACTCTCAGTATGCCAACCGGTTGCCGATCGGTAAAGAAGATATTATCCGGAACTTTAAGCCGGAAGTATTGCAGCAGTTCTACAAAGACTGGTACCGGCCGGACCTGATGGCAGTGATTGCCGTCGGCGATTTTGACGTTGCGAAGGTAGAACGTATTATTAAAGAAAAATTCAGCCGTATTCCGGCCGTTGCATCTCCTAAACCGCGAACTGAATACACAATCGCTCCTCATCCGGATTCAAAAGTGGTTATTCTGACCGATCCGGAGCAACCAAATACCGTTGTACAGGTAATTACCAAACGGCCGGAAATCAGGGAACGTACGCTCAACGACCTGCGCGAAAGCCTGAAACGGAGCTTGTTCAATGCCATGCTGGGTAACCGGACGGAAGAACTGACCCAACAGGCTGATCCTCCGTTTGTATTCGGATTCAGCAATTACGGTGGCTTTCTGGGTAACCTTGATGCCTTCACCTCGGTTGCCGTACCCAAAGATGCAACCGGCGTTGAACGGGCTATCAAAGCTGTCATGAACGAAAACGCACGGGTACAGAAATTCGGCTTTACGGCTACTGAGCTGGCCCGCGCAAAGCAGGAACTGTTAAACGGAGTTGAACAAACCTATAAAGAACAGGACAAAACCCGTTCCTCAGCACTCGTCGGACAATACGTCCAGCATTTTCTCGACGGCGACCCGTCGACCGGCATTGGCTATTATTACGAATTTGTCCGGAAAAACCTGAACGGAATTAGCCTGCCGGAAGTCAATGCTCTTGTCAATCAATTCATTGTCGATACGAACCGTGCCGTAATCGTGATGGCTCCCGAGAAAGACAAGGACAAACTGCCGACAAAAGAGCAGGTGCTGTCGTATATCAACAGCACCGGTCAGAATCTGACGGCTTACGTTGATGAAACGGTTAATAAACCGCTGCTGGCTAAAACCCCTACCCCTTCGCCGGTAACCAGTGAGAAAAAGATTGCTGACATCGGGGTTACTGAATGGACGCTGAAAAACGGCATTAAAGTCGTGCTTAAACCGACCAATTTTAAAAACGACCAGATTTTGTTCTCAGCCATCAGCAAAGGCGGAACATCACTCTATGACCTGAAAGATTTCCAGAATGCCCGGTTCGCTTCTACCCTGATCTCGCAGGGCGGCACCGGCGAATTCAATCAGATACAGCTGGGTAAGTTTCTGGCCGGCAAATCGTTAAGTGTTTATCCGTATATCAGTGAGCTGAATGAAGGTATGAGCGGCTCCGCATCGCCTAAAGACCTGCCGACCGCTCTTGAGCTATTGTACAGTTACTTTACGCAGCCCCGCAAAGACCCTGATGTCGTTAAAGGCTTTTTGTCAAATCAGCGCGGCCTGCTGGCCAATCAGCTCGCAACGCCAACACCTAATAAGGTATTTCAGGATACAGTGCAGGTAACGCTGGGGAACCATAACCCGCGCCGCTATCCGCTGAAACCTGACGATCTGGACCAGATTGACCTCGACAAAGCCTTTAAAATCTACCGGGAACGCTTCGCGGATGCCGGTGACTTTACCTTTTTCTTCGTCGGTAGCTTCGACGAAAAGACCATCCGGCCGCTGATTGAGAAATACATCGGCGGTTTACCAACCGGCGGTACGCATGAATCCTTCAACGATTTAGGCATACGTGCCCCGGAAGGTCAGATCACTAAGACCGTTTATAAAGGTATTGATCCCAAGAGCACCGTCCAGCTGGTATACAGCGGCAATTTCACCTGGACACCGGAAAACGCCACACAGGTTGACGCCCTGAGCGAAGTCCTTGAAATTAAACTGCTTGAAAAACTACGGGAAGAAGAAAGCGGGGTCTACGGTGTCAGTGCCAGCGGTTCATACAGCAAGTTTCCGGTTCAGCGCTACAGCTTCCGGATCGGCTTTGGCTGTGCACCGGAAAATGTTGATAAGCTAATCAGTAAAACACTGGAGCTGATTAATGAACTGAAGAAAAACGGAGCCGATCCTAAAGACATCGCTAAGTTTAAAGCCGAGAGTATGCGGGAGACCGAAGTTCAGTTAAAAGAAAATAACTTCTGGCTGGGCTATCTGACCAATCAATACTTCAACGGTGATGACTTATCGGAAATTCTGCACGAAACCGAACAGTTAAATAAAGTTACACCAGAGAGTACTAAAGCTGCCGCTAATCAGTATTTCGGTACTAATTTTATTCAGTTTATCCTGCAGCCGGAGAAAAAGTAATCACTCTGAACGGTTTTTTATATTTAGGTAGTCTACAGGTTAGTAGACTACCTATTTTTTTGGCTTTTCTGATCAAAAAAAAAGAGAAAAAAGCTAAAAAAGTCATCAAAACATAAAAAAGCCCCGTTTTGACGATAATTTCGCTATCCTGGAAAGGTCTAAAAATAAGTAGATTTCGTACAGGTTTATGCTTTCTCACTATATCTAACCTCTGATCTCTTTAATGCATGAAGCCATACGCTACTTATTCTGCCGAAGAGCTAGCCCTCGACGACCTGTTCGTTCGTTGGGTAAAGCACCCTTCGGACACAGAAGTAGTCAGCTTCTGGAACACCTGGTTAGTGAGGCATCCTGAGTGCTGCCATACGGTTGAAGAAGCCCGTCAGCTGATCCTGACCTTCTCCGCACCGTTGTCCGATGATCAGCTTGTGGCCGATGATATTTCAACGCTCTGGCGGCGCATCCGGGTATCCCTTCAGGAGATAGATGATGTAAAAACATTACAACCCAATATTCAGAATGTCATTGCCTGGTGGTACTTCATCCGTACCGTTGCCGCGCTGATTGGCATTGTTCTTTTTGTCGGGTGGGCCTTCTGGATTCAGTGGAACCCGCCTTTACTGACGATCCGTACGCAGGTAACCGAGAATCAGACTGTCCGTCTTCCTGATGGCTCCCGGGTACAACTACACCCCAACAGCCAGCTGAAGTATGCCCATCAGTGGACCGAAGAGAATCCGAAAGCGGTCTGGTTAACGGGTGAGGCTGATTTTGAGATTGCCCGCTGTGCCTTTAAAGCACCGGATCAGCAATTCCGCGTTCATCTGTCTACACTGACCCTTTCGTCGTGTAGTACAACGTTCAGGGTTTCCGATTGTGATTCCGACACACGGGTTACCCTGGTTACCGGTACACTGGATGCCTTTCTGCCAACTAAAAAAGAATCTTTTTCCCTTAAGCCCGGCGAAACAATTGTCGTCAACGATGGAAAGGTGACCATTATCCGGTCCGGGCACGCCGTAGCAAAACTTGACTAACTATAAATAAACGTTTACCAACCTAATTCTTATCTTAATTTATCATGAAACACGTTTTCCGATCTGAGCATCGGTCGGGTGCGCAGTCTCTGCGCCTGACAGCCATGTGCATGGCAGCCGGTCTGCTTCTGACCGCGCCGGTTCTGGCAGCAATGCCCCGGCTTAATTCTGCTACAACCCAAAGCCCGATGCAGGAACGCACGATAACGGGCAAAGTGACCTCCTCCGATGATAATGCACCATTACCGGGTGTAAACGTGTCCGTAAAGGGGACAACACGCGGTACAACTACTGACGCATCAGGCACTTACCGCCTGACGGTACCGGCTGGCAATATCGTACTGGTCATTTCATCAGTAGGTTTCATGTCTCAGGAAATAACACTGGGCAACCGCGCTTCTGTTGATGTCAAACTGCAAACGGACACACGGGCACTAAACGAAGTTGTAGTCGTTGGTTACGGTACGCAGAAGAAAAGCCAGACCACCGGTGCGATCACCTCTGTGGGTGCCAAGGAAATTCAGGAGATGCCGATTACAAACCTTGGTCAGGCCCTGCAAGGCCGGGCGGCCGGGGTAGACGTTACACAAACCGGCTCAAAACCAGGTACCGTTCCGAAAATTCTGATTCGCGGCCGTCGTTCATTTAGTGCCAGTAACGATCCACTGTATGTAGTTGACGGGATTCCGCTATCGGCAGGTTATGAAGACATGAACCCGAGCGATGTGGCCTCTATGGAAGTACTGAAAGATGCGACCGCAACGGCCATCTACGGTGCACGGGGTGCCAATGGTGTCGTACTGATTACGACTAAGCGGGGTGCGCAAAAAGGGAAAACAACCGTTACCTATGATTCATACGCCGGTGTTTCTAAACCGCTTGATAAAGTCAATCTGTTCAGTGGTCCGGAGTTTGCTGAATATGTGCGTGAAGCTTACCGGGCAACCGGTGGCTATAAAGATGCCAACGGTAATGCTGTACCGACGGGGGTTGCCGATCCGGTTGCCGATGCCAAAGTAGCGGTATTAGGCGGTGACCCTGCCGTTGCCAAAGGTATTGCCAACGGCACTAGTACCGACTGGCAAAGCCTGATCCTGAAAAACGGGGTAATGCAAAACCATTCTGTTGGCGTTCAGGGCGGTACAGAAAAAACACAGTTCTACATTTCGGCCGGTTATTTCCAGGACAAAGGTATTTCGGATGGTCTCGACTTTACCCGTTATTCGCTGCGGGCTAATATTGATCATCAGGTAAATAAAGCCTTGAAAGTCGGGATTTCGTCATACATGATGTATAGCCTCCGTAACGGAGAAAACCTGAACCCATACGGCTTTACCATTCAGCAAAACCCGCTGGCAGTACCCTATGACGACAAGGGTAATCTCATCTTCTCACCAACGAATGACGCTCTGCTGACTAACCCGTTATATGAAGTTATTCCGGGTGCTCAGGTTGATCAGACAAAGCGGTACCGGATGTTCAACAGTATCTTTGCCGAAGTTAAGATTCTGGACGGTCTGAAATACCGTGTCAACTTCGGACCGGACTTTACGCTGGCACGCTGGGGCCGCTTTATCGGTGCTGCTACCAATGCCCGTAAATTTGGCGATCCGCAGGCTACGAATGAAAACCGCTGGGGCTTCAACTGGACACTGGAGAATATCGTAAACTATACGAAAACCTTCAAAGATGTTCATAACCTGAACGTTACACTACTCCACTCAATCCAGCGCGATAATTACGAAGTATACCGCGCAGATGTACAGGGTGTTCCGGCAGAAACGCAGCAATTCTACAATATGGGGGCAGCCAGCTCAGTACTGGGTACCGCCAGTTCGCTGACGCAATGGACGATCAACTCGTACATGGCCCGGGTGAACTATGACTTCAACGATAAGTACTTGATTACGGCCACTATTCGTCGTGACGGATCGAGCCGTTTCGGGGAGAACACAAAGTACGGTAACTTCCCCGGCGTTGCTTTAGGCTGGAACGTAAGTAATGAGCCATTCCTGAAAGCAGTTCCATGGGTTGACCTCCTGAAACTGCGCGCCGGCTACGGGGTAGTAGGTAATCAGGCAGTAAGTCCTTACCAGACACAAGGCTTACTGTCACGGACGGCCTACGCGTGGAACACAACCGCTGCTTTTGGTTTCCGTCCGAACACAATTGGTAACCCTGACCTACGCTGGGAAACATCTGCTACATCGAATATCGGTCTTGATTTCAGCTTCTGGAGAGGCCGTCTGCAGGGTTCACTGGAATTGTATCAGACCAATACAACCGCTCTTTTGTTAGCCGATCAGCTGCCGGGCTCAATTGGTTTCGGTGCCGTAACGCGTAACGTCGGTGAAACCCGCAACCGTGGTATCGAACTGGGCTTTACAACCTACAATATCAACTCGCCTTCGGGCTTCAAGTGGAATACGGACTTCCAGTTCACCAAGAACACCGAGGCTATCCTCTCGCTCTACAACGGAAAAGTGGATGACTTAGGAAACGGCTGGTTCATTGGCCGCCCGCTGAGCACTATTTTCGATTATAAGAAAGTAGGTATCTGGCAGGCGGACGAAGCAGACAAAGCCAAATCATACGCCAGTGAAGTTGGTCAAATCAAAGTGCAGGATACGAACAACGACGGCAAAATCAATGCCGATGACCGTGTCATTATCGGTTCCGACGTTCCGCAATTCAGCAGCGGTATCACCAATCGCTTCTCATACAAAGGGTTTGACCTCTCGTTCTTCTTCTTTGCCCGTGTTGGTAACATCATCCGGAGTGAATTCCACCGCAACAACAACGCGCTGGCTGGCCGTTATCAGCAAATTAAAGTTGATTACTGGACACCAAACAACCCGACAAACGAGTTCCCGCGTCCGAAGAGCAACCAGGAGTTCCCTGTGTACAACACAACGCTGTTGTACTTCGATGGTACGTTCGTCAAACTGCGGAACATCAACATTGGCTATACGTTTACACCGGCAATTGCTCAAAAGCTCCACATGGAATCACTGCGTCTGTACTCAAGCATTCAGCAGCCGTTCATCTGGGCTAAATACCGGAGCAAATACAACGGCGTTGACCCTGAAACAACTGGTTTAGCAGCAGGTGGTACGGGTGTAACGCCGGCAACAACCGTGTTCACTGTTGGTCTTAATGCACGCTTCTAAAACCGGTTTCGTGTAAGACAAACACATTAAACGTACAGAATCCAATGAAACTTAATTATATCTCAAAATCAGTTAAATTATTTGGTCTGGCAACCCTGTTGCTGACCGGCCAGTCGTGTAAGGATGTCCTGAAGGAAGAAGTAGTTTCTGGCATCGGCAACGATTACATGAATACAACAAAGGGCTTCAACGACGCTCTGAATGCGGCTTATTCGACCCTGCGCTATTATTATGGAACGCAGCAGGGCCTGACCATGACCGAATACGGAACCGACATATATGCGACCGGCGCGGACGGTGGTTACAAAGGTTTTCATTTCTATGACGGTCAACTTAACCCAACCGTAGATTACCTGACTAATACCTGGGATGAGCTTTACAGAGGCATTAACACGTGTAATGCCATCATCGGGCGCGCTCCGAGCGTAGCCGGCGTGGCCGAAGCAACAAAAAAGATCCGTGTGGCGGAAGCCAAATTTTTACGGGCGCACTATTACTATCTTTTGCTGATGCAGTGGGGTGGGGTTGACCTGCGTCTTACCGAGACGCTAGCCCCTACAAAAGAAACAAAACGGGCTTCTGAAGCAGACATGTATGCAGCCATCATCAAAGATCTGAACGAAGCTATTGCCGATCTGGACGCAAAGGCACAGTCAACAGACTATGGCCGCGCTACCAAACCGGCAGCCGAAACTCTGCTCGCCAAAGTGTATCTGGCAAAAGCGTATTCAACGTCAAAAGCGGCAGATGATTTCAGCAAGGCTGCGGCCCTGTGTAAGTCCGTAACTACTAACTATGGCTACAAACTGCTTGATGACTTCGCGAGTGTATTCGACGAAACCAACCAGCTGAACAGCGAGGTAGTCTTCGCGGTACAGTATACGTCTGACCCGCTGACGAACCTGACCAACAACACCGGTGCCGTAAACGGCGGTAACAACCTGCACCTGTTTTTCGGGATGCAGTATGACGTTCAGCCGGGCATGAAACGTGACGTTTTCTATGGACGTCCGTTTAAGCGCCTCCGTCCGACAGCCTACTTGTTAAATACTGTCTTTGCCGACCGCATAAACGATTCGCGTTATAAAAAGACGTTCCGTGATACTTGGCTTAGCAATAACCCCGGGTCGTTTAATGCGGCTGCGTTTGATGACTCAAAAACACGGGTAACTTTTGCAGCGGGTGACACAGCGATCTTTATTCCAGGTGTCGAATGGACAAAAGCGCAGCGGGCAGCCAAAAAATACCAGGTGCTGGTTCCTAGTCAATATAACGAAGCCCTATTCCCTACTTTAACAAAATTCTTTGACACAAAGCGTCCTGATCTGACCTACGAAGCCGGTAGCCGCGACTACTTTGTGTTCCGTTTAGCAGACGTTTACCTGATGCTGGCCGAAGCCTCACTGGGTGCAGGTGCAACTGCTGATGCGGTAACGGCAATTAACGCTGTTCGTTACCGTGCAGGCTGGCCAGGCAAAAAAGATAATATGCTGGTAACTGCTGCAACACTTGACCTGGTCATGGAAGAACGCGCCCGTGAACTGGCAGGTGAGCAAACCCGATGGATTGACCTGAAGCGGTGGGGTAAGCTGGTAGAACGTGTAAAACTGTATAACCCACAAGCAGCAAACATCCAGAGTTTCCACTTATTGCGCCCGATTCCGCAAACACAGATTGACCGTAGCGCGAAAGGAGCAGACGGCAAATCGGTATTCGCTCAAAACCCGGGCTACTAACCATTTTGTGGTTTTACAACGCCTGAAACAACCCGGAAACCAGTGGTTTCCGGGTTGTTTCTTTTTCCGGCATTTTGCTGACAAACTGAGTATGAATGCACTTTGTACTTCTTTTTCTGACAAACCAATCTAAGCATTTTTGATCGCTGACACCCGTACGCTGATGTCCGTCAACGGCGGTTGTGTTTAATTCAAGACATAGTTATGCAGGATTCTGTAAACAGACGCCGGTTTCTTCAACTCTTTGGCGGAGCTGCCCTCACCGCATCCATCAGCGCGGATTTATTAGCCGGTTCGCTCAAAAAAAGCGACCTTAAAATTGCGTATTCTGCCATTACCTGGGGCGGGAAAGACGATCAGGCCATCAAAGACCTGGCCTCTCTGGGCTTCAAAGGCATTCAGTTGCGGGCCAATACGTTTGGACCCTACCGTAACAAGCCTTCAGAGCTCAAAGCGCTGCTGGACGAACACAAACTGACGCTGGCCATGTTCTCAAGCGGCAACGTTGAGGTAGATCCGGCGAAACTGCAGAGTACAATCGATATGCACGTAGCGCACGCCAGCTTCGTAAAGGCGCTGGGCGGCTCGGCCTTCCAGATGACCAACAGCCTCCGCAAAGGCGGTGTGGCGCCGACCACCGAAGAGCTTAAAAAACTCACGCAGGTCATGAACGAAATCGGGAAGCAAACAGCCGATCTGGGCGTTCAGGCGGTGTATCACAACCACATGAACCAATGGGGTGAGACGCCGGAAGAAGTGGATGTAATTGTGCAGAACATGAATCCGAAATACGTGAAGCTGCTGCTCGATATTGCGCACTACAAGCAAGGTGGCGGCGAACCGGAAAAAGCCGTGAAGCAGTATAAGGACATGATCCACTCGCTTCACCTGAAAGACACCATGTCGCCCCTGCCCGACAAACCCGATAATCCGAAAGCCTATAAGTTTGTGGAACTGGGACGCGGCAACGTCAACGTACCAGCCGTTTTCAAAGCCCTCGACGATATCAAATTCAAAGGCTGGGGCGTTGTTGAACTCGACGGTGTGCCCGAAAAAGACAAATCGCCGCTTCAGTGCGCCGAAATCAACAAGGAATACATCACTAAAACATTGAATCACCCACTTTAACAATTGTGATTGAGCCATTGAGCGAATGAGTGACCTCTTACAGCGCTTTCATGTGTGCTAAACGCTTCACTCAAGCACTCAATCACAAATCACTCATTAATTATGAAATCTCTCATCCTGACCGGCATGGTGCTGGCGGTGCTGGTAGCGGCCGGGCCGCCGCAGGCACCCAATACATTAACGGCAAAAGAAAAAAAAGACGGCTGGCGGTTGCTGTTCGATGGTAAAACCACGAACGGCTGGCGCGGTGCCTATAAAGACAAATTCCCCGAAGCCGGCTGGACTATCGAAGATGGTACGCTGACGATTGCAGGGAAAGACGGCCGCGAATCGCAGAACGCGGGCGATATCGTGACGAACGATGAGTTCACCAACTTCGACCTGATGTTTGATTTCAAACTGACTGAAGGTGCCAACAGCGGGGTCAAATACTTCGTACCCGAATACTCGCCAAAGCCGTCGGGTTCGGCCTACGGCCTCGAATTTCAGGTACTTGACGATGCCAAACACCCGGACGCCAAAATGGGCCGCGACGGTAACCGGACAATCGGCTCGCTCTACGATCTGATTCCGGCGGTGAAAGACAAAGTGGTAAAGCCAATCGGCGAATGGAATCAGGGACGTGTCATCGTAAAGGGGACGCACGTTGAACACTGGCTGAACGGCCACAAGACAGTTGAGTATGAGCGGGGCAGCGAGGCATTCCGTAAACTCGTCGGCATGAGTAAGTACGCTGCCGCTTCGTATAATTCGCACGGCCCGTTCGGCGAAGCCCCTAAAGGTCACATTCTGCTTCAGGATCACGGCGACCGGGTGTTTTTCCGCAACATTAAGATCAAGACCCTATAGTCTGAATAAACAGATAATGAGTAATGTAAAACAGATTGCATTATACATTATCCATTAGCGTTTAAACCAACCCTTTAATTTAATTCATTCGTTAAAAACGATTAATCATGGAAAACCGCAGAGATTTTATTAAAAAATCGGCACTGGCAGGCTTAGGCATGAGCTTCTCTGCCAGTAGCTACGCCCGCATTCTGGGAGCGAACGAACGCGTACGAGTAGGCGTAGTTGGTTTCTCAGACCGTTTCCGCAGTGCCCTGGCGCCAAGTTTTGCCAGCCACAGCAAAGATTTGAATTTTGAATTTGTTGCCGTATCAGACATCTGGAGCCGCCGCCGCGAAGAGGCAGCATCGTTCCTGAAAGGAAAAGGCTGGGCCAGCGACAATTTCGTACAGTGCCGCAACAACGAAGAATTATACGACCGCAAAGACGTTGACGCTGTCATTATCTCTACGGCCGACTTCCAGCACGCCCTGCACTGCGCCGAAGCCGTTGAGGCCGGCCGTGACGTGTATGTGGAAAAACCGTTTGCCGAATCGCTGGAAGACGCCCGTAAGGCACTGAAAGCCGTTGAAAAATCAAAGAAAATCGTACAGGTTGGTTCGCAGCGCCGGAGTACACCAAACTACTGGGCCGCCAATGATTTCATTAAATCCGGGAAATTCGGTGACATTATCATGGTCGAAATGACGTGGGATGTAAACCAGCCGGGTCGCTGGCGCCGGCCGAAACTGGTGTCGGAAATCCGCAAGGAAGATACGGACTGGAAACGCTTCCTGATGAACCGCCCGATGGTTGACTGGGATCCGCGTAAATACTTAGAATTCCGCTTATTCTACCCGTATTCATCCGGTATTCCGGGCCAGTGGATGTCGCACCAGATTGATACCGTACACTGGTTCAGCGGTTATGAACACCCGCGCAGTGTGGTGGCCAATGGCGGCATTTATCTATGGAAAGACGGCCGTGTGAACCCGGATACCTTCACCGCCGTATTCGATTACGGTCCGGACAACGATAAATCGAAAGGTTTCCAGGTAATGTATCACTCACGGATGACCAACGAAGCCGGTGGTACGAAAGAGCTGTACTACTCAAACGGTGGTATGATTAACCTCGATACCAATAAAATCACGCCGGAAGGTGGTCTGGAAGAACGCTATGCCAAGGAGATGGGCATGAAAGCCAACCTCCTGACGGAGCAGACGCTGCCGACAACCGGTGAAAAAATGATCACCTCGGCGAACACTGGCGCGGACCCGATGACCTCACGTCACATGCGCAACTGGATGGAGTGTGTACGGAGCCGCAAGGAGCCGAATGCACCCGCAAAAGCAGGTTTCAACCACTCGGTAGCCAGCATCATGTCGACCATCGCCTTCCAGACCGGCAAACGCGTGACGTACGATAATATCAAGCAGGAAATTCTGGCAGATGGCAAAGTGGTAAAAATCTAGGCTGGTCATTTTCACAATCCATCGTCACTATGAAAAAAGCCTTATTACTGTGCCTGGTCGCCTGTACGATGGCTATGGCACAAAAGAAAGCGCGGATTCAGATCACGCCCAATGACGCTCAGAAGAAAATAGAGGTCACTATAGACGATAAGCCTTTTACGGCTTATATCTATCCGGGACCCGATGTGCTGAAAAAGCCGGTGCTGTACCCGATCCGGACGGCAGGCGGCAACTTCATCACCCGGGGCTGGCCAATGGACCCGCGGCCGGGCGAGCGTGTTGACCACCCGCACCACGTGGGGATGTGGTTTAACTACGGCGATGTAAACGGCCACGACTTCTGGAACAACTCCAACGATGTCAAGGGTCATGGCGGCCCGTTCGGAACGATCGTCCACACGGGTGTCAAGTCAATGAAAAGCGGCAACGATCAGGCTGAACTGACCGTTACGGCCGACTGGCTTGACAAGGACGGTAAACCGATGCTGAAAGAAGAAACTACGTTTATTTTCCGTGGCAAAGGCAACGAGCGTTCCATCGACCGGAGCACGACGCTGAAAGCGCTGGATAAAGATGTTGTTTTCAAGGATAACAAGGAAGGAATGGTCGCTATCCGGTTAGCACGCCAGCTGGAACACCCGTCGAACAAACCTGAGGTCTTTACCGACGCCAACGGTATTGCCACAAAGGTTGCCCAGATGGATAACAGCGGCGTTGTCGGCCATTATCACAGCAGCGAAGGCGTAGAAGGCGAAGATGTCTGGGGCAAGCGCGCCAAATGGATGAACCTGACCGGCGAGCTAAACGGCGAGAAGGTGTCCATTGCTATCTTTGACAACCCTAAAAACGTTGGCTATCCAACCTACTGGCATGCCCGCGGCTACGGTCTGTATGCGGCAAACCCGCTCGCGCCAAGTGTATTCACCAACGGTAAGGAAGCCGCGATGAACTATACGCTGCCAGCCGGCAAATCCGTCACCTTCCGGTATAAGGTTCTGATTACATCAGGCGCAGTATCGGATGCCACACTGAATGCAATGGGCCGGTAAGTATCCCTTATTGCTGATCATATAAGCCTGTAAAACGACCTGTTTTACAGGCTTTTTCTTGCCACCATATAACACAAATAACTGATAAACAAATACTTAAAATCAATTATACATCTATTTCGCCAACTGGCATACATTTTGTTACTGAGAGTCGTATAACGACAAAAGTCAACTCAGTATGTTCTGTTTTAGATCTTGGTGTACTGGTTGGTTCTGGGCTAGACTTTTTGTTTTCACCCTGACCCCATCCGCTTTACTCCTGGCACAAGCTCCCTGTACAAAGCCTGATGCGGGCCAGGATATTACCATTCAGACACCCGCCTATAAACTGCCGAACGCGCCTGCCAACAACTTCTGGTGTCCGGTAACGACCAATCCGGCCAGTGCGACCATCAACGCTCAGACAGGGCAGATCAGCGGGATGACAACACCCGGTAAATACCAATTTGTGTTATCGTCGATTGCTGACGGGATGACCGGTCACGCAGGACAGGTACTGCCCCAGGATGGTCAATTGCAGAAGAATAAACTAAGTGGCCTGGAAGTACTGAATAACGGGGTTATCCGCGTAGGCGTTGACTCGCGGTATGGCGGTGCCATTACGCACCTTGCTTCGGCAACCGGCCCGAATATGGTGAATAACTTTGACCTTGGCCGGCAAATTCAGATTGGTATTTATGATGGGCCGGTCCCCTATACACCACCGGGCGTTGAGTTTGATCAGGGCTGGGCCGCTGGTCTGGGCTATAATCCGATCCAGGCCGGCGACGTTTTTCACAACCCTTCTGAGGTCATTGCCTTCGAAAAGCGGGACAATCTGCTATATGTTAAAACGATTCCGAAACATTTCCACCTCAAAAATTACCCGGGCGAAGCGTATATTGAACACTGGGTACGTTTACAGGGAAATGTGGTAAAGGTACACGTCAAGATGACGATGTTCCGCGCCGATAAAACCCAGTATCAGGCCCGCGACCATGAGTTTCCCTGCATGTACCTGAACGGACCGTATAACCACATCTGGGGCTATTCGGGCAATAGTCCGTTTACGTTCGGACAACTGGAGCACGTAACACCGCCGATGGATTTTGCTAACTTTCACGTGAGCGAACCATGGATGGCTGCTACCGACGCCAATGGGTTCGGAGCGGGTTTATATTCACCCAAAAACTATTTCTGGCGGAAGGGATATTTCGGCCGTGAATATGTCGGCGATGAGTTTTACAGCGAAACATCGTATGTAGCAGCCACCCCGTTTGAGCAGCTTGACCATAACTCGGTTACGGAGTTTGACTATGAACTGGTAGTGGGGCATATCAACGACATCCGGTCCTATATTTACTCACAGCCGCGGCCGGCAACCGGCCCCAATTACCGTTTCAACAACGGCCGGAAAGGCTGGCATTACTTTGACGTGCATGATACCGGCTGGCCTATCAACGGCTACCTGAACGTACAGCTGGATGATAAGCAGCGGAATCAGATCAAATCGCCGGCGGCGTTCTGGCAGGGTAAAGACAACCCGAAAATCTACATCCGCGCAGCCTTCAAAACCCAGCATGATAAATTCCGCTTTTTCTGGCGAACAGTGGAGGACAGCGACTTTAAAGGACTCGGTAACCGGTTCAAGGACTTTACCATTCAGAACGATGACCAGTTTCATACGTACGAAATTGACCTGTCGCAAACCGACTGGATGAATGTAAACATCAAGCAGATTCAGTTCCGGCCTCCGTGGGACGGGCCGGATGTAAACGGTACGGTCAAAATTGAGTGGGTCTCCACCAGTCCCGACGGGCCGCCGGCTGACCTGAGTGATGTAAGCGGCAATGTTTGTTCAGATACCATCACCATCACGGTTAATGCGCCGGTACGCCCGCAGGCAGGTGCTGATCAGGTACTGGTTTGTAACGGGACACAGGCGCCTGTCTCAGCAACACTGACGGCGGCTACCGACGGAACGGCATGGCGAATACTGAGTCAGCCGGCCAGTGCATCAGCCGTTATCAATGCACAGGGATATGTATCGAATCTGCTGAAACCGGGGAATTATCGGTTTATCCTGCAAAACACAAGCTTTACCAATCTGGCTGATACGGTTCAGATTTCGGTTCCGGACTGTTTACCGCCGTTTATGCTGACCGGACAGGTGTTCAAAGATAAGGGCGGTACAGCATCAAACGGAGTACTCGATGACGGAGAAGCACTGGTAAAAGGCGTGGCACTCTCCTTATATTCTGACCCTAACGGCGACGGAGATCCGGCAGACGGCGTATTAATCGCCAGAACGACTACTGACGCCAATGGCCGTTATTCGTTTGCCGGCCTGTCCAGTAACGGTACTTACGTACTCGTTTTTGACAACAGCAATTTTACGCCGAATCAGCTCTTATGGGGATTGCAGAACAGTACGCTGCTTAAACAGACCAGCGCCGGCTGGGTCAGTAACAGCATTAACGGCAGTATTCCGATAAAGCAGGGCGTTAACCCGCCGGTAATACAGTTCACTATCGGCTTCCTCGATCCCTGCCAGGGAACTACTCCTGAATGTGTACCTATTTCCGTAAGAAGGCTACGCTGATGATTCTATCTGGCATGAATTTTGGTAACATTAAATAGCGCTTCCTTTAGCTCCATTTAAGTTACCGTTAATAGCATTTCAACACCTAAACAGTGTGTATAATGCCGTATTTCTCTATTCCGGAGGAATGCGGCATTTTTTTTGCCCCTTGCTGAGCCAAATACAGGCACTTTGGCATCGAACACTTTAAAGGAATGGAACTAAGTAACGGTAAAAAAATCATGCACACGCTTACTCCCTGATACGCTGACTGACAGCGCCAGCTAACTCATTTGTGTACATCAGAAAAAACATCGTCTTCAGGCGATGCAGGGTTTTTATTGCCTTTACCAAAGCAATGATGCGTATGAAAATAGACAACTACCTCCACTCAAAAGACATTCGAAAGGAGCATATTTTGTTGAAAAGGCTGGTTCTCTGCCTTCTTTCCTGCTTCTTCATAAACATGCTGACGGTTCACTCTGCTTCTGCTCAAACGGGTAGCTGCGGTATCACCGTCTCAACGACAGCAGGCACCTGTGCCAATAATATGTATACCTTGTCGGGTATTGTTAACCTGACAAATACACCAGCCGGCAGCCTGACGATTATCGACGGCAATGCAACGGTTGAAGTCAGTATACCGGCAAATACAACATCGGTTGGGTTTACACTCAACAATTTAACGGCCGGAACCGGAACGCACGTCGTCACGGTTTTCTCGTCGGCAACAACTTGTGATGCGGCTGCAGGGGTTTACGAAGCCCCCCCTGCCTGCGCCACAACGCCCTGTTCGATTTCGCTGGTTACGAATGTCGGCGAGTGTGCAGCGGCAACTAACACCTATTCGCTAACCGGTATCCTGACAGCCGGTACCGTTCCCAGCCCGCCGCTCACGGTTACCATTACAACCGGTACGCGTACCATCGTACAAAGCCTTACGGCCAACAATAACAACTTTGTTTTTGTCCTGAATAACCTGCCGTCAGACGGCCAGTTAAAAACCATAACCATTGCGAGTTCCTCCCTTGAGTGTCCCGGCATTACGGATACCTATGCCGCTCCGGCCTCCTGCTCGGTAGCCAGTCCTTGTTCTGCTACGATTTCGTTATCACCAACGGCGTGTAATTCTGTCAATAACAGTTATACATTGAACGGGCTCATCAGTATTGCCAATGTACCGGCATCAGGAACAATTACCATTACCAACGGTTCGCTCACGGCTACTTCACCCCTATCCGTCAGTATCGGAACCTATGGATTTACCTTCAACAATCTGCCATCAACCGGCGGCACAGGTACCATTAACGTAACCTTCACCGGTGCCGATTGCGGGCCGGTCAGTCAGACGTATGCCATTCCGGCCTCGTGTTCGGTTGCCGTTCCGTGCTCCAAAACACTGACATTATCACCGACGGCCTGTAACGCAGCAACCAACAGCTACACCCTGAACGGGACAGTCAATGTAGCCAACGGTCCGGCATCGGGTATTCTGACAGTATCAACGGCCGGAGCCAGCATCACATTTGCGGTCGGTCAGGCAAACGGCAACTATACATTCAATTTCGGAAACCTGCCGGCAAACGGCGCGTCAGGTACGGTAACAGCCTCATTCTCCGATACAGGCTGCGCACCCATCACACAAACCTACACGGCCCCTCTCGCCTGCTCGGTCGCCCAACCCTGCAGCCTGTCACTGGCACTGACGCCGGGCAGCTGTAATTCAACGACCAACGGTTACTCACTGACGGCGGTGCTTACAGCCAGCAACATTACTCCACCGATGACGGTCACTATCAGCGGAGCCGGATTTGCTTCGTCAGTACAGACGCTGACGGCGGTGAATACCATCTTCAGCGTCAACATCAGCAACCTCTCCGCAGATGGCTCTGTCAAAACGATTTCGGTAGCTACCTCATCTACCGACTGCGGGGCCGTCAGCCAGACCTATACCGCACCGGCAGCCTGTTCGGCAGCAGCTCCCTGCTCCGTCTCGCTGGCCGTTAGTCCCGGCGCGTGTAGCTCAGCCACAAACAGCTATACGCTTTCCGGTGCAGTCTATGTTGCCAACGGCCCGTCCTCGGGCTCATTAACGGTCAGCAACGGATCAGCGACCGTAACGTTCCCGGTATCACCAACGGTAGGTACGTACTCATTCAACTTCACAAACCTGCCTGCAAACGGTGCAACCGGAACCATTACCGCAACCTTTACGGGTACTTCCTGCGGGCCGGTCAGCCAGACCTACACGGCCCCTGTCGCCTGTTCGGTCGCCCAGCCTTGTGGGTTGTTGTTCGCCGTAAATCCTACGGCCTGTAATCCGGCCAACAATACCTATGCGTTAGAAGCCACATTGATAGCGAATAACGTCACCCCGCCGTTAACCGTCACGATTACCGGTGCAGGTGCACCGATTGTTCAAAGTCTGACGGCGGTGTCAAACACATTTAATTTTACGATTGTCAACCTCAGCTCTGACGGTCAGTCGCATATGCTCTCGGTAGCGACATCGGCTACGGCCTGCGGATCCATCAGCCAGACCTATACCGCGCCAGCCGCCTGTACTGCTGCCGCTCCGCCATGCTCCGTCTCGCTGGCACTGAGCCCCTCGGCCTGTGATGGCGTCAGCAACACATACTCCCTCACGGCAGTGCTCACGGCCAACAACATTACCCCGCCGATGACCGTCACCATCAGCGGAGCCGGTTTCACTTCGCAGGTCCAGACCCTGACAGCCGTCAACAACACATTCTCCCTGGGCATCAACGGACTCAACGCCGACGGTTCGCTAAAAACCATCTCGGTCACGACATCCGCCACCGCCTGTGCCGGCATCAGCCAGACCTACACGGCACCGGTCGCCTGTACAACGGCCGCTCCGCCGTGCTCGGTCTCGCTTACCCTCGCTCCGTCGGCCTGTAATCCGGCAAACAACAGCTTTACGCTTTCCGGTGCGGTTAACGTCGCTAACGGACCTGCGTCGGGTGTGCTCACCGTCACGAACGGGGTGCAGAGTGTGACCTATGCGGTTGCTGCTAACCTAGGGACCTACTCGTTTAACTTTAACGGACTGCCGTCAACCGGAGCAGCCGGAACGGTCACCGCTACGTTCTCAGGCACATCCTGCGGACCGGTCAGCCAGACCTATACCGCGCCAGCCGCCTGTAACGCTGCCGCTCCGCCATGCTCCGTCTCGCTGGCACTGAGCCCGTCGGCCTGTGATGGCGTCAGCAACACATACTCCCTCACGGCAGTGCTCACGGCCAACAACATTACCCCGCCGATGACCGTCACCATCAGCGGAGCCGGTTTCACTTCGCAGGTCCAGACCCTGACAGCCGTCAACAACACATTCTCCCTGGGCATCAACGGACTCAACGCCGACGGTTCGCTAAAAACCATCTCGGTCACGACATCCGCCACCGCCTGTGCCGGCATCAGCCAGACCTACACGGCACCGGTCGCCTGTACAACGGCCGCTCCGCCGTGCTCGGTCTCGCTTACCCTCGCTCCGTCGGCCTGTAATCCGGCAAACAACAGCTTTACGCTTTCCGGTGCGGTTAACGTCGCTAACGGACCTGCGTCGGGTGTGCTCACCGTCACGAACGGGGTGCAGAGTGTGACCTATGCGGTTGCTGCTAACCTAGGGACCTACTCGTTTAACTTTAACGGACTGCCGTCAACCGGAGCAGCCGGAACGGTCACCGCTACGTTCTCAGGCACATCCTGCGGACCGGTCAGCCAGACCTATACTGCACCAGCCGCCTGTACAGGAACCACGCCGGTTTGTAACCTGTCACTGACAGCCGGACAGCCAATCTGTAGCCTGACGGCAAACACGTATTCTGTCAGCGGCATCGTGACCGTTACGAACGGATCGGGTAGCCAGACGCTGACAATATCGGATGGCATCCGGAGTACGACCCTTGTGATTACGGGTAGCGGATCAGGCAACTTTGTTCTGACCAATCTGTCGTCTGACGGAGCCACACATACCATCAGCGTTGTGTCTTCAGCAACGACCTGCGGAACGGCAAGCCGTACTTATACAGCACCAGCCAACTGTCAGGGACCATGTCCGCAACTGACGTTGCTTATCCTGAACAATGCCCAGATCTGCAACGGTCAGTGTGCGTCGTTCAGCATCAGTACTGATGCCACAGGTATTATTGAACTCGTACAGTTTACGACACCACAAACGGGTACATCGGTATACGCAGGCGGCTTTGTACTTGGTGAAGGAACGCCAACAAACGGTGTGCTGGTGCTGCCACAGGGTATTCCGGGGCTGAGCCTGCCACAGAACAACGGCACTACGCCGCTAACCTACTACATTTATGCACGCCTGAAAACACCGTCGGCCGACCCGAACTGCCGGCCATCCGGCGAAGCACAGGTAACGGTACTACCATCACCGCAGCTGTCGGTGACAAGTCTGCAAACGTGCAGCAGCAGCACCACACGGCAGGTTGTTTTAAGTGTTGCCGGCAGCGGTACGTATGTCGCCGCTTTTGGCATGGGTGTCAACGCAGTAAGCTGTGGACTGCGGAATGTAACCGGACAGGTTGCCTCACTGACCATAACCGGCGGAACCGCCACTACAGTGACCTTACCAGTTGATTTTGTTGGAGGAGTTCTGGTGTCTAACCTGACAACAGGCTGCCAGACGCTGTCGGGCATTGCCGCCGTGACGAATTTCCCGGCTCCGGCCTTTACGGTAACCGCAATACCGGTCAGCTGCTCAGACGTTGTTGCCAATGCAGATGCCCGACTCAGCCTTGGCAACCTGCAGAATGCGGTTTCATACCAATACGTATCAGGAAATATATTCAGTTCAGGAACGGCGATACCGGCGGCTCCGGCCACGATTCCGGGCAATGGCATTATTGCCACCGGCCTGGCCAATCCGACAGCAATAACCGGTCAGCCATATACCGTGCGGGTGTACAATGCTAATGGCTGCTACACCGATCAGACAGTAACTCTAACCCGTAAAGATTGTGCTTGCCCGCCTGCGGAGTGTGTGCCCGTCACCGCTACCCGCATCCGGTAAGCCACGACAATAGCAGAGAGAATATGCTGAGTCAAAAAGCCGTTCCCATATTGAGGAACGGCTTTTTTTAATGGTTAGCACATTATTAATTGAGATGCACCAGAGAAGACTTGTAAACGCGCTGCGGACGGGTCTCGCACCACTGCCGGAAGTTATCCGACACACCGGTCGCCTTTTCCAGTTCGGCATCAATCTGCCGGAGCAGGAAAAACAGCTGATGAATGTGCAGCCACTGTTTCCTGAGGTCATCTGGTGTCATGTGGGCGGCAGCCTTGGCCCTTGTTTCCGACGTCAGTTTGCGAAGGCTAACCCGCAGGTGATACCGGATAATCATCAACCGGCTGGCAACCGACAGATCACCGGGTAAACGCTCCAGGTAATTAATTCCCATTGACAGTAAAGAGTTACGCTGCTGCAATTGCTCAGAAACAACCATCCAGGCTTGTTCCGCCTTAAGCGATTCGTAGGTGATTTTTTGAGTCATGGTTACGGTGAAGTTTACTGATAACAAATATATCGTTTTGACTGACTAAAAAAATAGGCTAAGTATATTTTTTGGCAAATTTTAAAACATTAAAGTTTACTAATACAAAATATTAGATCATCTTTTCACGGTTTGGTTTAGTCCTTCTTTGGCAAAGAATTAATTTTTCGGGAAACCCTTAACGCAAATTTGTTTGTAGTTTTAGCCAAATCCTTTTCCGATCATGATGCAACTACGTAGCTACCGTTCAGGCCTTATACTGTTTTTCACGGGTTTTCTGGTCCTGTCGGGGCTTTTATGGCCACAACCGGCGCAGTTATCGCCCGAAGCGATCAGGCAGGTTGCCCGACCCGGACAGGAGACGATTCTGGCCGGGCAGCTGACCCCGCTTACCGGAAAGCGGTTTCCGAATGCCTATGTGTTTACCGGCGCCGTACGCCGCCAGCTGGCACAGTATAACGAGCAGATGAAGGCACAGCAGAAATGGGACCAGCAACTGAGCGATGATTATCTGCTCTCTCTGACCAAAGCCGCCATAACCGGCCCTTTGAGCACCCGAAGCGGTGCATGGCTCTGGTTCCTCCTCAGCATCGGGTTGTGTACAACCGGCGCATTGACGGCTATCCTTTCTGAACGGCATCAGAAACCATCGACGATCAATAACGGGATATTTAATAATCCGGCGACGAACCGTGGCTGGATCGGCTGGGCAGCCGGCTCTTTTCTGATTCTGTTTTACATCGCCCTCTATTTCTATCCCGAATACCTCACCAACTGGATTTTGCTCGTTGACCCGATCAAACAGGCTATGACCGGTCAGCCCGCCAGCCAGTGGTTCCTGTACGGATTCATCTATACGCTTGTCATTCTGGTGATGGGCGTCCGGATGCTGATCCGGCACCGGCACAATGCCTATCAGCAACTCCGGACGGTATCGGTCATGTTTTTTCAGACGGCCTTTGCCTTTCTGATTCCCGAAATTCTCACACTGCTCCGGCAACCCTACCAGGACCTGAAAAATTTCTGGCCCCTCGATTATTCCTTCTTTTTCGACTACCGCATCAATGAGAAATTACAGGCCGGCAACTTCGGAATATTCATGCTGGTCTGGGGTATTATGCTGACCGTTGTGGCAGTTCCGGTTCTGACATACATCTATGGTAAGCGCTGGTATTGCTCATGGGTATGCGGCTGCGGCGGCCTGGCCGAAACCGCCGGGGATCCCTTCCGGCAGCTATCCGACAAAAAACTGAGTGCCTGGAAAGCCGAACGCGTACTGGTGCATGGTGTGCTGGCGTTTGCCGTGATCATGACCGGACTGGTTTTATTTACCTACTTTACCGGACAGTCTGCCCTGTTCGGCGTATTGAACTCCTACAGCCTGCGCAGTGCGTACAGCTTCTCCATCGGCGCCATGTTTTCGGGGGTTATTGGTACGGGTCTCTACCCCGTTTTCGGCAACCGCGTCTGGTGCCGGTTTGGCTGTCCGCTTGCGGCCTACCTCGGGCTGGTGCAGCGGTTCAAATCCCGGTTCCGGATTACGACCAACGGCGGGCAGTGTATTTCCTGCGGGAATTGCTCTACCTACTGCGAGATGGGCATTGATGTGCGGTGGTACGCCCAGCGCGGACAGGACATTGTCCGGTCGTCGTGCGTTGGCTGCGGCATTTGTTCGGCCGTTTGTCCGCGCGGTGTCCTGAATCTTGAAACCGGCACCGTCGACAGCCGCCGGATCTGACGTTTACAGCTGACCTTGCTCAGTTCTAGCCAGCTGAACGTGCTCTTCCGGATTAAGGCCAAAACGCTCCCGGTATAGCTGGCTGAAATACGATACTTTTTGATATCCGACTTGCATCGATACCTCTTTTACCAATATTCCCGGTTGTTTTTCAAACAGATCATAGGCTACCTGAAGCCTGACCTCCTGAATAAACTGTCCCGGCGAAAAACCCGTTAACGCCCGCACCCGGCGGTTGAGCTGCCGCTCGCTGACATTAGCCATGTCGGCCAGCAATTTAATGTTAAAAAACTGATTAGAGAGGTTCTTACGCACCGTTTGCTGCAGCCACTGTATCCAGGTTGCCTGTTCACCGGCAGCAGCTTCGGTATCCTCTATAACCACTTCCTGTAACCAGCCGGCCTTTTCTTCGCTGCGGCGGAGCAGGTTCTGCACCCGGGTCAGTAGTTCGGCTTCGTAAAATGGCTTGGTCAGGTAATCAGCTACCCCCAGCCGCAAGGCCTGCAGCCGGCTTTCCAGATCCGTTCGGGCAGTCAGTAAAATAACCGGTATATGCCGCAAATCAGCATTCGTACGCAGTTCGCTGATCAGGGTAAGCCCGTCGATTTCCGGCATCATAATATCTGAAATAATCAGGTCGGGTAGTTGTTCTTTAGTAAGCGGACTTAATGCATCCAGCGCCTGCTTCCCGTTAGCAGCGCATTGCAGATAATAGTATGGAGACAAAATGGTTCTGGCATAAAGCAGCATATCTGCATTATCATCCACCAGCATCAGGGTTAACCCGGTTTCTGGTTTGACTGCTATCCGGTTCTGTTCAGACGGCGCAACATCAAGGGGGAGCCTGACCGGTTTTACAGGTACTGCCGGTTCAACCGCAAACTCAAACGTCCGGACCGGGTACGTCACCGTAAATGTACTCCCCTGCCCAGGTAAGCTGTCTACCGTCAACTGCCCCCCCCACAACCGGCAATACTCCAGACACAGCGCCAATCCGATACCGGTTCCGCCCTGTAGTGGTTTACCCGGTTGATTCGACTGAAAATAGCGGTCAAAAATATGAGGTAAGTCGTCGGGATGGATACCGCTGCCGTTATCCAGGACAGCTATCCGGATATCTTCAGCTGTTTTCTCCAGCCGCACATGCACATACCCGCCCATAGCGGTGTGCCGGAGGGCATTGGCCAGCAGATTTCGTAAAACAGTCTCAAACTTTGAGACATCCAGCAGCATCGGATATGGCGTTTCGTTGCCCGCAACGCTGAGCCTGATGCCGCTATGCCGGGCCTGTGCCATAAAGCTCATCACTACCTGACTGAGCACCACCTGCGCATCGGCGGGTTGCTCCGTCAGTTTCAGTTCATGTACATCCAGCCGTGACAGATCGAGCAAATCGTTTACCAGTGTCAGCAACTGACGTGCATTCCGGTCCATACTCATCACCAGTTCCTTGGTGGTCAGATCGTTTATCCGGCCGGAGAGATACTGCAACGGCCCTAACAACAGCGTGAGCGGTGTCTTGAACTCATGGGTCACATTGGCAAAAAAGCGGGATTTCAGCACCGCACTAGTCTGCAGATCCTGAGCCTGCCGCTCAATGACTGTCTTATCGTATTCAATCTGCGCCGTCCGGCGTGCTACTTCTGTTTCCAGTCGCTGTGTTTCAGCAATCAGCTGTTTGTTGCGCCACCGGAAAACGGCCATTACCAGCGCACTGAGCAGAATACAACATAACAGCAGAAACCAGCCGCGCAGATATACCGGTTTATCGACCACAATCGGCACACGAATCACCGGCGATGCCCAGTCGCCGTTAGCAGTCTGCGCCCGGACTTCCAGAGCATAGGAGCCTGACGGCAAGCCGTTAAGGCTTAGCTCATCGCCGGTATGCATCACCCATTTTTCCTGCCAGTTACTAATCCGGTACCAAAGCCGGGTCTGTCCCAAATGCCGGTAGTCCAGTAACGCAAAGGACAATTTAAACAACCGGTCGGACGCCATCAGGTGTACCTCTTTTTTCAGTTCATATTCAGCCAGATGATTGACCATCTGACCGGTTTCCGGGTTAAGCTTTTCATAACCGGCTACCAGCAGCCGGGCCAGCGTGTGATGTTCATCATGGACCTGATCAGGGTAAAAGGCGGTAATGCCATTCAGCCCGCCCAGAAACAACCGGCCATCGGGCGCGCGGTAATGTGCCTGCAGGTTAAACTCCTCATCAGCAATACCATCTTTGGTATGATAAATCTGAATCTGATGCGTTTTCCGATGAAAGCTCATCAATCCGTGATTCGATGGCAGCCAGAGCCGGCCGTATTTGTCTTCATAAACCGCATAGAGCGTATTGTCCGAAAGCCCGTTTTCGGTCGTAAACTGCTGCCAGGTGCCCTCTGCCTGATTCCAGCGAATCAGCCCGCCCCCCAACGTCGCCAGCCAGTAAACCGTGCGGTGATCCGGATCGGGGTAGATAAAGGAAATGTGGTCGAACGGCAGTTTTCGGGGCGCGGCGCTCTGTGTGCTATACCGTGCTGTAATGCCCCGCACCGGATCCAGGGTGTATAGCCCCGACGAGCTTGTCAGCCATCCCCCCCCCTGACCCGCCGACGCCCCTCCCCCCTGCTTTGCCGGCCGGTCGGGATAGAAACCGGTAACCCGCTGCTGCATCAGTTCCGTAAACTGATTATATTTTGTAAAGGGAAGGATACGGTTACGCCCGGTATCAAAGTTCATCAACCCGTGGTCAAGGCCAAGCAGGATATTGCCTTCCCGGTCCGGCCATGCCGAAACGCATCGGTTGACAGGCATGCCCAGCGGATAAGCCGCCGCCTTCTGCGTTGCCGGGTCGTAGCGCAGCGCACTGCCATAAAAGGTCCATATAGCCCCGTCTTTGGTCCGGACAAGCGGGCAAAGATTGAGTGTATGGATCGGATGTACATCGCTTACAGGTATTGCAGGCTGGCTTTTTCCAGTTTTCAGATCGACAAAACGGCAGGTCGGCGCATTTACCCAAAGCCGGTCCCCCACCTGTGTCATGGCACGGATAGCCTGCCGGGAAGCCCTTTCTGTCTGCTCCTCATCCAAGTGCAAATACCGCTGAAAATAAGTAGCGTCCAGCGTAAGCATCAGAAATCCGTTCACACAGTTGGCCCAGACAACGCCCGTCCGGTCAATAAACGTCCATTGCAACTGCTGCGTCCGCGCAATCGGGAAGCCAGAAGCCTTTAAATCAAAAACAATTCCCTGTTCAGGATGCCACGCTATGAGCAGCTGCCGGCCGGTTATCCAGAATAGCCCGTGCAGCCTGTCATAGTTGATGTGCGTATCGGCCAGCAGCACCGACGGTGGTAAACCCAGTGAAACGGGAGCAATTGTTCTGTCGGGCCGGAGCATATACAGCGCTTGCCGGGGGTTGGGCACGTCGTTCGCCGTAACAGCCACGTTATCAAACAGGTGGTGCAAATAGATTGTCCCGTCGGGCATCCTTGCAACGGGCAATAACGTATAGTTGGACAGCAACTGGTAGCGGTTCAGGATACGCCCGGTCGAATCAACTTCAATCAGCGTACGGGGATGATCCGCGGTTTTGGGCACCAGCGTAATCAATAATGTCTGCTCTATTGTCTGAAATAACCTGTGCCCCGGACTCCAGCTATACTCCAGATCCGGATGCTGAAATACGGTCCGGAACACGCCTTTTGGGGTCTGGTAAAGCACCTTGCCGCTGCGGGTGCGAAAATAGCGGCAAATATTATCACCCGATGGGGCAAACTCAATGAGCGGGTCTTTCTGCATCCAGGTACTGTGCGCAAATACAGCATGCACTGGTTGAGGTTGCGTCTCACCCGGCTTGATGACGTATTTGTAGTTCCCATCGCCAACCTGACAGGCAAACAGCCAGAAATTACCGGCATGATCGGTGGCCAGTCCGCAGATACCGGGGTTATAGGATTTCCGGGCTGATGCCGGCATTGTGGGGGCGATGAAGGTTTTACCGTTGAACCGGTAGGCTTCAGTCGGTGTACCGAGCCAGACGAACCCCTGCGGATCCTGCCCCATACTAAGAACCGACCGTTGCGGCAGGCCTTGTTCTGTAGTGATGTGTTTAACGCTGACCTGATACGAATGGGATGTATGGAGCGGCTGTGCCCCCCAGGCAGAGATACACCAACCAACCAATAATCCGGGTAATAACCGCTTTACGGCTGTTAATAAACACAATTTCATAAGCTACGGGCAAGCACAAAGGCGCTCTAAAATACAGAATTTCCCCCAAACCTGATAGTACGTATACCGGATACCGGTTTATGTGAAAATTCAGCTAATCGACCGGTTTTGTTTTCATGACGCTGGAAGAGACGTAGCCCAATTCATAGTAAGCAATATAAAGCACAAAACAGGCACATATAAGTACATATTTCCTATTCATCATAAACTTAAGAAGATATGCCGCGTAAAAATGTCCGTTTGGGGGTATATGATTGGCAAGATTGGGGAAGTCGGATGTCGTTGATTTGCGACGGAATTAAAAAAATAAACCCCATCTCTCTATGTACTCATCACCTCAACTCTGGGTGCCCGACAGGTATGCCGGCCTGCGCGTCAGCCAGCGCCCGGTGTCTGTCCGGCGTCTCAGTCATCTTGTACTGACTGTATTGTTAGGCATCCTGCTGACCGGCACCGCCAGCTATGGTCAGACCGGGGCAGCGCTGAACTTCGACGGTTCGGACGATTACGTAAGTATCAGCAACACCTTTCCCAATCTGACCACTTTTACAATCGAGGCCTGGGTTAATCCAGGTACTGGCTATGGAGCATTTCCCAGTTCCGATAACCCCGTTGAAATTGTCAGCCGCTGGGGAGCGGGAGGAGCAGGTAATGCAGCGTACCGACTGGGTATCAACTCTAACGGTACGCTGACCGGAGGTGTTTTTAATGGATCGAACGGATCTTCTGTAACCTCTACTTCCGTTGTTGCGGCCAACACCTGGACCCATATTGCCTTTACCCGCTCGGCCGACAATACCCTGCGGATTTACATCAATGGGGTATTAGCCGGAACTCAGACCGGAAGTGTTGCCCCACAGAACAGTAATTATTCCGTCTATTTGGGTAAGCCAATTGAAGGTACTAACCGCTATAAAGGCAGCGTGGACGAGGTGCGGATCTGGAACCGGGCCTTGCTCGCCTGCGAGATCACCAATCAGCGGAACTGCGAACTACCCAATGGCCAAACAGGTCTGGTGGCTTATTACAAGTTTAACCAGGGAACCGGAACCTCGCTGCCCGATGCCAGCGGCAATAACAACACGGGTACGCTCAATTCGTTTGCCCTGACCGGAGGCACCTCCAACTGGATTGCTACCGGCGGCGTAACGTCCGACAACACCTGCCCGGCCTTTACGCTGACAGCAAATCCGTCGCTGACGATCGCCAATGGCAACAGCACGACCCTTACCGCCTCCGGGGCCAATAGCTATACCTGGAGCACCAATGCAACGTCGGCCAGTATTAATGTCAGCCCGACAACAACTACCCCCTATTCGGTTACCGGCACTACGGCCAATGGCTGTGCGATTGCGTCGGCAACCGTTAATATCATACAAAATATTCCGCCATGTACTACTTTCCTTGGTAGTGGTACAGCAACCGGTTTAGGCAGTAACGACGTTTACAAAGTACTCGTAATTGGTAACACTATTTTTGCCGGCACTGGTCTCGGACTTAGCAGATCAACTGATGGTGGAAATACTTTTACAAACAATAGGATTATCAACTCAAGCTCAACAGGTGCAACTGTATACGATATTGTAACACAAAATAATATCATATATCTAGCTACCTCACAAGGCGTGTATAAATCAACTGATAACGGACAGAGCTTTACACGTTTATTATCAGGCTTGTTTAAGGCATTATTTGTAGATAATAACACGATATACGCCGGCGGCTACACAGGAGATCTGTATAAATCAACTAATGCCGGCCAGACTTTTTCCAAGATACGCTCTTTCACAAGCACAATGATAACCGGTGTCTGGGCATCAGGTAATACTGTCTATGTAACAAACATGCTGGGCTTATCCAGTCCTACCGGTATTCACAAATCGACCGATGGTGGACAGACTTTTACAACGCAGTCATTCTCTGGTATTACTAATTACTATAGTTTTTTTATAACTGGTAATACCATTTATGTCGGCACAAACGGAGGGCTGGCGATCTCTACAGACGGCGGACTTAACTATACACTTCGCAAGACAACTGATGGTTTAAGCAGTAATAATGTCAAAGCCTTCTTCAAACAGGATGACTATATTTATCTTGCCACAGACAACGGCATCAGTATATCAGAAGATCAAGGACAAACCTTTACAAAGTACACACTTGAGAACAGTGGAATAAACCCCAATGTGTTGTGCATATTTGTAAAGGGGTCCACTATTTACACAGGTACAGTCAGAGGCGTATTTACGTCTGGTTTCATCGTCCGCACTATTATGCCGGGCAACCTTTCCTTTCTCAATACTGTAGCCACGTTGGCACCCGGCACCTCTGCTACCCTGATTGCTCCGGCAAACAACAATACGTATACATGGTCGACTTCATCTGGCAGCAGTTCGATTGTTGTCAATTCATCGGGTACATACAGTGTAACTGCTACCGGTACCTGCTCGGGTGTCGGGTCCGTTTCTGTAACTGTATTACCTGTTAACTCCGGTACTGAAACAGCGTTTTTAACCACAACTCAGTGCCCCGTCAAGCTAACTATTACGCAGAATCATTATCAGATGGATGTAACAGGCCCCGGTGGATATCAGTTTACCAACGTCCTCAGACCTACTTTTGTACCTTCTCCTGGTTCAGAACTATATCTTCCGGCAACGGCTTTTATAACCAACATCAGAAAGGCCGGTACCTATACAGCAACCTTCTACGATAAGTCGAAAAAAGTAGTTTCTGTTATCAGTTATGCCGTTAACGGAAGTGGATGCCAATAACATTAAGCCTACTAACATAAAGCTCATGAAACTCATTTTTATATTCCGGGGTGTCCTTTTTGGCTTACTGATTTTATCCTCAAGCCTTCGTGCTGCCAGCATTGATATTACACCCATCTCAGCAACTTACTCTGTCGGACAAACCGTTAGTATTACATTAACAGGTTCTCCTAACACAAGCTATACGCTTACTGCTCTCGAAAATGCGACCAGTACTACACCTATGACGGCTATTCGGGTCAGAGGTAGTCAGATCGTAACGTTTGGTGAAAACGAAACGACAACATCACTCTTAGTTGAATTTCTGCCGGGCTCTGAAGGTGAAGGACGCGTATTTTTATTAGTTGGCAGCAATGACGATCGAGAAATTTCCGGAGTAAAAACAATTATTCCGGCACCATTTATTTCTCTTTCTCCGTCTGGAGCAATCTACTCAGAAGGTCAACGTATTACACTGACTATGACGGGAGGCCTGGCGGGTTTATCGTACATTATCAAAATGTTTGATCAACCATCTATTTATGAAGCAATCGACCTTTCTGGAAATATTATTCCGACAACCAGTCAAGGTACAATTAATATAATCAAATGGCAGGAAGGAATGACTAGTGCTGAGTTTTACATCCAGTTTAGTCAGGGCAGTAAGGGGAGTGATCGCTATTTAATCGTTCATGCTTTAGATTACTCGCATCTGGCCTTCAGCCCGTCATTCAACATATGCCCGGGTAGTACTCTGGCCCTGGCCAATGATGTGTTAGTACCTGCATCGCTGGGGCCCAATAACTGCTCCGTACTCGTGCAAACCCAGGCACAGGGCAACAGCTTCGTCTTTACCGGAGCTGATGGCTATGTGTTCAGTAACGTCTTTCGCAACGCAGGCACCTATCCGGTTTCGGCGCCCATTACCAAACCCGGCACCTATCAGTTAACGATAATGTACGATGACTACTGCGGCAAAAGCACCGCTACGAAGTCCTTTACCGTAACGGGTGAGGCCTGTAAATAGCCGTTAGCGGTTCAATTGTTTAATATCCGCAAGGTGGCGCTGCAAAGCGTCACCTTGTTTTTTGCGGTTGACGGACGGCTGATGCTGAATAATTATTGACAGATAATTTTTGATATTTGCAGGAATCGCCCATTTTTGACGGAAATCATCAATCTTCCGGTATTATGGCTGCCCCGATCCGTGCCTTACTCGTCTGTACTAATCATACGGATTACCCGACTAAATCCGAAAAGACAGGACTATGGCTGAGTGAACTCACCCACTTTTATGATGAAATCGCCGACCGGAATATACTGATTGACATCGCCAGCCCTGCCGGTGGTCCGATTCCGCTTGATGCGCGCAGCCTGAAGCGCAACGATACAACCAACGATAAATGGTACCATTCGGCTATTCTAAAGCCCAAACTGGACGAATCACTGCCATTGGACAGCATTGACCCCCAGGCCTATAAACTGATCTACCTCGCAGGCGGTCATGGTACGATGTGGGATTTTCCGGAGAACCGGAAGCTACAGGATACTGTCCGGCAAATTTATGAACAGGGAGGAATGATTGCCGCTGTCTGTCACGGCGTAGCTGGTCTGCTGAACGTCCATCTGTCGGATGGTACGGCCCTGGTACATGACCGGCAAATTACCGGCTTTTCCAGCATGGAGGAAAAACTGATTGGTCTGAAAGACGAAGTACCGTTTTTGCTGGAGGACGCTCTTAAAGCTAAAAGCGCCCTCTACAGCAAAAGCTTTTTACCATTTCTACCCCACATTGAGGTCGACGAACGCATGGTTACGGGGCAAAACCCGGCATCGGCCCGCAAAGTCGGGCGTAAAGTCGTCGAAGAAATGTTTGATAAGTAATGTTTACCCAATAATCTTTTTGCCATAAGGTAACGACAAGGCCTCCCGTACGCCTCTGAACTGAGACTCACTGTTTACGTTCGCGCCTACAAACGAGATCACGTTCTGGTCGATTAACCACTCGGCGAAATGGCGGGCATTGAGGCCATTCCGACCGGTCAACGAAAGCAAATCCATGTGAAACAAGACTCCCTGATCTCTCAGCTTAATGGCTTGTCCTCTATTCTGTTGCAAATAGATATACCGTTCTGAATGAGATAAGACCGGTACAAATCCGCGCGACCGTAATAAATCCAGTGCATCCAGCCATGCGTCCGACAGGGTAATTAGTGAGGTCTCGACCAACACCAGCGACTTGGGTGCTTCCTGCGATGGACTAAATACCAACAGATCCCCCCTGTTGCGGAGCACCGACAGAAACCCATCATCTAAATAATACTCTGCGGCAGGCTCCACCGAAAGGTTTACGCCCTCTGCCCGCAATGCCTGTTGAAGTCCTGCCGTTATCGACCTGATCCGGTCCGGGCTGGGCTCGTAATAGCCTTTCATAATATGCGGCGTAATTACGAGCCGGTGAAAGCCCAGGCGGTTCAGTTGCCGGGCAATGGCAACACTCTGGTCCAGTGAATGCGGGCCATCGTCAAGACCTGGTAAAATATGGCAATACAAATCCATCCGTCCGGCGGATGGGACAGCAGACCGGTATACGGCCCTCCGTTGACGCGTCAGAAATGAAAACGGCATGAGCGACAAACTGCGATAAACGTTGATGGATGTAACTTGTCATACGTTTTATGGGGAAGAGTTATAGGCAGTTTCGTGCACGAATTGTGCCAAAAAGCAAAAAAGCAGGCCGTATGGCCTGCTTTTTTATTTATGTACTGCTCATGCCTACGCAATTACCTGCGGAAACAGCGAACGTAATGTTGGCAAAATCAGGTCTTTCTCAGACACAATCGGGTTTTCAACCTCCCAGTCAATCTGCAGGTCCGGATCATTCCAGATAATACCGGATTCAGCAGCTTTATTATACACATTAGTGCATTTATAGCTGAAAATACTGTCTTCGAGTGTCACAAAACCATGGCCGAAACCTTCCGGTACCCAGACCATATTATTCAGTTTCGCATCCAGCACAAATTTCTCATGCTGCCCGAATGTCGGTGAATCCGGACGTAAGTCAACCACCACATCAATAACTTTGCCGGTAATAACACGGACAAGCTTTCCTTGGGCAAACGGAGGATTCTGAAAGTGTAATCCCCTTACTACTCCCTTGACGGAGAATGACTGGTTATCCTGTACAAAATCCATGGGCAGGCCCAACGATTCGAAAACAGGTTTATTATATGACTCAAAGAAATAGCCGCGCTCATCGCCGAAAACGCGGGGCGTAAGTTCGATCAGGCCCTCAATTGCTGTGTGTCGGACTTGCATAGAAAAGAGTAGATTCCAGACTGGTATATTCGACAAAAATAGGAAACCCTGGCGGTAGTTCGTACTTTTGAGGCAATTCTTTTCTTGCAACCCTATGAATTATAACGAGCTATACCAGCAAATAGCCACGAAAAAATCATATCTCTGCGTAGGTCTGGACACCGATATCCGTAAAATTCCCGCTCATCTTCATAAGGAACCCGACCCGATTTTTGCCTTCAACCGACAGATTATTGATGCAACTGCTGAATATGCAGTGGCTTACAAACCCAACATTGCCTTTTACGAAGCGCATGGTCCGCGCGGTTGGGAAAGCCTGCAAAAAACGCTGGAGTATATACCGAAGGCGTGTTTTACGATTGCAGATGCCAAACGCGGCGATATCGGCAACACATCCGGCCTCTATGCACGGACGTTTTTTGACCCGTCGGCGTCTGGCCTGAATTTTGATTCGGTTACGGTCGCACCGTACATGGGCGAAGACTCGGTTACTCCTTTCCTCTCCTACGCCGGCAAATGGGTCATTCTGCTGGCCCTGACGTCAAATACCGGCAGCCACGATTTTCAGATGCTGCCCGTCGACGGACGGCCGCTGTTTGAGCATGTACTGGAGAAAGCCATTACCTGGGGTGGACCGGACCGGCTAATGTTTGTCGTGGGCGCCACCCAGACGGCGCAACTCAGCCGGATCCGTGAACTGGTACCCGATCACTTCCTGCTTGTTCCCGGTGTCGGCGCGCAGGGCGGTTCACTAGCGGAGGTATCACGCATTGGCCTTAACAGCCACGGCGGATTGCTGGTCAACGCCTCACGCAGTATTCTCTATGCCTCAGATGGGCCTGATTTCGCACAACGGGCCGCCGATGAAGCCCGTATCCTGCAACAGGAGATGGCGACATACCTCTAGATTCTAGCTTACGGTTTGCATCTTTTTCGCTGTTTATCAGTACTTTGAGCCTTACACTTGCTCAACGTAAAAAACTATAAACACCGGAATGCAAACCGTAAACTCTATGAGTCGTGTCCGAATCTTTCATTTACTTTTTGTGGCAATATCAGTATTTTGATCACCATCAGCTCCGCACTACTGATGGTGACCCGATACAAATTCTTTATCCGGGTTTCAGAAATAATCATGCCGGGCCGGACTTTACCGATGCCCGTTTGCTGATCAATGACGTTGAATGGGTCGGTACCGTCGAAATCCACGTCAATGCCTCAGACTGGTTCCAGCATCGTCACCAGCATGACCCTGCCTATGACAACGTCATTCTGCATCTGGTCTGGCAAGCCGACAGGTTCGTACAACGTACTGACGGCACCATTATTCCTACCCTGTCGCTACAGGACCGGACTAATCCGCAGCTTCTTTCCCGTTTTGAGACACTGCATACCTCCGCCGACCCGATTCCCTGTAGCGGTCACTGGCCTCAACTCAGTACACTGACGATTATGTCGATGCTCGATCAGGCCTTGCCCGGACGATTGGAACGTAAGGCCGGCGATGTGCTGACTATTCTCAGTCAAACCAGGCTCGACTGGGAGGAAACAACGTACCAGCTGCTGGCCCTAAATCTGGGCTTTAATGTTAATGCCGGGCCAATGCATCAGCTCAGCCGCGCGGTACCGCTGAAAATTCTGCAAAAGCACCGCAATGCCCTGCTTCAGGTCGAGGCCATGCTCTTCGGGGTCGCGGGGTTGCTGGAAACCGGCGAGAGCGATGAGTACCTCGACAGCCTGCGCCGTGAATACCGCTTTCTGGCAGCGAAATACCAGATGACTGACCAACAGCTGCCCGGCCACATCTGGAAATGGGCCCGCTTGCGACCGGCTGGCTTCCCCACGCTGCGTATTGCCCAGCTTGCACAGCTGATCGTACAGACACCCAGCCTGTTTTCGCTGCTCACGCACACCGATGATATGCCCTTATTAGTGAACACACTACAGGTTAAGCCGTCCACGTACTGGCATACACATTACCGGTTTGGCAAACATACCGACAAGGGTGCTCCGTCCCTTGGCGAATCGTCGGCCGTTAATATCCTGATAAACTCAGCTGCCCCGCTGCTGGCCGCCTGCGCGCAGCATAAGCAGCTACCGGCCTATATGGACCGTGCCATTACGTTACTGGAACAACTGCCTGCCGAACAGAATACCATTCTTGACAACTGGAAAAAGATCGGGTATACCGCCGGGAACGCGTTTGACTCACAGGCGCTGATCGAATTATATAACCGGTTCTGTGTACCGAAAAAATGCCTCAGCTGCCGGATCGGTGCCCGTTTGGTCGGGCAAAAAACGTAACTTTACCGGTCAACGCATCCTCACAATGATTCCCCGTCTGCTAACCATTGCCTTTTGCTTTTGCCTGCTGACCGGCCTTCGGGCTCAGGATTCGCCGAAAATTACGGTAACACCGCTAACCAAGCGGTTATGGGTACACACTACCTTCCGGAATTACGACGGCAAACCCTTTCCCTCTAACGGCATTATTGCCAAAACTGCCGACGGGGTTGTGCTGGTGGATACCGGCTGGGACGTCCTCAACGATACGGATCAGACCCGGCAGGTACTCGAATGGGTAGATAAAAACCTGCATATGCCGGTGAAGCTCTGCATCGTTACTCATTTTCACGACGACCGTGTGGGTGGCATCGGGTTGTTGCGCAAAGCGGGCATTCGGGTAATCAGCACACCGCTGACCGCCGACAAATCAGTTAAACAAGGCTATGAACGTCCTGAAGGTATTTTGCCGAATGATACCACCTTTGTGGTGGGCAAACTTCCGATCCGCTGCATTTTTCCGGGTGAAGGTCATACCAGCGACAATATCGTTGTCTGGTTCCCTACCGAAAAGACACTGCATGGAGGCTGCTTCGTAAAAAGCTATGCCGCCTTCGGTCTGGGTAATGTTGCTGATGCCAACGTAAATGCATGGGCGAACTCACTAAGAAACCTGCAGACGCTTATTCCTGCCCCAAAATACATTGTTCCGGGGCATCAGGAGTGGGACAAGAATACATCACTGGAACACACCATTCGGTTGCTGGAGGTAAAGAAATAAAAAAGCCCCGGCCTGAATCAGACCGGAGCTCGGGTGCTACGGGAGTAAAAAAATTAACGGAATGCTCTCGTAAAGAAATAGTTGATACCGAACTTAACACGCCCGCCCCGGTTGCGTCCGGCCAGCGGGTTGCTACGATCATAGTAATTGCTTTCCAGCGCAATTTCGCCGCTCAGGTTCCGGGTGGCCAGAAAACCTACCCCTGCTTCCAGGTTGATGCTGTTAAATTTCGCCTTGTCGCCTTCACCTATGTTGCTGGCATATTCGCGGCCGAGGTTATAACCGGCCCCCACAAAGCTGTGAATCCGTGTACGGAACGGATAATACCGGGCAAATAACCCGACCTGCCGCGAGCGGTAGCTTGTGGCTAACCGGCGATCGAACCCGCCGCGCAGACCGGCTACAAAACCGGGTTGAAAGAAATAACCGATCCGGGGATTCAGCGTCAGGTAGGTTCCGCTGCCGGCTCCGATGCCGAAGCCCAGCGCTCCGCCGACGAATACACTGCCTTTCTGAAACCATTCGAGTTCGTTCCGGCGCTGATAGGCAATGCTTTTCTGTGCCTCGTCGCGGGCTTCATTTTCGACGCGGTTCACACTCCTGCGAACATCTTCGCGGGTGCGTTCGTCAATAATCGGGCGATTTTCGCGTGTGGAACTTGTATCGTTCGTTGATTGTGCCATTCCCGCGGATGCCAACGTAGTCAGCATACCCGCAATCATCAGTAGTTGTTTCATAATCGTTGTCGTAATATATGGAATAACGATTATGTCAGGATTAGGTTTGTGATCAGGGCGGTTTTGTGTGGCCGGAAGGGTGGGGAAGTATAGTAGAGCAGGGTGAAAATCAGTGGATGCCGGGGTGTAAAAGGGGCGGCTGTAAATAAAAAGGGCGGCTATGAACGATATGGCTGTAAATAAAAAGGGCGGCTATGAATGATATGGCTGTAAATAAAAAGGGCGGCCACGTGGGGCCGCCCCTACCGGTAATCCTATTCTGCTCTCTTTAATTCTTCGATCAGGGCACTGATTTGCTCGGCCGATGTTGCCGGGAAATTGGCGATCCGGATTTGTGATTCTTTGAATTTGCCATAACCGCTGCCGACAATCATGCCTGATTTTTTGACGGCGGCAATGACATCGGCCGAAGGCTTCGTGGTATTGGCCACGACCACAGTTTGTGACCGGTGACGCTCTTCTTCCACAAACGGCTGATAACCATCGCTTAGCTCCAGAAAACGATAGAGCGCCTTTGCCTTCTCTTCGGTTTGTTTCCGGATGGTCTCAATGCCAATCTTGTTCAGGTCTTCAGCCACCTTACCTAACACGTAAATAAACAGCACATTCGGCGTGGCGGGTGTCTCAAATGTTTTGTACAGTTTCCAGAGCGTTGGCAGGTTGTGGTGCGCACCGATAGTCAGTGAGTCGTAGCGCTGCAACCGCTCAGCCTTTTCCAGACAGGCTTCGCTGGCAATCCAGACGCCCAGGCCGGCTGGCATACCGAACGCTTTCTGTACCGAGAAAAAGGCCGAGTCGATCAGGCTGAAATCCAGATCCGGATAGGGAGCCGAGGACACCATATCGACGCAGAACAATTTCTGACTGTATTTTTTCTTCAACCGGTGAATATCCGACGTACGCATCTGTACCCCCGACGATGTTTCGTTGTGCGTAATTGCGACCAGCTCCGCGTATTCCGGCACCTCCGTTTCGGCGAAGTCGAACCCTTTGCCAAATGGCTTTTCCAGCAGATGCGTGAACTTGTGCAGTGACTGTGCATAGTCGTAAAACTTACGCGAAAACGAGCCGTTGACCATGTGAAAGCTTTCGTGCTCAACGCAGTTAAGCAGCACCCGCTCCCACACTTCCGAGGCTGATCCCGTAAAGAAAATACCGTGGCTCGACGGGATATTCAGTAAAATCCGCAGCTGTTCATCGGTGAACCGATAAATGTCGCGGAATTTCTGACTACGATGAGAGATCGAGCCAATCTGCTCATCCAATGCCGTTTGTAGATGTTGATGAACCGTCGGGTACAGCTCTGCCGGACCGGGAGTGAAGTAAAGTGATTTCATTGATCAAGTCAATGAGCGATTGGGCGATTGAGCGATTGAGTGAGTAAGCGCGGTAACGCTATTCACTCAATCACTCAATCATTCAATCACTCAATTAGTATAAAAGTCTGAACTTAATCGTGTTGTCGATGGCTTTCAGCTCCTCAACCACTTCGTCTGAGTAGTTTTTGGCGATATCCGTGATTACATAGCCGATATCTTCGGTTGTTTTCAGATACTGACCGCGGATATTGATGTTGTACTTGGCAAAAATGTTGTTCATTCTGGCCAGAATACCCGGCATATTCGCGTGAATGTGCAGCAACCGGTGCGAATCCTTCAGCAGTGGCAACTGCAGCTCAGGGAAGTTTACGCTGCCGTAGGTACTGCCATTGTTGATGTATTCGAGGAGTTTCGCCGGCACAAAGTTACCGATGTTTTCCTGGGCTTCTTCAGTACTGCCACCGATGTGCGGCGTCAGGATTACGTTTGGCAGCCCACGCAGTTCGTTGATAAACGCTTCGGCGTTGGTTTTCGGCTCGTACGGGAATACGTCGATGCCGGCACCGCCAACCTGGCCCGACTTGATTGCCTCAACCAGGGCAGGGATATCGACAATATGTCCCCGCGACAGGTTCAGGAACAGAACCCCTTTTTTCATCAGGCTGAACTCACGGGCACCGATCAGATTTTTATTAGTCTTACGGCCATCGGTATGCAGGCTGATGATATCGGCAATGGCCAACAGCTCATCCAGCGACTTGCATTTGCGGGCATTTCCCAGCGACAGCTTATCAACCACATCGTAGAAATACACTTCCATACCCAGCGCTTCGGCAACGACCGACAACTGCGTACCAATATTGCCGTAGCCGACGAGACCCAGTTTTTTACCCCGTACCTCGAAGCTGTTTGCGGCTGATTTGTCCCAGATACCGGCATGCATCTGATTACTCTTCGTGACCACATTCCGGATCAGCATGATGATCTCGCCGATCGCCAGCTCAACTACTGAGCGGGTATTGCTGTAGGGTGCGTTGAAGACCGCAATACCCCGTTCAGTACACGCCTGCAGATCGATCTGGTTGGTACCGATGCAGAATGCACCGATAGTCATCAGTTTGTTCGCGCTCTCCAGTACGCGGCGCGTTACCATTGTTTTTGACCGGATACCCAGGATGTGCACACCCTGAATAGCTTCGATCAGCTCGTCTTCGTCAAGGGCTCCTTTACGCAACTCAACCTGAAACCCTTCCTGTTCAAAAAGCTGGAGGGCAACAGGGTGTACGTTTTCGAGCAAGAGAACTTTAATCCGGCTTTTCGGATAGGATAAACTACGGCTCAATTTATTATCGTATAAAAAGTCGTCGAGCGACGGAGCGATGTGATCGGCTTTTTCAACCACGCTTGGCCGCAGAACGTTTTCGGTGAATGCATAAAACTTATTGGCCAGACCCGCCTCACGGATTTCATAGTCCGTATAGCCATCGCCGATCACATAGATATCGCCGTCGAGCTTCATATCGCGGATCAGCTTTACCTTACCTTTATCCATAGCCAGCGGGTTATTGCAATCGCAGCCGATGATGTTACCGCTTTCGTCGTAGGTAAAGGTATTGGCAAACACATGCTCTTCCTTAATACCCAACGCTGTTACGATTGGTACGATAAACTCTTTAAAACCGCTCGAAACGATAAAGATCTGCTCAGCATTTTCGGCCAGGAAAACCCGGTTGCGCTGAAACGAATCGGAGACTTTTGTCATCAGCGTTTCGATCAGGGCCGGTAAATGATTCCGATGGGCGTTCAGCAGGTTAAGCCGTAATTCGAGCGACTGAGCAAGGGAGATTTCGCCGGCCATACCCCGATCGGTAATGGTTTTGATCTGATCCAGCACATCGTCGCGGTCCGGGCGGCCAATCAGAGAGATTTCGCCCAACACGTCAAGGGCTTCAACCTTAGTAAAGGTGCTGTCAAAATCAATGACAAAATAGGTCTGTTCGAGCTGTTTGGTAAGCATAGGTATTTCTGATTGTATTCTCCTGATACTCGGTTTTTCAGGAAAATCGTGTTAGCTGTCCTGCGAAAGGAACGCCAACGCTCTTTGTTCTGACCAGTATGTTCCCTGAATATCGGAGCCGGACGGAAACCCGCAGTGGCCACCTTGCTCAGGAAACTCCATAAATACATTGGGTAGTTCCCGTGCCATCGCTTCCGGAAAACATTCGGGAGCCAGCATCGGGTCATTTTTAGCATTGATGAGAAGCGTCGGGATTTGAATTGAGCGCAAAAACTGAATAGCACTATTGCGCGCATAATACTCACTGGCATCCCGAAAGCCATGTAACGGAGCCGTATAACGGTCGTCGAAGTCTGCAAAGGTACGGATTCGGCGGTAATGTTTTGAGGAAATCTCCGCCGGGAACAGCTTTTCTTTTTCTACAACCTTCTCCTTCAGGTGCCGGAGAAACCGCCGTAGATAAATCCGTGAAAAGCCACGGTTAAGCATTTCACAACTGGCCGCCAGGTCAATCGGCGCGGAGAACGCAATGGCCTTTTCAACGGCTTCAGGCAGGGCTGCTCCCCGTTCGCCGACGTATTTTAGTGTCAGATTACCACCCAGGCTGTACCCGATCAGCGAAATCCGGCGGTAGCCTTGCTGCATGGCATGCCGTACAATAAAGTCAAGGTCTTCCGTAGCACCGGAATGGTAAAAACGGGGAAGCCGGTTCATTTCACCGCTGCATGACCGGAAATTCCAGGCCAAGCAGTCGAAGCTGTGCTGCGTCAGATGCCGGACCATGCCGGTGATATACTGACGGGTCGAATCCCCCTCCAGGCCGTGCGACAGAATCACCAGCGGCCGCTTGCCTTCTGCCCTCAGCGCACTGCCTTCAGCACCCTGCCCCAAACCCTCCGCCCAGTCAAGATCAAGAAAATCCTGATCCGGTGTCTGGATTCGTTCACGCACATACGACACCGCTACCTTCCGTAAAAGCGAAGGCACAATGGTTTGCAGATGCCCGTTCCACAGGCGGGCCAGCGGCCGGTAACTTGAAGGCGCAATCAGGGGCATACCCAGCGCGGTTGATTAAGCCGCAAAGTTACGAATGTTCAACGAACCCGCGGTCTACTTTTTCAGGATCCATTGCCAGATTTCCCCATCATCCGGGTCCTGTATAGTTCCATCAAATTTAAATCCTATTTTTTTCAGAAGCCGGTTAGACGGATTCTGTTCGGGAAGCGTATGCGCCATTACATTTCTGATTTTAGGCTGGCTTAAGGCAAAGGAAACCAACTCCTTAGCTACCTCGGTGGCCAACCCCTGCTGCCGGTAGGGTGCATAAATCTCATACCCGATTTCAACCGTGCCGTCTTCATCGGGTAGCCCCTTGAATCCGCCGCTGCCAATCAACACCTGATCGGCGCGGTGCACAAAAATGTACATCCACCAGGGCGACAGCGAAGGCTTTCCCTTCAGCAACTGATAGGTTGGTTCGAGTACTTCCGGAAACTCTGTCCAGTCTTCGGGAATCCGGCAGGCAACCGGCGTGGTCAGTTCACTGCGCTTCTGAATCAATGCGTCCAGTATCGGTAAATCTGCCGGAACAAGGTGTAATCGCGGAGTTGTTAACATACGGCTAAATTAAAGTACCTCCAGTTGACCGGCCGAAAAGGCCACCGGTTTATCAGCAAACAACTGCTTCGTGGCTGCCCAAGTAGTCCGGAACAGTTCACTTTGGCGGTAACGTTCCAGCGCTTCGGCCGACTCCCAATGGCTGTAGGTCATCCGGACGTTGGGTTTATCCAGATCGCAGAGCAGTTCCAGATGCAGGCATCCGGGAAACGACCGGATCTTTTCTTTCGATTGCCCGAAAATAGCCATGAATGCCTCCATTTTATCTTCCTGAAAGGTCATGCGTACAATTCTGATCAATGAATCCATGTGTTGATACTGAGTAGCGACCATTAACCTGCTAATGGTACCGGACAAAGCTCGTATTTTTTATTGATACTCCTTCAGCGGCGCAAAAAGCGTTTCAGAAAAGAGTTGAATTGTATAATTTTGACCGATGGCTAAAACAGAAACACTTGAGGATTTCTACCAGCAGAAATTCAATTGGTTACCGGGTAATCTACAGCAGGATCTGGGGCACTTCAATGTTTTTCAGTTCAGTAATTATCAGAAAGGGCGAAGTACACCTGTCTATTACAGTCGCCGGGATTTTTACAAGATCAGTTTGATTAAAGGGTATAACCGGTACCATTATGCTGATCGCAGTATTGATATTAACGGGGCAACCCTGATCTTTTTCAATCCGCAGGTGCCGTATACATGGGAAGCCTTGTCGGAAGAAATGGAAATTTCGTTCTGCATTTTCAGGGATGCTTTTTTCGCCGAACACAGCCGCAACTGGCTACACGATCTGCCCATGTTCAGGCCCGGCGGCAGACCTGCCTATGTCCTGAGTGAGGCCCAATACGAACAGGTACACGCACTTTTTCAAAAAATGATTGCGGAAATAAACACCGATTATCCGTTCAAATTTGATTTACTGCGGAATTACGTTGCTGAGCTAATCCATTTTGCCCTCAAACAGGAGCCGGAAGAAACGTTACACCAGCACCCAAATGCGCAATCACGCCTGACGGCAGTTTTTACAGAACTGCTCGAACGGCAATTTCCGATTGAAACCCCGGCTCAGCGGTTTTCGATGCGGTCGGCGGGTGATTTTGCCCGTCAGCTGGCCGTTCACGTCAATTACCTGAACCGGTCTGTCCGCACCACAACCGGCAAAACCACAACGGATCACATCGCCGAACGGATGGCTAGTGAAGCAATGGCCTTATTAAAGCATACTGACTGGAATATTGCCGAAATCGGTTATTGCCTTGGTTTCGACGAACCGGCCCATTTCAATCACTTCTTTAAAAAGCAAACCAGCCAGACTCCTTCATCCTACCGCAAGGTTTGAATTCCGCAAGTATTGGTTTGTTACCGGCAACCACTGCCCCCCGTGCAACAGCTACTTTTGTGCCTGTAAACAGACAGGATTATGGACAACAAAAAAGTATGGTTTGTAACGGGAGCCTCCAAAGGCTTAGGCCTTCAGTTAGTCAGGCAGTTAGTAAGAGACGGACATCAGGTAGCTGCCACGTCGCGCAATACCCGTGCTTTAACGGAAGCGATTGGCAGTCATAACGGCTCGCAGACGTACAGGAATTCAACATTCATGTTACCGTTGTTGCGCCCGGCGCCTTTCGGACCAGCTTCCTGACCTCAGATTCGCTTGTACTGGCCCGCCATCCGATTGACAGTTATACGGCTATCCGGAACAGTCATACCCGCTATCAACAGATGAGCGGACTGCAAGCCGGTGATCCGGACAAAGCGGTGACCGTTTTACGGCAAATCACAGAAGAAGCCCATCCACCGCTTTATCTGCTGCTGGGTACAGATGCCTTCCAACGGGCTAATCAGAAATTAGACACGCTGCAGAAAGCATTTGCCGCTGAAGAGCAGCGCACCCAGTCAACCGATTTTTAACCTTTCAGGCTGTATATATACACGCCGCCACCTTTTCCATTTTTACTTTTTATGCAACACAAAGTAGTCGCCATTACAGGTGCCAGCAGTGGCATCGGCGAAGCCATAGCCCGTCATCTTGCCGCTAAAGGATGCCGGATCGTTCTGGGTGCCCGGCGCACCGATCGCTTACAGCAGATTGCTGACGATATAACCGCTGCCGGCGGACAAGCAGCCTGGCAACCGCTCGACGTTACCCAACCGGAAAGCATGAATGCCTTCGTTCAGTTTACGCTCAGTACGTTCGGACAGCTGGATGTGATGGTCAACAATGCCGGTGTAATGCCTTTATCGTATCTGAACGCTTATAAAGTTGCCGAATGGCACCAGATGGTCGATGTGAATATTAAGGGTGTACTGCATGGCATTGCCGCCGCCTTACCCGTTTTCGAGCAGCAAGCCAGCGGGCAGTTTATTCAGATCACATCGGTTGGTGACCGGTGGGTTGGCCCGACGTCTTCGATATACAGTGCCACCAAATTTGCCGTCCGGGCATTAACGGATGGCTTACGGCAGGAAGCCGGTCCCGGCATCCGCGTAACGCTGATTGCGCCGGGGGCAACTGAATCCGAGCTGGCAGAATCCATTTCGGATCCGGCCCTGAAAAAACTGGCTATTGAACAGTTCAGGTCAGATACCATTCCGGCTGAAGCCATTGCACGGGCTGCGGCTTACGCCATTGAACAGCCGGACGACGTAGATGTCAACGAAATAGTGGTTCGCCCGATTAAGCAGAAATCCTTTTAACGCCTACCCTACAGCCGTAATCCGCCGGATTGCGGCTGTTTTTGCATTCGCTTACATGGATTGAAAAATCCTGAAACTGCCTCCGTACATCCTATCCGCAACAGACTTGTAGTAAGACCTTTGCATAACTGATTAATAAGCATTTACGGCTTATCAGTTTTCCTCAAATTAACGCAAAGTGTCATGTTACAACACGTTATTCCTGCCTTTGGGCTTATAAATGCTATTGCGGCGGTGGGTATTGCCTTGCTCTACATCACTGCCTTTTCACTGGTTAAGGAACCGCAGCGGCAACTCGTTAACGCCCTGATCATTGCCGGCGCCGGTGCCGTTTACTGGAGTGGCGGGCTGGGCGTGTGGGAGTTCCCGTTTGGCGTGGTTATGCTGTGGGTCGCCTATCGCGGACTGGCCAGCTACACGTATATCGGCATTGGCTGGCTGCTGCACACCGCCTGGGATCTTATCCATCACCTCTATGCCAACCCGATTGTCGCGTTTGAACCTTCCTCTTCGGCCGGTTGTGCGGTTTGCGACAGCATACTGGCGCTCTGGTTTTTCGCACAGGCCCCTTCGGTCTTCAGCTTTTTCAAACGACCGCTGCCCGACTCCTGAAATTGTGTGTATAGTAAGTAAAACTGTGCCTATCCACGAATAATATACTAAAAATCAGCACCTTGCACACATCACTTTTCAGAACACACAGGCCGGAACGTATGAAGATCGCCGTAAACGGCCAAATCGTGTTAGTTTTGTAGAAACGTTAAACCCTATTACCAGATGCAATACAGAACCTTTGGGCGCACAGGCTGGCAAGTCAGTGAGATCGGCTACGGCATGTGGGGCCTCGCCGGCTGGACCGGTGCCGAACGCGATGAAGTAGAACGGGCCCTTGACCGGTCAATTGAACTGGGCTGTAACTTCTTCGATACGGCCTGGGCCTATGCAGACGGCCTCAGCGAAACCATCCTGAACGGTACCATGAAACGGCACAGCGACAAACGCCTGTATGCCGCCACTAAAATCCCGCCTAAAAACCGTAAATGGCCGTCGAAACCGGAGTTCTCCATCGACGACGTTTTTCCGGCCGATTATATTGTTGAGTATACCGAAAAGAGCCTGAAAAACCTGGGTGTCGAAACCATTGACCTGCAGCAGTTCCACGTGTGGGAAGACGGCTGGGCCGACCGCGATGAGTGGAAAGAAGCCATTCAGAAACTGACCAAAGAAGGCAAGGTACAGGCGTGGGGCGTTTCGGTAAACCGTTGGGAGCCGGACAACTGCCTGAATACCCTGCGTACGGGTCTGATCGATGCCGTACAGGTGATTTACAACATCTTTGATCAGAATCCGGAAGATAATCTGTTCCCGCTTTGCCGCGAGCTGAACGTTGCTGTCATTGCCCGCGTACCGTTCGACGAAGGCACACTGACAGGAACCTTTACCAAAGAGACTACCTTTCCGGCCAATGACTGGCGGTCGACGTATTTCGTACCGGAAAACCTGAACTCCAGCGTTGACCATGCCGATGCGCTGAAACCGCTGATACCAGCCGGTATGAGCATGGCTGAAATGGCGCTGCGTTTTATCCTGAGCAATCCCGACGTAGCGACTACGATTCCGGGCATGCGGAAAATCCGGAACGTTGAAGCCAATTGCGGCAGCAGCGACGGCACAGGTCTGCCCGACGCCCTGCTTCAGGAGTTGAAAGGCCACCGCTGGGACCGCACCCCGACGGAATGGAGTCAATAAAGCAGTAGAAATCTCTTCTCTTCAGTGCTAAATCGGCGAAGGGCTACCAAACTACATACAATTACATCTATACCACATAGCCACATAGAGTACATAAGCATTAAAAAAGCCTTTGTTTTCTATGTGACTATGTGGTAAAAGATTTTTATTCCTAAGCCCATTTCAAGAAAAGAAATACTGGCAAATAAGCAGATTATCAGCCTTTCAGATAATCCGGTAGCGGCACATCCTTGATCCGCTTTTCATCCGGTACCGGCGTGTGGTAGGTCAGCGATAACGGCACCACTCCCGCCCAGTAAGGCAGATCCAGATCCTCAGGGTCATCGTTAACACCGCCCGTCCGTACTTTGGCCGATGCCTCGTCAATCGGTATGGCAATCACCATTGTCTTCTTCATTTCACTGGCATTCGGGTGGCGGGTATCGGCCCAGCGCCCCGGCATGATCTGCTCCGTAATCCGTTCCAGCGCCAGCCAGCTTTCGGCTTCGTCCTCAACGAGCCGCGATGTACCAAACGCTACGACTGACCGGTAATTGACCGAATGGCTGAATGCCGAACGGGCTAAAATCAGTCCGTCGATAAATGTAACGGCCACGCATACATCCACGCCCTTTGCCAGCTCGCGGAAAAAATGACTACCCACCGAGCCGTGGATATACAGCGTATCCTCAACGCGGCAAAATGCAGTCGGAATAATAAATGGCTGGCCGTCGATGCAGTAGCTGACATGACAAACGAGCGCGGCATCCAGAATCGGGTAAATAGTTTCCGTGTCGTGAGCACCGCGTTTCGGCAGGCGGGTAAGTTTGGTCCGGGAAGTATTCATCGTCGTTGTATTTGTTTTGACAGCTCAAAATTATTTCTTTGCCGGACTACTACAGGCTACCAGTTTTTACATAATGAATAGTCCGGTTTTATGTTGCCTTACAAAACACTGATCCCGCTCGACCGGCAATCGGCCACGCTGCTGTCTACCCAGATTGCCAATACACTGATCCGGCTGATCCGGCAAGGCATTCTTGCGGCAAACACGAAATTGCCCGGCAGCCGGGCCATGGCCGGTTTACTGGATATTCACCGGAAAACCGTTATTGCCGCGTTTGACGAACTGACGGCACAGGGATGGCTCGTGCAACGGCCCGCACAGGGAACGTTCGTCAACAGTGAACTACCGGAAGTAGCCCCCCGTCAGCTGCGCGAACAACCGGCACCTGCTGGTCTGGCGGTAAAAACCGGCTACGCCTTCCGGATCCGTGAACAGCTGGCCCTGCCGGTACTGAAGAATACAGACAAGCTGATGTTCGACGACGGATTCCCGGATGTCCGGCTCGCCCCCACTGAACAGCTGGCCCGCAATTACCGGAGTGTGCTGCGCCGCAGTTTTCAGCAACGGCTGCTGGGTTACGCCGATACCAACGGCGATCTGTTTTTCCGGCAGCAACTCGCCCGTTACCTGCATGACAGCCGTGGTATCCCGGCCGCACCGGAGCATATTTTCACGACGCGGGGCAGCGTCATGGCCATTTATCTGTTAGCCAGGATTCTGCTCCAGCCCGATGATGTGGTAGTGGTCGGTAAGCCCAATTACCGTTCGGCCAACCTTATTTTCGCGGAGCGCGGGGCAAGGCTGATTCAGCTGCCGGTGGATGCACACGGGTTAGACGTGGACGCCCTGGAGGAACAATGCCGGCAGCAGCCGGTCCGGATGGTATTTGTGACGCCCCACCATCACCACCCCACAACCGTAACGCTCAGCGCCGAGCGCCGGATCCGGTTGCTTCAACTGGCAGAACACTATGGATTTGTGGTACTTGAAGATGATTATGACTACGATTTTCACTACGCCGGCAGCCCTATTCTGCCCCTGGCAAGTGCCGATGCGGCCGGTATGGTGGTGTATATCGGCTCGTTTACCAAGTCAATTGCCCCCGCTTTCCGGGTTGGGTACGTGGTGGCCCCGCCAAACCTCATCGAAGCCCTGGGCTATTACCGGCGGATCATTGACCGGCAGGGCGATACGGTGCTGGAACAGGCAATTGCCGAAATGCTGGCCGGGGACGACATCCAGCGGCATCTGAAAAAAGCGCGGAAAATCTACCATCAGCGGCGCGACACCTTTTGTGAACTCCTCCGCGAACGCCTCGGCGATGCCGTTTCGTTTACGGTTCCTGATGGTGGTCTGGCCGTCTGGACACGTTTCGACGACAGCATTGACCTGAGCACGCTGGCTGCCGGGTGTCTTAAGCAGGGACTAATCATCGGCAACGGCCGGTTTTACCAGCCCGACGAGCCGGTTGTCCATCACACACGGCTAGGCTTTGCCTCCTCAACACCCGAAGAAATGGAGCAGGGCACGCGCATTATCCAGAAAGTATTGGCTACCTTAGTACCCTGAATTTACCCCAAATCCTGACTTTTGTTGACGCAGCCATGCGTCGGTTTTACCCATGAAAAAACTCCTCTTTGCCGTCCTGATGCTGACCGGCAGTCTGGCTTTCGGCCAGGACAAACTTGGCTTTACCGGACATAACCACGTGGCGCTGCACGTAAAAGACATTCAGACCAGTGCAAAATTCTACCAGGAAGTGGTCGGTATGAAGCCGATTGATGTGCCGCCAAGTCTGAAAGGCCGCCGGTTCTGGTTTGACCTCGGCAACGGTCAGCAACTGCACCTGCTCGACGGCCGGACCGAAACCATTGTCCACGACCGCAACGGGAGCCACATTGCGCTGTTTGTTGAGTCGATGGACAAGGCCGAAGCGTTTCTGAAAAAACAGAACATTCAGTTTCACAAGCAGGTACGGGTAGATGGTGTACCGCAGATCTACTTCTCTGATCCGGACGGGTACCTCCTCGAAATCAACGGCGATACCCGCACAAAACTGTAGCGGCCTCTAGTTGACGGGCTGCTGATTGACCAACACATTTTTGAGCGTGAATCCCTTCACGATGTCTTTGTTAACGGCCCCGTTTTTAGCCTCAATCATCAGATTTTCAAAGATAAAGTCTGACAGATGATTATTCTGGTTAATGGCTACATCGAAAAACGTCTGACAAGTCAGCCTGATATTTTTCAGACTGATGTGGTTGCAGTATTCATGCGGTGCATCCTGCCGCCCCTGCAAATCGAAAAACTGTGTCCACGGCTTCACATACAGCAGGCTTTTGGCCTGACCCGTTATGTTTTCGACGGTCACGTATTCGTACAGCTGCGGGGTGTCGGGACGCATTTTAAGCCACAATACCCGCTCCGCCTGATTGACGTGGCAGTTACGCATCACGATGTTTTTGTTGTGAATGGCCTCGCTGCCGCAGGTCAGCGCCGAGTGGCAATATCCGAAGTGGCAGTTTTCAATGATAATGTTCGTGTTTTCGCCGTTATTCGGTACCAGATCGGCCCACGGCCCTTTACCGCCTTTCAACGCGATAGCATCGTCATTGACCGACAGATAGCACCGGCTGACCAGCACATTGGAGCAGTTGTCGAGATCAATGGCGTCGGTACTCGGAGCTTTCACCGGCTGATACGGCGAGAAGATGTGTAGATTCAGGAGCTTAATGTTGGTGCACTGGTAGAAATGGTTCGTCCAGAAACCGGCGTTGTGCAGTTTCACATCCTGCATCTGCACATTGTTTGATTTCCAGACGAAAACCAGCCGTGGCCGCGACACCTCAAGGTTGGTGCAGTTCGGGTTTTCTTTACGACGGGCCCAAAACGCCTCCCAATAGCGCAGCCCGTTACCGTCAATTTTGCCTTTGCCCGTAATCGTAAAACCGTCAACCCCATACACATTCACCAGCGCCGCGAAGTAGTCAAGACTCTGCCCCTCCATCCGTGACGGGATTTTAGGGTAATTCCTGATCTCGTCGGACCCTTTCAGCACAGCCCCTTCGGCAAGGTGCAGGTGCGTTTTGGGCTTGAAGAACAACGCTCCGCTCAGGTACGTCCCCTTCGGAATCACCACAACCCCGCCGCCCTGCTGTGAGGCCGCGTCAATTGTTTTCTGAATGACGGCGGTTTGTAGCACGGTACTGTCGCCGACTGCCCCGAAACGGGTAATCACGTATTGTTTACCCAGCTTCGACAGCGGGATTTTAGTCGTATCCGAGAACCAGGCCGGTATCCGGCTTCCATCCGGAAAAACGTTCGCCGGTTTCGTTTGTGCAAAAAGTACCTGATGAAAAAGGAGAATACCGATGAATGCAATGATTTTTTTCGACATTTTTGATCTTACAATAGTAGTAAAGACAAACAGCTGGATAAAAGTACATAATTCTAATCCGGTCTTTTACCATGAAATCAATATTCACGTTCCTCTTCCTCGGCCTGACGGCGGCCTGTTTCGCCCAGTCGCCGGTTTTATTGACTACCGACCGGGCGGATTCGCTGCTTAAGGCAATGCCCGGTATCCAGTTGCTGGACGTCCGGACCGCCGGTGAATACGCTAACGGGCACCTGAGCCATTCGACCAATATCGATGTGCGCGATGAGGCTTTTCTGAACAAGGTCAAACAGCTCGATCCCAACAAGCCGGTGCTGGTGTACTGCCTCGCCGGTAGCCGCAGCGCAAAAGCTGCCGGTATGATGGCCAGTGCCGGGTTTAAGTCCGTGTATGACATGCAGGGTGGTTTTGCCAAATGGACGGCGGCCAGCAAACCCATCGAAGGCGGGAAGGAAGCACCATCCGGCGCGATGACACAAGAAGCGTTCCAGAAACTTACCGCCTCGGCCAAGCCCGTCCTGATCGACTTTTATGCCCCATGGTGTGCACCTTGTCAGAAAATGTTGCCAACGGTCAATAAACTGAAAGCCGAACTATCGGATAAAGTGACGATTGTAACGATTGATTACGATAAAAACCGGCAGCTGGCCCAGCAGCTCGGCGTTGACGAAATTCCTACGTTTCTGATGTATAAAGAGTCGAAAATCAAATGGCGGGGCATCGGCTATATGGACGAAGCCATGTTCCGCAAAACCATCGACGAATACAAATAAAACCGGTTGCGCGGAAACCCCTTCCGCGCAATCACTTTGCCTCTGTCCGGATGCCGGTCCCCAAACTCAACCCCTCCCAGTTTGATGAGTACCTGTTCGGTAGCTGGAAACCGACCGTTTCGGGCTTTTACGAACGCTTTCACATTGAGCGGATCGAAAACTACAGAGCTCACCTGACGCTACCGGTTTTGCCCCACCGGCGGTCTGTTTATTTTTTCATTTTTGTTACGAAAGGCCTTGCTGTCCGCAGCAAAGGGCTCACCCGATATGAGGTTGGTCCTGACACGCTTTTCTGCCTTGCCGCCGATCAGATTACCTCGCTTGAAGCGATCTCAGACGATGTTGAAGGCTTTTACTGCCATTTCCGCCCCGAACTTTTCCAGCACGCCCAATTACCTGCCGACATTGAACAGGCATTTCCTTTTTTCAGCATCACCGCTGATCAACCCCTCATTTCCGTTCCGCAGCCCGAACGGTTTTATACGCTGCTTGACATTATGCTGGCCGAGCGGTTACGTAATGAACCGGGGCGCGGCCGTTTATTAGCGCTTTATCTAACCGCCTTCCTGACCGAAGTCAGTCACCTGAGTCAGGCGCGTCCTTCCGGCACACCAACGGCGGCGGCTTTGCTGACCCGACGCTACAAACTGCTGTTGAGTGAACGTATTTACGAGAAAAATACCGTCGGTGAACTGGCCGGTATGCTGGGTATTTCTGCCAACCACCTCAACAAATCGGTTAAGGCCACAACCGGCAAATCGGCGCATGAGCTGCTGGAAGACATGCGCATCCTGGAGGCCAAGGTTTTGCTGAAACAAACAAACCTGCCCGTTGCCGACATTGCCTTTAAACTCGGCGGTCTCGACCCGAGTGACTTCGCCCGATTTTTTAAAGCCAAAACCGGTTTATCACCAAAAGCCTACCGCAATCTGCCCGAATGATTGTTTTTGCATAATCCTGATCCGCTTTTACCTACCCGACATCCTTTTATAAGTCTAAGTTTGTATTGAAATAAATCAATTAACCTGACTTAATTGATGCAGTTACCAGTTCCCTTAACCTCTTCTATTTTACTGGAAATCAAAGAAAGTATCCTGCTTATCGGGCTGAACCGGCCCGATAAGCGGAATGCGTTTAATGATGAGTTGATTTTCGGGATCGAACACGTGTTTGAGCACATTCCGGCCCATGTCCGGTGCGCGGTTATTTATGGTATCGGCAAGCATTTTTCCGCCGGACTCGATCTTTCCGAACTTACCGAAAGGGACGCCGTTCAGGGCATTTTTCACTCCCGCATGTGGCACCGTGTACTGGATAAAGTGCAGTTCGGGCCGGTACCGGTCATTGCTGTGCTGCATGGTGCCGTAGTTGGCGGCGGCCTGGAGCTGGCGGCGGCCTGCCATATCCGCGTTGCCGAAGCCACTACGTTTTATGCCTTACCCGAAGGGCAACGCGGCATATTTGTCGGTGGCGGGGCGTCGGTTCGTCTGCCAAAACTGATCGGCATGGGCCGCATGACCGATATGATGCTGACCGGCCGCGTCTATCAGGCCGACGAAGGGGAACGCATCGGGATGGCTCAGTACCTTGTTGAGGCAGGTACGGGGCTGGACAAAGGACTTGAACTTGCCCGTAAAGTAGCTGCCAACGCCGGTATGACCAATTATGCCCTCACGCAGGTCTTACCCCGCATCGCCGATTCAGGGCAACAGGAAGGCCTGCTGCTCGAAAGCCTGATGGCGGCGATTGCTCAAAGTGCCCCTGAAGCCAAACAACGCCTCCACGACTTTCTGGAAGGGCGGGCCAAAAAGGTAGGTGAATGATGCCTCCTTCTGTGTCTGACTATTAACCCAAATCGCATGGCTCAGTATAAAGAGGTTGCCTTCGGGCCCACAGAAACCTGTCTGGAACGGCACGAAAACGGTGTCATGCATTACCGGCTGACGCAACCGCTGGAACCCTTTCCGGCAAAACTTACTGACCGCTTAGCCCACTGGGCCGCTACTGAGCCAAACCGGACGTTTATAGGCCGGAAAGTGGCGGGGCAATGGCATACGCTTTCCTACGCACAGGTATGGCAGCAGCTGCAGGCCGTGGCTCAATTCCTGATCAGCCTACAGTTTACCGCTGACGAAACGGTCGTGATTTTGTCTGAAAATAGCCCGGAGCATGCGTTGCTGGCCCTGGCGGCCCTTCACATTGGTATTCCCTACGCCCCCATATCGCCCCCGTATTCGACCATATCCGACGATTTTGCGAAGCTCAGCCACTGCCTGAAGCTCATGACGCCCAAAGTCATTTTCGCCCAAAACAGCCACGTATACGGACCTGCGCTCGCCCACGCATCAGCGCTTTTTCCTGATGCAGTGATTCTGACTGCTGACGGCGAAACCGGACTTGCCTTCCGGGACATAGTAGCCACAACGCCGACCGACGCTGTTGCACAGGCCGCTGATCGGGTCAATGCTGATACCGTTGCCAAAGTATTGTTTACCTCCGGCTCAACCGGTTTGCCGAAAGGCGTGATCAATACCCAAGGCATGTGGTGCGCCAATCTGCAACAGATTACCCAGGTCATGCCGTTTATGCAGCACCAGCCGCCCGTCTTTATTGACTGGCTGCCGTGGAACCACACGTTTGGCAGCAACCATAATTTCGGGCTGGCGCTCTACAACGGGGGAACGTTGTTTATTGACGACGGCAAACCGACCCCACAGGGCATTGAACAGACCGTACAGAATCTGCGGGAGATTTCGCCCACCGCCTATTTCAACGTCCCGAAAGGGTTCGAAATGCTGATTCCGTATCTGGAGAATGACGCTGACCTGCGCCGGACGTTTTTCAGCAATCTGCATATTCTGTTCTACGCCGGTGCCAGTCTGGCCCAACCTGTCTGGAACCGGCTCGAAGAACTGGCGGTCGGAACCATCGGCGTCCGGATTCCGATCATTACGGGACTTGGCTGCACCGAATCCGGTCCGTCGGCTATGTTTGCCAGCTGGGGCGGGGCCTTTTCGGGGCTGCTGGGTGTTCCGGTGCCCGGCATGCACGTAAAACTGGTCCCCGACGGCGATAAGGTCGAAGCCCGCTATAAAGCCCCGAACGTCACTAAAGGCTATTGGCGTAATCCTGTGGCTACCGCTCACGCATTCGACGAAGACGGCTATTACAAAACCGGCGACGCGGTGCTTTTTCTGGACGAAAGCCAGCCCGACAAGGGCCTTGTCTTTAACGGACGGATCGCCGAAGACTTTAAACTCTCAACCGGTACATGGGTCAACGTCGGCATTCTGAAAGCAAAGGTTATCTCAACGGGCTCGCCGGTTATTCAGGATGTTGTGCTGACGGGTCTGGATCAGGCTTTTGTCGGGGCCATACTATTCCTGAACACCGAGGCCTGCCGCCGGCTTGCCGGAGTAACCGGACACACACCTGCCAGGGAGGCGTTTGCGCATGATTCTGTTCAGGCGTATCTACAGCAGTGGCAGATCGCTTTTAACCAAACCGCAACGGGTAGTTCAACGGCCATCGGCAACTTTGTAGTTGCTCTGGAACCACCGTCTATCGTACTGGGCGAAATCACAGATAAGGGTTCGCTGAACCAACGGGCCGTTTTGGCGCACCGCGCTGAGCTGGTCCGGTCGCTGTATGCATCCTGAGTTTTTTACCCTGAACCTGTCAAAACTATGATCGATATCGACAACGTTATTGCCATTGACGTACATACCCATGCCGAAGTCAGCTGCTGCCAGCCGCATGACCCCTACCGGCCTGAGCTAGACGAGGCTTTTGCCCGTTACTTCAAGTCCGACAAACGGCCGACGATGCAGGAAACCGCCGATTTCTACCGTGATCAGAATATGGCGCTGGTCATGTTTACCGTCGATTCGGAGTTTGAAGTCGGCAAACGCCGGATTCCGAATACCGAAGTGGCCGAATGTGCTCTTAAAAATAACGACGTAATGATTGCCTTTGCCAGCATCGATCCCCACAAAGGCCGGATGGGTGCCCGCGAAGCCCGTGACCTTATCGAAAATTACGGGGTGAAAGGCTTTAAGTTTCATCCGACCGTGCAGGGCTTTTACCCGCAGGATAAAATGGCCTACCACCTCTACGAAGTCATTGCCGAATACAAGCTTCCGATGCTCTTTCATAGCGGCCATTCCGGTTTCGGTTCGGGAGTCAGGGGTGGGGGCGGCCTGCGGCTCGAATACTCTAACCCGATGCACCTCGACGATGTCGCCATCGATTTCCCCGACTGCCCGATTATCATTGCCCACCCCAGCTGGCCGTGGCAGGACGAAGCCCTGTCGGTCGCGATGCATAAACCCAATGTGTATATCGATCTGAGCGGGTGGTCACCGAAGTATTTCCCGAAGCAGCTCATTCAATACGCCAATACCTTGCTGAAAGACCGTATGCTGTTTGGCACTGATTTTCCGCTTATCACGCCGGAACGGTGGATGAAAGACTTTGCTGATGCCGGTTTCCGCGACGAGGTAAAACCGCTTATCCTGAAACAAAACGCCATCCGGATGTTGAACCTCCGTGCCTAGCAGCCGGCCCCTCCTTGTCTTCCTTTATGAAACGACTATTCATTTTTTGCCTGCTGATGAGCAGCAGCCTGATGGCCCAACAGGTAGCCAGAACCGATACGGGCACCATCAACGGGGCACGCTACCGCATCGTATTTCCTGCAAACTGGCAGAAAAAACTGGTCATGTATGCGCATGGCTACGAGTTTGTGGGGGCTCCCGCCCAAAGCAAAAATCCGGACTGGGTAAAGCGCATGGCGGTATTTCTGGAACGGGGATTCGCCGTGGCGGCTTCCGATTACCAATATCAGGGGTTTGCCCTCCCGCAAGGTGTTGACGATACAGAGGTTTTGCGGCAACATTTTGTCAAAACCTACGGCAAACCGGACTCAACCTTTATGGTCGGGCATTCGATGGGCGGGGGCGTTTCGATAGCCGTTATCGAGAATTACGGACAGGCCTATGATGGTGCTCTGCCGATGTGTCCGCTTTCCAGCAGGCCTTACCTGCAATGCCGCAAGGAGTTTGATATGTATGCCACGTTCAACGGTCTTTTCCCGAATGTAGTCACCTCCCTGCACACTATTTTCGACCTGTCAAAACCCTATCAGGCGCAGGATGCGCGCAGCATGGGAGCGCGTGCCGCTGAGATCAAAAAGGCGGTTTACGCCAAAGACTCGTTGCTGGCCGTTGCCTTCGCCAAACGGTTTGACTTGAAACCGGAGGACCTGCCCTTCTCGTTGTTCTTCAACGAAAACGTGCTGCGCGATCTGGCCCAAAAAACCGGCGGTAATCCATTTGATAATACCAATACGCTCTACAGCGGCTTTCCGAACGATTTGCTTGTCAATCAGACGGCGGAGCGCTTAGCCGCCACGGCCGATCCGGAGAAGATTTTCGGCAAATACGACCGCACCGGCAATATCTCAAAACCGGTATTGGCGCTGCACACCATCTATGACCAGCTGATTCCGCCGACATACGGTATTGTCAACTTCGAAAATATGGTGCACAAGCAAGGGAAAGACCACTTTTTTTCGGTGAACTATACCAATGGTCAGGGACATTGTAACTTTACACCACAACAAACCGCCCGTGCCTTCGACGCCCTCCGTCAGTGGGTGAAAACAGGCCGGAAAGCTAAAGCCGGATTTGTTGAGTAACGATGCAACCCACTACTGCTCTTTCGAACCGACCCATGACCGGCTTTCAGGTCCTGATGGTCGCCATTTGCTTTATCCTGAATTTTAACGACGGCATTGATGTCTTGATCGTTTCGTTTTCAAGCCCCGAAATCATTAAAGACTGGGGGCTATCGAAAGCGGAAATGGGCTATGTTTTCAGCGCCGGGCTGGCGGGCATGACGCTGGGCTGTTTTTTAATTGCCCCCCTTGCCGACCGGCTGGGTCGCCGCCACATCTTCCTGATTTCTATCACGATGATCACCGCCGGTATGTTCGGTGTCTGGCTCTGCCGGACGTACGGCCTGATGCTGGCCCTGCGCTTTCTTACCGGACTGGGCATCGGCGGTATTCTGCCGACCATGACCGCTACGGCCGCTGAGTTCTCCAACGATAAATACCGCGATTTCAATGTTGGTCTGGTGCAGGCTGGCTGGCCGGTCGGTGCCATTCTCACCGGTCTTTTCTGTGCCCGCTACATTCCGGTCTATGGCTGGCATCAAGCCTTTTTTGTGGCGGGTTGCGTATCGCTGCTTATGCTGATACTGGTCTGGCTGTTCATGACCGATTCGCTGGAATTTATGCTGAACAACCCTGCGACCCACACACCGGCTGCGGTTAACAAACTGCTACAGCGTCTTCAACTGCCTGCTTTGACAATGCCTGTCAGGGAAGAAAAGAGCGCAGACAGCCGCCTGAGCACGCTTTTCACTTACCCCTATCGTGCCAATACCATCAAGGTCTGGATAGCTGCATTTTTCGGCTTTCTGACGCTTTATACGCTGATGAGCTGGGTGCCTACCATTGCGAAAGACTCGGGCCTGCCCTTTGAACTGGCTACGTGGGTAGGTATTGCGCTGAACATCGGGGCGGCGGTTGGCTCAGCCTCCATTGGTGCCATCGGTTCACGGTTCGGCCTTCGCAAAAGCGTACTGACCTTTATGCTGACCGCGTTTCTGGTAATGCAATTGTATGCCTTTTTACCGCTGACGACGAGCCTGACGTTCGTGCTGGTCCTATTGATCGGCGTTTTTGTACAGGGCGGTTTCAACGGCATCTGGCCAACCTTATCCCGTCTGTACCCTGCCCGTATCCGCGCAACCGGTGTCGGCTTTACGGTGGGTATTGGCCGGTTTGGGGCCATTTTAGGTCCCTTGTTATTCGGGTACCTATCGGATGCAGCCCTGAGTACCCAAACCTTGTTTGTTCTTTTTTCAGTTCCGTTACTGGTTATGGGCGGTTGTATCTGGTTAGTAAACGCTGACGATTTATGAAAGCTGCCTTTTTAACGAGTCCGGAGCATATAACGTTTACAGACATTCCGCAACCGGAGCCGAAAGCAGGTGAGGTTCGCGTCAGGCTGAAGCAAGTCGGAATCTGTGGGTCGGATGTACACTTATTTCTGGGACATCGTGCGCTGCCGCAGCCAACCATTATCGGCCACGAAGGCTATGGGGTCATCGATAAAACCGGCGAATGCGTAACAAACCGCCGATTGGGCGAGCGGGTCGTTATTGAGCCGAATATGCCCTGCCACCGCTGTACCTATTGCCTGCAGGGGCGTGGCAACATCTGCATCAATAAACGCGTGGCCGGATTGACAGAATCCGGTTGCTTTGCCGAATACATCTGTTTACCCGAAGCCTTTTGCTGGCCCGTTCCTGATGACGTTTCTGACGCTGATGCCGTAACGGTTGAACCGATGGCTGTCAGCGTTCATGCCTTGTTCCAGTCATCAGCTTTACCGGGTGATACCATTGCCGTTATCGGGCTCGGCGCCATTGGCCTGTTACTTACGCATCTGGCCACATCGCTTGGCTACCGTGTACTGGTTACAGAACTGAACGCCCATAAACGACAGCTTGCAGTTGCTGAAGGAGCGATTGCCGTACAGGGTGATGCCGACGCCTTGAACCGGATTTGGGAAACATATGAGGTATGTACCGTCTTCGAATGTGCCGGTTCTGCCCTTACGGCTTCACTCGCTACTGCGGCGGCACCACGGGGATCCGAAGTAGTCCTGGTAGGTCTTTCCAGTCATCCGGCCAGTTTCACCCCGCTGAAAATCGCCCGTGAAGGGATTCATATTGTCCCGTCAATTATCTACGATCACCCTGCGGATTTCAAACGGACGCTGAATTTAATCCGCCGGAAAACGATCAGTCCCGGAAAAATCATTTCACGGTACATGCCGCTTGATGAGTTACAGACAGCACTTTCGCTCGCCGCTCAGGGGAATGATACCAAAATTGTCGTCAATATCTGATTGTTGAGCAAAAAAAAGCCTGCTCCGGAAGAGCAGGCTTTCTGACTACATCATTTTAATAAAGTCTTCGAACAGGTAGTGCGAATCGTGCGGTCCCGGAGAAGCTTCAGGGTGATACTGGACCGAGAATGCCGGTTTGTCCTTGCGGCGGATTCCTTCGATCGTTTTATCATTCAGGTTCAGGTGGGTTACTTCCACATTTGCATGGTCCTGAACTTCATCTCCTTTTACGGCAAAACCGTGGTTCTGCGACGTCACCTCACAACGGCCTGTAATCAGGTTCTTCACGGGGTGATTCAGACCACGGTGACCGTTATGCATTTTATAGGTTGAAATACCGCTGGCCAGCGACAGAATCTGATGACCCAGACAAATGCCGAAAAGCGGTTTTTCTGTATTTACTGCTTGTTTTACTGTCTCAACTGCATAGGGCATTGCAGCAGGGTCGCCGGGGCCATTTGAGATAAAGAAACCATCCGGATTCCAGGCTGCCAGTTCTTCAAACGGCGTTTTAGCCGGAAATACCTTGCAGTAGGCGCCGCGCTCCGTTAAGTTGGTCAGAATGCTTTTTTTGATACCCAGATCAAGCACAGCGACTTTAAAGCGCGCATCTTCCTGACCGGTTTCATAAATTTCCTGCGTACATACTTCCGATGAAAGCTCAAGACCTTCCATATCCGGCACGCGGGTCAATTCGGCCATCAGTGCAGCCGGATCGAGAATTTCAGAGGAGATAATACAGTTCATCACGCCTTTATTGCGGATGTGACGTACGATCTCCCGGGTATCCACACCGTGAATACCGACAATGTTTGCACGCTCAAAATAGTCCTGTAAAGAACCATCTGCCAGATGGCGCGAGTGGATCTGCGAGAAGAAGTTACATACCATCCCCCGGATTTTTACCCCGGCCGACTCTTCTTCCGTTTTCAGCTGAATGCCGTAATTTCCAATGTGTGACGTGGTGTTCACAATCACCTGGCCATAATACGAAGGATCCGTGTAGATTTCCTGATACCCGGTCATCCCTGTATTAAAGCAAATTTCGCCACCGGCTGTCCCGATTTTTCCTAACGCTAAACCTTTGAACACCGAGCCATCCTGCAATACCAGAAGGGCTTCCCGTTGCTGAGGGTTTTTCATCTATGGTTTACTTGTTTTGAGGGTTAAAAAAAAGGGCTAACCCTAACGGTTAACCCCTTTATACTATGCAAATGAAGAACGTCATTAGCTTTGCTTCGGTTCCTCAGATGACTCATTTTGTGCGTCTTCTGCCGGTGCTTCAGCCGCAGGTGCTTCTTCAGCAGCAGCCTCAACCGCAGGGGCAGCAGTTGCTTCGGCTGTTTCAGCTTTCTTCGTACCACGACGGCTACGGCGTGTACGGGTTGCTTTTTGTTCAGCGGCAGCAGCCAGCAGTGTTTCGTTGAAATCAACGAGTTCGATCAGGCAGGTTTCTGCGTTATCACCAGCACGGTTGCCCAGTTTGATGATACGGGTATATCCGCCGGGACGGTCAGCAATTTTGTCAGCTACTACGCCGAACAATTCCTTAACCGTCTCTTTGTTATTTAAGTATTGGAATACAACCCGACGATTTTGGTAGGTATCATCTTTCGCCCGGGTCAGGATTGGCTCTACGTACTTCCGCAGTTCTTTCGCCTTCGCCAACGTTGTCTCAATGCGTTTGTGCAGGATCAACGAAGACGCCAGGTTAGTAAGCAACGCTCCGCGGTGCGAGTGCGTACGGCTCAGGTGATTATCTTTTTTACCGTGTCTCATTGTTTTGATTGTTCTGCGTCCTGGGTTCTGTGTCTGCGTTTACCATAACTCAGCACGCAGTACTCAAAACACAGAACCAATTTTATTCTTCGTCTAAACGATATTTTACGACATCCATTCCGAACGTCAGACCTTTTTCAGCTACCAGCTGTTCAAGCTCCGTCAGTGACTTCTTACCGAAGTTACGGAACTTCATCATATCTGATATTTCCAGTTTTACAAGGTCACCCAACGTACGTACGTCAGCTGACTTAAGACAGTTGTATGCCCGTACTGACAAGTCAAGATCTGCAAGCGGCGTTTTCAGGAGTTTACGCATATGCAGCATCTCTTCATCCACAACATTATCCTCTTCAGGTTTTGTTGTTTCAAATGTCATGGTCTGGTCAGAGAACAACATGAAGTGTTGAATCAGAATATTGGCAGCGCCTTTCAGGGCATCTTCAGGGTGGATAGAGCCATCCGTTTCGATATCCAGAATTAAGCGTTCGTAGTCCGTCTTTTGTTCAACCCGTGTGTTTTCTACGCTGTACTTCACATTCTTAATCGGCGTATAAATCGCGTCAATAGGAATGTGACCAAACGACAGTTCATTTGCCCGTGGCTCATCCGCCGGTACGTAGCCCCGTCCTTTCTCTACATAAATTTCCATCTCCAGATCGCGTGTATCATCGATATTACAGATGACCAGCTCCGGATTCAGAACCTCAAAAGACGACGTAAAGCGGCTGATATCACCAGCTGACAGCGTTGCCTGATTTTTAATATGAACCGAGATCTTGTTGTCTACCATATCAGAAATCTTCTTGAACCGCACCATTTTGAGGTTCAGAATAATTTCTGTCACGTCTTCAACAACACCTTCGATTGATGAAAACTCGTGCAATACGCCAGGGAATTTCACACTCGTAATGGCGTAGCCTTCCAGCGACGAAAGCAGAATACGCCGGAGAGCATTCCCAATCGTTACACCGTACCCTTTTTCGAGGGGTTTAAATTCAAATACTCCGTGAAAGTCATTTGCTTTTTCAACGACGACTTTATCGGGCATTTGGAACGCTAAGATTGACATACGTTTCGTATTTTTTAGAGCAGTTCGCCTGCCAAAGGAGTAGATTACCCGATATATGCAAAAGCCGGCAGAACCCGAGGAGGAGTTCTGCCAACGTGATTATTTCGAATACAATTCGACGATCAACTGCTCGTTTACGTTTTCAGGGATCTGATCGCGGTCAGGGTAGCTGATGAACTTACCTGACAACTCCTGCGAATCCCATTCAACCCAGTTGTAGCGTTTTGCATTGCGGGCAGAAAGGCTATCTGAGATAGCTTCCAGTGACTTTGATTTCTCCCGAACGCCTACAACCTGGCCTGGCTTCAGTGAGTAAGACGGGATGTTTACGACTTCACCGTCTACTATGATGTGCTTGTGCGTAACCAGCTGACGAGCGGCCCGACGAGTTGGGGCGATACCTAACCGGTAAACTGTGTTATCCAGACGAGCTTCGCAAAGCTTCAGCATGTTTTCACCGGTGATGCCTTCTTTGATGGCTGCACGGTGGAACAGGGCACGGAACTGACGTTCCAGGATACCGTAGATATATTTTACTTTTTGTTTCTCCATCAATTGGAGCGCGTATTCCGACTGCTTCCGCTTACGGCCGCGTCCATGCATACCTGGAGCGTAATTTTTCTTTTGAAGCGCTTTGCTCGGGCCGAGGATTGGCTCACCAAACTTGCGCGCGATTTTGGCCTTAGGGCCTGTATAACGTGCCATTCGTTAAATGAAAGAATAACTGTGGAACATGAACAGACACAACCAAATGTCGCCTGCCCGTATTCATTTCACCCGTTTTTAAACGCGACGGCGCTTGGGCGGCCGGCAACCATTATGTGGTAGCGGGGTGATATCGCGGATTGTAGTTACTTCGATTCCTGAATTCTGGATTGTACGGATTGCTGATTCGCGACCGGCACCAGGGCCTTTTACGAATACTTCAGCCTTCCGCATACCCAGTTCATGAGCGACAGCAGCACAGTTCTGAGCAGCTGTTTGTGCAGCATAAGGCGTATTTTTCTTTGAGCCTTTGAAGCCCATTTTACCTGCTGATGCCCAGGAGATAACCTGGCCGTTCATGTTGGTAATCGAAATGATAATGTTGTTGAAGGAGGCCTTGATGTGCACCTGACCAACCGATTCTACAACTACTATCCGCTTTTTCGCTTTGTCTTTGCGTTTTGCTTGAGCCATTGTTTTCAGAGTTTCGGTTTACAGCTTCTCAGCATAATCTCACGACTAAACCGGTTACTGTAAAGAGGAAACTGTTAACTGTTACTTAGTTGCTTTTTTCTTGTTAGCAACTGTTTTACGCTTACCCTTCCGCGTACGTGAGTTGTTCTTAGTGTGCTGACCACGAACTGGCAGCCCTTTCCGGTGACGGAGACCACGGTAGCAACCAATGTCCATAAGGCGTTTGATGCTCAGCTGGATTTCTGAACGCAGCGCACCTTCAACCTTATGTTCGTTGCTAATGATCGTACGAATCGCGCCAGACTCTTCATCCGTCCACTCGCTTACTTTCTTATCGAAGCTGATTCCGGCTTCAGAAAGAATTTTCTGAGCTGTGCTCCGGCCAATCCCGTAGATGTAAGTGAGCGCGATCTCACCACGCTTACGGTCTGGAATATCAACACCTGCAATACGTGCCATAAATAATTAACCTTGTCTTTGCTTGTATCTTGGGTTCTTCTTGTTAATAACGTAGAGCTTACCTTTCCGGCGGATGACGATGCAATCCTCGCTACGTTTCTTGATAGACGCCTTAACTTTCATTTTGATTTACGTTTTACGATTTACGATTTTAGAACTACGCCATACGGGTCTGTGCCGTCATTCGCAATCCGTAACTCGCAAATCATTTGTATCGGTACACAATTCGCGCCTTACTTAAGTCATAAGGCGACATCTCTAACTTAACGCGGTCACCTGGCAGAATTTTGATGTAGTTCATCCGCATCTTACCAGAAATGTGAGCAATTACCTCGTGCTTGTTTGCGAGCTCAACCCGGAACATTGCATTTGATAATGCCTCTAAGATTACACCATCCTGTTCAATAGAAGACTGTTTAGCCATAGCTGATATTAAGCCGTCACTACATGGTTCATGTCAATCATCAGACTGGTGTTGGCCGTTACCGCTTCGATATACTCAAAGGTTGTTAAAATCTCCGGTTTACCTTTACGAACCAGAACCGTATGCTCAAAATGGGCAGAAGGCTTGCGGTCGGCCGTACGGATTGTCCATCCGTCGCGTTCCTGAACAATTGCTTTCTTTCCATAATTAATCATCGGCTCAATTGCCAATACCATGCCCTCTTTAAGCTTCGGGCCCTGGCCTTTCTTACCGTAATTCGGAACTTCCGGTGCTTCATGCAGGTCTTTACCAACCCCGTGTCCTACCAGTTCCCGAACTACTGAATACCCGAAACGCTCTGCATACGTTTGTACCGCATATCCGATATCACCAACAGTGCCTCCTTCAACAGCCTTAGCCAGACCAATATAAAGCGACTCTTTTGTCCGTGATAAAAGCTTGCGTGTACCGGAACTCACCTCGCCAACCGGATACGTGTAAGCGCTGTCACTATGAAATCCGTGAAGCTTTACACCGCAATCAATCGAGATAATGTCTCCGTCCCGTAATTCGTAGCGCCCCGGTATGCCATGCACAACCACATCATTGACTGAAATACAGAGTGACGCTGGAAATTTATTGTAGCCTTTAAATGACGGTTCTCCACCGTTATCTCTAATAAACGTTTCAGCTACGGTGTCAAGTTCCTTCGTGCTAATACCCGGCCGAATCAGTTTTGCAACCTCCGCGTGTGCACGACCCAACACCTGAGCGCTTTGCTTTATCAGAGCAATCTCTTCTTCACTCCGGAGATTAATCATCGTGCTTTTACGAAACATTACGCTGCTACTGTTTCTGTCCGGCCCTGAATACGGCCGGATTTCATCAAGCCTTCGTACCGGCGCATCAACAGATAGCTTTCAATCTGCTGCAGCGTATCCAATACGACACCTACCATGATCAGGAGCGAAGTACCACCAAAGAATTGTGCAAAACCAGTTGTCATCCCTAACAGGTTGGCAATTGCCGGTAGGATAGCCACGATGGCCAGCATAACCGCGCCTGGTAATGTGATCCGGTCGAGAACCAGACCAATATATTCTGAGGTAGCAAAACCAGGCTTAACACCGGGAATAAAGCCACCACTACGTTTCATATCATCAGCAATCTGATTCGGGTTAACCGAGATCGCTGTGTAGAAGAACGTAAAGATGATAATTAACAAACCGAAGAGCAGGTTATACTGCCAGGTTGTATATGTCTGAAATGCATTCTGAACACCGGCTGCGAAATCACTCTTTTCAGCAAAAAGACTTGCCAGATAAGTAGGGATAAACATCAGTGCCTGCGCAAAGATAATCGGCATTACACCGGCTGCGTTCAGCTTCAGCGGCAGATACTGGCGCTGACCACCCACAACCTTGTTACCAATCACCTGTTTTGCATACTGGATCGGGATACGGCGTACCGCTTGTGTCAGTACGACAGCGCCCATCACTACAAAATACAGAGCAACGATTTCAAGTACGAAAATCAGCAACTGTGCAGAACCGCGGGACATTGCTTCACCGGCAATTGCACCAGGGAAACGGGAAACAATGCCGATCATGATGATCATTGAAATCCCGTTACCGATACCTTTATCTGTAATCTTCTCTCCCAGCCACATACAGAAAATTGTACCGGCAGTCAGGATAAATAAAGATGATACAGTAAACAATCCACGGTCAATTAACAGGGCATCAGCCGGAATAGTTGTCCGGATGTATGTCATTGCCTGTACAGCTGTCACGAAGATTGTTAAAATGCGCGTAATCTGATTTAGCTTCTTGCGGCCTGACTCACCTTCCTTCTGCATTTTCTGGAAATACGGAAGTGCCAGCGTCAGAAGCTGGATAGCAATCGAAGCCGAAATATACGGCATGATACCCAACGCAAAGATGGACGCTTTGCTGAACGCCCCACCCAGGAAGGTGTCTAACAAACCCAGCAAACCTTGCGGGTTTAAATTCAGACGCTTAGGATCGACGCCTGGCAATACAATAGCTGTACCAAGGCGAAAAACCGTGATAAACAAGAGAGTGTTAAGAATACGGGTCCTTAACTCCTCAATCTCGAAAATATTTTTAAGAGTGGTTATGAAACGGTTCATAAAGGTATCCGGCCGCTGCCGTGCTCACTTATTGATTCTGCTCTGCTTCCTTTGTCGGGACAACTGCCTTACCACCTGCTTTTTCGATTGCTTCTTTTGCTGTTGCAGAGAAAGCATGGGCATGGATTTCGATAGCAACAGTCAGTTCACCGCGGTTCAATACCTTAATCAGGTCTTTTTTACCGGCTAAACCATGTTGTTGCAGGAACGCCACATCAACAACCTTAGCATCGAATTTTTCTGCTAATGTCTGGATGCTGTCCAGGTTGATTGGCTTGTACTCAACGCGTGTCGGGTTACGGAAACCAAATTTAGGAACACGACGCTGTAGGGGCATCTGACCACCTTCGAAGCTCAGCTTGCGGCTGTAGCCTGAACGTGATTGTGCACCTTTGTGACCGCGGGTAGATGTACCACCCATGCCTGAGCCCTGGCCACGGCCGACTCGCTTGCGCTCTCTAACGGAACCTTTAGCCGGTTTGAGGTTTTCTAAATTCATTTTTCTACTGGTTTGTAATCGAAAATTGTGGTTCACATCCAGGGGTAAATCCCCGATGGATAATGAACCACAAATTTACTTAAATTTCTTCTACTTTAACTAAGTGTTGAACCTTACGGATCACACCAGCGATAGCATTGTTATATTCTAACTCGATGCTACGGTTGATTTTGCCTAAGCCTAACGACTTGATGGCATTTTTTTGTGTTTGCGGACGGTCAATCGTGCTTCTGACCTGTGTAATACGTACCCGTGCCATTCTTTTTACGAATTAACCGTTGAACACTTTTGCAAGACTAACCCCACGCTGGAATGCAACCTGATGAGGAGCCCGCATTTTTTTCAGAGCGTCAATAGTCGCTTTCACCACGTTGTGCGGGTTAGACGATCCTTTTGACTTTGCCAGTACGTCACGTACACCGGCACTTTCCAGTACCGCACGCATCGCACCACCAGCGATTACACCTGTACCAGGAGCAGCCGGCTTTAACAGTACAAAACCACCGCTGAACTTACCTTCCATATCATGAGGTACAGTATGTTTCAGCAAAGGTACTTGTACTAAGTTTTTCTTAGCATCTTCAACTCCCTTTGCAATTGCATCGGTTACTTCGTTAGCTTTGCCCAGGCCATAACCAACGACACCGTTGCCATCACCTACAACTACGATTGCTGAGAAACTAAAACGACGACCACCCTTAACCACTTTGGCTACACGGTTAATGGCCACTACGCGTTCTTTCAGATCCGCTTCGTTTACTTTAGAAGGTCTTGCGTTCGTTACCATACCTTAGAATTTGAGGCCACCCTCCCGGGCACCATCAGCTAATGCTTTTACTTTACCGTGATACAAATAGCCGTTACGATCGAATACTACTGATGTAATATTTTTACCCGCAGCTTTTTCGGCCAGTCGCTGACCTACCTGCTTTGCAGCATCAATGGTAAAGCCATTTACTTCGCTCTTAATTTCGTTTGACGAAGCGAATGCCAGTGTATGGCCGGCTACGTCATCGATCAGCTGAGCGTAAATTGCTGTATTTGAACGGAACACTGACAGCCGGGGACGTTCAGATGTACCTGAGATTTTTGCCCGGATGCTGTATTTAATCCGTTGTCTTCTTTCTGTCTTCTTAATTGCCATGTTATTTGATTCCAACCAAATTGGCCAAAAAATCTATTTATCAGCGTGAAGCGTTTGAATGAATCTGCCTTTTTCAGTACCAGATGATACAGTAAAGGTATCCATTCAAACACATCAAACTTATTTCTTAGAGGCAGACTTACCAGCTTTCCGGCGAATAACTTCACCAACGAAGCGGATACCTTTACCTTTGTAAGGCTCAACCTTACGCAGCGACCGGATTTTGGCAGCCACGTCGCCGATTAATTGTTTGTCAATACCTTCCAGAATAACTTTCGGGTTCTGACCTTTTTCAGTTACTGCTGAAACTTTAATTTCACCCGGCATTGCCAGGAAAACGTTGTGAGAGTAACCAAGGTTCAGTTCAAGCACATTGTTTGCAACAGATGCCTTATAACCTACACCGACTACTTCCAGTTCAGTTTTATATCCGGTGCTAACGCCAACAACCATATTGTTAACCAGAGCGCGGTACAGGCCGTGTAGAGCCTTATGACGCTTCTGATCGGTTGGACGTGTCACCTGAATCTGACCTTCTTCTACAGCTACCGCGATATCCGGATCGATAGCTTGTGTCAAGGTACCCTTAGGGCCTTTAACCGTCACTACGCTCTTATCGACCGTCAGTGTAACGTCGCTTGGCAGGGCAATTGGTTTTTTACCTATACGTGACATTGTTCAATACGAATTAGTAAACGTAACACAATACCTCACCACCTACGTTCAGCGTTTTCGCTTCCTTATCGGTCATTACACCTTTAGAAGTAGAAACGATGGCTACACCTAAGCCATTCAGAATACGCGGCAGGTTATCGGCCGGCCGGTACTGACGAAGACCCGGGCGGCTTACGCGCTGCAGATCAACGATAGCCGGTTGCTTTGTTACCGGGTTATACTTAAGTGCGATTTTGATCGTACCCTGCGGGCCGTTTTCATCGAACTTGTAGTTCTGGATGTATCCTTTGTCAAACAGAACTTTTGTAATCTCTTTTTTTATGTTGGATGCAGGAATTTCCACAATCCGGTGCTTTGCACGGATGGCGTTTCTGACGCGCGTCAGATAATCTGCTATTGGATCTGTATTCATCTCCTATGAGAGTTGCTCGCAAACCCCTTGTTTTAAAAGAGCTTGCAAAATTACGGAAACAGAACTACAAATAAAAATTTGCTAGCGTGACGATCGCTGCCAGATTTTTACCAGCTTGCTTTTGTTACACCAGGGATTTTACCTGCACCGGCCATTTCGCGGAATGTAACCCGTGAAATACCGAATTTGCGCATATAGCCCCGTGGACGTCCAGTTAACTTACAACGGTTGTGAAGCCGTACGGGTGATGCATTGCGAGGTAACTTATCTAATGCAGCATAGTCACCTGCTTCTTTCAAGGCAGCACGTTTAGCAGCATATTTAGCTACCAGTTTTTCGCGTTTCCGCTCCCGTGCCTTTACTGATTCTTTTGCCATTTTTTAAAGTCTTTACCGGGTTGGTTACTTACTTCTTGCTGCTGGCAAACGGCATTCCGAGTGCTTTCAGCAGTTCATAGCTTTCGTTATCAGAGCCCGCCGTTGTAACAAACGTAATATCCATACCTGAGATGCGCGTCACTTTATCGATGCTGATTTCAGGGAAGATAATCTGTTCTTTGATACCGAACGTGTAGTTACCACGACCGTCAAAGCCCTTGTCGCTGATTCCTTTGAAGTCACGAACCCGTGGTAATGCTACCGCAGTCAGACGGTCAAGGAATTCAAACATCCGATCACCACGGAGCGTAACTTTCGCACCGATCGGCATGCCTTCACGCAGTTTAAAGTTAGAAACGGCTTTCTTTGCTACCGTTGCTACGGCTTTCTGACCTGTGATCTGCGTAAGCTCATCAACGCCTACGTCAACCAGTTTTTTGTCAGCTACTGCCGCTCCGATGCCTTTGTTGATAACAATTTTTGTCAGACGCGGTACTTGCATTACCGACTTATACTGAAACTTGTCCTGCAACTGGGCGACTACTTCGTTCAGATATTTTTCTTTTAATCTAGGTGTTGCCACTGTCTTCGCTCGTTTAAGAATGATACATCGACGAATTAAGCAATAAACTTACCCGTCTTCTTCGAGTACCGCTGCAACTTACCGGCGTCATTCAGGGCGCGGCCCGTACGGGTAGCTTCTTTGGTAGCCGGGTCGATCAACTTCAGGTTGCTGATATGAATCGAACCTTCTGTTTTTACCAGTTCCCCTTGCGGGTTCTGAGCGGTTGGTTTGATATGCTTTGTAATCAGGTTCACACCTTCAACAAGTGCACGCTCTTTTTCAACCAATACTTGTTTCACAACGCCTTGCTGGCCTTTTGAGTTACCGGCAATGACCAAAACTGTATCGCCAGTTTTAATGTGAAATTTGTGGCGGGGTTTTGTCGTCTTTTTTTCCATCTTACAATACCTCCGGGGCTAACGATACAATTTTCATGAATTGTTTCTCGCGCAGCTCGCGGGCAACAGGCCCGAAAATACGAGTACCACGAGGCTCGTCGTTGTTGTTCAGTAATACGGCCGCATTATCTTCGAACCGGATGTATGAACCATCTTTACGACGGATTTCTTTTTTCGTCCGAACGACAACAGCTTTAGACACTGTGCCCTTCTTCATATTGCTTGACGATAAAGCCTGCTTTACCGTTACTACGATCTTGTCGCCCACCGAAGCATAGCGCTTGCCCGTACCGCCCAGAACGCGGATAACGAGCACTTCTTTTGCGCCACTATTGTCGGCTACGCTCAATCTTGATTCTTGCTGTACCATGGCTTATTTCGCCTTTTCAATGATCTCGACTAATCTCCAACGCTTACTCTTGCTCAACGGACGGGTTTCCATGATGCGGACTTTATCGCCGATCTGGCACTCGTTATTTTCGTCATGAGCCATGAACTTCTTCGTACGGTGCATAAACTTACCGTACATCGGATGCTTAACTTTGCGGTCTACTGCAACGGTAATGCTTTTCTGCATTTTGTTGCTAACCACACGACCAATCCGCTCTTTACGGCTATTCCGTTCTACGGTTGGCTGCTGATCTTGTTTTGCTTGCTCTTCCATTCGTAGTCGCTATTTAGGCCTGACGCGTTTTGATCGTTAATTCTGTATTCAGACGGGCGATAAGCTTACGGTTTTCACGGATGCGCATCGGATTTTCGATCGGCGATACGGCGTGTGCAAACTTCAGTTTCAATAACCGGTCTTGTTCTGCGGCGATCTGATCCCGCAACTGCTCGACAGATAATGCCTTGATTTCTTCCTTTTTCATGACTTGTGTCTAACGCTAGGCTTATTCTTGCTCCTGATAATCACGGCGCACCACAAACTTGGTCCGTACCGGTAATTTTTGAGCTGCAAGCCGCAGCGCTTCCATCCCTGTTTCGAGAGGCACACCTGTTGCCTCAAACAAGATGGTACCCGGTTTCACAACCGCTACCCAATATTCGGGAGCACCTTTACCTTTACCCATCCGAACTTCGGCCGGTTTCTTTGTAATCGGCTTGTCCGGGAAAATGCGAATCCATACCTGGCCTTCGCGTTTCATTGCCCGCGTAACTGAGATACGGGCGGCTTCTATCTGACGGGCCGTAATCCAGCCTGGCTCCAGGGACTTGATCGCAAATGTACCAAAAGAGATTTGGTGACCACGTGTTGCAAGACCTTTAACTCTGCCTTTCTGCTGCTTACGGAACTTAGTTCTTCTTGGCTGTAACATTTCTCTTGAATGTTAGCGTCATAAGTCGAAAGTCGAAAGATATTGTCGCGTTATACGACGGGGAACTTTTGACTTCTGACTTCCGACTTATTTACGATTACCTCCTCCACGGTTGTTGCCGGCGCCGCCACCGCGGTTGTTACCGCCACGGTTGTTGCCGCCACCACGATTACCGCCACGGTCATTACGGTCGTTACGGCCACGGCCACGATCGTTGCCATCACGGTCACCGCGAGGGCCACGACGATCACCACGATCGCCACCACGGTCTCCGCGATCGCTACGTTCGCCAGCGGCAGCGGCACTTGCCATTGCTGCTGGTGACAGGTCACGCTTGCCGTACACTTCGCCTTTGAATACCCAGACTTTAATACCGATTTTACCGTAAATCGTCTGTGCTTCAGAAATTGCATAATCGATGTCAGCACGCAGTGTGTGAAGCGGTACACGACCTTCTTTATACTGCTCTGTGCGGGCCATTTCAGCACCACCCAGACGACCTGACAATTTCACTTTGATACCTTGAGCACCTACACGCATGGCAGAGCTGATAGCCTGCTTCATGGCGCGACGGAATGAAATACGCGCCTGTAACTGCTGGGCAATTGCTTCACCGATCAGTTTAGCGTCGATTTCAGGACGTTTGATCTCGAAGATGTTAATCTGGACGTCTTTGCCCGTGATTTTCTTTAATTCTTCTTTGATCTTGTCAACTTCTCCACCGCCTTTACCGATAACGATACCTGGACGGGCAGTGTGAATTGTCAACGTAATGCGTTTCAGAGTACGCTCAATAACAACCCGGGCGATAGCGCCTTTTGGAATACGGGCTGCGATATATTTGCGGATTTTTTCGTCTTCAACCAGTTTGTCAGCAAATTCTTTGCCGCCATACCAGCTAGATTCCCAGCCACGAACAATGCCAAGACGAAGACCTACCGGATTTACTTTCTGTCCCATTCGGTGTTACTCGTTATCAGATTTTTCCGTTTCTACCTCGTAGTCGTTTGTAACGTCTGTGCTATCAACCACCAGTGTAATGTGGTTTGACCGTTTCCGGATCCGGTGTCCACGGCCTTGCGGCGCGGGACGTAAACGTTTCAGCACAGGGCCGCCATCAACAAATACCGTTTTGATGAACAGATCGGCATCTTCGATATTAACGTCTTCGTTTTTTTGTTGCCAGTTAGCTACTGCCGACAGCAGAACTTTCTGCATAACGGCGGCACCTGCCTGTGGCTGGTATTTCAGGAGACCCAGAGCCCGGCTCACACGCTGACCACGAATCAGGTCAGCGATTAAGCGCATTTTGCGGGGCGACGTGGGCACATTTCTCAGTTTTGCTACTGCTTCCATGTTTTTTCGAGTGGTGAGGGGCGTCATCAGCGGCTAGCGGGCCAACCGGTTAATGACTCCCACCTGGTTTATCGTTTGCCCTTGTCTTTTTTTGCAACGTGACCGCGGAAGTTCCGGGTTGGTGCAAATTCACCCAGCTTATGGCCTACCATGTTTTCCGTTACATATACCGGTATAAACTTGTTACCGTTATGTACGGCAAACGTGTGACCGATGAAATCAGGAGAGATCATCGACCGGCGAGACCAGGTTTTGATTACTGACTTCTTGCCTGAGTCGTTCATCGTCTGAACTTTATTGTCCAGACGAAAATCTATATATGGGCCTTTCTTTAGTGAACGTGCCATCTATTTATTACTTTTTCCGTCGGCTAATGATCAAACTATTCGACTGATTCTTAGGCTTACGCGTTTTCTGGCCTTTAGCAAACTGACCATTCCGCGAGCGTGGGTGACCACCTGATGCCCGGCCTTCACCACCACCCATCGGGTGATCGATCGGGTTCATTGCAACACCACGTACACGAGGACGACGACCTAACCAACGTACACGGCCGGCTTTACCCATTGTGTAGTTCATGTGGTCAGGGTTCGATACTGAACCTACTGTAGCGAAGCATACACCCAATACCTTACGTGTTTCGCCTGATGGCATACGCAGGATCGCATATTTATCTTCACGGCCTACCAGCTGGGCATACGTTCCAGCACTACGGGCCATTGCACCACCTTTACCAGGGTGCAGCTCGATGTTGTGAACGATTGTACCGATTGGCATTTTAGCCAGTGGCAGTGCGTTTCCAACGTCAGGAGTAGAGCCTTCGCCCGACTGAATCGTTTTACCAACGGCCAGACCTTGTGGAGCGATGATGTAGCGTTTCTCGCCGTCTGTATACTGGATCAGGGCGATACGTGCTGAACGGTTCGGATCATACTCGATTGTCAATACTTCAGCAGGAACACCTGTTTTGTCCCGTTTGAAGTCGATAATACGGTACATCCGCTTATGACCACCACCGATATAGCGCATTGTCCGACGGCCCTGGCTGTTACGGCCACCGGTTCTTTTTATTGGTTCCAGCAGGCTTTTCTCCGGCTTGGAAGCGGTCAGTTCCGAGAAGTCCGGAGCTACGCGGAAGCGCGTACCCGGCGTTACTGGTTTTAATTTCTTAACTCCCATGATTGTTTATTCCGTTATTGCCCTCCGGCTTACAGGTCTGCGTAGATGTCGATTACTTCACCTTCTGCCAGCGTCACAATAGCCTTCTTGGTAGTTGAGGTTTTACCGGTCACAATCCGACCGTTGATACTCTTGCTGCGTTTCTTACCCAGTGTGCGCAGTGTGCGAACGCTTTCTACGTTCACGCTGTACATTTTTTCGATAGCCTTGCTGATTTCAAACTTATTGGCTTTCAGTTCTACCTCGAAGGCATACTGGCCCTGTTTGTTCAGGACTGTCATTTTTTCCGTTATAATCGGTCTCTTTAAAACGCTCATGATAATTACTGCTCAAAAAGTGTTTGGAGTTTCGACAGCGCTTCTTCACTAATCAACAGACGATCAGCATTGATCAGGTCGTATGTGTTCACCTGGCTTGCAGTAACCACTTTCGTCTTTTGTACGTTCCGGCTTGACAGGACTACGTTTGAGTCTACGTCCGGCAGGATGAGCAGTGTTTTCTTAGCACCCAGAGATACCGAACCCAGGAAAGAGATATAATCTTTTGTCCGTGGTTTCTCGAAGGCAACTGAATCAATAACGGAAATGCTATTTGCCTGAGCTTTAGCGGCCAATGCTGATTTGCGTGCCAGCTGCTTAACTTTCTTATTCAGTTTGAAGCTATAATCCCGCGGACGTGGACCGAAGATCGTACCACCACCAACGAATACCGGCGACTTGATGCTACCTGCACGTGCACCACCAGTACCTTTTTGCTTCTTCAGTTTGCGTGTTGAGTGAGCATTCTCAGCGCGCTCTTTTGCTTTGTGCGTTCCCTGACGCTGGTTAGCTAAATATTGCTTAACGTCCAGGTAAATCGCATGCTCATTTGGTTCGATACCAAAAATATCTTCCGGCAGCGCAACCTTCTTTCCCGTATCCTCGCCTTTGCTGTTATATACGATAAGTTCCATGACGCTTACTTCTCAATAATTACGAATGAATTTCTAGCACCCGGAACCGACCCGCTGATAACAAGCAGATTTTGCTCAGGCATCACCTTCAACACTTTCAGGTTTTGCACCTTTACGCGGTTACCGCCCATGCGACCCGCCATACGCAATCCTTTGAATACCCGTGACGGGAATGAACAGGCACCGATTGAACCAGGGTGACGCTGACGGTTGTGCTGACCGTGCGTTTGACCACCTACACCACCGAAACCGTGACGCTTTACAACGCCCTGAAATCCGCGGCCTTTGGCTGTGCCAACTACATCTACGAAGTCTCCTTCTCCAAATACATCGGCCACTTGCAGAGTGTCGCCGAGATTGAATTCAGTTTTGAATTCTTTGAATTCGACCAGCTTACGCTTAGGTGTTGTGCCAGCCTTTTTGAAGTGGCCTTTCAACGGCTTGTTCGTATGCTTTTCTTTCTTTTCGCCGTAACCCAATTGCACAGCTTCATACCCATCCTTCTCAGTGGTACGAACCTGGGTTACAACACAGGGACCAGTTTGAATGACTGTACATGCCAGAGCCTGCCCGTCCGCATTATACACACTGGTCATCCCGATTTTTTTTCCAATTAAACCAGACATTTTTTTGTAACTGTTGTAAGCAGGAAAAATTAAAAAATTTGACCTCCGCCGAAACGGAGCCGCAAAATTAGAGAGAATCAGGCAAGACTACAAACTGTATCTTGCAGATTTTCAAGAATGGACAAAAAAATAGTCAGGTATGAAATACACCTGACCGCTGTTTGCCATTCCAGCCACGAGGCTTTCCGGCACATTGTCAGATGTGGTTTCCGGTACAGGACCAGACCTTCACCCAAAGTATGTCGTCACAAGAGACTCTACTAATTCGGAGTGCAAAATTATGCAATCTTTTTCTCTTTACAAAACATTGATACACAAAAAAATATACCACTCCCGGACGGGTAGTGGTATATTTCATTCAGCCTTGACAATAATTGGCTTAAAACCGCTTATTTATCATTAAACCTTGATTTCAACGTCAACGCCGCTTGGCAGTTCCAGTTTCATCAGGGCATCTACCGTTTTAGCGCTTGTTGAGTAGATATCTACCAGACGCTTGTAGGTGCACAGCTGGAATTGCTCCCGTGATTTCTTGTTCACGTGTGGTGAGCGAAGTACTGTGTAAATTTCTTTGTCAGTTGGCAAAGGAATCGGTCCGCTCACAACAGCACCTGTTGATTTTACGGCCTTCACAATTTTCTCAGCCGATTTGTCAACCAGATTGTGGTCGAACGACTTCAGTTTAATGCGAATTTTCTGGCTCATTCTGTTTGGTTCGTTAAACGTTTATTGAATTGACCGGCGAAAGAACCATTTACTCCTCCGGCAATTGTATTTAGTAAAGTATATGCTTACCAGCTCCGGAGAGCCGGTAAGCATATAGAAATGCACTGTTATGCGTTGATTGTACCTTTCGCTTTGGCTACTACTGTTTCAGCCAGGTTGTTTGGCAGTACTTCGTAGTGTGCGAAGGTAAGGTTAGCCGTTGCACGACCTGAAGAGATTGTCCGGAGGTCAGTTACGTAACCGAACAGCTCTGAAAGAGGTACGTCAGCTTTGATAACCTGTGAACCTGCACGGGTATCCATACCTTTCATGATACCACGGCGACGGTTCAGGTCACCTGTGATCGGACCGGTATACTCGTCCGGCGTCAGTACCTCAACGGCCATGATTGGCTCAAGCAGTTTCGGACCAGCCTGACGGGCAGCCTCACGGAAACCGGTACGGGCAGCTAATTCGAATGACAGTGAGTCGGAGTCAACGTCGTGGTACGAACCGTGGAACAGACGAACTTTCATTGAATCAAGCGGGTAGCCGGCCAGCGGACCATTTATCATTGCTTCGTTGAAACCCTTTTGAACAGCAGGGATGAATTCTTTTGGAATTACACCGCCCACGATACCGTTCACAAACTGAAGACCAGTCTTAACGGTGCCATCTTCTTCTGCATCCCGTGGTCCGATTTCGAATACGATATCGGCAAATTTACCACGACCACCTGTTTGTTTCTTGTAAACTTCACGGTGTTCGAAGCTCTTCGTCAGTGTTTCCTTGTAAGCAACCTGAGGAGCACCTTGGTTAACTTCTACCTTGAATTCACGACGCATACGGTCGATGATGATTTCAAGGTGTAATTCACCCATACCACGAATGATGGTCTGACCTGTATCTTCGTCCGTTTCAACTTTCAGGGTAGGATCTTCTTCGATCAGTTTAGTGATCGCTTTAGAGAAGTTATCCTGATCGGCTGTTTTCTTAGGTTCGATAGCGTAACCAATAACCGGATCAGGGAATACCATGGCTTCCAGAACGATCGGGTTTTTCTCATCAGACAGGGTATCACCTGTTTTGATGTCTTTGAAACCAACAACCGCTGCGATGTCACCAGCTTCCAGACGTTCGATCTGGTTCTGCTTGTTAGCGTGCATCTGGAAGATACGGGAGATACGCTCTTTGTTTCCTGAACGGTTGTTGAGGATATAAGAACCTGACTCCAGTACACCTGAGTAAGCCCGTACGAAACACAGACGACCTACATAAGGGTCAGTCGCGATTTTGAACGCCAGTGCAGTGAACGGATCTTCTACACTTGGACGACGGGTAATTTCAGCATCTGTATCAGGGTTTGTACCGACGATGTTATCCCGATCCAGTGGTGAAGGCATCAGCGCCATCACATAGTCGAGCATTGTCTGAACACCCTTGTTTTTGAAGGCTGAACCACAAAGCATAGGAACGATCTTCATCTGGATCGTCGCCTCACGCAGGGCTGCCAGCATTTCAGCTTCGGTGATCGACTCAGGATCCTCGAAGTATTTTTCCATCAATGTGTCGTCGACTTCAGCTACTGCTTCAAGCAGTTTACCGCGCCATTCTTCGGCCTCTTCCAGCATGTCGTCAGGAATAGGAATCTCCGTGAATGTCATGCCCTTGTCTTGCTCATTCCAGGTGATACCCCGGAAGTTAACCAGGTCAACTACACCTTTAAAGTCTGCTTCGGCGCCGATTGGCAGCTGAAGCGGAACGGCGTTGCTACCCAGCATTTCCTTAACCTGCTTAACTACGTTCAGGAAGTCAGCACCGGCACGGTCCATTTTGTTTACAAAGCCCAGACGGGGAACCTTGTAATTATTGGCCAGACGCCAGTTAGTTTCTGATTGCGGTTCTACACCATCAACCGAGCTGAACAGGAACACCAGACCATCCAGTACGCGCAGTGAGCGGTTTACTTCTACCGTAAAGTCAACGTGACCCGGCGTATCGATGATGTTGATGTGGTATTTCTGGGCACGGTACTCCCAGTTTACCGTTGTAGCAGCAGAGGTAATCGTGATACCACGCTCCTGCTCCTGCTCCATCCAGTCCATCGTGGCAGCACCTTCGTGCACCTCACCGATTTTGTGGCTTACACCGGCATAGTACAGAATCCGCTCGGTTGTTGTCGTCTTACCCGCATCAATGTGGGCAGCGATACCGATATTTCTCGTGAATCGTAAGTCGCGAGCCATTATTGTGTTATACTGAAGTTATGAAGTTCAAATGCAATTAATAAGTATGCTTTTTTAGCAAAGAACACACCTACTCAAAATCAGGACGCAAAGTTACTGATAAACAATTTATAAACCAAGTGGCGTCCGGGAATTAAAGTAAAACGCAATGATTGCTGAATGAGGAAGTTAGGATTCTGCATCCGCATATTTACTTCGACAGAAACCCTTTTGCTATTAAATAGGGAATGAGGAGCCACAAAAGCCCTTTTACAAGAAAAAACAGAAAGCCTACCCACCCGATCCGCTTAAGCCAGGCTTTAAATCGCTGGTTATTCATATGCCTCTAAACGCCTTTTTTTCTTTTCCTGTTCGCCCGGCGTCTATAAAATTCTGCGTTCTCTCTCCGGAATTGTTCAGTTCGGCTGAAACTGCCGGTTATTCAAAAATTCATAATCCGTTAACGATAACAAGAAGGCCAGCAGGTCTTTCTGATCCTGCGCCGTCAATGGTATTCCCGGCTGGCCGTTCTGCTTCAGAAGCGGATCAAGCCGGGGGGTATCCTGTACGCCGGTTGCATAGTGCTGGATAACCTGCTGCAACGTCTGGAAACGTCCGTCGTGCATGTACGGCGGTGTAAACTCAACATTCCGCAGGCCCGGCACTCTGAATTTATACTGATCACTGGTCAGCAACGTAATGGTATACCGACCCTTGTCATCCGCACGGGCATTGGCCAGCACCGGTAAACCGTTATTGCGGAAACTCTGGTCTGTAAATAACTCACCGCTGTGGCAGGAGGCACATTTTGCCTTAAAAATGGTTAATCCGCGCTTTGCTTCCTCACTCAGGTCACCGCCGGTCTCCCCGCGCGTGTACTTATCATAGGTAGAATTGGCCGATACAAGCGTCAGCATAAACTGCGACAGGGCTTTCAGGAAATTAGCGGTTGTAATGGAATCGGTTCCGAAAGCAGCCTTGAACATCGTCCGGTATCTGGCCGTTTGCCGGACTTTGGCCAGAACGTTCGTCATTGAATCGCCCATCTCCACGGGATTCTGAATCGGGGCAAGCGGCAACAGATCTAAATCGACAATACCGCCATCCCAGAAAAAGTGCTGCCCCCAGGCAACGTTCTGGATGGCCGGTACATTCCGGATACCAATCAGATCATTAATACCATGACTCAGCGGATGATCGGTGTGCGCAAAAGCATTAAACGGAGAATGACAAAACCCGCAGGTGATTGTCCCGTTACGGGAAAGCAGCCCATCGTAGAAAAGCGCCTTGCCCAGCTGTACGCCCTGTACCGTCAGCGGATTTTTTGTAAAATCGTAGACGGGAGCCGGAAAATTGGCGGGTTTAGTCCAGGTGTAGGGTGTCGTCTGTACGGGCTTCACCGGATCGGGGCCAGGGTCCTCTCCCCCACCCGGATTACCCGGCTTGCAGGAAACAACAATGTACCCCCAGAACCCAACGGCTGCCATTAAACCGATCCACTGCCAGCGACTCATATCCTGTTAATTTGACTGTAAGTTAACAAAGCGGAACATCTGGCTGTAATTATTGGCAATGATCGCAGAAAAATCGGAGACCATCACGTCCGGATGTTGCGCGATACTAATCTTCGTGGAACCATCAAAAATGGTTACCACATCCGTCCGGAGCTGTACGGCAGGCGTCAGGTTCTGACCAACCACGGCTTTATTAGTATTGAACGATACCCGAACGGTACGGAGGTTATTGAGGGTTTTGGCCTGATAGCCGCCAAACAGTCCGATGTGGTACATAAACGTCCCTGCCGTTTCAACCGCCTGCGGTGAACTGCCCTCCAGTTTCAGAAAAATATAGCCGGAATTCCAGTCCCAGTACATGCCACCGCTGTGTCCGCCTGCCGGATCCAGCACACCGGTACGCTTGCTGACATCCATCGTGTTCCGGAGGCTATCAACACCAACCATAAACTCCATACCAGTATATTCACCGTAGGGGATTTGTCCGACCGAAATGGTCTGGGTTGCCGGCTGGCTTTCACGAATCAGGAAATAGCTGCTGTCCTGCGGAACCGTAAATGAGGTCCCGTCTGCTTTCAGCAGTTTAATATTACTGACGTAGTAATTGAATAACGATACGGAGAAAGTCTCTTTGCTGCCATTGGTATAAGTACCGGAATTTAAGACAAGGTCTTTATCGCCTACCACATTGTCAAACGTAACCCGCATCCGGCCGGTTGGTGCTGTTTCAGGATCGTGCTGACATCCCCACAAAAGCATAGTACTTACTATACCAATCAGTGTATATATTCTCGTCATGGCACTCTTAGTCTTAAAAGGTAAGTTCTGTATGATATAACGCCCTGTATACGGTAAGCGTTGCGCGGCTCCGGCCTTTTATTTTAGCGAATCCGGCAAATTTCATAAATCAGTAATGGCCGGAGCCGGCGATGACAGCCGTTTTGTTTCTTTCTTTACCGTTATGATGAAGCAATCTATCCTCCTCCGGTTTCTCCTCATCTGGAGTATTCTGTCTGTGCATAGCGCCGCCGCGCAACCGGCACAAAATATTGTCCTGATTACACTTGACGGCGTTCGCTGGCAGGAAGTGTTTACCGGTGCCGACTCAACCTTATTGTTTGATCCGGTATTCTCGCCTGATACCGCTACCGCCCGTAAACTGTTCTGGTCTCCTGTAGCTGCCGAACGCCGGCAGAAGTTACTCCCCTTCTGGTGGAATGTCATTGCCGGACAAGGACAACTCTACGGCAACCGGCTAAAAAACAGCAAGGTGAATACGGCTAATCCCTATTGGTTCAGTTATCCGGGCTACAACGAAATTCTGTCGGGTTTTGCCGACGAGCGTATCAGTTCCAACGACAAAAAAGACAACCCGAATACAACCGTACTCGAATTCCTGAATCAGCAACCAGGCTTTAAAGACCGCATTGCCGTGTTTTCGTCATGGAATGTCATTGAGGCTGCTGTTAATGAAAACCGCAGCGGTATCTATGCCAACTCGGCGAATGAACGGATCATTAATCCGCGCACCGGCTCCGACTCACTGCTCAATGACATGATGCGGCTGCTTCCTTCTCAGTTCGGCGACGGCGTCCGGCAGGATTTCCTGACCTACTTCATGGCCAAAAACTACCTGAAGCAAAAACAGCCGCGCGTACTTTTTATTTCCTTCGACGAGACCGATGATCTGGCCCATGCCGGCAAGTACGCCGACCATTTACAGATGCTCCATTCTATCGACGGTATGCTGAATGACCTCTGGCAAACCATGCAGACCATGCCGCAGTATGCCGGTAAAACCACCTTTATGCTTACAACCGATCACGGCCGGGGCCACACGCCGAAAGTCCGCTGGAAAGATCACGGCACCAAAACCGCCGACTCCTACCAAATGTGGTTTGGGGTCGCGGGAGCAGGGGTCGCGCCGACCGGCGAACAGCAGGGCGGACCGGTACTTTTCCAGAATCAGCTGGCCGCTACCATTGCCCGTCTGCTGGGCGTTGACTATAAAGCTGAACATCCGGTCGGGGCGCCTGTCTTATCCGTACTGAAATAAAGCACCGGGTTACAGGTTCGTCACCAGCCGGGAAACAATAACCGGATTACCGCCCGTGGCCTGCTGTTGTTCATAGGCAAGCAACAAGCCGTTTTTGGTAGCCATCACAGCGGGATAGGTCGCATGCTGATTGTCATCGGTCAGGAACGTCAGTGGTTTCACCGAATTGCCCGTCACCAGCTGCATACAAATACGCTGTGTATATTCCGGGAAGCCATCTTCGGATACGTTTCCTTTTTTCGGAAATGCCTCATCCCATACCCATACCAGCTGACCGTGATAACCGGTCAGCTGCGGGTGTCTGGCGCGGTCTGACAGCCGGCTGGCTACCAGAGCAGGGCTTCCCAGCTTAGCCAGACGCAGGCCCACGGCATTTTCCTTACCCGAAAACCAGGTGGCATAGATACCATTGCCGGTCTGCTCCACATCCGGCCCGGCATGGGGACAGGCGTTGACCCGCCAGTCATCTGCGTAAACCGTCGCCGGTTTACTGAACGTCCGGCCACCGTCGGCCGACACCACATGGCTGATGTCCCGCGCACCCGGATTCGTATCTGTCGACTGCTCGTCCATGTCCCGGTACATGAGGTGGATTTGCCCCTGCTGATCAACGAATACATTGGTCCGGCAGCATTGACATGCGTTGGCATCCACAATCAGTTCTCCGGTAAAACCGCCTTCCGGCAGGGTCTGTACAAACCGGACACTGCGCCCCGGCTTACCCGGCATCTTATCATCCAGCCAGACAATGCCGATCTGTCCGTTCGGCAAGCGGGTGAGGTCGCTGAACGAGTGACTTTTGCCGGGCGTCGTATCGCGGTGAAGTGCTTTGGCAGGGGTCCAGGTTTTGCCGCCGTCGGCTGAGGTCGTAAACAGCAAATCACCGGCAAAGCGTGACGCGGCTGCCGGACGCGGCACCTCAAACAGGGCCAGTATCGTGCCGTCGGCTTTAAATCCCAGCTTTGGCATGCCTTCGGCGTGAACCGACACGTCGGCCGGAGCAGCGACCTGCACTTTCGGGCCAAAGGTCTGCCCGCCATCCGTTGACACGGAGAAAAAGAATTTTGCCGATTTTTCATCCACCCGCTCGGCCCAGCTCAGGACCGGATTACCGTGCTGGTCGGTTGAAAAACGGGGTGTCAGGCCGGTAGCGGCCGGATCTGATAAACGTATGCCGGTGGCTGGTTTCGGTACTGGTTTCAGTGCCAGCAGACCAAACAGACAAATCAGGGAAATGAGGACTTTCATAAGGCTAAAGGCCTCCCGAAGTAATACCTTGGGGAGGCCGGTTAGTGACACTAATTTTTACCGGTGAAATTGTATTGAATACCCGCTACAAATGTCCGTGGGGCGGCAGGGGTAAACGTAGTACGGTCCGTGGCGGCATTGCCGCGTGTTGCGTTGGTTGCATACAGCGCATTGGTCAGGTTCAGCACATTGCCGAATACTTCAATACCTTTCCACTGGTAGCCAATCCGGAAATTCATGATGTCGTAGCCTGGATAGGTGATTGTATTTACCTGATTCTGGTACCACGACGATACATGCTGCCACTCCACTGAAGTCCGGAATTTAGGCAGCCAGGCCGGATAGTAGCTCAGCTCCGTGTTCCAGAGCCAGCGCGGCGCCGACGGCATATCCTTGCCATTTACGTCTTTTACAGCATCCGACGACCGCTGACTCAACGTAAAGGCCACAAATCGGTGGATGGCATTTGTACCGCCAAAGCGGAAGAATACCTGTTTCGACGGTTTGCAGGTCAGCCCGAATTCAACGCCGCGGTGCAGGGTTTTCCCGACCGACTGGTAATCGGTTGAGTTGTCCGGTTGCCGGATGTTCAGCAGTTCATTGGTACCGTTCATCTGGTAATAGGCCAGATCAACGTATACCTTATTTTTGAAGAGCGACGCCCAGCCGCCGACTTCCATGTTATTGAACAGCGCCGGCGTGATGTTATAGTAGAACAAATCGCCGTTGGCTGCTGCGGCAGGGCGTTTCCGGAAAATGGCGGTTAACGCCGGCGGCGAGAAGCCTTTCGAATAACTGGCATAGAGCCCTTTGCCCTTGCCCAGATCATAGGTCAAGCCCAGCTTCGGGGTGGCCTGACTATATTCTTTTGTCCCGCCAACGGCCAGACCGGTTGTTTTGTCCAGATCAAGGTTATTCACGTAATCGAACGACATACGGTCGTACCGGACACCAGCCGATAACCGCAGCCGCGACACCGGCTCGAACTCAACCTGTGCATAAAGACCCGTATTAAAAATGTCGGCGTTGTAATTGGCCAGCTGAACGTCCGGACGCTCCTTCGCGATGGTATACTTCTCCACTGATTTTTTGTCGGCCCGCAGCTGTGCATTCAAATCGACCTGATAGGCCCAATACGTGTTCGGCGACAGATCGACCGTAGCGCCGGCAATGACCTTTGCGTTCAGGAACGGGAGCTTCTGGGTATGCTGTGCAATAACACCTTTACTTTTAAAGTCATTGGAGTTGATCTGCCCCGTAGCAGTCGAGGCACCGGAACGCCAGATAATGCTGTACGATGGATTCTGCCCGTGCTTGTTATCCCGCAGAAAAGCCGTTATGAACGACTGAGAGCCGTTTTTCCACTCATGTTCCAGCGTCAGCCGGGTACGCAGCGAGTACGATTTCCGGTACGTAAAATCCGTCGTGCTGACGTACTGGCGGCTATAAAACGCCACACTATCGACGCTGCCGCTGGTCTGCGAGTCGTAGTTATTATAAGATAACGCACCCGTCAGCCGCGTTTTAGGGGTAAAACTGTATTCGACCCGCGCATTAACGGCGGCCTTGTCGTAGTCTGAGCTGGTCATCCAGGCACTACGCTGACGGGCGACAAAACCACCGACATACACACCAAGCTTACCCACGGTAGCACCGGCCCCGTATTGTACCCGTTTGTAGCCCCACTGATCGGCCTGCACACCGATCTTCGCCGTCGGTAACACGGTCGGGCGCTGGGTAATAAAGTTAATTGCCCCGCCAACGGCTTCAGCACCGTAAATAGACGATACAGGGCCTTTTACCACCTCAACCGAACTGATTGCGAACTGGTTGAATTCCAGAATGGAGTTATGGTTGAAGACCCCCATCGGCCGGATCGGGATACCATCTTCCAGATACAGGAAGTAGGCATTGGTGGTCATCGGCTGGCGGATCGCCATCATGTGCTGTTCGTTGTTGAGGTTCACCATCATCACGCCCGGCACCTTATTCACGATTTCGTACAGGGCGGTTGGCTTTGTTTCGTCGATGATCCGGGGCGATAATCGGGAAATGGCAACCGGCGTTTCGGTCCGCAGCGTAGCCTCCCGGTTGCCGGTCACAACAATTGTCTGCAAATCTTCGACACTTGGTTCGAGCGCAATGCCTCTGCCGATCCCGGAGGCCTTTATCTCCTGTGTACCGTACCCTACCGAGGAAATAATCAGGCGGGCATTGTCAGGTACCGGCTTTAGGGCAAAGCGGCCGTTGACATCGGTTGTGGTACCGGCCTGGCCCTGTACCACACGAACGGTAGCGCCAATGACCGGTTCTTTGGTTTGGGCATCAAAAATGCACCCTGTTATGGTTTGGGCAAATGCCTTACTGCTAAGCAGTAAAACTGCCAGGGCAACTATTAATTTAAGTTTCATGAGAATGTCTGTACTGATAAACTAAACGATATGCTTCGTTTGGTGCGGAAGCCAGTCAGTACGACAAAGCGGGCGGACGGAATACACCGGACAGATAGCCGGTCCGTGTGATTGTGCAGGAAAAAGCCGGGAAGCGTTGGTTGATGAACGCGGTCAGGGGGAGCGTTGAGGCCACATACCGAAGCACCGTATCCTGGTAATAAACTGCTTTCAGCAGCCGGTTTACGACCTCCTCGGTCTTCGATTGTTCTTCCCGTTCCTGAGCCGCTCTGAGGCGTTTTGCCAGATAGCATTTTCCGTCGCAGTGCAGCGCAGGCCGGTTTTTATTTTCGCAGAAATTACTGATGATATACGCTTTCCGAACCTCAAAATCCAGTAAAATACACGGCACAATCAGCACTTTGGCGCAAAGTGTGATCAGCAGAAAAAGCGCTATGTATCTCCGGAACAGCAAAGAAAAACGTTGGTTAAGCCGTGTTGTTAATGATTAGTGTTCACACTTTTCCATAACTTCATGGAAGCGGTCATGCAGCGCCGTAATTGCCTTTTTAATGTCAGCCTCCGGCTTTTTCTGCTGTACCAGTTTATCCAGCGCGGCTGATTCTTTTGCCAGCAGATCAATCGACTGTTTGACGCCTTCTTTCCGGTAATCGGCCGGGATGGCTGCTTTCTGTAAGGCAACGGCTTTCGCCACCAGTTCGCCGGAACGGGTCATTACCGGCTTCAGATCACCTTCTTCGGCCGGATGGAATGTCTTCGCCATGACAGAATGGTATTCGTCCAGCTCTTTCCAGGCCTTTTTCTGGCCGAACGACAATAAGCTAACCAGCATAAACAGGCCGGTTACCAGGGCAGTTTGTGTAATTTTCATGGTTTAGTTGTGTTAGTTAATCGTTTTTGTATTCGTCGCGAAGGCGTTTAATGTCGGCGATGAGCTTATTCGTCCCCTCTTCAGTCGTGCCATCATACTGACCACGGACATGCTTTTCCTTATCAATCAGCACAAAGGCACCGCTGTGGATATACCCGCCGGGAGCGGTCGAGTCTGCACCCGCCGTGACGAGATAATGATTTTCGCCGATGTCATAAATTTTCTCCCTGTCGCCCGTGACAAACTGCCACATTGAACCCGACACACCGAGATCGTTCGCATACTGCTTCAGCACCGCCGGCGTATCATGATTCGGGTCAATGGTATGCGACAGAATCCGTATATCATCTGCCCCCTTAAACGCCTCGTACACCTTCAGCATGTTTTTCTTCATGACGGGGCATATCGTCGGGCAGGTAACGAAGAAAAAGTCTGCCACGTAGATTTTACCGTCGAAGTTTTTCTCCGTAACCGGCACACTATCCTGACTGGTAAACTGAAAGGCCGGAATGGCTGGATAAACCAGTTCTTCCACCGGTTTTCCGTCTACCACCTTCTTAATCGTTTCCGGTTCGCCCAGGTAAGGCAGTTTTTCTGCCTCCCACCGGCAACCATGCAAGGCCAGGACGGCCAGCAGGCCCAGCGCTCCGGTAAACAGTGTTCGTTTCATGATCAGGGGTGCACATAGGCTTTAGCGTGACCGATACTTACCTGCATTAGCTGGCTCATATCTTTTACTTTACCGTGCTGATCTCTGAGGTAAGTCATGGCCTGTGCCGGCTGCAGCTTTTTCAGGGTATCACCGTTATATTGGTTCATCCAGCTCATCATGGCCTCATCGGCCTGCTCCAGCTCACTGCTAACCGCCAGTCCTTCTTTCCTGCCTTCTTCGTCTTTAGCCGCTTCAATTTGGGCAGAAACGGCTTTTTTGAGCCGCATCAGCTCACTCATCTGCGGCATGATGCTGTCATGAATGGCCAGAATTTGCTGCTCCAGCCGTCCTACAGAGTCGGTTTCTGCCACGGCCTCCGCAGCATTTCCGTGGTGATGCTGATGCTCTTCCGTTTTTGACTGACAGGCGGTAAAGGCCAGCAGCATGTATAGCAAATGATAGTATTTCATCTCTGTTTCGTTTGTAAAGGCTATAACATTAACGTGATGTGAACCGTCGCCCGGCTGCGGGCTTTCAGCTCGCCGTCGGCCAGTTGCTGCGCCATCGGGTGCTGGTAGGTTGCTCCCACTGAAAACCGCTTTGTATATAGTTCCATGCCCAGATTAGCCATCGTAACATACCCGCCGGTCTGCGTATTGACGACACCATTCCGGTGATCCTGTGCCGCAACTTCAGCATAGACACCTGCATTCGGCATCAGCGTAACCGACGACAGTTCTTTCGCGTAAAAAACAAGACTGTTGGCTGTCAACCGGTTACCGAAGCGGTATTGCTGTGCATTGGTTGTGTTGAGTTTATAGGTAAGATCGGTATTCCAGCCCCACGAACCGGCCCGCATTGAATACAATGCACTGAGCAAGGCATCAATGCTACCCGTCCCCAGCTGAAAATTCGGATTGTTTACCTCACTCAGGTCCGTCTGATCATACCGGAAACGGCCGGTTGGCAGCTTCGCACCGGCGCCCAGCAACAGACTGTGGTTAACGCGGTGTACACGGGTAGAATCCCAGAACGTGTTAAAGATATTGTAGTTGGCCAGCGCCGTAACATCGCCGATGCCTTGCAGCCGGCGAATCGCTCCGGAGCTAACCTCCTCCTGCTGATTGACATAATACGGCGCAAAGGCCATTACCTGTAGCCGCCGGGCCGGATAAAAACGCGCCCACACCTCCGTGGCCCGGAACGTTTCCTTCGTCCGTAAATACTGGCTGTTCAGGTGGGAATCATACGAAGACAGGCGATAGCGTACCCCGACAAACGGCCGGCCAACCTGCGGCATGATCCCGAAATAGGCCCCGCCGTTCGAACACCCGCAAATATCACAGGCAGAACTAACCAGCGGCCACAGTGCCAACGTGAAAATCAATAGTTTTTTCATTTCTGTATGAATTGCGGATTCTTCAGGAACTCCTCGTCCGTAAGCGTTTTGAGAAAAGCAATGATGCTGGCTTTTTCGCCGGCGGTCATCGGAATCCCTAACCGCCCGTTCTGTTTCAGCAGCGGATCGAGGTTCGGGGTTTCGGTAACGCCCTCCGCATAGTGATCCAGTACTGCCTCCAGCGTACGGAAACGGCCGTCGTGCATGTATGGGTATGATACCCCGACATTACGCAGGCTCGGGACTTTAAACGTGTAATTGTCCTGCGGCGCTTCGGTAATCCGGCCCCGGCCTAAATCAGTGCCGAATGCCAGGCTCAGCCCGTTGTTGCGGAACTTATTGTCGGTAAACAACTCGCCGGCGTGGCAGTTCACGCAGCCTTTCTGTACAAACAACTGCTTACCGGCCAGTTCATCGGCGCTCAGGGTGCCGCCTTCATTCCGGACATACTTATCATACCGCGAATTGGCCGAAACCAGCGTCAGCATGTACTGTGACAGCGCCTGAAGAAAACGGGCGGTCGTCACCTCCTCCGTTCCGAATGCCGCTTTGAATTTTTTCGGATACGTACTGTCTTTCCGGAGTTTTTCCAGCACATTATACAGCGTCTCATCCATTTCAAGCGGGTTCTCAATGGGTGCAACCGGCACCAGATCGAGATCAAGTACTCCGCCGTCCCAGAAGAAACTTGTACTCCACGCCAGATTCTGAATCGGCAGCGAATTGCGCGTTCCCACACGGTTGTCGATACCGTGGCTCACATCATGGCCATGATGCGTAAAGGCATTCGGCTGGCTGTGGCACTCGGCGCAGGAGATTGACTTATCACGGGACAATTTAGGGTCGAAAAACAACGTCCGGCCCAATTCGACGCCGGCTGAGGTAATCCGGTTGCGGTCCAGCGCGTAAGCCGGTGCCGGAAAGTTTTTCGGCACGGTAAACGTCGGGGTATCCAGTGAGACCTCAGCTTCTCCGGTGCAACTGCTGATACCGGCCAGCAACGCGCAGACCATCAATCCACGTACTACCTTACCAAGCTTCCCTGTTGTGTGTAGTTTTCCCATACCACATAAAGGGTCCGGAAGACGCCGCGCCTTCCGGACACCTGAGCTGGATTTAGTCGTTATGTACGTGATCGACCACGAACATATTCACGTAATTATCAACAATTGGCTTAGCCAGTGCCGGGCTGTGTACCGTTGGTGTCGCCGCAAAACTAATGGTATTCGTACCGCCCAGTGCTCTGGCGGCATCCACAATCAGATGCACGGTTGGCGTCGTGGTGGTTCGCACCTTAGCGCTTGTGGTGCCCAGCGGCAGCGTAATCTTACGCAGGTTATTTGCCGTTTTGGCGGCCCCCTGAAAACCACCGCCATAACCACCGATATGATACTGGAACGCTTTACTGGAAAGCGTTGACGCGGGCGAGATGCCCTCCAGCTTCATGAAAATATAGCCTGAGTTCCACGACCAGTACATGTTATCCGTCCCGTAGCTACCGGTGTCCAGCCCTCCGGTACGCTCTGTCACCGGTGCCTGGCTTTTCAGGCTGTCAACGCCGACGGTAAAGGCAACTTTTGCATAATTCGCCTGCGGAATACCGGTTAGGGATACATTCAGCGATTTAGGGTCGGCTTCCCGTACCAGATAATAGCTGTTCGGTACTTTCACGACCGTTCCGTCTTCTTTCGTAAGCTCAATATTGCTCACAAAGTAGTTGAAGGTAGTGACCGTAAACGACTCACCGGCCGTGTTTTTATATTGCGCCGTACCGAGGGCCATGTTTGTTCCCCCGACATAGTTGTCGAATTCAAGGGTCAGCCCACCGGTACCGTTCGGGTCAATGCTGTCGACTTCGGTTTTTGAACAGGAAAAAATGGTGACGGCTAATACAGCCGCAACGACAAATGAAAGAATCGATTTCATGGAAATAATTGTCTCCTCCCCTAAGGGGAAATAAAATAAATTACTCATGCTCAGCAGCTAAGCATGAATTATGGATACGTAAAAGGATGATACCGCCGGAATACTGCGGTCATAAAGCACCAAGCAACAGCAGGCTGTTACCGGCTAAACGGGAGACAATTAATAACGGGGAGGCTGAAAGAGATTCAGTAAAGGAGCTGAGTAGCGTTTAAGCAGGTAGAGGACCAGCCAGCTCTTCTGCGTAGTTACGACTGGCGGGGTAAAGGCATCAAACGTAACCGGTGCCTCCCAGAAAAGCTGGAGCCCGGGCAGGTTCTGCACCCGCTCGCTGGTTTCCTTGTCCTGTTTGTCCTGCTGTGCTTTCAGTCGTTTGGCCAGATAGCACTGACCGTTACAATTCATTTGCGGCCGGTCGCGGTTTTCGCACAGCACACGGGCAATGTAGTCCCGGTTTAGCTGAAAACAGGCAATGGTTCCCCACGGACTAACCGTTGGCAGCATAATCGCAAAGAGCAATATGTACACCAGAACCGAACGCACGTTTTTGTAATTTTCCGCAAAGATAATGACTCTTCGCCTTATAGTCTACTAATTTTGATCAGTACAGAGGCATGTTCTTTGCCATAAACCTGGTCTCTGTATGTCAGTGATCATACCGGAAGTATACGTATGCTGCTTTCCGTCATCCAGATTTTGCTTTGTTGTACCCATTTTCATACAACAAACAGATTGTTTACCAAAGTCCCCTCCTCAACGGTTATAGTTACACTTTTTAGACTTTAAACTACTTCTGTAATCCTCTAATAACTTATAGCACAATACCCTAAAACGGTAAAATTTTATATGCATGCTCAGGTATATTGTAAAATAAAATGGCTTATTTAGCTGGAACACTTCTAACAAACTCTGAGTGTATCAATATTTTTGATCAGTTTATGATACGTAAACGTTTACCGTTACTAACGGCCCTTCTGGCCCTTAGCCTGACTATGTCTTCCCGGGCCCAAAACCTGCCTTCGCCCCGGGAGCATTTCGGTTTCAACATCGGCGACGACTATCAGTTAGCCAACTACACGCAAACCGAAGCTTACTTTAAAAAACTTGCTGCTTCAGACCGGTCGAAACTGGTCGACATCGGGATGACCGAAGAAGGTCGCCATCAGTACATGCTCATCGTAACGTCGCCGGAAAACCATAAAAAACTGGACCGTTATAAGGAGATTTCACAGAAACTTGCCCGTGCCGAAGGGATTACCGAAGAACAGGCCCGTGCACTGTCGGCAGAAGGGAAAGCGGTGGTCTGGATCGACGGTGGCCTGCACGCCACTGAAACCGTTGGTACGCATCAGCTGATCGAAACCATGTGGCAGCTGGTCAGCCGTAAAGACCCCGAAACGCTCCGGATTCTCGATAACGTCATTATCCTCTTCGTCCATGCCAATCCGGATGGTCAGGAGCTGGTCAGCAACTGGTACATGCGCGAGTCGGACCCGAAAAAACGGTCACTGGAAAACCTGCCGCGTCTGTACGAAAAATACGCCGGCCACGATAACAACCGCGATTTCTTCATGATGAACCTGAAGGAGTCGCAGAACATGGGGCGTCAGCTCTTTGTTGAGTGGATTCCGCAGATTATGTATAATCACCACCAGCGCGGTCCGGCCGGGTCGGTGCTGGCGGGACCGCCCTACCGCGATCCGTTCAACTACGTCTTCGACCCGATGATGATTACGGGCATCGACGCCGTAGGGGCAGCCATGTATAACCGCCTCAACGCGGAAAATAAGCCGGGCTTTACGCGCCTCAACGGAGCCAGTTTCTCGACCTGGTATAACGGCGGTCTGCGCACAACAACGCACTTCCACAACATGATCGGTCTGTTGACCGAAATCATCGGCGGCCCGACACCGGAAGAAGTACCACTGGTGCCGCAACGCCTCATTCCGAACGGCAATACGCCTTATCCGGTAACACCGCAGAAATGGCACTACAAGCAATCGATTGATTACTCGCTGTCGCTGAACTACTCGGTGCTGGATTATGCCGCCCGTCACCACGACGAGTTGCTGTACAACATTTACCACATGGGTAAAAACTCCATCGACCGTGGCAGCTCCGACTACTGGACCCTGTCGCCGAAACGCGTGGAGGCCATCAATCAGGCCTATCAGGCCGACCAGCGTAAAACGGCGGGGGCTAATGCCGGTGGCGGCAGCGGCGCTGCTGATCCGTTCGGCTGGAGCGGCCGCTCGTCGGGTGTACCGGTGAAGTACTTCGATCAGGTACTGAAAGACCCGGCAACCCGTGATCCGCGCGGATTCATCATCCCTGCCGATCAGGCTGACTTCCCGACAGCCGTGAAGTTTATTAACGCTCTGATCAAAACCGGTATCCAGATTCATCAGGCTACCGGCGAATTTGCGGTAAACGGCAAAAAATATCCGGCAGGCTCGTATGTGGTCAAAACGGCTCAGGCCTTCCGCCCGCACGTTATTGACATGTTTGAACCGCAGGATCACCCGAACGATTTCCAGTATCAGGGTGGCCCGCCGATCCGGCCATACGATGCAGCGGGCTGGACACTGGCCTACCAGATGGGCGTTCAGGTTGACCGCGTGCTGGAAAGCTTCGACGGTCCGTTCAAGGCCCTGCCTTATGGCGAACTGCAGGCACCAAAGGGCACTGTTGACGCATCAGCCAGTGGCGGTTACGTACTGACCAGCCGCTCAAACAACTCGTTTATTGCCGTTAACGACCTGATTGCCTCAGGTATTGAGGTTTACCGGTTACCGAAAGGTGCCGCCGGTCAGGGCAATGTGGAGGCCGGCGCCTTCTTTATACCGGCCGGCAGCAAAGCCAAAGCCGCACTCGATAAGGCCGCCAGCGACCTGGGCGTACATGTGACAGGCCTCAGCAAAAAACCAGCCGGCCTGACGAAAGTCAGCCCGATGCGGATTGCGCTTTGGGACAGCTACGGCGGATCAATGCCGTCGGGTTGGGTGCGCTGGATGATGGAACAGTATCATTTCCCGATGAAGGTGGTTTATGCACAGGATATTGATGCCGGTGACCTGCGGAAGAAATTTGACGTAATCGTTTTCGTAACCCGTGCCATTCCGGCCGTAAGCAGCGGTGCTGCCCGTCCGGCGGGTGGTGACGGCGAGTTTGGCTTTGGCCGTGAGCCGAAAACCGAAGAAATCCCGGCGGAGTTCAGACCATGGATGGGCCGCATTACGGCCGATAAGTCTATTCCGCAGCTGAAGAAGTTCATGGAAGAAGGCGGTAATGTTGTCACAATCGGCAGCAGCACCAACCTGGCGTATCACCTTGGCCTGCCAGTCCGGAATGCGCTTGTCGAAATGACCAACACCGGTCAGGAACGGCCATTACCTGCTGAGAAGTATTACATTCCGGGCAGTATCCTGCGCGTTACACTGGACTCAACGCAGCACGCTACCTGGGGAATGACGACCCAGAGCGACGTTTATTTCGACGCCAGCCCGGTCTTTAACCTGGCACCGGATGCGGTTGCCAAAGGCGACCTGAAACCATTGGCGTGGTTTTCTACCAACAAGCCGCTGCGTAGCGGCTGGGCATGGGGTCAGGCCTATCTGCAGAACGGAGTAACCGCGTTCGAAGCGAAGGTGGGCAACGGCAAACTGCTGGCATTCGGCCCTGAAATCACTTTCCGCGCGCAATCGCATAATACGTTCAAGCTATTGTTCAATCAACTGCTGAACGCAGGAACAGCGCAATAACCAGGACGCTGTAAATGAAAAACGCCCTGACTCTGGTCAGGGCGTTTTTTTTGTGTAGTACAAAAAGACAACGCATCAATCATCATCCTGTTCGCTGACAGGAGGTAGTGCCTGCAAAAATGATGAGTGTGCCACGACAGACATCGCCAGTTCTTTGGCTTCTGTGCTGTCTCCGGCGAAAAGCAGCAGATCAAAATCAGATTTTTGTTTGGGGATCAGGCTGAGGGCTTGTCCGGATTTTAATTTACGGCTACGGTTGTTTTTTTGAGCACTATAGGTATATCGGTTACCAACATACCGAACAATGATCAGATAAAGTTGCATAGAAAATGATCATGATATGCCCGGTTACTCTCCTTTCAGAAAGTAATAGCATAACTAATCCGGGACGCTCCGGAACCGGGTACTCTCCTTACTTGCTTATCTTTTTATGTACAATCCAACCAGGTTTCCCTGCATTTTGGCTGGCTAAAGTTATTTAATGACGTAAAATCACCAACGACAATTGACTAAAAACTTACTGTAAGGCCTCTTCTTGACTATTTGAGTCAAAAGAGTATATATTTGGATACACACTTATCTGAATAGTAACGATGAAACATCCGCTTCTTCCACTCCTTTTTCTTCTTTTTCCTTTTTGTGCGCCGGCCCAGCAACGCTTCCAGCCGTTTGAGGTTGATAAACCCGCTGAACCGCGTGGTGGCCAGGCCATGCTGGATTTATACCTTAAGACCAATCTGCGTATCCCCTTAAAAGCCGAAGCTGATCATGTCAGCGGGCGCGTTTTTTTACAGGCAGTTGTCGAAACCGACGGCCGGCTCTCTGACATTAGTGTGCTGGGAAGTCTTCGCCCCGACTGCGACCGGGAGGCGCTTCGTTTACTGAGCCTTTTCAATGCCTGGCAACCAGCCGAAAAGAACGGCAAACCCGTCAGGCAACAGATCGCCATACCGGTTCTGTTTAAATCGGATCTGCCGGTTTATATCGGGACCGGTGAGCGCATTGATTTTTATGCCAGAGACGGCAGCAGCGTGCCTGAAGATGCCACGCGTGCCATCGTTAAGCGAATTGCGCTTGTCGATAGTCTGGGGTTTCCGACCGGCGATATAACGTTTATGGAGAAGTCCGGCAAACGCTGGAAAAAGATATTGAAAACCCGCTACCGGCAGACTGAGCACGAAGACGGGCCGGCCACCCCTTATGATACGGTTCACGGATTCCGGCAGATAGACTTCATCGGGTATAAGAATAGTATCGACGGCAATAGCTACGGTTTTTATCAGGGTGGAGAACCGGCATTTATGAAGCCTTATGTACGGAATGACTTGCGGGGCGCCCTTTACTATTTTCATCCGAACGGAGTTGTAGCCGAGCGGAGCGTATACAGACCGACCGAAATTGAACAGACCTTCTGGTACCCGAACGGACAGATCCGGGCCGTGGAAACCATGCAGCGGATGGCAAATAAATCCGGAGGACTGAATACAACAGGTCTGGTCAGTCAGTGGGACAGTAATGGCCGGAAACTGGTAACGGATGGTAAGGGTACAGCCGTTTACCACAGCTGGCGGCGTAATCCTGCCACGAAACAGTATACGGTCTTTACCGAAACCGGCAAGGTCGACGATAGCCGCCGGCAGGGCATCTGGAAAGGGACTTCACTGGACGGCTCCTATACCTATCAGGAAACCTACCAGTTCGGGGAAATGATCGACGGCTGGGCCGTTACAGCGGGAGAAGACACGGTCCGCTACACTCAGCTGGAAGTAGATCCCGTCTTTGGTAACGGCCGGAAGGACCTGGCTGAGTTTCTGCTCAAAAATCTCCGCTATCCGGTTAGCGCCATGAGGCCGAATGGCATCAGGGTTATCAATAAAGTTATGGTCAGCTTTTTGGTCAATACCGATGGCAGTATCAGCAATGTAGAAGTAATCGGGCCGGCAGTTTCCGGGCTTGAGGGGGAAATGAGGCGACTGGCGAAACAGACCAGTAAAAAATGGACACCAGGCTATCGGCGGGGCAAACCGGTAACCATGAACTATACATTACCGTTTACCTTCAACTTTCAGGGAGTTCTGGACGACATTCCGCTGGCAGAGCTGCCATTCAGTAAAGCCTCTGAAGAGCTACCATTCAGTAAATCCTCTGAATGGTAGCCTCCAATCCCGTTATGGTTTAAATTCTATGCCGTCTTTTTCATCAGGTGTTACACTAACGTTCAGGACAGTTTGTCCCTGGCTGTTCTTTTTCTGCACGTAGTAATACGTTTTTCCCTGCTGCTTCAGCTCTTCGGCCCGCGCATCACGTTTGAAATTGCTGCCGGGTGTACAGGAGTAGAACCCGCGGTAGTTACCCGATGTCGGGGTGATTGTAAACGTGTGTGCGCTTTCATCAAACTTTACCGAACCCGTAAAGTAGCTGTACGCTTCAGTACGGCAGTTGTAGCTCGTTGTAGCGTTGATAACGTACATGTCAAACTTTCCGTTGGCCTTGAAATCGAAAACCATTCCCTGTTCAAAACCTTTGCCGGCGTAGGTGCCGTTATAATTCCAGAAATCTGTGGCGGAAAACGAGCCGCCATACGTCCATTTTCCCTGCAGACCGGAAGGCGTTGAGCCGCCGCCGCCGTCGGGACCCATCGGGTCAGAAGAGGTTTTACAAGCGACAAACATCATTAATACAGCCAGCAGGCTAAATACTACCTTTTTCATTTTGCGTATTTGTTGGTTTATTTCGACGCAAAGATGGCTGGTCTTTCCGGGCTATGCAGCTGTCCGGTGATTGAACTGCCGGTTTTGAGCACTTAACTGGTATACACCATACATTAACTGCGTTTACCATTGTCCGGATTCTGTCCTTTCGGCCCTACAGACTGGTCTATCCCGGATTTAGTAGTAACTTGCCCCCCATCATTACCCGTTAAACCCACCCCCGACCGGGCAATTTATATTGCTTATTATGATAGGAAATGAGCTCGATTTTTTCCTGAGCATTGGCTATTTCCGTATGAATCAGGATATTTTCACCTGTCAGTATATTCTGGCCGACGATAAAATATGCCCTGTTTACTGGCTGCGTATGCGGCTGGATGACGTTCAGTTCGGTACTAAACAAGCGCGGATTCTGCGGCAAAACAGTATTTTTTCTACAACAGTACGTCCTCTGGTTATTTCAGAAGAGCACGAAGCCCTTTACACCGTTTATCGCAATGCCATCAATTTTGATGCTGCTGCCTCAATCGAAAGCTGTCTCATGAACGGGGCTGAGTCGTCCGTTTTTGATACGTATATCGTTGAAGTACGTGACCGCGGTCAGCTGATTGCCGGCGGTATTTTTGATAACGGAAACGACAGCATTGCCGGAATCATGAATTTTTACCATCCCGATTACCGGAAGTATAGCCTTGGGAAATACCTGATGATGCAGAAAATTCAGTATGCCCGACAGCAACAAAAGGCCTTTTATTACCCGGGTTATATTGCCACAAATTATACGAAGTTTGACTATAAACTATTCCCCTGCGAAGCCGCTACCGAAGTGTTCGATGATAACAGAGACCGGTGGCTACCGTTCTCGTGGGATGCCGTCGCCTGGATTCAGGCAGACCGGTAGTTAGCTTACCGGCAGAATGTCATCCCATTGGGTAGTGTACCGTTTAGAGAGATGCTGCCGGCGATGGTGCCAGCTGGTGTCAAATCCTGCACCGGCCAGCCGCACCCGATCACGTCCGTGGCGGTCATTCAGCTTATCCATCAGCTGCGACAGCGCCATCAGCCGCTCATCCGGCGCATCGGTAAAAAGACTGCCCTGCCGGAACCCGGCCGGTACCAGTCCCGACAGAATTACGCCCACTTTCTGGTAATGATAGCCAAACTGGAAAATGGATTTGAGCGCCGCCTGCGCATAACCGGCGAGCTCCTGCGTACTGGCCGACGGATGCGGCAGCTCAATGGTCCGGCTGTTGTAATACTGTTTCGCAACCTCGCCGGAAGCCGATTTCCGGAAGCGGTTCGTGTGGATAAACACCGTCATAACACCGGCGGCCGACTCCTGCCGGCGCAGCTTTTCGGCCGCGCGGCTCACATGCGTCGTTAAGGCTTCCGACATAGTTGCCAGGTCGGTAATCATGCGTCCGAACGACGGAGCCGAACAAATCGCCTGTTTCGGCGCCGGTTCCGGTTCCATCAGCTTACAGGGCATCCCGCGCAGTTCGTGAGCCAGCCTGAGCCCGTTTACGGTCAGGTGGTGGCTTAGCCATTCATCCGGTGCATTGCGCAGATCCCAGGCCGTTTTGATGTGATTGTGTTTCAGAAATGACGCGTACCGCCGCCCGATTCCCCACAGGTCATCGACCGGAAAATTCCGGAGTACTTCTTCAATCTGCTCTTCTCCGTCGAGCAGGCAGATGCCGCCCGATTGCTTAGCCAGCTTGTTGGCCACTTTAGCCAGTGTTTTAGTAGGTGCGATCCCGATGCCGACAGGCACCCGCTGCCACTGAGCAATCGTCTGCCGGATAGTTCTGGCCAGTTCGGTCAGATCCGGATAGACAGATTCATAGCCGGTCAGGTCCAGAAACGCCTCGTCGATGGAATATACCTCTACATGCTCCACAAAACGGCCGAGGGTTGCCATAATCCGCGCCGACATATCGCCGTAGAGTGTGTAGTTGCTGCTGAATACGGCCACATTATGCTGTTTCAACAACTCCCGGATCTGAAAGTACGGCGCAGCCATTTTGATGCCTAAGTCTTTTACCTCGTCCGAGCGGGCAATGATGTTGCCGTCGTTGTTGCTCAGGACCACCACCGGCTTTCCTTCCAGCGCCGGATTGAAGCTCCGCTCACAACTTACATAAAACGAATTGCAGTCGACTAAAGCGATCATAACGGCGTTAAAGCGGTTTATGGATGACAAAGGTAACGACGCCGAATATTTTGAAATCGTCGCCGGGATGGACGTAAATCGGCTCGTATTTGGTATTTGAGGGCATCAGCACAATCATGTCGCTTTGTGACGGGCCACCAGCAAAGTGGATGCGTTTTACGGTATGCCCGCCATTGTACCAGGCAATGATAATTTTTCCGTCGGCGACTTCCCGTGAGCAATCGACCACCAGCACATCACCGGCTTCGATGCGGTCGCCGGTCATGGAATCAGATGTTACACGGACGAAATAGGTCGATTCGGCGTTGGTTACACAGAGGTCGTTCAGATCGCAGACACGCTCCAGGTAATTATCAGCCGGCGACGGGAAACCAGCCTGTACATACGACGAAAAAAACGGAATCTGAAAGCGGCTTTCAATCGATGCTTTTACGATATCCTCCGCCTCAATGCGGTCGAACTCAGCTAACATAGGCGTAAACTTTGGTACGATGATAACGATTTAGCAGCGGAAGTGCAACCGGACGCCGGCGCATCATTAGAGATCGCGGCCAAATGCCTTATGGCAATAGCTAATCTTATTTTCAGGCCAATCACGTATGTACCGGAGATTTTTTATCGGCATTCTTGCCTGTATCAGTTGGTATAACGCCCAAAGCCAACGGTGTACCGTTGCCAGAGACAGTACTGGTCAGATTACCACCACCTGCCTGGTATCGGGCGACAAAACGCTAAACGAGCAGTATTTTCTCGGCAGTGAATACCGTACCTTTCCCATCTGGCAGCCGGGAACGATGCTACTGGGATCGACCGGCCGCGAAATTCATGGCTCCATATGCTACAACATCTACGCCGGTCAGGTATTTTTCCGGCTGGGTGAAGAAGCGCCGCAACAGGTATTTCCCGACGCATTTACGATAAACGGAGAACTGTATAGTAAGCAGTTGATCAACGGCAGAACCGTTTACTGCCAGCTGCGGTATGCCGGTAAAACAAAACTGATGGAAGCTGTTAGCTGCCGGCTGGAACCGATTACCCCGTCTTTTGACAAAACAGGCGGTATATCGCCCTACAAGGCCTGCTACAAACCACAGACCACGTATTACCTCCAGGCAGGCAACGGCCCTATCAAGCCCGTTTCGCTTACCGGTCCGGCATTACGGGCCGCATTAGCAGAACAGCCGGATGCCGTAGCAGCTCTTGTTCCCGACGATGCTCTCTCACCGGTCAGTGCCGTCAGGATACTGAGCACTTACGACAGCTTACTGACCGCAACGCTGCTTTGTCCGCTGGATGCCAATCCGGATTTTCGACCGATGCTGTACGAGCATATCCGGTACCCTGCCCAACTCTGGAATAAAGGTCTGTGTAGCCGGGTATATATCGGGTTTGACATTAACGCGCAGGGACAAATCAGGCATATCGTGCCGCTAAGCCCCGATAATGTCGGCTACGGGTTTATTCCGGCCGTGACGGGCGCCCTGAAAAAGTTACCGGCGTTTTCGACGGAGTATGCCGGGCGGTATATCCTGCCTGTAGCGTTTACGTACACCAACCTTGCTGTTTCGCAGAGCCGGTCTATTCCGAAACAGCAACTTCCAGCCGGACGCCTCGACAACCGCACTCTGCTTACCGAACTTCAGATACCAATGGTGATCAATAAGCCCGCCCTTGCCGGTGAATTCATGCAGGAGGTTTGGGGCTGGTATAAGTGAGGGACTGAAGGCGGGAAGTTGAGGGAGCCAAGACCGTCCCCAATCTGCTGATTGGATGGCAAACGCCCTGAAGCAACGGGGTGAAAAGCCCGAGAAACAAAAAAGCGAGTCATTGCTGACTCGCTTTTCTTTGTGGGAGTTGAGGGATTCGAACCCCCGACCCTCTGCTTGTAAGGCAGATGCTCTGAACCAACTGAGCTAAACTCCCTTTTTTGTCCCGTCCCGTTGTCGTCGTTCGGGAGTGCAAATATAGGGGGTAAAATTGCCGTTTTGCAAGTCCTGCCTCAAAAAAAATTCAATTATTTTTTCAAAGACAGAACAAATTGCTAATGCTCAGATGGTTATATGAGAAAAAAATTTCTTTTTTTTCTCCGCCTACTCGAAATTGATGTATATCGTGACACCATGTGTCGTTAATCGCCGTATACCCAGAGAGGCCGTATTGTTTGTCGGACGGAACATATTCGGAATACCGTGTGAAAAGCGGATCTCCGGCGAGAATTTGAAATATTCAAAAAACTGCTCAAACCCGATACCATACTCCACCGTAAAATCGGTGGTGTTCGTGCTGAGCCGCGTTGAACCGAATGCTTCTTTCTTCCGGACGTTTGTTTCAATCGCAAATGAACCGCCCGCCAGCAGGTACATCCGCGTGTTGTTGCGGCGCTGTGACTTGTATTTGATCAGCAACGGAATATCCAGCCACGCCGACTCCCGCGTTTCCGAACGGGTTGTCCCGCCGGGGTAGTCGTACTTTACCTCCCGGCTGTAGAGCGAAATCGACGGCGTCGTCCGGATGTCAAATGCATCGGTCATGTAGGCATTTGCCACAAAACCGACCCGGAACGATGTTTTGTTCGGCGAATAAATCCGGCTCGCAGAATCGGCCGTTACAAAGGCATTACTGTACCTTATGTTGAACCGCGTTATGGGAGCCGCGAAGAAAAAACCATAATGAATGATTTTGTCGTCGTAATGCTCCAGATGTTTACGGGTGTACGCGTATCCCTGCGCATGCAGATCTGTAGTCAGCACAAGTGCCAACAGGGCTCCTAAGAGGATTTTTGTCCGATGTAAATAGAGGCAATGCCGAACGTAAGAGGTATCCATTTTGTGTTTGTAAACCCGGCTGCTTTAAAAATGCCCAGAAAATCGGGACCATCAGGAAACGCCTGTACCGATTCCGGCAGATAGCTGTATGCCGATGAATCTTTACTGATCATTCGCCCGATGAGCGGCAGAATCGTATTTGAATAAAAACCGTATAACTGTTTGAACGGAAACGAACGGGGTTTTGAAAATTCCAGCACCACACATACACCACCCGGCCGCGTTACCCGGTGCATATCCGTCAGACCTTTCAACAGGTTTTCGAAATTCCGTACCCCAAAAGAAACGATGACAGCATCAAATACATTGTCTTCAAACAATAATCGTTCGGAATCGCCCATGCGCATCTCGATGATATTGTCGACGCCGCGCTTCTTCATTTTCTCCCGGCCAACCGACAGCATTCCCTCTGAAATGTCAACGCCTACAATTTTTTCGGGTTTCAGCGCCAGCGCTTCCAGCGCAAAATCGCCGGTACCGGTGGCAATGTCCAGGATCTTTTTCGGGGCAAACGGCCGTAAATAGCTGATCGCTTTTTTGCGCCAGTAGATATCGACACCGGCACTCAGTACGTGGTTCAGCAAATCATATTTCGGCGAAATGTTATCAAACATTTCCGCTACCTGCTCCCGCTTCGAAGTAGCTTTATCTTTATAAGGTACAACAGCCATAATACATTGGTGAATCAGCGATTGAGTGATTGTGTGAACAAGTATCCGCACAATCACTCAATCGCACAATCGCTAATTATTAGCAAAGTTACGACGATAACCGTGCGTTTCAGCATAAAGTTTTGGGGTTGCTCCGGGATTGCTTAGATTTCTGTGTCAAAGCCGGACCGCTGTCTTTCAGCTCCTGAAATTCCGGATGTTGTCAACAACTTAACCCGATGCGTCATGAACCCGTTTCTGCTTTCTTCGCTCCTGCTGCTTTCTCTTTCGCCGCCTAAAAAAGTACACAAACTACACCAGCGGATCCTGACACTGGATACACACGCTGATGCACCCATCAACATGATGAAACCGGGCTTCGACGCTGGCAAAGCACATGACGTGAAGACCGATGGTACTCAGATTGATTTTCCGCGGATGAAAACGGGCGGTATGGATGCCATGTTCTTTGCCGTGTATCTGGCGCAGGGACCGCGAACGCCCGAGGGACATGCCAAAGCAAAAGCCGATGCGCTGGCCATATTCGACCGTATCCACAGTGCCCTGAAGCAGTATCCGGAGCTGGCTGAACTGGCCACGACACCCGCCGATGCCTACCGGCTCCAGAAAGCCGGCAAACGGGCGGTGTTCATCGGTATGGAAAATGGTTATCCGGTTGGTCAGGACCTGTCACTGCTGAAAACGTACTACGATCTCGGTTGCCGGTACATTACCCTCTCCCACTTTGCGAACAACGTCATCTGCGACTCTGCTACCGACCCCGATGGTCCGTTACACAACGGCCTGAGTGCCTTCGGCAACGATGTTGTCCGGGAAATGAACCGGCTGGGTATGCTGATCGACGTATCACATATTTCGGATAAATCGTTTTACGACGTACTGGCCCTGTCGAAAGCGCCGGTAATTGCGTCGCACTCCAACGTACGGGCGCTGTGCGACTTTCCCCGTAACATGACCGATGACATGATTAAAGCACTGGCGGCGAAGGGCGGCGTGATCCAGATGAATTTTGTGAGCGATTACCTGCGGAAACCGTCGGAAGCGCACCGGCAGGCACTGACCAAGATCCGGATGGCTAACGTGGGCCGGATTGATGCGCCCAAACTGGAAGCCTGGCAGAAAGCACAGACCGATTCGGTAAAGCAAGTCTATGCCCATGAGCGCGCAACCCTCAAAGACCTCGTCAATCACATCGACTACGTCGTTAAACTGGTGGGCATTGACCATGTCGGCATCGGCAGTGATTTCGACGGCGGCGGCGGCGTGGTCGGCATGGAGGATGTCAGCGAGATCGAAAACCTGACGGCTGAACTGGTCAGCCGCGGGTATTCCGAAAAGGATATTGCTAAAATCTGGGGCGGAAACCTGCTGCGCGTACTAGGGCAGGCAAAGAAAGAATAAGCCATCAGTAACCGCCTCCGGGTTTCCTCTTTTACCATTGAGTCAGACCTTACTTATGAACCGTTCCGAATTCCTGAAAACCTCATTACTGGCCGCCGGGGGCACCCTGGTGGGTAGCGCACTGCCGGCAGCTCCCAGTATTATTACGCCGTTTATCACCCGTCGTCCGCTGGCTAAATTCCGCACGGCGCTGATCGGTACCGGCTGGTGGGGTACTAATATCCTCCGCTGTGCACTCCAGGCCGGCGAATCAACGCTGGTAGCACTCTGCGATGTGGACCAGCGGCAGCTGAAGAAATGCAGCGAAGAAGTCTCTAAACTCACCAGCGACAAGCCAAAGCTATACCGCGATTTCCGTGAGTTACTGAACACCGAAAAACCAGACATTGTCATTGTTGCCACGCCCGACCACTGGCACCCGCTCATTGCGATTGCAGCCATGCAGGCAGGCGCTCACGTATATGTGGAAAAACCCATCGGGCATACCATCAACGAAGGCAAAGCGATGGTGGCTGCGGCGCGGAAATACGGCCGGACGTGTCAGGTAGGCACACACCGCCGTGTTTCGCCCCATAACGTATCGGGTATGGAGTTTTTACGGTCGGGCAAGGCCGGCAAGATTGGGATGGTACGGGCATTTGTTCACTACGGCGGCGGCCCCGGCCAGATAACGCCTGATGAAGAGATTCCGGAAGGACTCGACTGGAACATGTGGTGTGGCCCTGCCCCGCTGCGCAACTACAACCGCACGATTACCCCGCGTGGCTTCCGCAATTACCTCGACTACGCCAACGGTACGCTCGGCGACTGGGGCATTCACTGGATGGACCAGATTCTGTGGTGGACCGAAGAAAAACATCCGCGTAAAATATTCTCGGGCGGTGGCCGCGCCATCCGCCGCGACAATACCGACGCACCGGATCACCAGATTGCTACGTTTGAGTTTGAAAGTTTTACGGCCGTATGGGAGCATCGTCAGTTTGCGGGCAACAATGCCGAAAAAACGCATCCGCAACAGGCCGTCGGCGCCTATTTTTACGGCACCGAAGGTACTTTCCATCAGGGCTGGCTCGACGGCTGGACGTTTTACCCCGTTGATCCGAAAAAGCCGATTATCCATCAGGACGCCAAACTCGACAAACCAGATGATCAGAACATTGCCCTGCTTTGGGCAAACTTTCTGGAATCCATCAAAAGCAGCAAATTACCGGTATCAGACATTGAGACCGGATACCGGTCAACCAATATGGCCTTGTTAGGCATGTTGTCGCTGAAACTCGGACGAAGCATCAACTGGGACGGCAACCAGATTCCGAACGACCCTGAGGCCAATAAACTCCTTAGCCGCGCTTACCGGGGCGAATGGCAGTACCCGACGGTTTAAATTCATGACAGACACAAAAAAGGGAGCCCCGGTCAGGGCTCCCTTTTTTTATCCGGCTACTTGCCGGCCACCGGTACTGTCACCGTCTGCGTGCCGGCTTTCAGGGCAAGGGCTTTGCCTTTCCAGCGCAGCGTTCCGGTTACTCCCTGCGGCAGGCTGACGGTACCTTTCAGGCCACCGGTCGCCGTTTTCTCAAAACGTACGGCAATGTCGCCGGCAGGATGCGGCATTTTCCCTTCTGCAAACTGCAAATTGTTCAGATAGGGCTCAATACGAACCGACCGGAAACCCGGCTCGGCCGGATTGATACCGCATACGGTCGACAAAAACTCGTACAACGGCGAAGCGCTCCACGCGTGGCAATCCGACCGGGTTGGTTCCGGATTCTCGGCAAACGTCGTCAGGCCCATGCCGAGCATGTCGTGCCATGGCTTAAGCTGAGCCAGATACTGGTCGCCCATGCCTGTCTTTTTAATGGCCTGAAACAGGTAGAATTTAAAATAAAACGTGGCTTGAATCAGGCTTTGATCCGTCATCACCTTTTGTAGCAAAGCGGTCTGCTGCGCCACCGGAACCGCATCTGTCAGGATAGCCAGAATATTTGCGTGCTGACTGAAGCTTTTCTTTTCGGGCGTATCGGCCAGCAGACCACGGGCAGCATCCCAGCAGGTTTCGCGAACGGCCTTCTTCATCTGCGCGGCCAACGCCCGATAATGCGCCGCCTTATCATTCTGTCCATAATGACCAAATACGTCAGCTGCCCGCAACAGGGTATAGGCCTGCTGCAAGGTCAGAATGCTGGAACCGCCGGCACGGGCACCCGCCGGTACGCCCCCTGCCGCTTCGCCTTTCGCCTCCCACTTCGACCAGTCAACGAAGTTCCACCACTCAAGCGGGCCGTTCAGGTAGTTTTTGGCTAAACGGTCTTCGTGCCATGCCAGTACGCTGGCCATCCCCGGTAACATGCTTTTAATAAACGCATCGTCCTGACGGTGCATCCAGTAATCATGCACCATACAGACCCAGAACAACGAAAAGGTCGGAATCACCTGAAAGTCAGCGGACGGATAGCGGCTTTGTGTTAAGCCGTCGCTGAACCGGCTGTGGTCGTAATCGGTAATAGCTTTACGCATCAGCCGGTCGTCGCCGGCGACGTAGAGCGAGAGCATAGCCTGAATCCGGGTATCGCCGGTGTATTGCAGTTGTTCATAGTAGGGGCAGTCGTAATAGGTTTCACCGGCACAGAGCCGGGCGGTCCGCCAGCCAACGTTCCAGATATGTTTCAGTGTGGTATCGCTGCTGGCAAATGAGGCTTTTTCTTCGAACGGATAAGCGGTAAAGCGTCCCACCAGATCGTCGAGTACCAGCGGTTCGTCTTTCGTATCAACCGTAATCTGGAGGTAGCGATATGTCCGGAACCAGAGTGGCCGGAACGTGTGCTTACTGCCGCCATCGGCAATAAACTGGTCTTCGAAGCCAATCAGTTTACGCCCCTCAACCTCGTTGCGGTTTCCTTTCTGCCGGTTGTCGTTCATCAGTGCCTCGGCATAGCCCAGTGTAATAGTTGCACCTTTCCCCTTGCTAACCGTCAGTTCCGGATAAGCGTTGGTCAGGTAGCCCTGATCCAGCAGAAACACCGCTTTTGTATTGGCCGGTACGGTAACGGATTCTTTACCCAGCAGAAAATCAACCCGCATGCGGCTGTTTTCGGTCCGCCGAACGGCCGTCAGCCGCTGCGGAACATCCTCCATAACCGGAATCGTACGCGGCATCAGCTGCCAGTTACCGTCGGTTCCCATACCTCTGGGTTTTGCCGTAAACCAAAGCGGTTTAGCCTCGGCCCAGGCCTGGTCATTATAGCCGGGTTGTTCCCAGCCCCACGGGTATTGTTCGCCGGCTACGCGGTCGCCATCACCAGCGACGATATACGTCCGGAGTTTGGCAATATCATTTTTAACCGGCGAATAGGCCATATCCTGAATAACCTTCCAGGACTTATCCGTATTGACTATTTTTTCAGCGTCGGTGTCCCCCTGTAAAATAAACCCGGTCTGAAAACTCATCTGTGCGTACGGAATACCTTCTCCCATATTCCATACCAGAGCCGCCAGCGTGTTCGCCCCTGCTTTCAGAAACGGAGCGAGGTCAATGGTTTCGTAATACCAGTTCTGAAGATCACTACGGGCAGGTCCCATCAGCACAGGATTTCCGTTAACAAACAACCGGTAGCGGTTATCGGCTGACACATGCACTACAAACCGGCCAGGCTTCTGAGGCAGCTCCACCGTTTTCCGGAAGTGATAGACGCCATATGATTTTGCAGGAGCGGTTGGGTGAGTAATCCACTTAGCCGTCCAGTAGTTAGACTGCCAGTAACTATCCGGTATTTTGGTTTGACCAAATGTTACTTGGCAACAAAAATAAATAACAAAAAAAATGTTACGTTTCATATGTCAGACGTATTAATGCATAAATTAGTTGTTACAGTTTTTTCTTAATTCGCATAACTTTAAATATATTTTCCAGCCAATACAGGCTACCAGGTCCCGTAACTAAATAGTAACATTTGATTAAGTAAATATTTGATCTGGTTATCTTATGATCAAACAAAATAGCATGATCATTGATTTACAGGGATGATATACCACTACTCCACACCTCGCCAAAGCACGAAATAAACGGATTCTCCACACTTAATAACTTATGTTACCTTGCTTTTTTCATTAGTAACAGGGAGCTTCTGAGAAAGCATACATGATTTATGAAACATAATTAAACAATGACAAAAGGAGTGCTTGATAATTCTTGCGTTTTTTAATGTCAGTTATAAATCTGATTTACAAGATTTACCGTAAAAACATTTGCAATGGAACCAAACTCAACGCGCATGAAAAACAAGATTCAAATGATTTCAAAAGACAGGGTTAAGCTAACGGTATGTATGACAAAAGTCCCGTTTGATAATTCTTAAATCTTTTGTTGCCGTTTTATCGTTCTTTAGTACAAACGTTTATGTAACAATCCCTAATCACGCACAATTATGAAAAAACTACTAGTCTTCGCGGGCTTGATGGCTACTATTGCCTTTACTACAAGCTGCACACATGAAAATGCACTAAGCCCGATTAGTAATTTCACCCCACAAACAATTGCCGAGAAAGCCTATCCAAATCAGACAGGCGAAGTAAAACAAGCTTTTTTCCGGAATGCTCCGATCAGTTTCCAGCAAATCAACGGAGAATCCGTCTTCCAGAATGACATTATTTTACATGACCATGAGCTGTCTGACGAACCGGTAACAGGCGAAGGGACAGGCAGAACACGTTCTACGGCAAAATGGCCGAACAAAATCGTTTACTACACAATTGACCCTGCCTTACCAAACCCTCAGCGGGTGTATGATGCAATGGCGCATTGGGAGGCTAATACTTCTATCCGGTTTGTAGCCCGTACAACACAACGGGGTTATGTACTGTTCCGGAACAGCAGCGGATGCTCTGCCAACGTGGGCTATTCAGGATCGTTGCAGTATGTTAACCTTGGCAGCGGATGCAGCGTTGGTAACACAATCCATGAAATTGGCCACGCGGTTGGCTTGTGGCACGAGCATACGCGTGTAGACCGTAACAATCATATTACCATCAATTACAGCAATATCGTGACGGGAACCGAGTACAACTTTGACACCTACGCGGCACAGGGATACGACGGTTTCGACTATGGGAATACCCTTGATCTGAACTCGGTGATGATGTACGGTCCATACGATTTCAGCAAAAACGGGCTACCGACCATTACACGGAAAGATGGCTCCTTATTTTCTATCCAGCGAAACGGGTTATCCCCGCTTGACATTGCTACGGTTCAGGCAATGTATCCGTAATTGTTAACGTTAACTGGTTCCCATGCAAATAAAAACGTCTCCGGTCAGTTGACCGGAGACGTTTCTTTTAATACCGGGTAAGTTGCTTAAATCCGATCAATCAGTTCCTTTACTTTATGAATCTCGCGGCCGGCAATATGATCTATAATGGCCTGCGCATGCTCACGACCATTTTCAATAAATACTTTTTCAGTATAGATACCTGCCATAACGGTTCCGCACACATATAAGCCGGGTACCGTTGTTTCAAACGTTGTTTTATCGTAGGCCGGAATCTGCGTCACCGGATCCAGTTCCAGACCGCACCGGCGCAGAAAATCCGCATCTGGTGTATAACCGGTCAGAATCAGGACAAAATCGGCGGGCAGGCCCTGCTCTTCGCCGGTCTGCGTATTACGGACATAGACGTATCCTGCTTCAATACGCGTCAGACAGGCGTTAAAAACCGTATGGATTTTCCCTTCTTTTACCCGGTTTTTCACATCCGGAATAAGCCAGTACTTTACAGTTGGCTTAAAATCTTCACCACGGTGTACGACCGTTACATGCACATCATGCCTATATAACTCCAGAGCTGCCTCAACCGCCGAGTTTGCCGCACCGATAATCACAACATTGGTAAAGGAATATTGGAACGGCTCGTCATAATAATGGGAGACATGGGTCATATCTTCGCCGGGAACGCCAAGCCACCGTGGCCGGTCAAAGTAGCCCGTTGCCAGAATCACTTTCCTTGCCTGATAGACATCACCGCCCACAGTATCAACCGAAAACAGATTTTCGCCGGCTTTCACAACCTGCTGTACTTCCTGAAACAGTTTAACGTTCAGTTTAAAGTAAGCTGCCACTTTCCGGTAATATTGTAGTGCTTCGTTCCGGTTGGCTTTAACGCCGGAAACGGGAAACGGAATCCCGCCGATTTCTATGTTTTCAGCCGTTGAAAAGAAGCGCATCATTTTAGGGTACCGGCGGATTGATTCCGTCAGGCTGCCCTTCTCCAGAATCAGGTGTGAAAGTCCGCTTTTGGCTGCTTCAATACCGGCGGCTAATCCGCACGGGCCACCTCCCACAATCAGTACATCATAAACTTGTGTGCCGTTCAGGTCTGCCATATCGTATAAATCAGGAATATTCTTTACCTCCTAACATACAAAAAGCCTTCGTTAGTTTGCACTAAGAAGGCTTTTTGATGATATAAATCAGCTTAGCGCACCCGCTTGATGACCATCGGTACACAAACCGGTGCCGGACACACACAGTTTGTCGGTGTTAGTACAATGGTATAGTCCTGATAACAATTACCGGAGTTAATTACACGGACATAATACGTCAGCGGACTCACCGGATTATTTAGCTGGCTGGCAACAATTCCGTTTGCCGGTATCGGACTAGCCGCCGCATAGCTGGTAACCAGACCGGATGTCTGCGCCGCAATGCTATACCGGTCTCCGGTACTAAAGCCGCTGATCACAATACTGCCATTTGACAAGGCCATCGGGCCGGAACAAGTCGCTGACCGGGCTGTTACAGATACGCCTGCGCCAATGGCCGGCAGTACGTTTACCTGCATGAAGCCGTATGGGCGGCAACTGATATCTGCCGGCTCCGGATAAACTGTGGTATAAATGTATTTCGTGATCGTACTTGTCCCGTTGTTCACAAAAATTCCGTTTGTCGATGTCAGACTAACCGCACCAAAATCATCCGGCGCTGCTAATGCAATGACAGTTCCTGACGCAGCTCCATAAATCACCGCCGGATCGACCTGAGGCGTATCGAACACCACATACCGTATCTGGCTCCCAAAGCTTACGTTAAACGTATTCGCAGTAATGGCCGTTGCTGAATTACCGGAACATATGGTTTGATCACCACTCATAATCAGCACCGGGCACGGATCATCGATAATTGGTAATACCTCAACTTCAATCTGCTCACTGACGACGTTACAGACGCCGATTTTAGCAGAAGCTACTACCGTATAAAAACCGGCCCGCGTCACTTCCGGTGTATGCAGCGTACTGGTAAAGCTGTTAGGACCACGCCACAACACGCTGGCATCTGCCGGATCAGTAACCACTTCGAGTGTAACCGGACAGGCAATACAAGGTAAGGCTCCGCCGTAGGCTTCCAGAATTACCGGCATTTGCGGTACCGGTGTAGCCACGACCTGCATTTCACCGACGGGCAGACAGGTTGACCCTGCCGAAACACTTCCCGCAGAAGTCACGTAAACATACCAGCGCTGATCTGTGCCTGTCGTTGCCGTCAGGGAGCTTGTTGCTAACGAAACCGCACCATTTGTACCAACTGTTGCAGTGCCTAGGTTCAGCCCCACACCAGCACAGACATCCGTCAGACTCAATGGTATCTTAGACGCCAGGAAACGGACAGCCTGCGGCTGATTACCCGTGGCCAGCGTCAGTGTTACCGGCTGACTGGCACAGATCGTTGCAGTAACCGGCACAAATACCAACCCGGCATCAATGGTACGGTTTGGCCGCGGACTGACCGGATCCAACAGATTGAGGGTCACGATCTGACTGTACCCATTTTCGTCCGCATCGCTGTCCAGCTTATCATCCCCCTGGTTAGCTACCGTCAGGGTACAACCCGAAGGGAAACTAGCTGGCACAAACCGGACCTGATAGTTGCCGTCGCCAAGTTTTGCAAACAAATATTTGCCTTTGCTGTCGGTTAGAGTTGTGCTAATTGGTGTAGCATTGCGCTGACCGTTAGTTACCGTATACAATTCAACCCGCACGTTTGGTACACCCGGCTCTCCGGCATCCTGAATACCATTCTTATTGAAATCCTTCCAGACAAAATCGCCAAGGCCCATCAATGGTCCGGCAATACAGAGAGGTGTCGGATCAGGGTAGAATACGGCGGCTTCGGTTGTCGGGTTGATGCTGATATGCACTACTACCCGTGGCCGCAGCCCGTCGTCTTCCTGAATCCATTCTCCGTTCTCGAAGCGCCAGCCCGGCCAGTCGGTCGGATCACCGTTGCTGTCAACAGCTGCTCCCGGATAAAGGAACGTACCACTCAGCGGCTGATCTTTCATAACCAACACCGTATCACCGCCGATATACTTGGTTACCGTGATGGTAGCCCCGTTGGTTGGCGGCACAAAATGCTGGGCAGCGATGGTATACGAAATATAAGGGGTATCCTTGATACAAATACTCGATGCCGTGACACTGATCATCTTTGTATAGACCGATACCACCGCCCGGGCCTGCGCGACCCCACAGCTATTTGTGATAGAGGCAGTAAGGGTGTAACTTCCTTCACGGTCAACATTCGGATTCAGCTGATTGCTGGTAAAATTGTTTGGCCCGGTCCAGAGTACGGTTGCATTCGATGGCGAAACTACCGCACTCAGGCTTCCTACGCAGGTTGAGCAAGACAATGACGTCCCAAAGGCCTCCACAATAACCGGCGGTACCGGCTGCGGATTTACCAGAATACGCATTTCTGCAGCAGGCAAACACGTCGCTCCCACCGATATGCTTTCGGTCGTCGTTGCATAGACATACCATAGCTGGGCTACGCCGCTGGCTGATTGCAGGGCCGTTGTGGTCAACGAAGCGACACCATTTGTACCCACAGTTGCTGTCCCGAGGTTCAGGCCTGTGCCGGCACAAACCTCTGTCAGGCCTAAAGGTGTTTTTGAGGCGATCATCCTGAGAGAGCGGTTAGCTCCCGGCACGCTCAATAACGTAGGGGCATTCTCGCAGACTGTGACCGCGATAGGCACAAACACCAGCCCGGCATCAATGGTACGGTTTGGCCGCGGACTGACCGGATCAGTCAGGCTTAACGTCACAACTTGACTGTAACCATTTGCATCAGCATCGCTGTCCAGCTTATCATCCCCCTGGTTAGCTACCGTCAGGGTACAACCCGAAGGGAAAGTGACTGGCACAAACCGGACCTGGTAATCGCCGTCGCCGAGGCGGTCGAATAAATACTTGCCTTTGCTGTCGGTTAGGGTTGTGCTTGTTGGTGCTGCACTGCGCTGACCGTTAGTTACTGTGTAGAGTTCAACACGTACGTTCGGTACGCCCGGCTCACCGGCATCCTGAATACCATTCTTATTGAAATCCTTCCAGACAAAATCGCCAAGGCCCATCGGCGGCCCGCTCAAACACAACGGACTTGGGTCGGGGTAGAACACAACCGCTTCGGTTGTCGGATTGATGCTGATATGCACCACTACCCGTGGCCGCAGCCCGTCGTCTTCCTGAATCCATTCTCCGTTTTCGAAACGCCAGCCCGGCCAGTCGGTCGGATCACCATTGTTGTCGACAGCTGCTCCCGGGTAAAGGAACGTACCGCTTAATGGCTGATCTTTCATGACCAGTACCGTATCACCACCCACATACTTCGTCACCGTGATGATGGCTCCGTTGGTCGGCGGCACAAAATGCTGAGCTGCAATGGTATACGAAATATATGGCGTGTCCTTGATACAGATACTGGCAGCCGTGACGCTGATTGTTTTTGTGTAGACGGGCACAACGGCTACGTCCTGTACAATCCGGCACCCGTTCGTATTCGTTGCCAACAGTGTATAACTTCCCTCCCGATCAACGTTTGGGTTAAGCTGATTGCTGGTAAAGTTGTTTGGACCAGTCCAGCGTACAGTTGCATTCGATGGTGAAACGACCGCACTTAAGCTACCTACACACGTTGAGCAGGATAATGAAGTTCCATAGGCTTCAACAATACTGACGCTCACCGGTGGCTCCGGAATGCGATTGACCACGACTGTCGAAAAATTCTGGCCAGGGAATGCATTACAGATACCGGTTGATACGGCCACCGTATACGTCCCTTCTGTCGTTACGACCGGATTTGCGCTGGTAGATGTAAATCCGTTCGGACCGGCCCAGTAATAGGTTCCGTTTGTAACAGGCGCACCGTTCGCGTAAGCCAGCGACACCGAAAGCTGTGCCGTTGCTGCCGAACAGGATAGTGTTCCTGCCGTAATTGTGGCAATCGGCTTAGGCTTAATAACAGCTACCATCGATGTATATGGGCGACAATTCGGGTCCGGAATCGGCGGGTGAATGATCGCATAAATATAATACACCTTATCACCGGCGACAGCAGCGGGCAAATTCGGGTTGTTAACGATGACCTGACCATTAACCGGCTTATAGGTTCCCAACAGGGTTCCGCCGGTCCCATACATGGCAGTGCCGGACTGAGGTGTATCAAAGTAAACGATCCGGACAGAATCATCCCGTGCAAAATTTCTTCCGTTGATCACCAGACTGCTTACCGTTGTACCGGCACAGGCAACTACCGTATCATTCCCAACCGACAGGTTCGGACAGGCATAAACTGATAAGTCAAGTTGGTGGTTGCTTTCCCCCACATCTGTTGTTGTAATGTCAATGACAAAGTAATCGTCATACACAACCCCCTTCGAGTTAATCTGGTTAGAACCGCTTACCGGGTCGATCTGATTAGCCGAAGACAGGTAAAAACTCTGACTAGCCAATGCTGCCGCCCGACGTCCTGAAGCAGGTGTAAAAGCCGCCAGTTGCTGTGGATTCAGCCGAACCTGATACCGGTGGTTGGGCAATAGCTTAGGGATTACGTTGCTATTGTTAAAATAATACTCACCCGTTGAACTGGTTGTGGTCTGACCAACCTGCACCCCACCGTTTTCCATATCGTGCAGGGTCAGCATCAGGTTCGGTATCCCCTTTTCGTATGGATCCTGAATACCGTTCCGGTTGTCGTCAAACCAGATAAAGTTACCGATCTCAAATGGTGAAACACCACAGACGACACCTAAGTCGCCCAGACCTGATGCTTTACCAAATGTACCGGGCTCATCAGCATACAGCACATAACCACGATTGGTCCGCCCGTTCCGGTTAAAGACGGCACGGATACCACCCGACTGATACACATCCGTTAGCGGGTCATAGGCCGTTGTCAGTACCTCGCCTTTGCCGGGCACCATCACCAGGCCACCATTGAAGATTTCATCATGTCCGACAAACAAATTACCGTTTGACGAAATCAGCCAATAATCATCGCCATAGAATTCTCCACCGCCGGGGCCTTGACCGCTGTTCGCTCCACTGCCCAGCAACGGCCCCGCCAGACCGTTACGCTCCAACTGATAGGTTCCGTTGTTATTATAGGCACGGAGCATATCACCGCTTGAGAAACCATCGTATAGTTTTCCGTTATCGTTTTGGGTAGGCGCAAAGTTGTGCCGGCCCGACAAAAAGCCAAACCGGTCAAGCATCCCGATAGCCATAGACCCATCGACATCAAAGACAATGTCAGAAAGCATCGGCTGCGGCCACATCACGTGTTTGTTGTTGTTACAACTTTTCGGGAACAAGTCCGACCATGGCAGCCAGTATTTGAAGTTAGCACAGCTGTCTGTGCCATCGGCATAGCCGCGCGTATAGGAAAGCGGGAAGGATAACACCTCCGTTAATGGTGCATTACGCCCCTGAGCCGGATTAAACTTATAAATAACACCGCGCAATGCGCTAGTGTCAGCATAAGGATGTGCAGGATCGCCGCTTTCGGCTGAGCAAACCCCGCCAACGTAAATATTGCCCCGATAATACTGAATTGCCCATGGACGGAACTTGCCATTTACGCAGCCAGAATCAGGAATTTTCCAGGAAATTGTATCCGCCGCTGTAGGGGTAATCGGCGAACCGATAAAATTGCGGGCCGGTACATTAAGTGTAATTCCGTAGACCTTCTTGTCATATAGGTTTACAAAATACAGGACTTTATCATCGTCAGAAATAGTAAGCCCCCCGATGCCGACGCGCCCGACGGCGTTCATGGCAACGGAGTCATAGTTAGCCATCAACTTGTCGCCAAGTAACCCGCTGTGCGGATTAGCGCCCGTGTTAATGCCAAGCGTCTGGACATCCAGATATGGTCTTGTCAGGTAAGTGGTCATATCTGTCTGATAAATACCACCCGTCCCTAAAGGCCCTAAACCAGTATGTCGTTTGATAACGGCAGCCGACAATAGCGTATTTGAGCGACGCTGGTAGGCAACACCCCACAGTGCACCGGTTTCGGCGCCAAATGCAAGGTGAGTTGGCATAATGCCATCTTTACCGGCTACACCGGTTGCCGTATAGGGATATGCCACCAACACATCCCCGGTTGCGGTCTGCTGGCTTTGCGGGATCGGCGTACCATCGTTGTACGTTGTCTTAAGCGGATCACCATTGACATAACAAGGTGTAACCAACATCGGAATACTTTCGCAGTAATCCGCCGGATGGTTAATTGCTACGCTCATACCGGTTGCCGGCGCTACACCGATCTGAACCGTTGTGCGGTTGTCAGCACCATGTGGTGTAGCAAAGAATCCTGTCGGCAGATTGACAAACTCAAGACGGAACACACTGCCAGAAGGCACTTGTGCGGCCGAAAAGGAATACCTCCCATCGGAACCGGTCGTCGTACTAATTGGTTGTGTGGCTCGGTCAAGAAAAAGTCTTACGGTGATGTTGGCCATACCCAGCTCAATCGGCAGGGTATCTGTCCGGACACCGTCGGCATTAAAATCGCGATACACAAAACCACTAACCTGGGCATGTGTCGGTAAAACGACAAACCACCCAAGCCATATCATAATACCGACCAGGCAACTTCTGGAAAGCATTATTGAATAGAGTTTTCTCATATACATTAAGAGGCTGTTTTAAACGTATAAAATCTCTATCACATAGTGGGTAAATGTATAAGCTGTCATATTAATCGTGCTGAATACCGGAAACCAAAGAACTCGCTACGATCAAACATGAAATCACAGGGTCTGTAAGCAAACTTCTTGCCAGGAATTCAGACGCCTTTAGCTATCTTTACTTCCTGTGTCGTATTCAGCACAAACCTAAGTAGTACATTGCTAGAATTAACATACTATCATTCCAACGAAGAAGAATTGACTTTCTTCGCAGAACTGATTCTGCCAATACCAGTTCCGAAGCTGTTTACTTACCGGGTACCTCGTGAACTAGTAGATATGATCAAAATTGGTGCCAGAGTTATTGTCCCTTTCGGTAAAAAGCAGGGAAAAGTCTTTACAGCGGTGGTAGCAGGGCTCCATAACACGCCACCAAGCCAGTATCAGGCCCGTTATATCCTTGAATTACTGGATGAATACCCGCTTGTAACCGGCTATCAGCTTGAATTATTTCGCTGGATATCAGACTATTACATGTGCTATATCGGCGAAGTCATGAACATTGCGCTACCGTCGGGATTAAAGATATCGAGCCAGTCTAAAGTGCAGTATAACCCTGATTTTGATCATAAAGATTTATTAACGAGCTCAGAAGAAGAGTTACTTGAAGAACTAAAAAAGCATCCAGCATTATCTTATGATGAACTGGGAAGGCTAGTTGGTGACATCAACGTACCAACCGTAATCAAGTCACTGGTCGGTAAAAAGGCGGTAATCATTTTCGAGGAAGTACGCGAGAAGTATACCCCGAAAATGATCCGAAAAATCCGGTTACACACTGATTATGAGGAGCAGGCTCAGCTGATGATGCTCATCCACCGGCTCGAAAAGCTGCCGAAACAGCAGGAGGTCGTCATGCGCTACCTGAGCCATATTCCCGTGCTGCGTAACCCTGAGCTCAACCGGAAAGGACTTGACAAGGGCATTCTGAATCAGGATGACGAACTTTCACAGTCGTCGCTGCAAACCCTGATTAAAAACCAGGTTTTTGAAACCTTCGAAGTCATACAGCCTCGGTTCAGCGAGATTCAGGCATCGCAGGCGGAGATAAAACTGACCGATGCCCAGCAAGCTGCCGCCAGTCAGATCATGAGTCAGTTTGAGCAGCAGAATGTCGTGTTGCTGCATGGCATTACGGGCAGCGGCAAAACCGAAGTCTATATTCACCTGATTCAGCAGGCGCTCGACGGTGGTTCCCAGGCCCTCTACCTGTTGCCCGAAATCGCGCTGACCACCCAGATTGTGGTACGCCTGCAAAAAGTATTCGGTGATAAGATGGGGATCTACCACTCTAAATTTTCCGATAACGAGCGGGTTGAGGTCTGGAAAGGCGTCTTGTCAGGCAAATACCAGTTTGTGGTCGGTGTCCGGTCGGCCGTTTTTCTGCCGTTCGATAACCTGGGCCTGATCATCGTCGACGAAGAACACGAGACATCCTATAAACAGCATGACCCTGCTCCGCGCTACCACGCCCGCGACGTTTCGATCATGATTGCACACTGGCAGCAGGCCAAAGTACTGCTCGGTTCAGCAACACCGTCGATCGAAACCTACTATCTCGCGCAGCAGGGCCGGTACGGGCTCGTCGAACTGTTTAAACGGTACGGTGAAGCTACCCTGCCCGAAATCGTGCTGGTTGACACCAAACAGGAGAAAAAGCAGAAAACGATGAAAAACGAATTTTCATCGGCCCTGCTCCTGGCGCTGGAACAAAACATGGAGCGTAAGGAACAGAGTATCCTGTTTCAGAACCGGCGCGGGTATTCTCCCTATCTGCAATGCGAAGACTGCGACTGGACCTCGGAATGTCCCAACTGCGCCGTCAGCCTGACGTATCACCAGCGGGCAGCCGAACTCCGGTGCCATTACTGCGGCCACAAGGAAGAAGTACCGCGTCTCTGCCCGACCTGTGGCAGCACCAAAGTGCGTACTATGGGCTATGGTACTGAAAAGCTCGAAGACCAGCTACAGATTATTTTCCCGAATGCAAAAACACTGCGCATGGACCTGGACACAACCCGTGCGAAAAACGCATACCAGCAGATTATCCAGGAATTTGAACAGGGAGAAATTGATATGCTTGTCGGAACCCAGATGATCACCAAGGGCCTCGATTTTGATAAGGTCTCGCTCGTGGGGATTTTCGATGCCGACCGGCTGATTCATTTCCCGGAATTCAGAGCTACCGAGCGGGCCTTTCAGATGATTACACAGGTGAGCGGGCGGGCAGGCCGCCGTGGTGGGCGCCAGGGCAAGGTACTTATCCAGACCAGTAATCCGCAACAAGGCATTTTGCAGAAAGTAATTACCGGCGACTATAAAGGATTATATACCGAAGAGCTTCTCGAACGCGAACAATACAGCTACCCGCCGTTTACGCGGCTGATCAAGCTGACGGTCCGGCACTTTGAGCAGGCAATCTGCCGGCAGGCCGCCGAACGGCTGGCGGCAGAACTCACCGACCGGCTCGGGAGCACCCGCGTACTGGGCCCGGAAGAACCGCTGGTCGAGCGCATCCGCAACCAGTTCCTGTACGATATTATGATTAAGATTGAACGCGGTCCGGTAAATATGAAAGCCGTCAAGGCCTTTATTCAGGAGCGCATCAACGATATCCTGACGGATAAAGGGCTCAGACAGGTGTCCATCGTTGCCGATGTGGATTGCATGTAAACGAGAAAAGCGAGGCGAGCCTCGCTTTTACGGTTAGTTCAACCCCATTGAGTTATTCAGAATCAACTCGTCGTGTACATAGCTTCTGGTATGCCACGAGTAGGGCAAATGCGCAAAGGCTTCCTCAGCCTGACGGGCAACCGGCTCAGGTTGCTCCAGGAGCGGCAGTTGTGTCCGCCAGCGCGCTAAATAGTATTCGTATCGTTGCTGATAATGCGCCAGCAGCCGATGATGTTTGTGTACCAATCCGGCGGGTAATACAGCCGGCACCTGCTGATCACGGATAATGGTTTCGAATGTGTTTATATTCTCAACCAGCGCCTGGTAATCAGACCGCAGCTGCCCCTCAGAACGGTCTTTAATTTCTTCAAGGTAAAAGTCGTATGCCGTCTGGTTCACGGCCAGGCCTTTGGCTACCCACTCTCCTTCGAGTGCTTCTCCTTCATAGCGGAAAAACTCACCGGTAAACAGGCTCTCAAGCTGTCCCGGCGTTGATTCGGAGTAAAAGAGATAGTTGTGCGCAGGCTCAACCCGTAACTGGTACGTGGACAGCCCCTGAATGCTGATCCATTCCTGAAGCCGCAGCGGGCGTTCAGCATCAATAAAATAATCATAGACCAGCTCGCCTGCGAGCGGATCCTCAACCAGCGTTGCCACATGATATCCCCACGAAATCATCCCGTCGGTGGTGATACCGTTGGGGTCGGGTAAACAAATGGCTTCATAAGCCCCTGTTTTATACCGGCATGGCGAGAAAAGCCAGACTTTCCGGTTCGGTATCCCTTGCTTGCTGAGTACCAGGGATGCCACATGGGCTACGTTATGGCAATTGCCCTGCGGATACAGGTAAGTACCATGTAGGTGCTTTCTTACCTCTCTGAAAAGAGCGGTCATTTCGTCCGGGAAAGCATAAGCGGATGTGCTACATAAGCCTAAGTCGTTTGATGGCGTAAACAAGGGAGAAAAAGGCAGTTAAATTGCTTCTCAAAGTTCCAAAAAATCTCTCTTTAAGAACAGTTTTTTTACATAAATAATTTTTCAGAAACCTGTTTTCACGCGAACCGACCTTCTGTACCATAAATCTTTGCCGGAAAAATGCTTTCCACTAATTTTCAGACCGGTACAAAACGCTTTTCCGGCTTCTCCACACCGGCTCCGGCAGGGAATTAATTACGCTTACGGGACTTTAGAGCGATACGCACGCAGTGGCTGCCGGCGGGTACTTGCGCAAATTCTTTTTTGCCCCGTGCAACGTCGGCGCGGAAAACATCATCTTTACCCCAAACGCTCATTTTTTGCCTATAGAGAACAGATTTACGAAACAACAAATACAAACGAACAAATTGATTGACCACTGTATCAACCCGACTGCTATGGCCAGCCCGTTGACCAATTATTCCGTAGAAATGGAAGAGAGTGGACTATCCGGATGGGTGAACTATCGTGAACCCTTCATTTCGCTACGCTTTGCGTACGAGCATTTCTTTAAAAGTGTTGTCATCTTTGTCCCCGGCAATGATCAGTGGGCGTTTTATTGCCGGGGCGCCAAGTCGAGACAGGCGAGTGACCGGCGCACCGAAATTATGGCCCGCATTGCCGATGAAGTCCGCCGGCAACATGCTCCGGAAGCGGCGGTCAGGATCAGTGATTTTGGCATTGAGCTTACGTATTAACGTCACCTTTTTCGTTTTTTTTCTAAACTTTCTTGCCGGTATGGCGTTTTATCTATAGTACTCAACAACAATAGACAAAATGGACAAAGCAAAGAAATTCGAATTAATGAACAAAATTGTTCGTGAGTTAGAGGATTTGCAGAACAGCCAAACGGCCCTGATCGCAAAAATTACTAAGATTGAGGCCGACAACATGAACCTGAATGATTCGTATCTGGAGAAAACTCTGGGAGATATGCATTCAAAAATTGCTGAGAATCTGGATACTATCGCCGGAATCTTTGATCACTTCGAAGGCCAGCGCGATGAGTTTGCCAAAGCCAATAACCTGAGCGTTGACGAACCGGAACCAGAAACAGAAGAAACGATTTAACGTTTGAGTGATAAGTAAGCAAGCCCGCTGCGGAATCTGTTCTGTAGCGGGCTTGCTGTTTTACAGCCTGACGCAGAACGGATTCCGCAGCAGAAAAGAACCTCAAAAAGCGCTTAAAGTTTAGTAAAATCAGGCATTCGCAAAAAAATTACATACAAATCCCGGGAAGCCCGTTATTTTTGCCCCTGTTTTTGGTACGTCTTGCCAATTTTCTCTTGCCTCCATGAATAAAAAAACCAAGATTGTTGCCACCGTAGGCCCGGCTTCCGAAGGGAAAGATCAACTGCTGGCACTGCACAAGGCCGGCGTGAACGTTTACCGGCTTAATTTTTCACACGGTACTCACGAAGAGCACCTTTCACGCATTCAGCGAATCCGTGAACTGAACGATGAGCACGGATTGAACCTCTGCATCCTGCAGGATTTACAAGGTCCTAAGATCCGGATTGGTAAGGTTGAAAAAGATGAGGGCGTCACATTGCTGCCCGGCAATAAGCTAGTCTTTACCAATGAAGAAGTAATCGGAACAGCCGATCGTGTAAGTACACCGTACAAGGGTATGTACCAGGACGTTAAGCATGGCGAACGCATTCTGCTTGACGACGGTAAACTGGAAGTTAAAGTAATTGGTGTTGATGGAACCGATGTGATCACGGAAGTGGTCTATGGCGGCCCGCTGAAATCGAAAAAAGGGGTTAACCTGCCTAACACGCGGGTCTCGATGCCATCTGTAACTGAAAAGGATTACGCTGACCTTGATTTCGGCCTGGAGAACAACGTGGAGTGGATCGCTCTTTCGTTTGTTCGTGAAGCGTCGGAAATCATTGAAATCAAAGAATATATCAAGGCGAAGGGTAAAAAGAGCCGCGTTGTCGCGAAAATCGAGAAGCCTGAAGCCATCGACAACATCGACGAAATCATTGCCGCTACAGACGGAATCATGGTTGCCCGTGGTGACCTCGGCGTTGAAATGCCGGCCGAAGTAGTACCAATGATCCAGAAAATGATCGTTGAAAAGTGTAACCGTGCGGCTAAACCGGTTATCGTAGCCACGCAGATGCTCGAAAGCATGATCGACGCCCCGCGCCCGACGCGTGCTGAGATCAACGATATCGCAAACTCCGTACTGGATGGCGCCGACGCGGTTATGCTCAGCGCCGAAACGGCTTCCGGCAAATACCCGATTCTGGCCGTTGAAAATATGTCACGGACGATTGCCGAGGTGGAAGACAAGGCTGCGCAGCTGTATTTCCGCTACCACGCACACGTCAACGAAGAGCCGTCAGCGACAGTCCTGAACGACAATGTTGTTATGAGCGCCTGCCGTCTGGCCCGTGATACAAAAGCAAAAGCCATCATCGGTATTACAACATCGGGCTACACAGCCATTCGTTTATCGCATCACCGCCCGAAAGCCGGTCTGTATGTGTGTACAACAAACCGCCAGCTGATGAACACCCTCGGTCTGTACTGGGGCGTTCAGGTATTGCCGTTCCAGCCAAAAGAAGAAAGCACTGTTGATCAGACCGTTGATCAGATCAAGGCGCTTCTGGTAGAGCAGGGCGTACTGGCTTCCGGCGATATTTTTGTGAATACACTGAGCATGCCGCTGTCGCAGCACCGCAAAACCAACACGGTGAAGCTGAGTGTAGTTGACTAACACAACCTGAACCGCATAGAAAAAGCCGCGAAGCCAAATGGCCAATCGCGGCTTTTTATTTTCACTGAAAAATGGAAATCGTTATGCGTTTTCGCCGGCTTCGGTTTCTTCGCCCTCAGTTGCTTCACCTTCAGCAGCTTTCTCTTCGAACAGCTCAGGGGCATACTGGCGCAGAATTGAATACCAGGAAACCAGCTTTTTAATATCTGATACGCGGACACGCTCGCGGTCGTAGTCTGGAACGGCAGCCGACATAAAGTCAGCCAGCTCGGCATTTGACCCTTTGGCGTCTGTCGGTAATTCGTCGCCGAATTTCTCTGCAACAGCCATCAATACCTCAGCCAGTGGCACTGACTGGTCGGCCGTGTCAACATAAATGGAAATATCATGCAGTACCGACACCCGTGCGGTCGGTCCCATCATAGTTTTTTCTTTCTTAGCATCCAGCGATTCAACAATCACACCGGCCCGGCTGGGCTTCAAAATCCGATACAAGCCGCTGTAACCGGCGATGTTGGCAATCTGTCGTAGACCTTCCATGTGTTATGACTCTAATCCTATAACGTCTATATATCAGACGTATTGTTTTATAGTTGGCTAAATAAAGGCGCAAAGATACGCTACTTTGCGCTTGGTTGCGCTAACGCACCTTGATTACAATGATTTAAACTCCTCGTTCAGGGGGTTAATGAACGACAGAATTTCTTTCCTGCCCAGGTTTGCGGTTGCCGATGTGACGAAAATTTCGGGAATATCATCCCAGCCCATTTCCTGCATTTTCTCCTTATACCGGTCTTTCGCATTCTGCAAGGCGCCCGATTTCAGCTTCTCGGTTTTGGTAAAGACAATCACAAACGGAATGCCCCGGTCACCGAGGTTATACATAAAATCAAGGTCAAGTTTCTGGGGCTCGATCCGTGAATCTACCAGTACAAACGTGCAAAGCAGGTTCGGCCGGCCGGTCAGGTACGAGTCGATCATGACGGCGAATTTCTCACGGTCGGTTTTACTGACCTGCGCATAGCCATAGCCCGGTAAATCGACCAGATACCATGTCTTGTCAATCAGGAAGTGGTTAATCACCTGGGTCTTGCCCGGCTTACCGGAAATTTTTGCCAGCGAATGCCGTCCCGTCAGCATGTTGATCAGCGATGACTTCCCGACGTTTGACCGGCCGATAAACGCGTACTCAGGTTTATCCGGCTTCGGGCATTTCGTAATATCTGTGTTGCTGATGATAAATTCAGCGTTTTTTATTTCCATATGCTTGACAGGCAACTACATAAATGAGACGTCGTGAGCGACGTCTGTATGCCTTTCCGGTACAAAGGTCGCAAAGATTACGGACAAACAAGAAAAGAGGTTGCGGCACGGCGCCACAACCTGCCTGAGTTCCGGATGGAATTACCGGTCGAACAGCACGCGCTGCCCCGCCCGCGTGGCCAGAAACTGACCGTTTTCGTAAACCAGTTCGCCCGATACGATGGTGTGTGTAACGGCGGCTTTCAGCGTCTGCCCTTCGAGCGGCGACCAGCCACACTGGAACAGCACATTGTCTTTGGTTACGGTTGTGGTCTGATCGGGGTCAACCAGCACCAGATCGGCCCAATAGCCTTCGCGCACGTACCCGCGCCGGTCAATCTGAAAGCAGTCGGCAGGGGCATGACTCATCTTACGGACAACGGTCTCGATCGGCAGCTTACCCTGCTGCACGAAGTCGAGCATCATCAGCAAGGAATGCTGCACCAGCGGCAGGCCTGAAGGCGCCTGCCAGTAAGGTTGTTGTTTTTCGGCCCAAGTGTGGGGGGCATGGTCAGTAGCGATGATGTCGAGCCGGTCGTCCAGCAACGCCTTCAGCAGCTCTTCCTTGTGGTGCGCCGCCTTAATCGCCGGATTACATTTTATCTGGTTTCCTAACCGCTCATAGTCGCCGGCATCGAACCACAAATGGTGCACGCATACTTCGGATGTGATCCGCTTCTGGCTTAACGGCAGCGTATTCTCAAACAGACTCAGCTCGTCGGCCGTTGAAATATGCAGGATATGCAGCCGGGTATTGTATTTTTTTGCCAGCGCAATGGCCATCGACGATGACTTGTAACACGCTTCTTCATTCCGGATAACCGGGTGAATGCGGGCCGGAGCCTCTTCGCCGTATTCGTCGCGGTAGCGGGCTGCATTAGCCCGGATAGTGGCTTCGTCTTCGCAGTGGGTTGCAATCAGCATGGGGCTCTGTGAAAACAAACCGCTCAGCGTACCTTCGTTATCGACCAGCATATTGCCGGTTGATGATCCCATAAATACCTTAATCCCGCACACGGTACGCGGGTCAGTCCGCAAAACCTCGTCCAGATTGTCGTTCGAAGCTCCCATAAAAAAGGAGTAGTTGGTAAACGCCGTCCGAGCCGCAATCTGGTATTTGTCTTCAAGCAGCTGTTGGGTCAGTGCATTGGGCACGGTATTCGGCATTTCCATGAAGGTGGTAGTTCCACCCGCAACGGCAGCCCGTGATTCTGACCTGATCGTCGCTTTATGGGTAAGCCCCGGCTCCCGGAAATGCACCTGATCATCGATGACACCCGGCAACAGATACTTACCGTTGGCATCAATAACACGGTCGGCCTGACGGCCGGAAAGATCCGGAGCGATCTGCGCGATCAGTCCGTTTTCAATAAGTACGTCTGTTTCTGTGATCCTGCCTTCGTTAACGAGGCAGGTATTAAGCAATAGAATAGTCATAGCAGCACGAAAGAAGGCGTTTCGGCCGCAAAGATAGGAGGCTTCCCGCGAAGTCGCTCGCTTAGCCATTAATTCGGTGTCACTTAGCCGGCCGACAATCCGGCTCAGGTAGCCAGAACATCAATAATCCGGCGCGGATCATTCAGCTCGGCCAACCGGATCAGCTTCAGGGTAGCGTCCTGCAAAAACGACGGGTTTTCCACCTTACGCCCCAGCGTTGCAATCCGGTTGTCAAGACTTACGATATAGGGCTTCTGCTGTGCTTCGGTCATAAATGCCAGATCCGTGGCAACGCGCCAGGCTTCTGCACGGGCAACCCCAATGCTGAAATTAATCAGATCATCGTCGGCATTACCCGTGATGCGGTCGAGCAGCCGCATCGGAAACCAGATTTGGGTCAGTTCATCCTGAACGGTCCGCGTCAGTGAAGCAATGACTCCGTTAATCATGTTAAAGTCTTTTTCCAGATCATGAATCGCTTCGCCGGGACTGGTAAGGGCGGCCGCAATGCCCAGGTCAAGGTTTATGTGCGCGTTGATACCTAATAACAGGTGTTGGATTACTGTAATTTCATTCCGCCGGCAAGCCTCAAACGCTACCTGCCACGCCTGCGTCGTGGGTTTCTTCTGCCGGAACTGATCGTACGCCGTCAGATAGCGGTCAGCAAACAGCACATCCAGCCTGGTCATCCGGTCAGCATTCTGAAACTTGCTGGTCCGGATTCCTTCCAGCACGGCTGCCGTCATGCGCCGGTACAGGCAGGCAAAATAGCCCATCGGCGAACGCTCCTGTCTGGTTTGCAGGATGATCCGGTCGAGTGATTTAAGGACATCATCAATAGTAGCAGGGAGTGTCATAGCAGGATTGTGGTGATTAGCACCGGACAAAAGCAGTTAGATAGTATCGTCTAAAAAAGAACTATGTTGCAGCAAAATACTGAAAACCAGTCAATATGACTTCCAAAAAGCAGTTACTCTATTTTTTTTGAATCAGATTGAACATTTTTTTTAATTTAAATGTATCTACATTAAATGTATTTACATTATATTTACAGAAACAATTCGAAACACTTAACACGTTAAGACATATGGAAACGCTCATCACAGGACTTCACCATGTCACAACCATCGCTGGCGACGCGCAGCGGAACGTTGACTTTTACACCGAGATTCTTGGCCTTCGGTTAGTAAAGAAGACCATTAATTTTGATGCACCGGATGTCTATCACCTATATTACGGCGACGAAACCGGTTCACCGGGTACGATCATGACCTTTTTCCCGTATGGTCGTTTACCACGCGGACGAAAAGGTACAGGTCAGTTAACCTATACCGCGTTTACGATCCCGACGGCGTCACTGAGTTTCTGGGTTAACCGGCTTACTGAATTCCATATTCCGATTGCCGGACCATACCGCCGGTTCAACGAAACATATATCCGCTTCGAAGATTTCGACGGCATGGGCGTTGAACTTGTGACTGATGATAATGATTTACGCAAAGGCTGGGCAACACCGGCGATTACGGCCGGAAACGCAATACGCGGTTTTCATACCGTCACGCTGAATGAAGCCAAAGTCGATAAAACCATCGAACTGTTGACGGGTGCCATGAACCATATTCTGGTGGCTGAAGAAAGCGGCCGTTTCCGGTTCAAGGCTACCGCTAATGGTGGAGCCGGTACCTACGTTGATGTACAGCATTCGCCAAACGAACTGCGGGGTGCTCAGGGTGCCGGTACGGTTCACCACGTGGCGTTCGCTACCGAAACTGATGAGTCACAGATCGCGATTCAGGAGAAGTTAACCGAGGCCGGTTTTCAGCCGACACAGGTTCTTGACCGGAACTACTTCCATAGCATTTACTTCCGCGAACCAGGTGGTATTCTGTTCGAAGTAGCGACAAACCCTCCAGGCTTCTCGGTCGACGAACCGGTCGATTCGCTGGGAACCACGCTGAAATTACCGGAATGGTATGAACCACGCCGGGCCAAAATTGAAGCGGCGCTCCCTCCTATTCAAGTCAAATAATTTAACCGGACGGGTTGCCTGACAACAGGTAACCCGTCCTTAATGCTATGATTCACAACCCTGACAATATTCTGACAGCAGGCAAACCGCTGGAAGAAGCCACCAAAGTAATGGTGATGGTGCACGGCCGGGGCGGCTCGGCCAGAGACATCCTTTCGCTGTCGAACTACATCGACGACAAGGAGTTTGCCTTTGTTGCGCCGGAAGCCAGCCAGCACACCTGGTATCCGTACTCTTTTTTGCAGCCGCTGCAACAAAATGAGCCGTACCTTTCATCGGCGCTCACCGTACTGGAAATGCTGCGGGCCCGTTTGCAGTCGGACTTTAACCTGAAGCCGTCGCAGATTTACTGGCTGGGCTTTTCACAGGGAGCCTGTCTGACGCTGGAATTTCTGGCCCGCAACCCGATGCGCTATGGCGGTATTTTCGGCCTGAGCGGCGGCCTGATCGGGCCTGACGGAACATCCCGTGACTACACAGGCAGTTTTGATCAGACTCCCGTATTCCTGGGCTGTAGCGATACTGATGCGCATATTCCGAAAGGACGCGTACTGGAAACCGAAAAAGTTTATCAGCGGATGGGTGCTGACGTAACGGCGAAGTTGTACCCGAATTTCCCGCACACGATCAACGACGATGAACTGAAAATCGTCAATGCGCTGATAAATGGTCAATAACTGACCGGTATTGGGGTAATGGCCGGGCAAATCGAACGTTATGTAAAAACTACCGGTTATATAGCAGGGACATTTACCTCAATCACTATGAGCCAATACATGATTGAATTTGAACTTCCGGCCAGCATGGGTGCGGAGTTCATCCAGCGAATACCCGCACAGCGACTGAAAATTAATGAACTGATGGAAAGCGGTAAGATTCTGTCGTATTCTCTTTCGGCCGACCGTCAGAAGCTATGGTGTATCCTGAAGGCAGAATCTGAGGTGGAGGCGATGGAAACCATTGCCGAATTTCCGCTGATTGAATACATGGATCCAACCGTGACCGAACTTATGTTCCATAACATGGTGGCAGCGCGGATTCCTCTCTTTTCGTTGAATTAGAGTTTTAATAAGGCCACGAAGGCACTAAGGCGATAAGAAGCACAACGTTTGTGTTTTTTATTGGCTCAGTGCCTTTTTGCTTGTCGCGCAGACAAGGGTTTTCTTCGTGTATCTTCTTACCTTCGTATCCTCGTGGTTAATTCTTTGTCTATGTCTTTACTACTACGCCGATGCTGGCGAATCTGGTTTCTGCTGGCGTATTTACTGATTGGCAGCAGCTGCCATACCTCAACCAGCTACGACAACAATCCGCCGGCTAATCAGGAGCAGAAGAGCCACCGGAAACATAAAAAGCACCGAAACAATGACCGGGACCGGCAACAGCAACAGGCCGGACAGCGGGAGTCGGGTAATCAGGTACGGTCGGGAACCGTCCCCCGGAAGGCATATGATGTTCTGGCTTACGTGAAAAAAAGCGGACGGGCAATGGATGGCTATGTCGGCGGGCGGCGCTTCGGTAATTTCGAAGGACACCTGCCCCGTCAGGATTTGTCGGGCAGGCGCATCGACTATCAGGAGTGGGATGTTAACCCCAAAGTACAGGGCAAAAACCGTGGTACCGAACGGCTGGTCACCGGCTCCGATGGCCGCAGCTGGTACACCAATGATCATTATAATACCTTTATCGAAGTAAAATGACACCGAATATACTTATCAGCCAGTCGGAAGCCGAACTGGAAAAATACTTTGGCAACGATTTTATTGCCCACATCGACGGACAGAAAGCAAGCACCCTGCGGCTCTTTTACGAACAAATTGCCGATGTACTCGAATTTCCGGTTTTCGGCTTCAACCTCGACGCCCTCAACGATTCACTCAATGACCTGCAATGGCTGGAAGACATCCGGATTGTGCTTTATTTCACCAATACCGGCGATCTGATCAGCAAGGAACGTGACCCGGCCAAAATGGGCAGCGTCCTGAATATTCTCGATGCTACGGCCGAAGACTGGAAATGGGCCGAAGACGATGAATTGCTGGAGAAAAAGGAGCTGATTATCGTTTTCGAAGACAGCCCGCGTATCCGGAAGTTTCTGACTGACGAAAATATAGACTACAAGCTACTGGCCGAGCTGGGCTAATCCGATGCGCGCCCTGATACGCTATATCCGCAACCACATACAAGCCGATTTCAGACCAGGGCTTTATGGCCTCACCGCCCTGTTTGCTGCGTTACTGATCGGGCTGAACTACACCTTCAGAATTGAACGGGGGTTTATCGACTCGTTCCGCGGCAGCTGGCTGCGGCCGGTGCTGTATTTCCTCCTGTATGCAACAGCCTATTATGGCACGGCGCTGCTCTGGAACCGCTTTCATCCGGAGAAACGGATTCTGCAACAGCGCCGGTTCTGGCAGCATAGTCTGTTCGGGCTCGGCGTGTATGCCTTTTATGCCGGCTTCTACGCCTATAATGACTGGAGCCGGCAACTGCTTGACGGGCAGATTTATTACTATGCCTATAAATGCCTGAGCAATATCCATTCGGTCTTTACGCTGGTTTTGCCACTCTACCTTTACTACCGGATCCGGGATCGGGACCAACCTGACTTTTACGGCCTTACGCCGAAACGGGATGGCCTGTGGCTGTATGCGACCATGCTCCTGATCATGATTCCCCTCGTAACGATCGCTTCCTTTCAGGCCGACTTTCTGAGTTATTATCCAAGCTACAAAGACTCCGGCGCCGACGAAGTACTCGGGGTGCCGCAGTGGGTCACAGCTGTTGTTTATGAACTTTGTTATGGCTGGGACTTTGTACCGACCGAACTGTTGTTCAGAGGCTTTCTGGTGATCGGCCTGCAACGCATTATGGGAACAGGCGTGGTCTTGCCGATGGTTGTAACCTATGCGTGCATCCACTTCGGTAAGCCAATGGGCGAAACCATTTCGTCCTTGTTTGGCGGGTACTTGCTTGGTATTCTGGCCCTGTATACGCGCAGCATCTGGGGCGGTTTATTGATTCACTTAGGCATTGCGTGGCTGATGGACGGTGCTGCTTTTTTGCAGAAAGCGCTGTAACTTGCCATATATTCAGAACTGTAATCGAATGCGTACTCTTTTTCTTTCCTTAGCCTTCTCAACAAGTCTAATCGGACCAGCTGCCCTGGCACAAGGCAAAAAATCAGGCCAGCTGCTGCCGGAACAAAGCATTACCCGGGCCGAAGTCGAAGCCCAGACCCGTTTTCTGGCTTCTGACGAGCTACAGGGCCGTCGCACCGGCGATCCCGGCAACTGGGTAGCCGCCCGGTATATTGCCGAGCAGTTCCGCCAGCTGGGCCTGAAACCAGCCCCCGGCCAGGCCGACTATTTCCAGCGGATTCCGTTTGAGCGCGTCAAAGCGGCCAGCTCCGGTATTCTGGTTACGGATAAAGATACACTCCGGCTCGGTAAAGATTTGTTGGTAATGGCTGGCGGGGCCACCGACCTGAGCGGTCAGGTAGTTTATGCCGGCTACGGGCTTACCGACGGCGAAGACGGCTACAAAGGCCGTGACGTAAAAGGCAAAATTGTGGTGGTGCAGGGCGGATCACCGGAAGCCAAAAGCCCCGGCGAAATCTTCCGTGCCTCGAACAGCAAACGTAAATTAGCGACCGAAAAAGGCGTTGCGGCCCTCATCGAACTATACAGTGAGTCGGTCTCGTGGGGTTTAGTGGCCCAGAACTTTAACCGCGAACAGATTTCGCTGGCGATGGCCGCCAACGGTCCGGCCGTAACCCATGTCTGGATCAATAATCAGAATAACAAATACGGTCGTCTGAAAGACCCGAATGCCTCTGTCACGCTCCGGACCTCCGGCCGGATAAAGGTACCCGCCGCATCCGCGAACGTGGCCGGTGTGATTGAAGGGTCTGACCCTAAACTCAAAAACGAATACGTAGTACTGTCGGCCCACTTCGATCATGTCGGGGTTGGCAAGCAGGGCGGTGGCAGCTATACGCCCGAAGACAGTATTTTCAACGGTGCCCGCGACAATGCGATGGGTGCGGTATCCTTGTTGACGGCGGCCAAAGCGTTCAGCATCAAACCTGCCAAACGGTCGATTCTGATTTTGGCCCTGACCGGTGAAGAAATCGGACTGCAAGGTAGCCGGTACTATTCCGAAAACCCGCTGATTCCGCTCAAACAAACCATTTTCGATCTGAACTCCGACGGGGCGGGCTATAACGATACGACGATTGTGTCGGTCATTGGCCTGGAACGTACCGGAGCCAAAGCAGAAATTGAAACCGCAGCTAAGCAATTCGGACTCGGCGTATTTGCCGAACCAGCACCGGAACAAGGCCTGTTCGACCGCTCTGACAACGTTAGCTTCGCGGCAAAAGGCGTTCCGGCACCTACGTATTCAGCTGGTTTCAAGTCGTTTGATGCGGCGATCGGCAAGTATTACCATCAGGCCATCGACAATCCGGAATCACTCGATTTTGGCTATGTACACCGGTTCTGTCAGTCATTTGCCTATGCAGGGCGCTTAATTGCGGACCGGCAAACAGCACCGAAATGGATTGCCGGCGATAAATACGAAGCGGCCGGTAAATCGCTTTACGGTAACTAATCCCCTTCCCGATTGCTCCGGAACATTCCTGAGTAGTCGGGAATCTTTTTATAAAATTCAATGTATATACATTAAATACATAAACACGAATACTATGAAAACGCCACGTACGATCAACCAGGTATTACCGGCACCAATGATGCATATGGGTAAATTACACGTACGGCAACCCCTGCCCTCTAACCGTTTACCGTATCTTGATCCGTTTGTGCTGTTGCACCATGCCCATACCATTGCTGACCCTGACGAACAGCTTCAGAAAGCCGGTGTTGATCCGCATCCGCACCGGGGATTTTCGCCGGTAACGTTTGTGTTTAAAGGTGGTGTACGGCATCGGGACAGCCGCCAGAATGATGGAACGGTGTATGAAGGCGGCACTCAGTGGATGAACGCCGGTATGGGTATCATTCACAGTGAACGCCCGTTAACGGCAGAGCAGGAAATTATTCAGATGTGGGTGAATACGCCGGCAGCGAATAAAATGGATCAGCCGTCGTACTACCCGTTGACGAAAGAACAGACGCCGACAAGCGCCAGTACCGACGGGAAAGTAGTGGTAAATGTGGTAACCGGTAACTTATTGGGGCTGCAAGGCCCGATTCCGACCTTTACGCCGATCAACTCCGGCACGATACACATGCAGGCGGGCGGCACTATTGATATACCGGTTCCGGCCAGTCATAACCTGTTTGTTTACCTTCTCGACGGATACGCCAAAGTCAACGGCGACCGCCTCGTCACCGGCAAGAACATGGTTACCTTCAGCAGCGACGGCGATTACATTACGCTCGAAGCACTTGAAGACACCCGCGCGCTGCTGATGTCGGGCGAGCCTATTGGTGAGCAGATTGTGGCGCAGGGGCCGTTTGTCATGAACAACGATGTTCAGATCATGGAAGCCTACCGCGACTTCCGGAAAGGGAAAATGGGTATTCTGATTGAAGATTAGTCAGAGCGGAATGCTATTCCGCTCTCTTATTCATACACAACCTACAATTAAGCTGTAGCACGGAATGATATTCCGTGCTACAGCTTTTTGAATAGCCGCTTCGCGATGATATTTGACGTAATGGTTGACAGCAAAATAACGGTCAGCGAAGTAGCCGGCATCAGAATGGCAGCCACAACCGGTGCCATATGCCCCTGCACAGCCACGGAAATGCCGACAAAGTTATAGAGCAGGGAGATTCCGAAACAGAATTTCAGGACCCACATGCCCGCACGGGCCAGCTTGATGTATTGCGGTAAACGAACCAGCTGATCGCCCTGGACGATGGCATCACAGGCGGGTGAAAACGTCGTGAGGTCATCACTGACGGCAATACCCAACTCGCTTTGCTGAAGCGCACCGGCATCATTCAACCCGTCACCTACCATCAGCACCTGAGCCCCTTTTTGCTGGAGCCCCTGAATAACCCGCAGCTTGTCGTCCGGTTTTTGCAGGAAATGCAGATGATCGGCTTTACCAAACAAGCGGGTCAGGTAGGTCCGGTCGGCATCACGGTCGCCGGAAAGTACGAACTGCGCTATGTTTTCCTGATCCAGTTGCTGAACCAACCCCTCAACGCCATTGCGATACGGATTCCGGATGCTGAAATAGCCCAATACATACTGATCAACAGCCAGAAAGGTATGACTACCGGCGGTATCCGGTACGGTGCGGTCATAACCCACAAAGCCGGCCGAGCCAAGCCGGATCCGTTGTCCGTCGACCATCGCTTCGATACCCGCCCCGGCTACTTCGCGGAAGTTCTTCAGAGGCACACGCCGTTGCCAGGCATCCAGCCAACCGGCAATCCGGCGGCTATACGGGTGCACCGAATGGCCGGTCAGTGCCCGAACGATACTTTTCAGCTCATCGGCTAACTCATTATCGTCTTCAGTCCCCTCAGCTAGACCCACCCAATGCACTGTTGATGCGTTTGTCTGGGTCAGCGTCCCGGTTTTGTCGAACACAACCGCTGTGATACCGGTTAGTTTCTCGATCACACCCGCCTGCCGGAGGTACAAACCGTACCGGCCAAAAATACCGACCAGATTACTATCCGTGAATGTATGCGCCAGGAGCAAAATACACGGACAGACCACAATTAGTACTGCGGTAGCGGCATTTAACCCCAGGAGCACCTGACCCTGTAATGTCCAGAACAGAAAACTGCTCAATGAAATGGTAAACACCGCCGGTGTAAAATAGCGGTTGATTTTATCCGGCAACGACGACCGGAGTCGTTTGGCTTCGGCATCAGCATCCTGATTCCGGAACGCATCGTGATTCCAGAGCTGCGTCAGGTAGCTTTGCGAAACGGGTTTAACGACATCCATTTCGGCCGCCTGACCAACCAGTCGCCCACCGGCATAGAGCAACTCACCGACCTGCCGGCTTACCGGCTCCGATTCACCGGTTACGAAGCTGTAGTCGATCATCGCTTCCGGGCTCAGCAACCGTGCATCGGCCGGAATCAGTTCCTGGTTCCGGATGTAGAGCCGGTCACCCGTCTGGAGCTCGGTCACCGGTACCCGCCGCTCGGCAGGTCCCTGCTTCACAGTGGCTGCCAGGGGAAAGTACGAGGTATAATCCCGCTCAAACGACAAACGGGCATAGGTTCTGTCCTGTAAGTATCGGCCAATCAGCAGAAAGAACACAATACCCGTCATCGAATCGAAATAGCCCGGGCCCGTGTGTGTTGCCACTTCATATAGACTCCGGCTGAAGGTAATAAGTATAGACAGGACAATGGGGGCATCAATATTCAGGTAGCGGCCCCGCAGTGCCTGCCACGCAGATGTAAAAAAGTCCTGCGCACTGAACAGCAGCACCGGCAGGGATAACAACAGATTCAGGTAGACAAACAGGTCGCCCAGCGATTTCTCTTTCGACCACTCCCCGACCGCAAAATACTCCGGAAAGCTCATCATCATGATGTTCCCGAAGGCAAAGCCGGCTACCCCGATCTGCGCCAGTCTACGTCGCCGTTGCCGCCGTTGCTGCTTCCCGTCCAGATCATGCAGGCTGATGTACGGCTCATAGCCAATGCGGGTCAGCAGATCGGCCAGCCCACTCAACGATAGTGTAGCCTCCTGAAACAGAATCCGTACTTTCCGCTCCGGAAAATTCACGACGGCCGAAAGTACACCCGGATGGAGCCGGTGCAGGTTTTCGAGCAGGTAAATGCAGGAGCTACAGTGCATACCCGGCGTATAGAACGTTACTGAAGTGCGGTTTTCATCGGCAAAGTCAATGAGTTTTTCCCGCACCTGCGGTAAGTCTACATAAGCGAATTTACCTGCATAATATTCCTTATCCGGTGATACACCAGGATGTTGATCAAGGCGGTAATACTGGCATAATTCACTATCATTCAATAGCGTATAAACCGTTTTACAGCCATCGCAGCAAAACGGTTTATCATCCGCAATCAGTAAGGTTTCAGGACAGTCAGCACCGCAGTGATAGCATTTTACGGCTTCTGCGGTTTTCGGTTCAGTCGGCGAGGCAATCATGGTTACAGGTTATCAGGCAACTTCGGCCGCTTGCGTCACGGATTCAGTTGCGGTTAGTGTCGGATCGTACAGCGCTATGAGCGGAATCGTGATATGATGCACAATCTGCCGGGTTACGCTCCGGCCCAGAATGGCATCGGCCCACGAGCGATGACGTGGTACGGTTACGAGCAAATCGGCCGTCGGGTTATTGGTCAGGTAGTTTTCGATACCCTCCGCCGCGCTTTCATTCTCCACAAATTCGGTCACCAGCGATACTTCGCCAAAGAATGATCGCAGGCGGAATTGTGCCTCAGCGGATGGTGGCGCTACTTTTTCGCCCGGTTTCAGCACGCACAGCAAGGTAAGATGTGCCTGATTATTAGCCGCCAGCAGCCGGATTGGCTCAAACACGTCCGGTGACGTTATACTTTCGTAATCCGTTGCGATAACAATATGTTGCAGCGGCCGGATGATCGCGGTGGCCGGTACAACCATCAGGTTTGTTTTAGCTTCCCGCAGCAGGTTAGACGAGGTGCTACCCAGCCACGGATTCAGGCCACGACCACTCGCCCCTACGACAATCCAGTCAAACCGCTCCTGGCCACTGGCATGCTGAATAGCCGACAAGGAGCTGCCTGGATAGGTTTCCGGCGCAAAGCGGTGCCAGCGATAATTCCGCTCGGCCTTAAGCTGCCGCCCGAGCGAACCAAGCATTTCCAGTGAACGCTGTTGTACAATCTCAGCTTCGTAAAAAGGTGCATGTGCCGTTTCGACCTGAATCGGAAACGCATGCAGAAGCGTGCAATCGCACGGAACATAGCCAAGTACATTTAATGCATACCGGAAAGCATGTTCAGAGGCATCAGAAAAGTCGGAGGCGAGCAAAATACGTTTCATAGCGGGGCGCTGATTAGTAGTGAAATGACGGAGACAAAGCTACTCCTTAACATGCACCGGTCACATGACTGCTAACCCCTCAATACCTGATTGTAAGCATCTCTCCAGACAGCAAATTATGACTTTGGTCATATACACTTTTAGGAATTACGGCTCTATTTGTAGTTAATTTGTAACAAATAAAGGTTACGTGCTAACTGCTTTATCGACGTCATGCAAACGTTACTACTTATAGAGGATAACGACGCCCTTCGGGAAAATACAGCCGAGATTCTGGAACTGAGCGGCTATCAGGTATTAACGGCCGAGAACGGGAAAATCGGTGTCGAAGTAGCTATTCGGGAAAAACCGGATCTGATTATCTGTGATATTATGATGCCGGTTCTGGACGGATACGGCGTTCTGCACATGCTCCATAAGCACGACGATACAGCGCATATTCCGTTTATTTTCCTGACGGCCAAAACCGAACGGAACGATTTCCGGAAAGGTATGGAGATGGGAGCGGACGACTATGTGATGAAGCCATTCGAGGAAATTGAACTGCTGAGCGCAGTAGAGAGCCGCCTCCGCAAAGCCGATCTGACCAAAAAACACTATGCTCCCACACTCGAAGGCCTTGACGCCCTGATCCGCGATGCCGGTGGTAGTTCCGAACTGAATAAACTAATTGAGAACCGGGAAATCCGGACTTATCGTAAAAAGGAAGAGATCTACGCAGAAGGCCGGCCGAGCCATTACCTGTTTTTCTTACAGAAAGGCCGTGTTAAAACCTTCAAATCAAACGAGTTAGGCAAAGAACTGATCGTTGATTTATTGGCGGCACCTACCTACTTCGGCTATAAATCACTGCTTCAGGAAACGTTTTACGCAGACACCGCCGTAGCGATGGAGGATGCCGAAGTTTGCCTGATTCCAAAGCAGGACTTTTTTATGCTACTTAACAAAAACGTGGATGTTGCCCAGCAGTTTATCCGGATGCTGGCCGAAAACATTGACGAAAAAGAAGATCAACTGATCAAATTGGCCTATAACTCGGTCCGGAAACGGGTAGCCGATGCGCTGTTACGGTTCTATGAATCCGTTAAGGCAAACGGGGCTGCCAATCCGGGATTACCGTTGCTACGGGAAGATCTGGCTAATGCAGCGGGTACCTCGCTGGAAACCGCCATCCGGACACTGAGTGATTTCAAAGACGAGAAACTAATTGATATTCAGGCAGGTCAGGTAATTATTCTGTCGGCAGACCGGTTGCGGAAAATGAAGAACTAACTATAAAAAAGAGACAAGGCGTACAGGCTCGCCGGAATTTCCGAATTCCGGCGTACATAACCGCGGATTTGCAAATCCGCAGTTAGCAGCATCCGGATTTTAAATCCGGATGAGCAAAACGTACGGTTTGTTTTTAATTAACGATTGCGTCAATGATCCAGGTAACAACCGACACGACGAAACTGAATAACAGCGCGGCAATGAAGCCGCTGACGGCAAAACCACTGACCAGATACGCTGCCAGATAGACCATCAACACGTTGATGACCAGGTAGAATAACCCCAGCGTCAGGATAGTAATCGGAATAGTCAGAAACACCAGTATTGGTTTGAGGAATGCATTCAGCAAACCCAATACAATGGCGACAAGCAAAGCCGTTCCGAAGCTGGAAACGATAATGCCGGGAATAATTTTACTGGCGATGAACACAGCCACCGCACTAATCAATATGCGTACGAGCAGTCCCATGGTTGTTGAGAGTTGTAGTTTATGGTTCAGACAGGCCCTATATACAGGTGTTCCTGCACACAGGTATCCCTGCGCAAACTACAAACTCTAAAGGTCAAACCAATGTTCAACTGTACTATTTTGCGTGCCGTTTTTTCAGCACCGCAATTACCTCGTCGAGATCGATATTTTTATGTTCGAGCAACACGAGGAAGTGGAACAGCAAGTCGGCCGCTTCGCCCTTAAACAGATCGTCGTTTGAATCTTTCGCTTCGATTACCAGTTCAACCGCTTCCTCCCCTACTTTCTGCGCAATTTTATTAACGCCACGCCCGAACAGCGACGTAGTATAGGATTTTTCGGAGGGGTTTTCTTTCCGGTCACGGATAACGGCCTGCAGGTAATTCAGGAATTGCCCTTCGCCGGTATTCGTTTCATTGAAGCAGGTATCCGCACCAGTATGGCAGGTCGGGCCAGCCGGCAAGGCTTTGATCAGGATCGTATCCTCGTCGCAATCACCCAGAATTTCCTGCACATGCAGGAAGTTGTTGGATGTTTCGCCTTTGGTCCAGAGGCGTTGTTTACTACGGCTGAAAAACGTGACAACACCTTCAGCTTTTGTTTTCTCATAAGCCTCCTGGTTCATGTATCCCACCATGAGTACTTTCCCCGTATTCGCATCCTGAATGACAGCCGGTATCAGGCCATCGGGTGATTTATCGAAAGTAAGCATTGATTGCATTGATTGAGTGATTGAACAATTGAATAGCGTATACCTATATATAGGGCCGCCATCAATCGGTCAACCTGCCGGATCGCCGGCAATGGTCAGTACAAAGGTACGGAGTATGGGGGAAAGGATTACCAACGCATCGGGCGAAACTATGGTTTCTATTCATTTTCAGCCTCCAGAGCCACCTCTTTATTACGTCGCTGAATCAGCACCGGAATGATCAGGAAGCTAATACTGCTCAGGACAAGATTAATGGCAAACCCGACAGCATGCATGAAGGTGGCAACCACGGCACCTTCAGCGGTACTGAGGCCATATAATACCAGTGCCCGGCTAACGAGAAAGTGGTAAGTACCAAGTCCGCCTTGGGTCGGCACAGCAAGCCCGCCGATGGAAGCAACAACGAGAATCGTGAGAGCCGCTACAGGAGGCAGGTGGCTAGTTACAGTTTGAGACTGTAAAAATAAATAAACGATTAAGCAAAATAAACCCTGAATCAAAAAAGTTAATGAAACAAATAATATAGGATTGGGCAATTCTTTTAAAGCAACAAATCCATTCCAAATTTCCCGAATAAATAAGGTGATTTTTTTAAAATACAAATTGGATTTTAAACCAGGACTTTGAAAGATTTTCTTCAACAACAAAAACAACACTGGGGATAGGCTACAAACAAGTAAAAGAAATTTAAATAAATCCATAGCCTTAAACATTTTTGCATACTCATATATACGACCAAACTCTATTATTGTTGTTACAAATAATAATATCAATAATATCAAAAGATCAAGCACCCTTTCTGCTACAATCGACCCAAGGCTATGGGCCAGGGGAACATTATCAATACGTTGAAGTGATACCCCACGAGTAAACTCGCCAGACCCTGGAATAACCATGCTAGCAATCATCCCAGATTGCAATGCAATCATAGCTCTAAAAGCAGTAGTATGATGGCCAAGTACAGCTAATGGCTGCATCCAGCGAAGGCCTCTCAGATAATCAAGACATGCAACAACAAATATAATTGCAGTTATGTAATAATAGTTTGCTTTATAAAATTCACCTGCCAAATCTTTATATCGTATGTCTTTGAGCGCATAGTATAGCAAGCAAACAGCTAAAATGGAAGGGGCTACCCGTTTTATCAACTTCATCATAAAGAACCTTTAAAGCGAAAGTTATTACTTTTCTCACATCATTTGATGTCAAAGTATTTGGTGTAACACAAACATAAATGTATTTTTGGCATTACATTTGAGAATTAATGCATCATTAACTTATTACTTGATCTAGCTATTATTTATTGTCTTTATGTCAAAGTCTAATAAGAAAAATACAACACAGACTAGGAATAGTACAACAAAGAACCTTGGTAAGCCGAATGCAAACACTGATCCGTCTAAGACAGACAATAACCATCTATCAAATGGTATACCCATAAAGGATACTGCTTTCGCACTAATCAGCTTCGACACAAAGGTAAAGCGTTTACTATTCATAACTTTAGGACTTTTCTTTATATTAGTTTTGGCGAAGATTAATTACTCTTCAATTTCTATATGGAACCAAGTGTTACCAGATGGATCAGACATGAGAAGAGGCTTGATATCAGGAACGCCTAAACAAATAAGAATGGATGACTGGGCAGGGGGAACTCCAATGACCATGTCGCAAGTAAACAATAATTTTGCTTTAGTAAATCCATCACTCGGAGGTGAGATGCCGTCCATGGTGTGTGGTGTGCCGAATAAGCATTTTTCTACATTGTTTAGGCCCGAAAACTGGGGTTATATAGCTTTCGGTCTGGAACACGGTTTTGCTTGGCGATGGAACTTTGTTGTCTTTGCTGGATTTCTAGCAATATTCTTTACCTTCTTAATTTTAACAAGAAATAAATTCTGGTTATCACTATTTGGAGCCTTCTGGCTTACTTTTTCTCCCGGTATTGCTTGGTGGTCTTTGAATAACCTTACCTTCCTTTATAGCGGTTGTACTCTATTAATTGCCTCGTTACATATATTTTATTCTAAATCAATAAAATCTTTACTATTGGCCTGTACCATTTATATATGGTCTTTTGTTGTCTTTTGCCTTTTATTGTACCCTCCATATCAAGTCCCAATCGGTTACATGCTAATTATTCTATTGATTGGCTTTTTATGGAGGAACTTTCATAAAGAAATATTATTTAATCAATTAGGCTACAAAATTTTGCTTTTAACATTATCTCTAATCACAATTGTATCAATTTTATATTTCTATTATAAAGATGCAAAGTCTACAATTGAGATAATGTCAAATACTGTATATCCCGGACGTCGTAGTGAAACAGGAGGAACAGGTTTTGTAGCCAACTGGCTGTCAGAATATTTTTCTGGATGGTTATTATCAGAACAATCTATCCCTAAAGGCTGGATGAATATATGTGAATTATCACACTTTGTAACACTAACACCTACAATTGCACTTTGTTGTATCGCATATTTTAGCACTCAAAAAAAAGTAGATCCCTTATTGACGATGCTAATAGCTTTTATTGCAATACTAATGATATGGATAGAAGTAGGTTTCCCTTCTTTTCTAGCGAAGCTAACATTGATTGATATGAGTCCTACTCGTAGGACTCAAGTTCCTCTTGGAATAGCAAATGTTTTTACGGCTGTCTTATACTTAGCTTATATTGATGAGAATAAAATAAAACTACCCTCAAAATACAGCTTCTTAATATTTGCGTTTATTGTAATATTCATGTTTTATGCAGTTTGGTTGAATATAACAGATTCGCAAGGGTATTATAAAGTTCATCAACTTTTTATCCCAACAATATTCTTTATTGTATTAAACTCACTCCTAGTACCTTATATTGAGTTTGCAGGGAAAGAAATAATTGTAGCTGGTTTACTAGCTGTGTTTACCTTACCAAGCCTAAAAATAAATCCAATCGGTATTGGAATGTCTCCGATAACAGAAAATGCATTTTATCAGAAAGTTAATGAAATACATCAGAAGGATAAAAGTGCCAGATGGGCGGTTTTTGGTAATCAATACCTTACATACATAGTTACAGCAACAGGAGCAAACCAGCTAAGCGGTATGAAATACATGCCTGATTATAAAACGATGAGAGTATTGGATCCACAAGCAAAGAGAGACTCAGCGTATAATCGATTTGCTCATGTCGTTTACAGCTCATACATTGATGGAAAAGATTCAGTTGTTATATTTAATCCGTATGAAGACGCTTACACTGTTGCAATGGATGGTTGCTCCCCAAAACTAAAAATATTGAATACAAAATATTTTGTTTTTGATAAAGCTCCACAACCAGTTGAAGTTAGATGTATGACATTATTATCGGAGATGGGAAACATAAGAATTTATAAACGCAATGACTTCTAAAGTATTTATCATTATTCCCTCTTTCAATGAAGGAATTGTAATACGACAAACGATATTGGGTCTAGATGGAAAATATAATATTGTTGTCGTAGATGATGCATCTACGGACAACACTGACCTGATGATAAGTGATTTGCCAATATATTATTTAAAGCATCCAATAAACCTTGGGCAAGGTGCATCACTGCAAACAGGAATGGAATTTGCTTTAAAAGAAGGAGCAGATATAGCTGTTCACTTCGATGCAGATGGCCAACATAACCAAGATGATATTGAGCGTTTTATTCATAAACTCCAAAATGAGAATTTAGACATAGTTTTAGGTTCACGTTTTATAAAAAGAGAGCATACTAACTTAGTTCCTCCATTTAAACGGTTAATTCTTAGAATAGCAAGATTACTAAATGGTCTTATGACAGGTATGTGGTTAACAGACGCACATAATGGTTTCAGAGTGATGAATAGAAAAAGTCTCAAGCTTATACGGCTAAAGGAAAATCGAATGGCTCACGCAACCGAGATACTATCTCAAATAAATATAAATAAATTATCGTACGCTGAACTAGACACTCAAATTATTTACACAGAGCATAGCATTAGAAAAGGTCAGTCATGGACAAATTCATTTAATATACTTTTTGAATTATTGGTCAATCGTTATCTTAGATAATCAGGATATGTTGTCACCTATACAATATCTACTCTTAAGCTTAGCCATAGTTCTAACTGTGGCTTCCATTAAACTTTTTCATAATAAGCTTTATTATAGGCTCCTTATTATTAGTGGGCTTTTACTTGCTTTTCTCTTTATATTATCCCCCGGAATTACTACTAACATTGCGTTAATATTAAATGTAGGACGGGGCGTTGATTTGATATTTTATTTACTTTTTTTTATACTGGGATTTGCTTTAATAATTATTTATAAAAGATTATTGAAACTTGATGAAACAATTACAGCAATGAATCGTCAAGAAGCTATTCGTAATGCAAAGCGCCCAATTTTATGAATATTCTCATAGTGGCATTTACCTTTCCACCAGATACCAATGGTGTATCCTATGTTGCCTATCAACATGCAATCGGTTTATCTAAAAAAGGATATAATGTTGAAGTAGTCACAACCTTTTCAAATAAAAGAGAAAATAAATTCATTGATGATATTAAAATAAATGAATTTAAAATTACTGGAAATGGATTACTAGTTAATCCATTTAGAGGAGAAATAAATAAGTACCAGGAATTTATAAAGAAAAACAATTATGACTTAATCTATGTTCATGCTTGGGAATCTTGGCCGTCTGAGCTAATCCTTCCATTAATCTCTAGCCTTAAAACACCAGTAGTTTTAGTAAGTCACGGCACATCTTTTAATTGGTTAACAGCATCTTTATGGGGCTTTATTAGATGGATTTTATATCGTCCCTACGCTTGGACATTGAAAAATAAAATGCAACTTTTTTCGCATTTTGTGTTTTTAAGTAGTATAGATGATAAGGTTAGATTTAGTGATGTCAGAATGGTTCGAAAATTAAATTTAAAGAATTATACAGTCATTGCTAATGGATGTACGTCCACATTGTATACAAAAACAAAATCTGAATCAAGTTTCAGAGAAAAATACAAAATAACACAAACTAATATTCTATTATGTGTTTCAAACTATATACCATCTAAAGGGCAAGATATTATTTTAAAAGCTTTTCAAGAATTATCTTTGATAGACACTGCATTAGTATTTATTGGTGGAGAAAAGAATAAATTCTGTAAGTCCTTAGAAAGGCAAATACAAAAAAAGAATCTTAACAACGTGTATATAATGCATAATATTGTAAGAGATGATATTTATGAGGCCTATTTAGATTCGACACTATTCGTTACGGCGACCAAAACAGAATGTCAGCCATTAATGCTTCTTGATGCAATGGCGGCAGGTTTGCCTTTTATAGCTCCAAATGTTGGATGTATAAGAGAGTTCAAAGGAGGAGTTGTGTATGAAAATTTCTACAAATTAAAAAGTTCAATTCTTTCATTATTACAAAATGAACAATTAAGATTTTCCCTTTCAATTGAAGGGAAAAAGCAGGCAAGGAATCAATATTACTGGCAAAATATTATAGAAGATTATGCTTCATTAACTCAGAAACTAGTAAATGTTGGTTAATTACTTTATTTACTTATTATCAAGTTTTCAAAGACTTATAAAATGTCAACAGAAGTGAATTGTAAAATATGTGGCTCAATAGCTACATTAATTAAAGAGGGACTTACAGGTTATCAGGAAAATAAAGTATATGATATATACAATTGTTCAACCTGTGATACTAATTTTTCAATACCAGGAGAAGTAGATTCTGGAATATATGACGCGATCTATAGAAATGGACTAAATGTTCCGAATTATGCATATTATCATAAGTATAGTAAAGCTGTACTTACACAAGAAAACCCCCTAAAATATTTAGCAAAAGAGGGAGATGCATATTGGGCTATAGAAAACTCTATTAAATTAGGTAATATTCAAAAAACAGATAAAATTTTAGAGGTTGGATGCGGATTAGGGTATCTGACATATTCTCTTAAGAGAGCAGGTTTTGATATTACAGGTATTGACATATCTCAAAAAGCTATTGAACTGGCAATAAAAACATATGGTAATTTCTACCGCTGTGCAGATATAAATGAGATGGCAAAAAATGATCATGAAAGATACGATGTTATTATTCTAACAGAAGTTATAGAACATATTTCAAATCCAGTCATTTTTATTGAAAGTTTAAAAAAATTATTAACACAAAAAGGAAAGATTATACTTACAACTCCTAACAAAAGTGCATTTCCTAAAAGCTCCGTATGGGAATGTGACCTACCTCCTGTCCACTTATACTGGTTATCAGAAGATTCATTTAAAATAATTGGTGAAAACCTGCAAATGAACGTAGGTTTTATGGACTTTTCGGGTTACAATTGGTTGCATTTCGATGCGTCAAAAATTATGCCTAGCCTAATGCGGGGAACTACAATATTAAATTCAAATGAACAAGTAATTGAGCAACCGAAATCCCCAATTTTTTCTTTTGCTGTAAACACGTTAAACAAGTATCGATTCTTAAAATTTTCAATTAGCTTTGTTTTAATGTCTCCAAACTTTTTTTCTAATAATTGGAAAAGAAGACATTTTATGTGTGTAACACTTAGTGCTAAACAATAACTCTTTGGGTACTTTACGAATTATTGTTCAATCAGGATTTTCTCATAAAAGCGAGCAAGTAAGCTAAGTGCTTAGTTTTGAGGCTTCTTAAAATGACAACACCAATGCACTCAGCTACTTGCCCTCACCAAGATAGGGCTTTATGGATCTGCCCAACCAACAACCTGACCTGAAGCAAGGAGACAGCCGAGCCGAGGTAAAAAACATTCGCTGCCTTTGGTACTAATGGGCGTGGTTATGGCCCTGCTGGGGGATGCGATGGGAATCTCCTGGCTATCCAGCGGATATGAAAAACCATTTTGACGCCCTCCGCGGACGCTAACTACACCAGCCAAACAGGTCAGTTACCGCGCCTGCTCACTCGGGTGAACTATATGCTGCTAGCCCAACAGGTTCAACAGCACTATGTGTTTTCCCTCCCTGAAGGCTTTGCCGACGGGCTCAATAGTGATGACAAAAAATTGCGGGGATTTATCGCTAAAGGCCAGTAACGGGGGAGGTGTGTATCTCGGTCGTGAGCCACACTCAGGCTGTTGTGGCACAAGCCTATTAACGGAAAGAAGCAGAGCGAGCGGCTAGACTAGTGAAAGACAATGATTTGACAAACAAAAAGATTGTACTCGACCCCTTACATTTGGCATCTTCGCTCCTAGTATCTATCCATAAGGCATCGGATAGATACCTCATTAACCTCAACCAATCAACGGCTGTTACGGCGGCTGTGTCTAATTCAAACGCTGCTACAAAAGCCCGCTTTTGAGCAGATCGATGAGCCAGTACGCGGGCATGGGCGTATCGCCCAACGTACCTATCGGTGTTACACGCTGGCGGATCCGACACTGGACAAGCGGTGGGCTTAACGACAGTAGTGGTTGTTACAGGGGTACGTAAAACGCTGACGGGTATAGAAATAGCTCAGACGGTGAGCTATTTTGTGACCAACCGCGCTATGAATAGTCCGTCGGAAGCGGATTCGTTTTACGATGCCATTCAATGTCACTGGTCGTTAGAGGGGCTTCACTAAAGGCGGGATGTAGTTCTAGCAGAGGATGACTACGGCAGCAAATCAAGTAGCTTGTTCCAGGCCTTATCGAATCTTAATACACTAAAAATGATTATATTATGAATATTAAATCCACCTAACATGGCAGCTCAACTCCAGCAGTTTACTGAACAAGTGCCCGAGCTAATTGACTTTTTGAGACTCAGAGGGATTTTATGAGAAAGCCCTTTAAGAACAAAAACTACTACGACAAAATAAAATGCACCCAACCAAACAGCCAAAAACTAGTTATTAAATTGATTACGAAGTCTTAACAAAATAAACATTAACTTATTTGGCATATAACGTATAAATGCATCAATAAGATATATAAATGTTTTGTATCTAAAATAAACACTAATATTGCTATCAATATACCTTTTTATCTCCATATTTACCATCCATTGTTCTTTTAATCGAGAAAAGGTTGTGTTACTATTATGTATTCTATATTTAACTAAATAATCAGGAATGTTCGCCATTTTAAGCCCTTGTTGCATATGTAAAAAATGGGTATAGTAATCATTCAAAGCTTTAAATCTCAACTTATAAAAATCATCAGGTATAATTTTATTTCGAAACATAATAGTAGGGTGACCTATACAGTTTCTCAAATAGAATTCCCTCAATATATCTTCATTATTAACTGGGTACTTTCGTTTTCCTTTTTCAATTCCAGCTTGATCTATTATCTTCATCCAACTACCAACAAGAAAGATATCCGGATTATTAATTAAATACTGAATTTGCTTTTCTAATCGATCTGGCATTGCAACATCATCAGCATCAAGCTTAGCAATAAAATCTCCGCTTGCAATTTTATAGGCTTCATTAGATGCTTTTTCTCCCCCATACCCTAAAGCATTTCTATTTGTGATTACCTTGATTCTTTGATCGTATGAAGCATATTCAGCTATAATTTTAGAGGAATTATCAGTAGAACCGTCATTTATAAGGAGTATCTCCAAATTAGTATACGTTTGATTTATTATACTTTCAATAGCTTCCTTTAAAAACGCTTCAGCATTGTGTACTGGAATTACAACAGTTACTAGAGGGTTTTCATTAAATTTCTCCATCGGTTATTTTGAATTATTTATTTTATATTCTTATCCAATTATGAGGAATTAAATCATCCACTATAATAGAACTATTAAACCATTTATCCGGAGTAATTACTATTTTATTTTTGTCAGCAGATGAAAGCCAGGCTGCCCACCAGCTAAACGTACTATTGGATATAATAAAATGTTTACATTGTGACATTAAATAAAAATGGCCTTCAGCTTTTTCACCAGCTAAGCTATCTTCAACGAAAATTGTAGTGTAAGGTATACTAATATGTTCTTTACACCAAATAAGATCATCAGAAAAGACAAAAAAAATAGGATTTTTTACCTTACCTTCAATTATTTTAACAGCTGTATTTACATAATTTTCGGAGACAACACTATGTAAAGTTGTGGTAAGAAAATCTGTCCGACGGATATGTAAACATATAGCATCACAGCTTTTAATTTGTGAATCTATTAATGATAAATTCCTATTAACAAACTTAAATGACGTTAGCTCACTCCTTATCAAATCTTCAATTTCAGTAAAATATTTATATGACTGCCAATATCCGTTTAGATAAATTTTTGACGAATCATTCCTAAATAGTTTATTATTATAATTAAACTTTCGCTCAAAAACGTAATTGAATCCGGAAAATCTCAACCTTATATAATGAAGTACATTAAATAATTTCGATCTAATACTTGCTTTTGAGGAAAATTGAGGAACATTACTTTCATCTGCAATAATACCACTGATATTATCAAATATATCTAAGTTATATTCCCTGAATGTATAATCTGATACTTTTTTTCTATTATTTAATACTGAGCAATCAAAATACAGGTCCGCATCATTACGGATGGCCATTGATCTCCCAATTGCATATTGGAACATTTGATTTCCCAACCCTCCTTTTAGCTGTACTACAACTTTCTTTTTTTTTGCCATATAAAAAACTTAACTTATCATTGTAACAATTATATTATTAATAAACTTTATGTTAAGATTCGCGCCTTTGCTCTTATTCCTCCTCACAACCTCCACCCTCTTCGCTCAGGCACCCACATCAGGCCTTGTCGCTTACTACCCGTTCAACGGCAATGCCAATGATGCCAGCGGTAAAAATAATCATGGAACCGTCTTTGGCACAATCAATTCTGTACCGGACCGTAAAGGTAATGCGAATAACGCATTTCAGTTTACGGATGGCAGTAAAATTCGTGTTACCAATAATGCTTCGCTGACTTTCTCAACCGGGTTTTCGTTCAGCGGGTGGGTGCGGCTACGATCGATGGCTGGGCGGGATGGTGATACGGGGGCAATGGCAGAGCTCGGCGTTCATACAATCTTCGCTAAAAACTGCGACCGCGATTGGCTGTATTCCGTTATGGTTGCCACTCAACCAAATACGCTGAACTTCTCATCAGGTACCTGGTACAGCACGTGGCTATCTAACTTTTTAACCTATTCGCCCGGCACGTGGATGCACGTAACCATCTCATACGATGCAAACAGCCATTACCTGCAAAAATATATCAACGGACGGCCTGTCGCTGAAGCACGCGCAACCATCGATTTCGCCGCCAGCAACACGACTGATCTTCTGATTGGCGGCATGGATTGCTGGTCGTATTATTTCAACGGCGATATGGATGAGCTTCGGTTTTATAACCGGGCGCTCACACGGGAGGAGGTTATTTCAACTTATGCATTTGAAAAAGCACCGATTCAATCCATTAAAGACGGCAGCTGGAACGATTATACTGTCTGGTCTTGTAACTGCATCCCTCAGCCTTCAGACGTATTGCAGGTTAGTCATCAAATTACAGTCCCTGTCAACAACATCGCCCAGGCCTTCCAGATTAACTATACTAACAACGGAAAAGTAACCCTTGGCCAGGGCGCCAAACTCTTCCTCAATAAGTAAATCCCACCGCGTCCTGTGCTTATACCGGCACATGACTCGACGAATACATACCAAAGGGTCTGGCTATGGACAGGCCCTTTTTCTTTGGCTTGCCCTGTCAGGCACGACCCTGCTTGCCCAGCCTAACCGCTTTACCTTCCAGCGCGGACTGATGGGGACGCAATTTAACGTAATTCTCTACGCGCAGGATAGCCTGACGGCTAATAAAGCGTACCAGGCGGTTTCGGCACGTATGGATACGCTCAACCAGATCATGAGCGATTACCTCGATGGCTCCGAAATCAACCGGCTGTCGGCCAGCAGCGGCTCGGCACAGTGGGTGCCGGTATCGCGGGAGTTATTCGATGTACTGACCAAAGCCGTTACCATCGCCCGCACATCCGGTGGCCGCTACGACCCGACCATCGGGCCACTCTCACTGCTTTGGCGGCGGGCTGTCCGGCGGAATCAGTTTCCGTCTGCCCAAGAGCGAAAACAGGCCAGAAAGTCCGTTGGTTATCAGCACCTTGACTTCGACACTTCCAGACAATCAATCCGCCTGAACCGGCCCAATATGCGGCTTGACGTCGGCGGCATCGGGCAGGGTTTTGCCATCGATGAGGCGCTGTTGGTAATTAAACAGTTTCCCGTGCAGGCAGCACTGTTCGACATTGGCGGGGATATCCTTGCCTATAATGCTCCTCCGCAACAAGCCGCCTGGCGGATTGACGTTGGTTCCGGCAAAACCGGCGATACGGATACACTAACAGTGAACTTGCTGAATGCGGCTATCACAACGTCCGGCGATACGTACCGCTACCTGAATTACCGTGGCCGGCGCTATTCTCATATCATGGATCCGCGCTCGGGCCTGGGCCTGCGTCACTTTGTCCGGGCTACGATAAAGGCGCCGGAAGGCTACCATGCCGATGCGCTTACGAAAGTGTTCAGCGTGGCCGGATGGAAGAAAAGCCGCCGGTTACTGCGCCGCTTCCCGGGTGCTGAACTGTATATTATTGAAAACAAAAAGGGCAACATCCGCAGCTGGCAGTCGCCCGGATTCCGGTAATGACCGTTTAAATAGTTTCCGGACTACCAAACCGGCAATTCGTGTACATTTAGGCACAAACTATTTTGTCATCATGAAACAGCTATTTTCCGTCTTAACCGCTTTGTTCTATTCCGTTTGTGCTTTTGCGCAGCAAGGTACTATTCAATATAAAATAACCCTTGGTAATAGTGAAAAAGCCATAACAAGCACCAGTACTATGTATTTCCTGAACGGAAGTACACGTGTAGAAGCCAACATTCCTATGCCCGGTTCCGGAAAACCAATTAAGCAAACTGTCCTGATGCCGGCCAGTAAACCGAATGTGATGTATAATCTGGACGATGCCAACAAGTCCTATACGGAAACCACCGTCAGCCCGTCGGCTACTAAAGATGTGAAAGCAACCGTTAAGGTGCTGGGCACCGAAACCATTCAGGGCCTAAGCTGCAAGCACCTGTCGGTAACGATGGACAAAACCAACATGGAGGTCTGGACAAGCAAAGATATTCCGGGCTATGAAAAGATGATGTCCTACTGGCGGTCAAATCCGGCGATGAGCAGTAACAGTTTTTACAACGAACTCAAAAAAAATAACGCGGAGGGCTTTTTCGTAAAAACGAAAACCAATGGAATGCGCGGCGGTAGTATGGTTATGGAAATGGTGAGCTACAACACGAAACCGGTAGCGGCGTCGCTGTTCAGTATTCCGGCGGGGTATAAAAAAGAAGCAGGTTTCGATCCGGCCGCCATGGAGAAAATGAGCCCTGCCGAGCGGCAGAAAATGGTCGAACAGATGATGAAGAAATACGCGCCGAAGCAGTGATATAGTGGTGACACGACTTAAGGGGCGGTCCTCCGCTCGTAAAAAAAGCCCTTCCCCTGTCTTCAGGGGAAGGGTTTGGGATGGGGTCTATTACACCGTAATCGTCTTACCCGGCACAGCTACCGGATAGAAGCCATCGGCGTTTGGCAATAATTTCGGCATGGCGTCCCACGCAAGCTTGTCAGGGAACAGGTTGATCTGCGAATTAATCGCTTCGTCCCACGTTACCATCTTACCCGAATACGTTGCCATCCGGCCCATAATCGATGTCATCGTACTTTTTGCCCCGTTTTCGGCATCGGCAAACTTATACATGCCTTTGGCAATGGCCTCAAACAGTTCGTCGTGCTCAACCTGATACGGGTTCGGATCCGGCTTTTTCGCATCGTTCGGGTGCGTATAAATTGCCTGTCCGTTATATTTTTTCAGCACGCTGTTGCGGCCGAATGAGTCTACTTTTCCTTTTGTACCCACAAACTGCTCATCAACCTTGCTGTACGTACCTTCATAGTGCCGGCACTGGCTGTTGATGGTTGTGCCATCGGCATAGACGAAGTCAACAATATGGTGGTCAAAAATTTCACCGTACTCTTTACCTGTACGCACCTGACGACCGCCTGTACCCTGCGCCGATACCGGATACCCTTGTTTTACCCAGTTTGCTACGTCGATGTTGTGAATATGCTGCTCGTTGATATGGTCACCGCACAACCAGTTGAAATAGTACCAGTTACGCATCTGGTGCTCCATTTCAGTCTGATTCGGCTGACGTGGTTTTACCCAGACACCACCACTTACCCAATATACTGAACCACCAACGATATCACCCAGCGCACCATCATGGATGCGTTTGATCATTTCACGGTAGTTGTATTGGTAATGGCGCTGTAACCCTACTACCACGTTCAGTTTTTTCTTCTTCGCTTCTTCAGCCGCTGCCAGCACTTTCCGGACACCCGGCGCATCGGTAGCCACCGGTTTCTCCATGAAAATGTGCTTGTTCTGACGAACCGCTTCTTCAAAGTGCATCGGGCGGAAACCCGGAGGGGTCGCCAGAATAACCACATCAGCCAGGGCAATAGCCTGCTTGTAGGCATCAAATCCGACAAATTTGCGGTCTTCCGGTACGTCTACTTTCTGAGCAGCATCACGGCGTTTGCTCAGGTTGCTATACGCTTCGTCCAGCCGGTCACGGAAGGCGTCGGCCATCGCAACAAGCTTCACATTCTGCTTCGTGTTCAGTGCCTGAGCAGCAGCTCCGGACCCACGACCACCACAACCAATCAACGCAACTTTAATCGTGTCATCGACAGAATGGTGAAAACCTCCTGCCTGAAGACCAAAAGGTAAGCTAGTTAACAGAGCACTACCGGTCAGTAATCCGGAGGCTTTCAGAAATTCGCGACGATTCGATTCGTTCATCATATGCGCTAAGAATTTGGAGAGTTGAGCAGAACACAGGGCATCCGTGCAGAATGTCTTTTTCCTGCTTACTATCCAAAGCGCCACCGCCCTGAAATCTCCTTTTATACTGCGGAATTTAGTCTACTTAATTCTAACGAGAAGCCACTACGTACGGCTGATTCCCAAAAAGGTAGCCGTTAATCATAATCGCGCTGTACCAGACAAACCCGGGTTTTGCAGACTTCGTACCAGTCTTTACGGCCTTTTTCACGCGCAAGTTTGTGTTCAGCGTTGTTTTTCCAGTGCCGGATGGCTTCTTCACTTTCCCAGTACGACACCGTAATCCCCAACCCGTCGCGGGCACTTTCTTCGCCCAGAAAGCCGGGCTGTTGTCTTGCCAGTTCCAGCATACGGCTGGCGGTTTCGGCATACCCGTCGTCGATGTCCGTGCGGACAGAGGTGAAAATAACAGCGTAATACGGTGGCTTCGGTGTCTGTGCAATCATGGCGTTATTGTTGTATACGGGTCCTAAAAATCTCCGCCCAGCGCACGCAGTAACGCAACCGTATAGCCGGCCTCCTGCCCGCGCAGCTGCACCAGCAGTTGCTCCACGTTCAGGATTGTCCGCTGCGCATCCAGTACTTCGAGGTAGGTGGTCAGGCCCCGGATATATAACTCCCGGTTGTATTGCTCAGTCCGGCGGGCCAGCGCCAGCGTCTGCGTTTGGGCGTCAATCTGCTGACGGAGAATCTGTACGTTATCCAGCGCGGTTTCTGCTTCGCGCTGTGCAACCTGAAGCTGCTGCTGGTAGGTCTGCCGGACCGTTTCAACCTGCTGAGTAGCAAGGCTGACGTTCTGCCGGTTACGGCCTCCTTCAAACACCGGTACCGACGCATTGATGCCCAGAAGATAAGTCGCACTGCCCGGTGTAAACCAGGGCCCGATCCGGCCGGACAACAGCCCGCCGGTACCATTGACCGATACGCGGGGCATCTGGGCGGCATTCGTGACGGCCACCTGTGTTTCGGCTGCCTGCGTCAACCGGTCAAGTTGTTGCAGATCAGGACGGCGTTTCAACAGCTCGACAGAAATGTCTGTGTATGGGTAGGTCGGGTAAGCCGCCGGTAAACTACCCGCACTCAATGTAAACTGAGCCGGTGACTGCGCACATAGCTGCGCCAGTCCATTGACCAGCTCTGCACGGCCACGCTGTAGGGTAAGCAGTTGTACCCGCAACTGGGCCAGATCCGTTTCCGCACGCTGCACGTCGATCTGATTGATCAGCCCGACACGGAAGCGCTCGCGGATAATGCCGACCGTTGAGTCGCGGGTCTGCACATTGCGGCGAAAAACGGCCTGTTCGGCATCATTCGCGCGGACCAGCCAGTAGACACGGGCTATCTCCGACGCCAGCACCAGCCGGAACGACCGGTAATCGGCCTCCGATGCCTGGACTTGTAAACTGGCCACCGTTACCCCGTTGCGTATCCGGCGAAACAAATCAAGCTCATACGACGCATCAACGGGCAGTATCTGCAAGGTGTTCATCTGGACCCGCGCCAGCCGGTCCGACGTTACCGGCACCGATACCGGCCGGTATTCCGACAGACTTTGCGTCGATAAAACTGCACCCGAACGGATCGATGGCGACAAATACGATTGAGCAACCTGCACCCGTAACCGGGCTTCTTCGACCCGGCTCAGGGCCGCTTTCAGGTTCGGGCTGTTTGTCAGGCCCAGATTAATCAGTGAATCAAGCGTTGTGTCATGGAAACGGGCCCAGCCTGTAGACTCCGTTGTTTGTGCCTTTGTAAGTTTCACCGGCAACAAGAGCAGCAGGCAAAAACAGGCGGTAAGTACCCTCATAGTCATAGGTGCCGAAGCGGCGTATATCGTACGTATGTGCCATGACCTGAACCGGATAAATGTCAGGTGCCCATGACATCCCCTAAATTACACCGCAGCGAATACATTGCACAGCCGATGTCACCATATCCGCAAAAATTGCTATTCTTGCTTTTTTTAGGTCAATCCCGGTAAGTGGGTTTCTGACAGGATTGCATGATCTGCAACCTCCGGACATGTCAACAACATATTTGCGACAGGATTACATGATTTACAGCAATCTTCCCGTAATCCTGTCAAAACAAAATCAATAATCCTTAATCGGTTTAATACCATAGTAGGCTGCGATTTCTTCCTTACTCGGTGTTTTGGCCGGCCGGACAATCCGGAAACCAACAAAGGAGGCACTCGTCAGCCACCAGTCACTTTTAGGGTTCTGCGGATCCAGTACTTTCCAGGCCGGATCCGACGGAATACGTTTCGCCGAGCGCAGATCAGCCGGTTCGTCATCCCATGAACCGCCACGGGTGCTGTTCGGGTATAGCATCGTCACCGGTGCCCACGGCTCGTTCACCGTACCCTTCGCTTTTTTGGCATAATAGTCTGGTATGTACTGGTCCATCGTCCACTCCAGCACGTTGCCATGCATATCGTGCAGTCCCCAGGGATTTGGCTTCTTAGTACCTATTTTCTTGTATGCGGATCCGCTATTCCCCTTGAAAACAGCATATTGCGGTAATAATTTCGGATCATCGCCAAATGAATAGGCCGTTTTAGTACCGGCACGGCAAGCATACTCCCATTCGGCTTCTGTGGGCAGGCGATAAAAAACGCCGGTTTTGGCATACAGCCACGCACAGAATTTAATGGCGGCATACTGTGTCATATTGATAGCCGGATAGCCCGCCCGTCCCATGCCGAACGACATATCCACGTACGACGGACTAGGCCGGGTGCTGGCATCGGTTTTCGACAAATCGGCACCCTGCGGATACCGGGCGGCCATTTCCTTCTCGATATTTTTCGTCGTGAAGAGATCATAGATGTCCCAGATGACTTCGTATTTACCCATCCAGAACGGCTCAATGGTAACCTTGTGCTGCGGCCCCTCATCCTGACCCCGGCCTTTCTCGCCGGCAGGGCTTCCCATCATAAATTCGCCGCCCGGAATAGCGACCATTTCATACGACTGATTACTGCCGCCAATCGCCTGGGTATACGATTTAAATTCCGTTGAGTTCTGTGCCTGCACCAGTAGTGGGGTTGTTATGGCCAGCACGGCAATCATTTTTTTTGTCAATTGCTTCATTATTCAGAGGCATTCGGTTGTTCTATCCTACTAAAGCACAAATCACGGCATATTTCCTTTGCCGAATCGACTAACTTTGTGTACTTGAAAAGCTTTTTGCCACAAAGGCACTAAGAAATGTAAGATACACAAAGCGTTTATCTTATACGGCCTATTGCTTAATGGCTTTGTGGTCCGGAGAATTAACAATACGATGAATTACCTATCAGCCGAAAATATAGCCAAGTCGTACGGCGACCGGATTTTATTTAAGAACGTCAACTTCGGCATTAGCCGGGGCGACAAAATTGCCATTGTCGGTGCCAACGGCTCCGGTAAAACTACTTTATTGTCCATTCTGTCGGGTATCGTTCCGCCGGAAGACGGCCTCGTTTCCCACCGTAAGGACATTACCGTTGGCTATCTCGACCAGCAGCCCGACCTGAACGATGCACTCACGGTTATGGAGCTGATTCTGGCCGGTGAAAGTGCGCAGCTGAAAGCTGTCCGTGCCTACGAAACAGCGCTGGCCCACAACAATCCGGCCGAGCTGGAACGGGCCATGGTCCTGATGGAAAAACACGAAGCGTGGGATTATGAGGCGCAGGTCCGGCAGATTCTGGGCGAGTTGGGTATCCACGACGTTGAACAATCCGTCGGGACGCTATCGGGCGGGCAGCGTAAACGGGTAGCACTGGCCCGGGTGATGATCCAGAACCCTGACCTGCTGATCCTTGACGAACCGACCAACCACCTCGACCTGGAAGCCATTGAGTACCTCGAAAACTTCCTGACCACCAGCAACGGTACCCTGCTGATGGTCTCCCACGACCGGTATTTTCTGGATGTGGTCTGTAACCAGATTGTCGAACTTGACGGCGGGCAGTTGTATAGCTATAAAGGCAATTACGCCTATTTTCTGGAGAAAAAGGCCGAACGGCTGGCGATTGAAGCGGCTGAACTTGATAAGAACCGTAATACGTTCCGCCGCGAGCTGGAATGGATGCGCCGCCAGCCGAAAGCCCGCAGCACCAAAGCCAAGTACCGCGAAGATGCGTTCGATGATCTCAAGGATAAGGTAAGCGGCAAACGCGGCGCGGCCGAACTCGACCTGAACCTGCGCACCTCACGCCTCGGCAGCAAAATTATGGAGGTCGAAAATCTGTCGAAGCGGTTTGGCGACAAAGTCCTGCTCGATCATTTTACCTATACCTTCAAGCGGTTTGACCGGGTAGGCCTGATCGGGAAAAACGGGATGGGTAAAACCACCCTGCTCGAAATGATGACCGGCAAACTGCGGCCTGATTCGGGGGTGATCACTACCGGTGGGACGGTCAATTTCGGCTATTTTACCCAGTCAGATATTAATATCCCCGAAAATCAGCGGGTGATCGACGTAGTGCAGGATGTAGCCGAAGTGATGAAGCTGGCCACCGGCGAAACCGTGACGGCCAGTCAGCTGCTCCACCACTTCCTGTTCGACCGGCAGAAGCAGTATGACTATGTCCATAAGCTGAGCGGCGGCGAAAAACGGCGGCTGCAACTGCTGCTGGTGCTGGTGAAAAACCCGAACTTTCTGGTTCTCGACGAACCGACCAACGACCTCGACATCACGACGCTGAACGTACTCGAAGAGTTTCTGCTCAACTTCCCCGGCTGCATTCTGATCGTTACCCACGACCGTTATTTCATGGACCGGCTTGTCGATCACGTGTTTGTGCTGGAAGGCGAAGGCAAAGTCCGCGATTTCCCCGGCAATTACACCGATTACCGGGACTGGCGCGATAACCAGCCGAAGAAAACCGAATCCTCAGGTACGGCGGCAGCAAAGAACCAAAAGGCTGTTACTGAGGTTAAAGAGGCAACAGGCAGCGTATCTCCGTCGCCGGAGCCGGCCAAAAAGCGGCTTTCGTTTAAAGAACAGAAGGAATACGAAAACCTGGAAAAAGAAATTGAGGACCTGGAGCAACGCAAAGCCGGTGTTCTGGATCAGTTAAACAGCGGCGGTCATCACGAACAGCTTACGGCATGGGCCCGCGAGCTGGAAGAAATTGACCAGCAGCTGACCGCAAAATCAGACCGCTGGCTCGAGCTGGCAGAATATCTTTAATTGCGATTGATTGAATGATTGGATGATTGAATTAAACGCGTCAGCGATTCAATCATTCAATCACTTAATCAGTCAATCATTGTCAACTACATGGATCAGCTTATCGGCTTTTTTCAGTACCTGCTCAACTCAGAAGAAATTATCCGCACCGGTGGCCTCGTGCTGATTACCCTGATCATTTTTGTTGAAAACGGCCTCTTTTTCGGCTTTTTCCTGCCGGGCGATTACCTGCTGTTTCTATCCGGCGTATTTGCCGGTACCAAGCTCCTGGCGGTGCCGTTCTGGCTCCTGGCCGGCTGCATTTTTGCGGCGGCCGTGCTGGGTTCACTGACCGGATACGGAACCGGATACTTTTTCGGCACCCGCATCCAGGCGCGCCCCGACGGCCTTTTCTTTAAGAAAAAACACATCGAAACCACCCGCCAGTACTTTGATAAGTATGGTAGCCGGACGTTGGTGATTGCCCGTTTCCTGCCGATTGTCCGGACATTTGCCCCTATCCTGTCCGGCATTATCCACATGAATTTCCGTTATTTCATGCTGTATAACATCATCGGCGGAGCTGTATGGGTCATGACACTGGTTGGCAGCGGCTTTTACTTCGGCGAGCGGTTTCCGGGTCTGATCAACTACGTACACTGGATTATCATTTTCTTCCTGGGTATTACGACTTTCACCGTTGTACGCGGTTACCTGAACGCCCGGAAAGAAATGCGGGAGCAGCAGACCGAAAAGGTATAATCTATTCTTTAAACCATTCGGCGTACATCACATAGTTATTGGCCGTCCGCGCAAAGACCTCGCCCAGTTCCGGTGAAACGGCTTTGAGGAATTTAGCCGGATTACCGGCATAAATACTGCCCGGCGGCACAATGGTCCGCTGGGTTACAATGGCACCGGCAGCGATAATACTGCCCTCCCCGATCACAGCCCCGTCCATGACAATAGCACCCATACCGATCAGCACATTGTCTTCGATCGTGCAGCCGTGTACAATCGCGTTGTGCGCAATGGAGACCGAATTGCCAATAATGGTCTGGTGTTTCTGATACGTACAGTGAATCACCGCACCATCCTGAATATTGGTCCGGTCGCCGATGGTGATGCTGTTGACATCGCCCCGAATCACGGCGTTAAACCACACCGTACAATCACGGCCCATAGTTACATCACCAACAATGGTTGCATTATCGGCATACCAGCAGTTTTCGCCGAATTGAGGCGCTTTGCCCCGGACAGATTTTATCAAAGCCATTTGTTCCGTTTTTTGTTGGCCGCTAAGTTACGTCAGGGCATAAAAAAAACGATGCCAGCCAAAGGCCGACACCGTTTCGGGTGGATATAAATTGGGCTAATCCTTTTTCTTTAAATCTTCTTTTACGTCCTTCGCCGCATCTTTTACATTATCGGCAGCACGGTCAAACCAGTCTTCTACGTCGTCGACAACCTTATTTGTTTCGCGGCGTACTTTTTTAAAGTCTTCTTCCGATGAGCGCTGAACCTTATAGTAGGCGTCGCGCAAATCGCTGCGTTTCTTTTCGAGCTCGTCAATTTTCTCTTCGCGGTCCTTGCGGTCACGACGGCTTTCGTCCTTGACGTCCTCTTTCAGCTTATCAATTTTGCTATCGAGCTTGTCCATTTGTTCGTCGATCCGGTCAGCCAGCGAACGACGCTCGTTTGTATACCTGTCACTGCCACGGCTGTCATTATTGCGGTTGCTGTTCCGGTCATTATCGTAGCGGTCTTCTGATGTCCGGTCACGGTCGTCGCGATTGCTCTGATCACGGTTGCGGCCATCAAACAAGCCTCCTAAAAAACCGTTGCGGTTATCGTCGCGGCGGTTATCAGTATCAGCATACCGGTTGTCTTCCCGACGGCTGTCATCATTCCGGCGCATATCACGATCATCATAACGCCGGTCGTCGCTACGACGGTCGTCATACCGGCTGTCGCTGTAACGGTTGTCATCATACCGGCGACTGTCTGAATAACGGCGATCGCTGTTCATGTTGCGATCATCGCTGCGGTAACCATAAGCGTATCCGTCTGTATAACCACGGTCATCGTTCATACGGCGCGGCTGGTCATACCGGCGGTCGTCGCTACGGCTATCAGCATACCGGTTATCATCGTAACGGCGGCTATCTGAGTAGCGGTCGTCGCTGCGGCGGTCGTCGCTACGGCGGCCGTCGTAACGGTTATCGGAATAACGGCTGTCATCATAGCGGCGGTCGTCACTGCGGCGGTCGTCACTGCGGCGATCACTGTTCATGCTGCGATCCTCATCGCTGCGGCGCATGTCGCGGTCGCCGTTACGGAAATAATTTCGTGTATTGTTTCGGTCATAGTCAGTAGAACGGTCATTACTGCGCCGTGAATCACGCTCCATATCACGGTCTGAATCTGCATTGCGGTCACTACGGGCCATACGGTCATCACGGTCACGCGCGTTGCGGTCATCCCGTGAAGCATATTCTGATGTTGACTGACGATCACTACGTGCTTTATCGGAATCGCCGTAGAGCCAGCTTTCCATAGATGCACAAGACGATAGGCTGATAGTTGCCGCAATGAGCGAGCCCACTACCCAGGTTCTTTTTATCATAACGTAGATTTGTAACACTGTTTCACTTACATCACTTACTAAAAATATACCACAGCACTAAAAATTAGTCAGCAGACGGCCTATCCGGAATTAGCTTCTACGTAATCAATGACTTAGCATTAAATAAATTTATCTTTCAAAAGGGTTAACTTAACAAAAACAGAGCAAATCTGTGGAGTAAAATACCTTTTGTGAGGAACAGAATAAACAACTTAAAAGCATTTGATCTTATTAAATCATAGTTAGTTTTGAACCTAAACTATGCTTTGTTAGTGTTACGCATACAAAAGGCTTGTTTTTGCCCCCGAACGGGCCTTAAAGCCTAGCGTCTGGCAAATACGTTGTATAATTTTTTCAGTAAATAATATTTTTATTTTGAGTAAGTCGTTGGCCGGATTAGTAGTTTTACGGCATTTTACTCAATATAGCAATAGTAGAGGTAAGCCATAGTCTAAACTGCAAACCCTAGAACCTTGGAATCAGTATTTTCAACATCGAAACGTAAGCTCCTGCTCGAAATCGCCTGGGAGGTTTGTAATCAGGTAGGCGGCATTTACACTGTGATCCGGTCGAAGGTACCGGCGATGGTCGAAAAATGGGATGATAATTACGTTTTATTAGGTCCATATTTTCCACAAAAAGCAGCGGCAGAATTTGAACCCATTACCGATTCGGATGAAACCGAAATCGGGCAGACGGTCCGGAAAATGCGCCAGATGGGTTATGAAGTTGAATACGGCTACTGGCTCGTAACCGGTCGCCCACGGGTCGTGCTCTTCAACGTTCAGAGCATTATGGCGCAACTCAACACCATTAAGGCAGGTTTATGGGAACGTCATCAGCTCTCCACGCTGAATGTCGAAGACCTGGTCAATCAGGTAATCGGTTTCGGAGAAATGGTCCGTGTATTCCTGACCCTGCTGGCCGACGACCACGCGAAGCGGGTCGACCTGTGCGCCCACTTCCACGAATGGATGGCCAGTACGGGCTTGCCTGACCTGCGCCGCGATAATGTCAAAATTGCTACCGTATTTACCACCCATGCCACCATGCTGGGCCGTTATCTGGCACAGAACGTCGATGGATTCTATGGTAAACTGCCTTTCTTCGACTGGCAGAAAGAAGCTAAAAACTACGGTATCGAAGCCCAGGCCACTATCGAGCGGCTATCGGCCCTGCAATGCCACGTCTTTACGACCGTCAGCGATGTGACTGCCCGCGAATGTGAAGTATTTCTGGGCCGGAATCCGGACCTGATCCTGCCGAACGGCCTCAACGTGACCCGGTTTGCGGCAACCCACGAGTTCCAGAACCTGCACGTCAAGTTCAAGGCCAATATTCACGAGTTTGTGATGGGCCACTTCTTCCAGAATTATTCATTCGATCTTGACAAGACCCTATACTTCTTTACATCCGGACGGTTTGAATTTGTCAACAAAGGCTACGACGTAACCCTCGAAGCCCTTGCCCGACTCAACTGGCGGATGCGCGAAGCGGGCATGGACATGACCGTCGTGATGTTCATGGTTACCAAACAGCCCTTCCGCTCGATCAACCCCGATGTACTGCATACCCGGGCACTGCTCGACGAAATTCGTGATACGGCGAAAAACATCGAGCAGCAGGTCGGCGAAAAGCTATTCCTGGAGTCGGCAGCGTCCAGCGATCTGACCATGCCGGATCTCAACAAATTTGTCGACGAATACTGGCGGCTCCGGTTACGGCGTACGATTCAGAGCTGGAAGACGAAAAAACTGCCAAGCTTCGTAACCCACGATCTGGTACAGGAAGATGCCATGACGGATTATATCCGGCGGTGCGGCCTGATGAATCATGCCCATGACCGGGTTAAAGTGGTGTATCACCCTGATTTTATTGCCTCAACCAACCCGCTGTTCGGGCTTGATTACGGTCAGTTTGTCCGTGGGTGTCACCTCGGTATTTTCCCGAGCTACTACGAACCGTGGGGCTATACCCCGCTGGAATGCGTTGTGCGCGGCATTCCGACCGTTACCAGCGACCAGTCGGGCTTCGGGGATTTTATCATGCAGATTATGCGTGATTATGAAAACCGCGGCATTTATGTCGTTAACCGCCGGTCACAGACGTTCAACGAGGCCGCCGATCAGCTGGCCAACATCCTCTTCAAGTTTGTCCGGGCCAGCCAGCGCGACCGGATCATGCAGCGGAACCGCGTTGAAAGCATTGCCGAGGTCTTTGACTGGAGTAACCTGCGTTCGTATTATGACACGGCACACGATTTAGCCGTTAAACGCCGTAAGCCTTAAGCAGCGTAAAGCGCTTTTCATAACTGCTGTATGCTACAGAGGCTGATAACCCGTTGTAGCATACAGCATTTTTCTTTTTCAGTATGCACATCCGAATTGGCATTATCAATGTATCTGACCGCGCCAGCGCCGGTATCTACGAAGATATTCCGGGCAAGGCCGTTGTCTCTCTGCTAAACCAATACCTGACCTCGGCCTGGGAGCCGGTTTATCGCGTCATTCCCGATGAGCAGGACCAATTGTCGGCGGCCATGATTGATATGGCCGACAACCACCAATGCTGCCTGATCGTGACGACGGGCGGTACGGGCCCTGCCCTGCGCGACGTCACACCCGAGGCCACCGAAGCAGTTTGTCAGAAAATGCTCCCCGGCTTTGGCGAACTGATGCGGCAGGAAAGCCTGAAGTACGTACCAACGGCCATCCTCTCCCGCCAGACCGCCGGTATCCGTAACCAGACACTGATTGTGAACCTGCCCGGTAAACCAACCGCCATTGAGCAATGCCTGTCTGTGGTTTTTCCGGCCATTCCGTACTGCATCGACCTGATCGGCGGACCTTATCTGACCTGTAACAGCGACGTTATTAAGATTTTCCGGCCTAAACAGGCGTAGTGTTATGCGTGATTACCAACCGATCGGTGTCTTTGATTCGGGTTATGGCGGGTTAACCATTCTCAAATCCATCGTCAGCAAACTGCCGCAGTACGACTATGTGTATCTGGGAGACAACGCCCGCACGCCCTACGGCACACGTTCCTTCGACACCGTTTACCAATACACCCTGGAATGTGTAAAGCATCTGTTCGACATGGGGTGCAGGCTGGTTATTCTGGCCTGTAACACGGCTTCGGCCAAGGCGTTGCGGAATATTCAGCAGCTGGACCTGCCGCATCTCGCACCTGATCGGCGGGTACTGGGTGTTATCCGGCCGACCACCGAAATCATCGGCGAATACAGCCCGTCAAGACACATTGGTATTCTGGCTACGCGCGGAACCGTAACGTCAGAGTCGTATCTGGTCGAAATCGAAAAGTTTTTTCCGGATATAGCCGTTTATCAGGAAGCCTGTCCGATGTGGGTACCGCTGGTCGAAAACGGTGAGCATACCAGCCCCGGAGCGGATTATTTTGTCCGTCAACACATTGACCGGTTGCTCAGCCAATCACCGGCCATCGATACCGTGCTGCTTGCCTGCACGCATTACCCCCTGTTACTACCTAAAATTCAGGCCTTTATGCCGGAGCAGATTACGGTACTGAGCCAGGGCGATATTGTTGCCAACAGCCTGGCCGATTACCTGAACCGGCACCCCGATATGGAGGCACAATGCAGCAAGCAAGGTAAACGGACCTTTTACACAACCGATTCAACCGAAGAATTCGGGCGGCAGGCCAGTCTGTTCTGGGGCACACCGGTCGAAGCGTCGAAGCTGACGCTATAAAATGTAATGGATAATGTGTAATGAATAATACTGTCAATAATGGGGTTCAGCTTCTATCCACACCGAAAGCCGGAACGCCCATTATTCATTATTCATTATCCCCCCTCACCGCCCAACGACAAAATATAATCAACCATTTCAGTGGCTTCGGCGGCATCAAGCTGCGGGTGAGCACTCATTGTATGGGTACCCCACACGCCCCCGCCGCCCCGGATTACCTTTTCCGCCAGCTTTTCCTTCAGGCTTTTCCGATACTGATACCGGTGTGCTATTTCGCGGAAAGACGGGGCGGCCATCCGCTGGTTTTCCGCATGACAGCTCCGGCAATCACTCTGATTAATCAGCCTTTGCCCTTTGGCACCGGCCAACGCCAGTAAGGGTTTATCCGGTGGTACGGAGCCTGCGTTCAGGTTATAGTCAATCCGAACAAGGCTTGCATCCGCATTTTTGTGCCAGAAGCCACTCCCGTATTCCAGCAGGTATAAAGCCCCATCGCGGCTGAACGCCAGATCAACCGGTTTATTAAATACCGTTCCGGCCATGAACGGCTCCATGCGCTGATAGCTCCCATGCGGCGTTAACCAGATAGCGGTCAGCTGGTTCCGCATCCAGTCAAAGGCAAACAAGGCCTGATCGTAATAAGCGGGCACGGCTCCTTTTTTACCTGATAACGAAGCATGATAAACGGCACCAACCATGGCGGCGCGCCCCCCTTCACCCAGCAACGGAAACCGCTCTGACTCTGTATACGGATACCAGATCAGGGCCGGTTGTGCGGGCGGGAGCCGATGCGTTCCGGTGTTATTCAACGAGTAATTCCTCAGCTGAGCCGGATTAAACAGCGCCCCGAAACGGTCTTCGGTAAAGTCATAGGCACGATAGGGCTGATTGTCGGCCACTACATAGGGCCAGCCATAATTACCGGCCTGCGTTGCCATATTTATTTCGTCGTAACCGCGCGGGCCGTGGTAATCGTCTTTACCATCGTCAGGGCCAATCTCCCCCCAAAACAGTCGTTTAGTGACTGCATCATACGTAATCCGGTACGGGTTCCGGCAACCCATGATGTAAATTTCCGGACGGCCATCGGCTGGAGCAAATAAATTACCCGCCGGAATGGTATACGTTCCATCGGGCACCGGATGAATGCGCAGGATTTTGCCCCGCAGATCACGGCTGTTGGCGGCCGTTCGCTGAGCGTCATAGATGGTGCGGCCAACCCGTTCGTCAATCGATGCGTAGCCATCCTCCACAAAAGCTGCCGTATTATCACCGACAGACAAAAATAGATTACCGGCTTCGTCAAAGGCCATCGAGCCGCCGGTATGGGCATTGTTTTCGACCTCCCATGGAATCTCTAGTAAGACCTTTTCGGTGTGGTAAAGCAGGCTATCCCCCAGTGTAAATCGGGAAAGCCGCTGCCGGAGCGGTTCGCTACGCGGCGTATAGTAAAGGTATACGTGTTTTGACTGGCTGAAATCAGGGGCTAATGCAAGTCCCAGCAAACCAAGCCCCCGATCGGTCAGCACGGGCAGCTGATTTAATTTCCGGACTTGCTGATGGCTCGGATTATATTCGCGGAAAGCGCCATACCGATCAATAAAAAACACGCGCTGATCGGCCGCCACAGCCAGCTCCATCGGCTCGTCCAGATGATCGGCCAGCACCGTCCGCGTAAAGCACTGCTCATCAATACCGGTTTTAGCTGACAATGAAGCTACTGTAGTCCAGCGCATCGGCTCTTTTTGCTGCTTTTCCGTATCCGCAATGGTCAGAAAGCCAAAGCAGACACTCAGCAAAAGAACTAACACAAGTTTGTGGATCAGACAGCGCATTTTGTCAGAAAATGTTAACTAGTTTTGTCGTACGCTTATCAAATATAAGACAAGTCACTCTAATCTTTATAAGTAAACATCTATCTATTCACAAACGGTTACGTATGCAGTCAGAAATACGGGTTGGTCTGCTTCTGGATAACTTACAAGTGCCGCACTGGCAGCACGCGCTGGTAGAAGCCCTGCTGACAGCTAACATAGCTACGGTTTCTGTTCTTGTGGCACCGCCACCGGTTTCGGCACCTCATTCGTTTCTGTTTAATTTGTTTACACGGCTCGATCACGCCGCTTTTGCCCGCAATACCCAACCGGATGCACTCGCGGTCAGGACACTCAGCGGTTTGCCGGTCTACGATGCCGGTAATCTCGCTTCGTATACGCCGGATGTACTCCTTGACTTTCGCCGGCAGCCCTCTCCTATCGTTTTTCCGGAAACGACTTCAGGCGTCTGGGCCGTTTGCGGAGCCGGTGGACAGCCCTGGTCATTACCAGGCGTACAGGAAACCAGTCACGGTCAGCCGGTTGCCGAAGTACGGCTGGTAATGCAGGCTGCATCCGGCAATCGTTCCGTTGTGCTGGCCCAATCGTGGGTATCGACGCATCCGGTTTCGCCGCATCTGACACGCAACCACCTTTGCTGGCGGGCCTCGCAGTTGATTCTCCGGAACCTGAAGCAGCTGCACCGGACCGGCCCCGACGCGTTCCGGCGATGGGCTGACCAGCAACCGGTTTCCGATAAAATACCCGCCGGACTGGCCGTTTCCCTTTCACAATCCATCGGTTTGGTTGCCCGTTACAGCCAGGCCATTGTCCGGAAAATACGTCAGCGGTCCCGTTTTCAGGATCAGTGGTTTTTACTGTACCGTTTCGAAAACCTGAATCCGGCAACTGATTTTGCAGCGTTTACCCGCATTATGCCTCCGAAAGGCATGCAGTTCTGGGCCGATCCCCACGTTGTTTTTCATGAAAACCGCTGGTATGTGTTTCTGGAAGAATTGCCCGAAGGAGCATCCAGAGCCCATATTTCGGTCATGGAACTGAAACCCGACGGTAGCTACACCATGCCGGAGCGCATACTGGAACGACCGTATCACCTGTCCTATCCGTTTGTGTTCCGGTGGCAGGAGACGTATTATATGATACCGGAAACGATGGACAACCAGACCATCGAGCTTTACCGCTGTGTCGATTTCCCGATGAAATGGGAGCTTGCCGGTAATCTCATGACCGGTATTCAGGCCGTTGACGCCACGGTGCTCTATCACGATGATACGTGGTGGTTGTTTGCATCCGAAACGGACAAAGGTCTGAAGCCGTGGGACGAGCTGTCCGTTTTTTATACCAACGACCTGTTCAACGGCCCCTGGACGCCCCATCCGAAGAATCCGGTTGTGTCTGATGTTCGCCGTGGCCGGCCGGCCGGCCGCATCTTTCAGCATCAGCATCAGTTGTACCGACCTTCGCAGAACAGTTCGGGTATGTATGGCTACGGCTTGAATCTGAACCGCATTACCGTGCTGACGAAAACAGACTACCAGGAAGAAACGATCCGGACTGCTACGCCCGACCTAGTACCTGATCTGGAAGGTCTGCATACATTCAGCCACGATCACGGACTGACCGTAATTGATGGTTTCTGGTGGAAGCCTAACGCTTAAAGCAAGTATAAAGCAATTGACGCCCATGAAGGCATTTTACCCGTTTCTCGTTTCCATATCGCTGGTCATCTTATCGATGACGGGCATACTGTCCTGTAAAAACCGTGTCATTGAAACGGTTACGCTGACCGGCATGGTCGATTTTGACCGGTACAAACCCGATAAATCGGGGGCTGCCGATGTCAGTTCCTTATTGCAACAGGCTATTGATGACTGCGTTGATCAGCAATGTATTCTGCTGCTGAGCGCCGGTACGTACCGGCTTGATAAGACGGTCAACATCCGCGGAGCACTGACGATACGGGGAGCCGGTAAGGCAACCACGACCGAACGGGGCGTTACCAGGCTCATTACTACCTCACTGACCAATACGCTGATCAATGTCGAGGCCGGTGGCAAAAACGTGGTTTTCGAAGATTTTTCGCTGGAGAATACGGCCACGGCGAACCCTACTGCCGGTAGCGGTCTGCGGATCGTCGACGCCGACGGGACAATACTGAACCGGATGTCGTTCATTAACTTCTTTAACAACATCAGCGTCGAAAGCGGCATTTACTGGAAAGTAAATCAATGCTCGGTGTTTGATCCGGTCAATTACGGTATCTGGATCCGGAATACGAAGGTGGCCGACATCGGCGACATGAGCATTACCGCCACCGATTTTGTGACCAACTACATGCAGGAGCGCTCGCCGGTTGCCGCTATTCAGTGGCAAAGCGGGGGCGGACTGCGGTTCCAGAACAATAAAATCAACTGGGCGGGCGGTTCACGGTGGCAGTACGGACTGCGGCTGATGCCGGATGCCGGTGTGCAGACCTCTGATTTCCTGATCACCGGTAACAGCATCGAAAACTGTACCGTTCACGGCCTTTATGTCGGGGCAACAAACAGCAACTATACGATCAACTCCCTGATTATGACAGGGAATCAGTTTGGCATCATTCACGACACGTCGGTCTTCCTCGACCTGCCGAACCGCGACGATAACCCGGACAACCAAGGGTTGCAGAGTGTCGAGATTACGGGCAATCAGTTGTACGGGCAGTGGGGTATCCGGGCGCGTAATGTGAGTTATCTCAATATCGGTTCCAACCATTATTCGGTATCGGTCGGGATGGTAAAGATAGGTCGGTGTCACAGTGTCGGATACGTACCGGGCAACCTCAAGCCTTTTCCAAATCCGAATGGCCATATTCTGTACGAAAATGAAACGGCCGATGAGCTGGCCACAGCGCAGGGCAATTTACAGCTCAACTTCAGCCGCGAGATACCTACGGCTAACGATGGCGCCCTTTATGACATTACCGTCAGTTCGCGGGCGGGCAGCATGATTACTGCCGATGCAACCGGTACCGTTAACGGCGTCGGTGATTTTGCCACACACGTGGTCCGCTATGTCAGCCAGAACGGTAGTGATACCCCCAACATGGCCGTCGTCGGTAACGACTTCACGACCGGCAACGCTGCCTCCCTGAACTGGCTGCCGTCCAATGATAAAGTTACCTTACAGATTGCCGGTCGGGGCGGCGCGGCTCAGGGCACCCTGCGTCTGTCCATCGCCGGGCCACTGAAGAAAATTGTGCAGCGGTGAGGGCGTATATTCTTTCTTTCCACGAAAGACTTTCCATGAAAAGCATTTCGTCTAATTAGATAAACGCTCTAGCTCAGCCTGTGCTAATGTGAGCTTATCTGAATTTATCTCGAATAACTCCAGCCACCTGCCAAAACCGCCATCGTTTTTACCCGCTGCTCTTTTTGCTGCGGCGGCTTTGCGTTCTTCACTTTCTTTAACAACTCTGCTTACCATAATTCTGCCTTTGGCAGCCCTATCTTTTAATTCGCTGGCAGGAATTTTGCCCGCTAATTTCTTTAGTGCAGCGACCAGAACCAGTAAGGAATTTGACTCTGATGCCAGTAATGCATCAACATAATATGTAATTGCATCACTATTGCCGCTTTCCAGAACCCCATAGCGTACCAAAAGTATCTGTGCGTAATACCCACGAAAAACGTTTGTTGCAGGGTCATCGGCGTACTTACTGATAAACGCTTTATACTTTTTGTCAGCATCTTGCCAGTCTACCTTTCCCGCAGGTTTCTCTTCAATTCCGCTTTCTTTGAAGTAGCGGATTCGGTTTTGCACCCATCGCATACGATCCAGATCCGTCATAGAATTAAACCTCTCGTGGCTCAACCCTAAGTGCATCACGTTAACGTTTAAGTTAATCTGGTTTTCGTTCGCTACAGAATCACGTTGACATAGAGCCGACCTACCTATCATCAGGACTACCAGTAAAACCATTGCCACCGTTTTCATGAATATTTTTTAGCTATATCTCAGATTTCTTATTCATACGAATTTTATAATATCGCTTTATAAGCCTCAAAATACATATTTATATTTTCTTATTTATTTGCAAGCATTCAACAGGATTACACTAAATCTCATCACACAAACAGTAGCTGGCGGAGCTGTCCCCCGCTGGAGGCTAAGCTTGTAAGGGTTTTAGTCGTGTTTTACCTCACCCCTGCCCCTCTCCTGAATCGTCGGCCCAGCCTGAAAAACAGGAGAGGGGATGCGTTTCAAAGCTCTAAGGCCCCTCTCCTTATTTCAAGGGGAGGGGTTGGGGTGGGGTACATGACGTTCGAATCCAGCCAAGGCCTTACTTTTCAAAACCCCTACAAGCTTAGCCTCCAAAGGGGGACAGCTCCGCCAGCATAACCGTCAAGGCTTTCCGGCACTTACTGTTTCCTGCGCCTCTTTCCAGAGGGGGATAGCTCCGCTGACATGCCCTTCCCTTACCCCTACACCACTTCCGGTCGTTTGCGCTGAAAAAAGGATTGCGTGGAGCTTATAAGGTAGTGCCAGTTCATATAGCGGCCGTCAAGCAGCGAGATGGAGGCCCGTTTCAGGCTGATGTACAGGCAGGTGCAGATAAACAACTCCATGAACACCAGCGAAAACGCCGTACCGATGTAGCCGAACCAGTTAGCCATTGCGGCATTCAGCGTTACACCGACCACAGCCGCCAGACAGGTTACCCGGAAAAAGGCAGCATCCATCTTCAGGTTGATCATGGTCTGAATGCCAAAAAACGAGTTGCAGTTGACAATAAACGGCTGAAAGGCCAGAATCCGCAGCACGAGTACGGCCGGTGCAAACTGCTCGCCGTAGATGATGTAGATCACCAGCGGGCTCATGACAAAAATGCTCAGGCTATACACAAACGCGAAGGCAAACGAAAACGGAATCAGCCGCCGCACCACCTCAACGCCCTCCGCCTGACTCCGCCCGAACGCCGCACCGATGTAGGGAAACAGCGTGTTGTTGATCGGGTAAAACAGCAGAGCCTGCGCCACCCCAATCAGCCGGTTGGCTGCCGTGTACTGCCCGACCTGCTCTGCATTCTGGAAAATACCAAGAATAACAATGCTCGTTGTCGTGTAGAGGTTCATCGTTACTTGCGTCATAAACACCGTTTTACCTTCCCACAACGACGCCCGCACCGATGGCCAGTGCCAGCCCCTGAGCCGGATGCCGTACCGGACCAGCGCATAGGCAAATGCCCCGACGCCCACCACAACCTGCGCCACGCTCATGGCCAGCGGTTGCCAGAAATAATCGGCTTCCTGCCGGACCAGCAGGAGAATTACCACCGTGAAAATAACTTTCGAGAGGAGATTAAATAAGGCCAGCTGCCGCATGTGCTGCATACCCTGAAAGAGCCAGTTCGGCGTAATCACGTACGCAACCGTAATCAGGTACGAAAACAGGGCTACCCGCCCGTCGGCGCTGAATTTGGGCATCAGCCCGTATACTAGCCCGAAACCGATACTTGATACCAGAAACAAGAGGAGTTTGGTATACAGCACCGTACTGAACAGGTGATTAACCTTATCCGGATCGTCCTGATATTGCGCCACCTGCCGGGTAGCGGTCAGGTCAAAACTGTAGTTGACGACCAGCGTAAAGTAAGCAACAATGGCAGCGGCATAATTGATAACCCCCAGCTTTTCGGGGCCCACAATCCGGGCAATGATGGGGAGGGTCAGCAGCGGCAATACCAGGTTGGCAACCTGTACGCCGCCCGTCCAGGCAATATTTTGTAAAATCGTCTTTTTATCAGACATGCGGTAAAACTGATTCTGACAGGCTCAATAGCTTTGCTTTAAAACGCAGACAAAGCACAAACGCCTTATAGTCAACTATTTACCACATAGCCTCATAGATAATTAAAGATTTGCTGTCTTCTTATATGTTCTATGTGACTATGTGGTAAAGTTAAGATTTAAGGCTTCGTTAAAACGGGTTTAGGCAAAGGGACGGAGGCTGTCGTCCCGTTTGCCTGCTCCTCCAGAAACCAGAGGTTAGCCCACTTCATAAAACCATACAGGGCAAACAATACGCAGAGGATAAACCCCCGCGTGCCGTCCCGGTAGCCTTGTTTTCGTATGTAGCGTACAAAAAAATCTTTAACCGGCTGATACACCAGACGCGTTTTCGAAAAGCGCATACCGTGTTCATAATCATACCGGCTTTCAACATCCGCATAGAATCCGATTGTTTTTACCACGTATTTTTCGATGGTCGGATACGCCAGATGGTAATAGAAATACCGTTTGTCGAGATGTAACGGCGCTTTGGCCAGCTCAGCCACCCGCAGAAAACCACGGTGCGCCCGTAGTTCAGAGTCATCGAACGTCTCCAGATATAACGCTTTCCGGAACAGCCGTACCTGCTCATAAAAAAAGCCCCCGTGTTCTACGTAATCCCCGAAGTAGAGATTTTTCGACCAGAGGAACACGGCATCGTACGCCTGCGTGATCACTTCCCGTATCTTATCTGCCGTTTGGGGCGCCATGCGCTCGTCAGCATCCAGGACCAGCACCCACTCGCCTGACGCGGCTGAAACAGCCGTATACCGGGCAAGCTCGGCTACCGGTTCCTTTTTATGATAGACAACTTTTGCCCCGAGCGATGTCGCAATAGCAACGGTTTGGTCGGTACTGTACATATCGCAGATGACCACCTCATTGGCCAGATGCAGCGCACTCAGGATGCAGTCGGCAATATCGCTCTCGTTGTTATAGGTGTTAATGACAAGACTCAGCATCACAGGTTATTAACAGGTTTGCCGACACCGGCTGGTACTACCCCTGGTGTCAGCAGGTTTTTATAAATCTCCGCCAGCTGCGTAAAAACGGCTTCCGGATAAAAGCCACGGATCATCCGCGCCGATTCGCGGCCCATCATTTCGACCAGCCCGTTTTCGGTCAGCATCCGCTGAATAGAGGCATAAATCTCATCACGGTCGCCGGGTTCTACCAGAAAGCCGTTCTGATCATGAACGACCATATCGGGGATACCGCCAATGCGGGTTGAAATCACCGGCATTTTATAGCTCATGGCTTCCAGAATTGATAAGGGTAATGCCTCGTTATAGGAAGGCAGTACAAACACATCCGACGTCAGCAGCAATTCGGTTTTCTTCTGACCCGATACCCAGCCGGCAAACGTCACCATGTCCTCCAGTCCGTATTCGCGGATAGTCTGCTGCACCCGCTCCGTTTCGCCGTTGCCGCCAATGGTCAGGGTAATGTTACCGGCCCACTCTTTTTTGTGTTCGTAGAACACGTCGAGCAGGTCGAAAATACCTTTACGCTCGCCGATCAGCCCCAGAAAGAGCAGTTTCAGCGGACCCGTCCGCTGCCGGCTGACCGGCACCACGGGCGGACTGACTACGTTAGGCAATACCATCACATTCGCCCTGGCAAACCGCCGGGTGTAGAGCCGTTTCCAGCCTTCAGACAAGCAGATGACCACGTCGCTGCCTTCGACCGTTTCACGTACCCATCCCTGCACGCGCGAGGAACGGCTCATGTAAAAATCGAGAAAGCTGCCACTGTGAATGTGGTAAATGACCTTGCGGTTAAACAACCCTTTGGCTGCCTTAAACAGCAGGTATTTCCGGTAAAAACTCCCTTCTGCCGCCCCGTGAATATGGACAATCTCAATGTCTTTATCCCGCCACAAACGCCAGCAGAAACGGGTGTACTGCACCGCAAAATATGGTATATACAACAGCTTGTTTTTAAACGGGCGATAGGATGCCAGACATTTAAAAGGGCTGAAATAGCGTGCATAAATGGCAATAACTCCCCCAATACCACCCCTGTTATGCACATGGTGTGGCCCCGTCAGCAGCACATGCTTCGTCAGATGTTCGGTCAACATATTGTCAGGTCTGATCTTTCGTTGCTAAGTTCATGATCGTTTATTTATCGTTGATATAGGATAGAAGACTTTGGTTAATAAGCCATTACGTACTGACGGGCGGTCTGCGTAACGCTGAACGATTTTTGGGCATGTTCCCTGGCAAACCGGATTTTCTGCCGGAAGGCTTCGGTTTCATACACCGCTTGTATATGGGCAATCTGACGGGCACAGGCGGCAGCATCTCCCACCGGAAAGTGCCAGCCAAATACCCCTTGCTGAATGATCTCCATCGGGCCTTCGATATCGGATACCAGTACCGGTACACCGGCCGCCATAGCTTCCGCAACAGTCAGCCCGAACCCTTCATAACGGGATGGCTGTACCAGCAAATCGTAACTCCGGAACTGCGCATAGATGAACTCACGGCTGCGCAGGCCCAGAAACGAAACATAGGGGACGATATCCAGCGAGCTGACCAGTTCCTTCAGATAGTCGAGTGATTCTCCTTCGCCGATCAGATCGAGCCGGAGCCGGTTCATGCCCTGCTGATGCACCAGAATAGCCAGCGCCTGCAACAGGATATCCTGCCCCTTTTTGCTATGCATCAGCCGGCCGATCTGCACCATGCGGAAAACCGGCGAAGCACGGTATGGGTCCCGCGCCGGAATATGCCGGACATTAATGCCGTTCGGAATAACGACCGGCGTCACGGCGGTTCGCTGCCGCAGGTCATTCGCTACCGCTTCGGAAATGGCAAACACCTTATCGTACTTAGTAAAATACCGGTTCGGGTAATTTACATCGTGCACCGTCAGGCAGGTCGAGTACCAGTGCGGAGCCAGCAGCCCGATGAGCTCGTTGTTATGGCAATGCACCACCCACGGATCAAGCCGGTATAACAGCCCGTTTAGTTTGAGCAACGGAATAGGGTTGCGGCTGCCGGGTTTCCGGTTCAGGCAGAACACCCGCACCCGCGGGTCAATTTCGTCAATCAGTGCCTGCTCATAGAAATCATTAATAATAATCAGTGACACCTCGTGCTGCCGGCATTGCTCATTCAGTATATCGACCAGCATGGTCTGCAAACCACCGGTTTCAAAGCTGAAGGTAAGATGGGCGATCTTCATCGGCTTATCAGGGTTTGTTTGACAAATGCTTTAACGGATTCGTAATATACCTGCCGCACCGACGGTGACCAGCGCGAAGCGCCGTGCCGCAGCAGGGTTGTTTTGATATCGGTCAGGAAGCGGTTGCCGCCCGTGGTCGTCTTGGTCGTTTCCCAGATCCGGAACGCCGATAACGGCCCGTCGGTAATGGCGTAAATCGGCCCGCGCTCCAGTAACCGCAGCCATAAATCCAGATCCATGCAGTACTGCACCGATTCGTCGAGATAACCAACCTCGCGTACCAGCGAGGTCGCATAGAACGACCCTTGCTGCACAATGTCGTACTTCCGGTGCAGCAGATGCGGCCGGCCCGGAATCGGGATATTCCGCCCGTCAAACACGCGGCCCTGCCGGTCGATCAGGTCGGTTTGGGTACTGTAGTAAATCGCACCATCCGGTTTTTGCCGGTACAGGGCCACAATTCGTTCCACGCAGTCGGGATACAGAATGTCGTCGGAATTTATCCAGCCCACCAGTGCTCCCTTAGCCAGCCGGAATCCCTTATTGATGGCATCCGATTGCCCGCGGTCCTTCTCCTGAATAAATACATCGACCTTATGACGGCCCGGCTGCCCCTGAAAGTGCTCCACCACCGAACGCGTCTGATCGGTAGAGCCACCGTCGGCAATGATGTATTCGATGTTCGGATAGGTCTGGTTCAGCACCGACTGAATCGTCTCGCCAATGAACTCCCCCTGGTTAAACGAAGGAGTGACGATCGTAACCAAGGGTTGTTCAGGCATAGTTGTACGCGTTTGGCTGTGACTTCGGTACTACTGTTTTTATCAAGTCAGCCGGTTGCTCCCTCGACCGGTAGAGGTCGGGATGCAGCAGGCCGATGAAATAACTGATTGGAAAAAAGAGCTGGACAAAGCCACCGGCTCCGTTATAGACGTTGCCCCAGAAGAACGGCACGAAAAACCAGAACACACACAAACTCAGCATTGACCAGTAAGCGCCCAAGGCATGTTTGTAACACAGCACGGCCATTTGGCCGAACAGCACATAAAAAATAAGAACCACCAGCAGCCCGCTTTGCAGGGCCAGCCCGATGGTAGCCGAGTGCGGGTCGTTGAGTTCTTCGTCAAGGTCGGTTGTGGCTTTGTGGTCAGACTCCAGAAAGCTTTTCGAGCCATAGCCTGTGATGGGCTGCCGCTCAATACCACGGATGGCATACTGCCAGATCCGCATCCGGAACTGAAAGTCGCTTTCGGTATTATAGTTGGTTGCTACCTTTTTGGCCAGCAGGCTCTTGCCAAGCAGGCCTGCCGGTAGCAGCAGAATAACGCAACCGGCTATGATGTATTTAGCCCGTAACGACAGATATGGAAAGGCCAGTAATATATAGGATAAACCCACCCCGCCCCACGCGCTGCGGCAATCGGTATAGACCAGAAACACGTTGGCGATCAGGAACAGAAATCCGTACCAGATCTTGTCTTTCAGGGCGTCGCTCGTCAGCAGCAGCCAGAGCGCAAACAGGCCGCCCACGCCGAGCACCATCGCCGTATGGGCGTAATAAAGCATCCCGCCAAAGCGCAGCATGTTGTCGGTTGTCCGGTCAGGAAAGAGCACCAGCGGCCCGACTTTGGTCAGGTGGGTAAACGCAGTGGCCGGTAAGAAGACAAATACCACAAATACGGCTATCAGCTGCATGACCTTCCGGAAATCAATGGCATAAGCCATGGCGCAAAAGCCCAGAATAACCATGTAGCTCAGCATAATATTTAAGGCATTCCTGACCTGCGATGCGGCATCGTCGCGGCCGAGGCTCACCAGCAGGGCTGTCAGCACAAACAGGCTCAGACCAACCCTGAACCTGAAAAAGACCTGCAGGTGGCGCAGGTAGCCGAACCAGGCCATGATGCCGATCTGCACGGGTAATACCAGGGCAAAAAACAGCACGTGATTTGGGGCTTCAGCTTTCTGCACACTCGATATACCCTGCAAATCCCCGAAGTGGAACAGCAGCGCGGTCAGCAGCAGTCCCATAAACACCATCGTGTATGTGTTCCGGCTCATCATTCCGTTACTGTTGTTGATACGTCTGTTGTTCTGAATAAGGTCTGATCGTCTGCTCCAGCACATCGGCAAATGCCTGTTCTGAATAGTCGCGGACCAGTTTGCGGTATGCTGCCCGGCCCATCTGTGCCGGATCAACCTGACCGGTCCGGAGCTTGCGGAGCAGCTGTGGTAATTCGGTTTCCATATCCGCCAGCAGAAAACCGGTTTCATGGTCTTCAATCAGTTCGGTCAGGACGTGGGTTTGCGTGGCGATAACTACCTTCTGAAAAGCCATCGCCTCCAGCACAAACGACTGTCCGGCCGCACCGGTATCATCTTTAATGGGCAGCAGACACGCCTGCGCATGTGCCACCAGTTCTTTAAATTCAGCCCGTGGCAAGTCGCGGAATACCGTGATGTTACCGTAGGTTTTTCCCGTCGGCAGGTCGTCATTCAGACTTGCGCCACAAATCACCAACTGCTCAGACCGCTGCGCAAACACCCGTATGAGGGCAGCATAATCGCGGTTGGTGTAGCCACCGGCAAAGAAGTACTCAGCGGGCAGCCGGCCGGTAAGCAAGGTGGCAGCCGGCTTTTGCTCAGGCTGATACGGCAGCGGAGCGTACAGCAGCTGGCTTTTTTTCAATCCAAGTTTCTGCTGGTACAGATTCAGCTCATGCTGCGAAAACACCTGCACAATATCCTGATCGGTAAGCAGCAAGCGGAACAACCAGCGAAACAGCGGGAAGTAGCGCGGTGCATGCAGAAAAAAGCCGAAATAGATCAGCTTCCGGTACCGGATCAGTCCCAGCCGGTGCAGCAACAGCACCGATAGGGCAACGTATGAATTGACAACAATAACGCCGGAATCCTGCAACGCTCTCCGCTGCCGGAACAGGTGCCAGCTGTCTCTGATAAAATCCAGCCCCAGCCCAACCTTTGATTTAATCGGATTCCGTTCACCCTGCTGTAGCAGCATAAAGCGAAAGTTCAGCTCACGCAATGTCGTGATCAGAACCGGCGGAACGCCCGTGGTTGGACTGATGAAGTAATTCATAACTCGACAGAAACAGGGGTTTGGGCCCGGGCGGTTACCGTTCGGTTCAGTACCCGGCCATAGAAACGCAGCAGCTTGACCTGCTCAAATTCCCACGAAAGCTCATTTAATACACGCCGGTAGCCGTACTCGCCCATCCGTTTCCGTTCTTCCGGCCGGTCAAGCAGCCATTCAATGCGGTACGCAAACTCACTGACATTGTTATGACTGACATACAGCGAAGCCTCCTGTGCCGACACACGGCCTTCTTTCAGGTCGTATTGTACAACCGGCTTTTTCAGGGCCATGTATTCCATGATTTTGTTCATGGTCGAGAGGTTGTTCAGGTCGCTGAATTTATCCGGATTCACACAGACATCGGCGGTGTTCAGAATATCGACCATCTTATCGTCGGGTACGCGACCGTAGAAATCGACAAATTCCGTCAGGCCCATTTGCTCCGACATGGCTTTCAGGGTTTCCAGACTGGTGCCGCCGCCGACAATGGCAAACTGAATGTCCTGCCGCCGCCGGGTCAGGATATCAATTGATTGCAGCAAGAGGTCGATGCCTTCCTGCTCGCCCATCGTGCCCAGGTAACCGACCAGGTAGCGGCGACCTTTACGGTAAGCCGGATTACCGGCCGTGAGCCGGAGCCGGTCCAGCTTGGGTCCGCTGCGGATCACCTGTACTTTGTCGGGATCCATCCCGCCGCGCCGGATGGCAATCTCTTTGTATGACTCGTTGGTCGCGATGCTGAAACTGGCCGTTTTAAATGTCAGGCGTTCGAGCAGCACCATCAGACGGTAGAATAAATCCTTCCGGCCGAACTTGGCAATGTATAACTCAGGGTTAATGTCGTGATGATCAAACACATATTTCACGCCGAACGGCTTAAACATTGCCGCTACCAGAAAAATCAGATCGGGCGGGTTGCAGCCGTGGATCACATGAAACCGTTTTTTTGCAAACACCCTGATCGCCAGCACCGTCCACCAGAACAGGGCTGAACTATATTCAAACAGATACCCCAAAGCACCGTCGGCTTCGGTTGCCAGCGGATGCCGGTAAATATCGATGCCGTCCAGGTGCTCAAAACGCCTGGTATATCCTTTCATAATGGGCGAGATAATACTGACCTCGGCCCCTGCTTCGCGCAGAGTCGTTGCTTCCTGCCATACGCGCCGGTCGAAGGGCACGGGCAGGTTTTCGACAATGATCAGTATATGCTTACCGGAAAAATCAGCCTGAGTAGTCATTCCGTTATCTAATAAGTTTGTAATTCATCTTCGACCGGCGTCAATGCCCAGTTGATACCGATGTATTCATTCGTTGCATTCGGCAGTTTCGGTAAACGCACCAGATCCACTACCACTTTATTACTCACGCACGATATCAGGTCGGCAAACTCCGCTTCGGGCGTGCAGACCACCAGTACATCACAGGACTCAATCAGCTCACGGCCGCTCGTGGCCAGTAACTGCGACAGGTGCGGTATATGCTGGTCAATAAAGGCTTTGTTGGTGCCGGTCAGTTTCGACATGTTGATGTTCCGGTCGTAGATCATCAGCGAGCACCCTTTACCCAGCAGTGATTCGGCCAGGGCTACGGCCGGGCTGTTGCGCAGGTCGTCGGTACCGGCCTTAAAACCAAGGCCCAGGAAACCGATGCGGCGGTGAACATACTGCATCAGCGTACCGATGGCCCGCTGCATCTGAATATCGTTGGTCAGGTGAATGCTGTTGATAACCGGTACGGACACGTACATGTCGTGCGCCAGCATCTGGAGACCTTTAAGGTCTTTGGGCAGGCATGACCCGCCGTAGGCAAAGCCGGGTTTGAAGTAGTATTTCGAAATATTCAGCTGGGTATCCTTACAGAAAATGTCCATGACCGCATGCGAGTCCAGCCCCATGGCCGAACAGATATTGCCGACTTCGTTGGCAAAGGAGATTTTCAGCGCATGGAACGTATTGTTCACATACTTCATCAGCTCCGCAATCTGAATCTCTGTCACGGTAATTTCGGCCGGCAGGGAGTCATACAAACTGCGCATCATCAGCGTAGCCTGCTCCGACTGCGAGCCGATCAGCGTCAGCGGCGGATTGAAATAATCCCGCACGGCCGAGCCTTCCCGCAGGAACTCAGGGTTGCTGACGACAGCGAAATCCACATTGCGCAGCTTATCGGTCCGCTGCTCGATCAGGGTTGCGATTTTATCGCAGGTGCCGGGCATAACCGTTGAGCGGATGGCGATGACGTGGAACGACGTTTTTTCGCGCAGCACTTCCGCAAAATGATCAGCCACGTTAAAAATATACCGCAGATTCAGGTGACCTTTGGCCGTTGACGGCGTTCCTACGGCGACAATGGAAAGATCAGTATCGAGAATAGCTTCCCGATAATCACTTGTTGCGCGGACACGCCCTTTCTCGGATTCTTCGGCGATAATCCCGCTGATGTCGCGTTCAACGATGGTTGCCCGGCCTTGGTTAATCTGATCGATTTTGGTTTGATCGACATCAACACCGATGACATGATGCCCGTTCCGGGCCAGACACCCGAGACTGACACAGCCAACATAACCTAGTCCAAAAACACTTATCTTCATTGCTTTAGGGAATTACGTTTGTTAATGATCTAAACGGTGAGTATTTGAATGACGCTCTGTAAATCAATGGTTTCGCCGGCCGGCACCGTTGTCATTGCCCGGATTACCGATGTCGGTTGTTTGCGGTAGAACCGTTCGGAAAACCAGCCGAGCGGCTCCGGTTCGGTTTCACCGCGATGAATGGTGGTGGTCAGCGACGGCAGCAAGTCAATCCGTACGAGCCGGTCAGGGCAGTTCAGTTGGAGCAGTTCAAAATGATTCTCGGCCAGCTGGGTTACAAACACATCGGGGTGCAGGTGAAACATCAGTTCGATCTGCCGGTCCTGGGTGCCGTAATTTACAATCCGGTCGCTGATCAGCAGCCGGTCTTCGCTCTTGTCGAAATGCAGGGCGCGCTCATGCCGGCAGGCCAACCGTTCGTAGCCTGTGTGCGTGGCGGTAATTTCATCTGTCCATTCTCCCGACTGTACCTTCGTGACATTGGTCTGGTAATGGTTGAGCCACAGCAATGCCCCGCCCTGAAAGGCCTGATTCTCCCCATCGATGCAAACCGTGTTGTGTGCCCGCGTACTGACAAAGTAGTTGCGCCACGCCGATTCGGTATGGTAGGTATAGGTGCCTGGATCGACAAAAAACGGGCAACCGTCGATGTGCAGGCAAAACGACAGCGCATCGGCATGTCCGTGGGCCGCAATCGACAGGAAACCCAGCGGTGCAGCATCAAAGTAGATGTAAATTTCCCGCTCGGCAGAATCCTGCTTGCGCAGAATAAAATGCCCTTCTTCGGTATAAAAGCCACTGCCCAGCTGGACATTGACTGACGGCAGCTCGTCGAACTGCTCCTGCCCTTCCTGCCCGAACAGGAGGTAATTTTTCAGGTCAAATATCTGCCCGGAAGCGGGTTCGACAGACCAGGCACACTGCTTGAAGAACGAATCGAAAAACAGCACGGCCGCCGACGCCAGAATGGACCGGAAGTTGATGTTAGCCTCAAAGTTATCCAGTGCCACTACCCGCCCGTTGTCTTGATCGCCGTAGTTGGGCAGGTTGCCGCGGCAGTCGAGCAGCACTGAAATGTAAATGGCAATCTGCCGGAGCTGATCGGTATAGGCAAATGAAAAAGCGTTGTTGGTCCGGATGCCGACTACGTAAGCGATCAAAAAAAAGTCAGTGATAAACTGGATATAGGTTGCCGTCTGCTCCAGATTAATACCCCGGCGGTGCTGTAGCTGAATTTCGCGTTCAAGACCGGCCTTTGCGTATTTCGTCCACTCATCGGCTTCCGGAAACTGCCAGAATGAGCCGGCAATAAATAACCCGGCATACTCAGCAATCAGGTGGTTATTGGCCGACGAATAGTGCGACGGATTCTCCCGGCTATACACGCAGTGCTGGTAAATAAGTGGTACCCAGCACCGTTCGACGAACCGGCTGAACGCCGGATTTTTCTTCACTAACTGACTGGCGTTAAGAATATTCCAGCAATAGAACCAGTTAATCAGCCGCAGATTTACTTCAATATTACTATACCAGTTAACGCCGACCAGGTACGGATTCTCCTGCGCCCACGACTCAATCAGTTCCATAAAGCGGGCCAGCAGGCCGGGACTTTCAGCGCGGCGGTAGGCCAGGGCCAGGGCCGGCAGGAACGGCATCCGGTTTACCTCCCACACGTATTTGGCATTACCGGCCTCACCGGTCCGGATATCAATGTCTTTTGCGTATGTGAGCGGGAAACGCCGGCCGGTCGACAGATCCAGATGCCAGTCAACCGTTTGGGTCAGATCGACCTTGTGGTTAAAAATGGGAGCCTGTAACGGTGGCAGGTTCGTAAACTGCCCGAGATTATCGGTAAACAGAATCGATGCCGGTAATTTCGCCAGCCGGATAACAGGTTGCCAGTTCATATGCGAACGATCCGAGCGCTTCTGGACGTACTGCCGCAGCCTGAAGCCGACTTCAGGCAACGACATGGTCCGGAAGCGATAATAAAACCAGCGGTATCTGGTCATGCTATCTTTTTTCTCGTTCGTCATTCTAAGTGCTGTATCCGTATGCAAACCCGTCAGATGTTAAGCATGCTGCCGTTCGAAGCCGGCAAACCAGCGATCGAGCGACATAAGGGTAAATAATTGTTTTTCACGATTGTAGCCGCGTACCTGATGGTCGTCAAAGAACCGCGCTACGGCTTTGGTATTGATATGCCCGGCCAGGGCAGAGTCCTCTCCGGTCAGCTGATGGCGGTAGTCAGCCCCCACGGCACCTTTCAGCCAGCGCTCAGCCGGAGAGCCGAAGCCTTTCTTTTTACGGTGCGTAATGGTCTTGTCCAGAATCGACTCCGCGTAGGCCTTATGGACGATTTTTGTTTTCCGGAAGTCCAGCTTGTAGTGATACGGCAGGCTGTCAATAAAATCGACCAGCTCATTGTCGAGGAACGGTACACGCGCCTCAATACCGAAATGCATTGAAATCTTGTCGGTGTAGTTCAGCAGGTCGTCAGACAGGTTCATGTGCATATCGTTGCGCATCATGGCCTCCACCGGATGCGTGCGCTCACTACCACCCATCAGGTCGTAGTAATAGCGGATATAATCCTGCGACCGGGTAGCCGGAACGCCCGTCAGCTCTTCGATTTCCTCGTTAGTAAAAATGGCATACGACTCATCAAACCGCCGGATCGGGTCTGACTCCTGCCAGGCCGACAACGCACGGCGCACCGTTTCTTTTTCCTGAAAGCCCGGAATCTGTAAAAGTGCCGACGCCAGTTTCCGGGCAAAGGGCAGGCGGGCGTAAATCAGCTCGCTCTTATACCGGAAATACCCGCCCAGCGGCTCATCAGCCCCCTGACCGGTCAGAACCACTTTCAGGTGCGGGGCCACGGCCTGACAGAGGTAGTACATCGGAATGGCCGAAATCGTAGCGGAAGGCTCTTCAATGATGTCTACCACCGTTGGCAGCACCGACTGAAAATCAGCTGCCGAAACGCGCGTGATAACATGGTCGGCCCCGATAAACTGAGCCGTGTAGGCAGCATGTTCCGTTTCGTCCTGCTCATGGTCTTCCGTATAGCCCACGGTAAAGGCCTTGATGCGGTCGGGATAATGTTTAGCCGCAAGGTGAGCCACAATCGCCGAATCGACCCCGCCGCTGAGCAGCACACCGATCTCCACATCGGCCATCAGCTGACGCTTAACCGCCGCTTCGACCAGCCGGCCGTATTCCTCAACGGCCTCGTTAAATGAAATTGACGGAATCAATCCCTGCTGACGGCGGACGAAGGGCATCACCGTGCAGCTGGTTGACGTTTTTGCTCCCAGCGGGAAAGTGATGACATGTCCCGGACGGACTTTATTCACCTTATTCCAGAGCGTATCGGGAGCCGGGTTGTACCGCAGCCGCAGCAATACGGCCAGTGCATCCTGATTGAGTTCCGGACTGGTTTTATCCACAATCGGACGCAGTTCCGACGAGAATAACAGCGTATTGCGGCTCCGGTAGTAGTACAAAGGCTTTACCCCGAACCGGTCACGGACCAGCGATAGCTGGCGGCGCTGCGTGTCCAGAAAAGCCAGCGCAAAGATGCCGTTCAGTTTTGCCAGCCCGTCGAGGCCGAACCGGATAAGGTAATGCAGGACCGTTTCGGTATCCGAATGCCCGCGAAAGGCAACGTCCGGCAGCTCACGGCGCAACGCCTGATGGTTGTAAATTTCTCCGTTGAAGACAAGGTGATACCGGCCGCAGGCAGACGCCATCGGCTGTGCTCCGGCCGGACTCAGGTCAACAATCGACAGCCGCCGGTGGCCCAGCCATACCTGGTCATCATCGACCGTCAGTTGCTGCAGCGCCGAGGCATCGGGGCCCCGATGCGCAATCTTATCCAGATCGGCCTCTGTCAGCGGAAGATTTATGCTACCGAGAATCCCACACATGTCTGTTGTCTGTTTATAAGTCTCTTACCTGCCTGTTAATCAGTGTGCTTTTTTATCACCCGCCAGCATTTTTGTTACGGTCCACAAACAAATCCGCAGGTCGAACCAAAGCGACCGGCGTTTGATGTAAAAGCGGTCATAGCGTACGCGGTGCTCCATTTCAATCAGCTGCGAGGTCAGGCCGCGGTTACCGCGCACCTGTGCCAGTCCCGTAATGCCGGGCGTCACCTGATACCGGAGCGGGTAGTTTTTCAGCCGGAACCAGAACTGAGCATCGTGATTAACGGCATGCGGCCGTGGGCCTACCACGCTCATTTGCCCCAGCAGCACGTTAATGAACTGCGGCATTTCGTCCAGATTCGTCTTCCGCAGCAAGCTTCCGATCCAGGTTACACGGGGGTCGTTTCTGACCGCCTGGCTGAAATGCGCCTGTCTGTCGAAATACATCGTCCGGAACTTCAGACACCGGAACGGCTGCCCGTTGCGCCCCGAACGAAGCTGTACAAAAATCACCGGTCCTGCCGATGTAAGCCGTATCATGAGTCCGACCAGCGGAATCATCCACGAGAGTACAAACACAATGACCAGCAGCGAAAACAGCAGGTCGAACAGACGCTTCTTCCGGCTTAATCTCGGCGCAGGTGTCAGCAAATCCACCTTTTTAGGGGACAGATTATGCTTTGGAGGCGCTGAGGTAGAAAATGACATCATCGTTTGTTAATGGTTGCATAAACGTGAGTATACCAACGGACCGGATCCGTCATGACTCATGGTTATTCGTTTCATTTTCAAGAAACTGGCCGGCATCGGGCAGCTCATTTTTATAGGCGTAGCGATACGGCAGACCGTTTTCAAAGCCGTTCAGCACGAGGTGTAAATTCGGGAAACGACGCTCGTACTGCAGCTTATCCAGTACCGGCAGCTGTGCCTTCGGTGTTACGCTTTTACGCACTACCAGCAGGCTGGTATCAGCGCAATAGGCCAGTAATTTGGCATCGGTAAAAAAGCTGATCGGCGGCGAATCCACCACGATGTGTGAAAAACGGCGGCGCAGTTCCTGGAACAACTGCCCCAACCCGGCCTGTGCCAGCAATTCTGCCGGATCAGCAACCGGCGTACCGCTCGTAATCACCCAGTACTGGTAATTGTAATCGGTTACGGGCTGCATGATGTCGTCGAGTGTGGCGCGGCCGGCCAGATAATCCGAAATTCCGGGTTTGCTTTCCGCATTCAGCGCTTTGTGGGCCCTTGGCTTGCGCAGGTCCATTTCAAGCAGAATCGTCGGCTGGTTGGTGAGGGCAAAGCTGGCCGCCAGGTTCATGGAAATAAATGACTTGCCCTCGCCGCTGATACCGGACGTAACCAGCACTACCTGCGCCATGTGCGGGCTCACACGGATATGCTGCACATCGGTCCGCAGCATTTTAAACTGCTCAATAATCTGCGACTGGGTGCGGGGTTTGACGACCAGCGGCTGCTTTTCCTTGCTTCTGACAATCTCCCCGATCACCGGCACCCGCGTTACGCCTTCTATTTCGCGGCGCTGCTGAATCCGGTTGTTCGTCATGTCTTTCAGAATCAGTACACCCATTGGCAGGATAAAGCCAGCCAGTCCGAAAATCAGAAAAATGATCAGCTTTTTGGGTTTTATAGGGTCGGGGGTACTGTGTGCCACATCAACCATGACATTTTCGGAGACCTCAGCCGCATACGAAAGCGCCGTTTCTTCCCGCTTCTGGAGCAAATACGTGTACTGGCTGTTCTTGATGGCCTGCTGCCGCGTAATATCCAGCAAGGTACGTTCCTTGCCCGGCACCGTCCGTATCTGGCTTTCGGTCCGGTTGTTCGTTTTTACCAGCGTGTTCTGTGTCAGCTGGAGTGTCTGCTTATTATTCTGGATGTTTTCGTTAATGCCCGTCCGTGTTGCACGGATCTGGTCGTCGAGGCTTTCAATCAGGGGGTGCTCTTCGGGCGTCGTCCGCAGCAGCTGATCCCGCTGCATTTCCAGATCGCTGAGTTTGGTTACCAGATTCAGCAACACGGGATCATTCAGGCCCATGGTAGCCGGTGCCACACCCCGCTGATTGGCTTTCGAACCGACATAGCGCTCAACGTCGCGCAGGGCACCCAGCTGGATATTTACCTCGTTCAGCTGGGCATCGTTCTGTTGTACCTGTTGCAGAAACGACTGGGCCTGTGCGTTCAGATCGGTAATCCCTTCCGTACGTTTGTAGGATTCAACGCCTTTTTCGGCCTGATTCAGTTCCTGTGACAGGGATGCCAGCCGGTCGTCCAGAAACTTAAGGGCGTTCTGCGCCAGGCGGTTCTTGTCGGCAACAACCGCCTGATTGTATTCCTGCACCAGTTCATTCAGAATTTGCTCACCCCGTTCCGGCACTGTGTCTTCAAGCGTCAGAATGACTACGGTTGATGCCTTATTAGTCGGCTCAATGGTCAGAGTATTGATGTAATTCGCTACTACATACGGCAGTGGTGTTACCTGTACATACAGATCTGTGCCCGGCAAGACCGACCGTATGGTCTGAATCCGTAACTGGCCATAGGGCGTCGAAACAGACTGATTGAGCGGGTAAGGTACGTCGTCAATCGCCACCGTCCGGTCAGACGTAAAGACCAGGTGTATTTTGTCTTCATACAGCAGTTCGCCCGGTTTTTCAACGATCAGCTCAATGGGTGATTTACCGTAGAGGTCTTTCTTTTTGAAGGCATCTTTCCGGAAATAGGTGACGCCCAGATTAAGCTTGTTGACCACCTTGTTCATCAGCCGGAACGAATGCAGGATTTCAATTTCGTTCTCAACCACCTTTGAGGGCACAAAACTCGGCTCGTCTTTCAGAATACTCTGTTCTTCAACGCCCTTTTTCTCATCCTTGATCAGCACGCTGGCCTGAATCCTGTACACAGGCTGCTGCCGGTACACGTATGCAAACGCCAGCCCCAGACACACGATCATCGATCCCACAAACCATTTCCACTGTCCTACATAGCGCCGGAGTGCCATTTGCACAACAGCTCTGTCAGCTTCGTAAGCCATGTAAGGATCGTATGTTGATGTTGTTTTTGACATAAGCAAGTAAGCTGTAACGGGTTCTGATGTGTTATCGCCGGATGATAATAGCTAATAGTGACAGTGTACTGGCAAGGGCCGGAATCAGCAGATACCAGCGGTCGGCGCTGGTAATGCGGGCCTTGCCGGGTTCAACGTAGATGGTATCGTTGGGCCGCAAATAGAAATGAGGCGACCGGAAGAGGTCACGCCGCGTCATATCAATCCGGATAAAGCTGCGCTGCCCGTTTTGCTCACGGATGAGCAGCACATTATCGCGCCGGCCATAAATGGTAATATCACCGGCCAGGCTCAGCGCTTCGAGCAGGGTAATGTGGTCGTCCGGAATTGTAAAAAGGGAAGGCCGTGTAACCTCACCCAATACTGAAATACGAAAGCTCTGATTACGGATACTGACTGTCGGTTCGCGCAGGTATTTCTTTAATCGTTCACGAATAATACCGGCTGCCTGGGAAACAGTTTGATTGCGTATTTCAATTTTCCCGATCAGCGGCATTTCAATTGTGCCTTCCGGATCAACTAAATAACCTACTGCCGGTGGTAATGGATTTGTACCGGTAAATTGGTACGCTGTTTTATTTTCAGTTGTTGAATTTGTATACGGATTAAAAAAGTCCGCCGCTTCAGGATTCAGGCTACTAACCTGAATCGATAAAACATCTCCAGTACGTATCGTTAAAGGGGCCTGTTCTAAAATTGCCTGCGTGCTATTTGAAAAACTGTCCTTCTGAAAATACACCAGTTCTTTCGCGGAAGTACATCCGATAAAAAAGCCAGCCAGAAATACGCCAACTGTTAATTTTATTACACTAATATTTTTCCAAAAAAAACGCATCATGATTACGTATGGTACAGTATTTGCTAAGCAGTCTATCTTTTTTCATAGCGTCCATAAAGTCAATTAAAAATTGACTTTAGCAAGAATCGATATAACTATATTGATAAAAAGTTGATTGATACACATTTCTTGCACAGTTATTGCACAAAGTTTATCAATGCGACCTCTAGCAGACTTTTAGCAACTGATATTTTAATTTTCCTAATAAGTTTAGACTCTCTTGGCGTAAAAAGTAACAGGAGGTTTAAAGTTATTTTTTAAAAATTACAACTATATATCATATGTTAAAAGATATTATATTATTATAAACACCTAATTCTAAGCACTATAAGCCTTAAATTAACTCTGACGTATTTCTGCTTATGAAATATATTTCTGTGATAAAAGAAAGTGTCGAAGAGTTGCTGACGATTGAAAAACAGCAACGTCAGGCACGGTTGAGAGACCGTGTCCGGTTTCTGAGGTTTTTGAAGGAAGGTCGGGCACAAACACAACAGCAAGCCGGGGAGCAGTTAGGCCTGTCTTTACGACAAAGCCAGCGGCTTTGGCAAACCTATCGTCAGGAAGGCATTGATAAGCTTTTGCAGACCGGCTACCAGCATGGATTCGGTAAATTAAGTACGCATCAGCTCAGTGAGCTAAAAAAATGGCTGATAACGCCTCCACATAAAAAGTTGAGCCAAATTCAGGCTTATATAAAGGATCGCTGGCAGATTGATTATACAATTGCTGGTTTAAGCCTGCTTTTTAAGCGAATGAAAATAAAATATAAGCCGGCCAGAATTGGCAAAATGAAAGAAAATATTGAACAGCAATACTAAGTATTACGTAAGTATTACGCATTATTTACAGGTGCAGACAGCTGAAAAAACGGCATCAAAATACGCCCGAATGATTTAATTTTATTACGTAAGTAAGGTATTAATGAATTGAATACTATAGTAATTATTACTTATTAATACTGGCTTATTACGCTGATTTTATAAAAAAGAAAGGCTATGTTTTAGTCTGTAATCATGATTTGGAGGTCCGCCTCCAAATCATGAGAAATCATTTTTTTTCTTACCCGATAATCAGCCGCTGACCCGGGCGTAAATTATTCCCTTTTATCCGGTTCTTTTTCTTAAGCTGCTCTACCGTTAATCCATTATAGCGCTGCACAATGTTCCAGAGTGTATCGCCATGCTGCACGGTGTGGTACTTAGGCTTATGCACTTTTGACTGTACAGCTTTACGGATTGCCTTCTCTGTTCCCTGATCGGCCAGCTGCTCAAGCCGCGTTTCGGCTGCTTCACGGTAAATAACCAGTCGCTGGCCGGACTTTACATGCGTACTGCGCAGCTTGTTCCATTGCTTCAGGTCATAGACATCAACTCCGTACCGCTCCGCAATCCGTGCCAGTACGTCGCCCCGCCTTACCACATGGGTAACTTTCTGCGGCTTCCGGGCGATCACCTCTTCAATGTCGTCAGGCTGGTTTTCGGGATCGTCAAAAACGCTGACCGAGGCATCGGCTGAGGCTAACAGTTTTGACTCCGCCAGTAGCGGGCTGGTATCCCGCATAAGCCGTATGGAATCAGCAGTCTGTTGTTGTTCTTCGGCATCGGCAAACAGGACATTAACCATCATTCCCGGCGTATGGGCCGACGAATCCATGATAGAAGCACGGTTAGCAATGATATAATGATGCTTCCCGCTCGGTACACGCAACGGGAACTGGCGGGTGTGTGCCGGCAGCACGGTAGTAACAATCTGGGGATTCAGCTTCTGCAGGTCCTCCAGCTGGAGACCACTGTAGCGGGCAAACCGGGGCAGGTCAACGTACGAGTTAATGTGTACCGTATCGTGCGGGATTACGTATTCCGGATGTTCTGCCACAATGCCGTGATCGTCGGCATAATTCATCAGGTAGGTAAAGGCAATAAACTGCGGCACATACGAGCGCGTCTCTTTCGGCAGGTGATCGTAGACCGTCCAGAACGAATTGCCGCCTGACCGGCGCATAGCCCGTTTTACCGTGCCGGGCCCGCTGTTGTAAGCCGCCAGCGCCAGGTGCCAGTCGCCGAAAATCCGGTACAGTGATTTGAGATAGCGGCAGGCGGCCTCGGTCGCTTTCGCCGGCTCCATCCGGTCATCGATAAATTCGTCCTGGTACAGATTCATGTCGCGGCCTGTTGCCGGCATAAACTGCCAGAGCCCTACGGCTCCTACCCGCGAGACTGCCCGCGGATTCAGCCCCGATTCAACAATCGACAGGTATTTCAGTTCGTCGGGCAAGCCATATTTCGCCAGCATCTTTTCGTACATAGGGAAATAGATATCCCGCCGTTCGAGCATGGTACGCGTATAGCTTGGCTTCCGGAAGGCAAAGTAGTCAATATAGCTTTGTACAGCGCTGTGGTACGGTAACGCTATACTCTTCTCCAGTTTTGGCAATCGCTCCTGTATCAGCGCGGGCGAAATAGTCGGTAAGTTAACGACTTCCTCGACAATCAGGGTATCAGTCGCTGTTGTATCGGTCTGTGCCGCAAAAGCAACCGGATGAATACCGGCAGTACCGGACGTACTTGTCAGTACCAGACCCAGCGCACACCCAACTCCACACATCTTCAACAGGCTATGAGTCACTTTTTTCATCTACCAAAACGGCTATAGGTTAATAACTACATTGGATTATGTATAAAACCGGCTATGCCGGGCTATTTGTCAGTTCTTTTGCAAACGCAACCAGCTTTCCTTCTTCGAATGGTGCGCCAAGCACCTGAATACCGATCGGCAGGCCGGCAGCATCCGTTCCGTTAGGCACGGCAATCGCCGGATAACCCACTACATTGGCCTGCACCGTAAAAATATCGGCCAGGTACATTTGCAGCGGATCAGCCGTTTTTTCACCCAAACGGAACGCTGGAGAAGGTGTCGTTGGTGATACTAAAAAGTCATATCTGGTAAATAACTCCTCAGTTTCTTCGCGAATTAATCGCCGGACCTGCTGCGCTTTCGTGTAATAGGCATCATAGTAGCTGGCGCTCAGCGCAAAGGTACCAAGCAGAATCCGCCGGCGCACTTCAGCACCGAAGCCTTCCGTACGGCTTTGTTTGTAAAGCGCGATCAGATCAGTTACACCCTGCGCCCGGTGACCATACCGCACGCCGTCAAACCGCGAAAGGTTGGAACTCGCTTCGGCAGTTGTCAGAATATAGTAGGTTGGCAGCAGATGCGGGAGATTTTTGAGTTCAACCGGCTCAACGACATGGCCTGCTGCACGCAGCGCATCCAGCTTCCGGCGGGTAGCCAGGCGAATGGCTTCGTCCACGCCTTCACTATCGACACCGTCTTTCAGATAGGCAATCCGTAACGGCCGGTCCGGCAGGGAGGCACTTGCATATGCCGACACGGGCTGGCTGGAAACGGTACTGTCATATTCATCGGCACCGGCCATAACTTCGAGCAGTAAGGCAGCATCATACGGATTATTGGCAATCGGCCCGATACAGTCGAATGACGACGCGTAGGCAATCAGGCCCCAGCGGCTGATGCGGCCATAGGTTGGTTTCAGGCCGACAACGCCGCAGAAAGCTGCCGGCTGGCGTACCGAACCACCCGTATCCGAACCGATTGACGCCAGACACAGACCTGCCTGAACGGCTACTGCTGAACCGCCCGACGATCCGCCCGGTACCCGATCCGGATCGGCGGCATTGCGCACCGGCCCGAATGCCGAACTTTCATTGGAAGAGCCCATAGCAAACTCATCACAGTTTTGCCGGCCGATGACAATTGCGTCTTCGCTGAGCAGCCGCTGAACGGCCGTTCCGGTAAACTGAGCAGTAAATCCCTCCAGAATAGCACTACCGGCCCAGACAGCATGGTCCTGGTGGCAAAGCACATCTTTCAGGCCGATTACCATACCGAAAAGCCTACCTAACGGCTCCCCGGCGGCGGCTTTGCGGTCTAAGGCATCTGCCTGCCGGCGGGCTTCGTCGGCATACACCTCCGTGAAGGCGTTCAGATGCTGAAATTCATTGATACGATCGAGGTATTGGTCGACCAATTGGCGGCACGTAACAGCACCACGCTGCAGATCGGTCTGAACGGCGGTAAAGGAACGATAAATTGTCACGGTACAATAATGACCGTAGGGTTAGCGTCCTGGGCTACGGAGCATAGGCTACATAGCGCAGGACGCTAACCCTACGATAAATGAGCATTAGGTTAATTTATTTCGATTCTTTCAGGCCGTCTTCGATATTATCACGGACTTCCTTAGTAGCATCTTTAAATTCACGAATGCCACGACCCAGGCCACGTGCCAGTTCCGGCAATTTTTTAGCGCCGAAAAACAACAGCAGGGCCAGGAAAATTAATAACATTTCCTGTCCACCCAGACCCATAAAAGCTAAGATCGATGCGAAAGTCATATTCGTTTCGGATTATAATGTATGCAAAAATATAAAAGTAATTTGTAATACTCTATTAAAACACCGTGAAAATAGTTAACTACTCACTGACCTTCACAGGTTACCGGAATTCTAGCCAATAGGGATGATTTCCTTCCTGTTAACAGCCTGTGTTGACTCCCAGGCACGGAATTTTTCGATGTCATCCCGTATCGCGCTGATCAGCCAGACGACCAGTGCAATATCGTCAGTAATCCCGATGACCGGCAACAGGTCCGGTATAAAATCAATCGGTGAAACGAAGTAGATCAATACAGCGATTACCCGGATCAGGGTTTTCCAGGGGATCTCGCGATACTGCCCTGATGCATATGACTTCAGCATGCGGCTCAGCAAGCCGATGTGCTCGCGGAAAACCTGCATTTTTTCACCGGTTAACCCGCCGCTTTTCTGTAACGCTTCACGGATCAGGTTTAACAGGCTGGTACTATTCCGGGCATAGCGAACTGCTTTCGAGTTTGCCTGCCGGAAGAAAATCGAACTTAGAACACGTTTTATGAGTGAATCCTTAGCCATGACTTAATATACGTTTGTCTGTAGGATGGTGGATTTGTTGATTGGTTTAAAAACCATTCAAGCGTATAACAAATTTTGTTCGCAATTATTTCAAAAACCGAGTTAGTTGTCCATTAAATTTCTGCCGGTGTCTATACTGATTAACCAAAGAATATGAGCAAGTCGTTGGTTTCAAAAAAACTACACTCGTATTTTTGCCCCGATCTTTTTCATTCTCCTAATCAGATTTTATATGAAAATTACCGTAGTAGGTGCCGGAGCCGTTGGTGCAACCTGTGCCGATAATATTGCCCGCCGTGAGTTAGCCGAAGAAGTAGTACTGCTTGACATCAAGGAAGGACTCAGCGAAGGCAAGGCACTGGATATGTTCCAGACGGCTGCGCTGTGTGGCTTTGATACCAAAATCGTCGGGTCAACGAACGATTATTCAAAAACAGCCGGTTCTGATGTTGTAGTGATTACGTCAGGTCTGCCCCGTAAACCGGGCATGACCCGCGAAGAACTGATTGGTACCAATGCCAACATCGTAAAAGGTGTTACCGAGAATATCCTGAAATATTCACCGGATACGATTATCATCATTGTATCGAACCCGATGGATACCATGACGTATCTGTCACTGAAAACATCCGGCCTGCCTAAAAACCGGATTATCGGTATGGGTGGTATTCTGGATTCAGCCCGCTTCAAGACATACCTGTCGCTGGCCCTGGATTGCCCGCCGAACGATATTCACGGCACAGTAGTTGGTGGCCACGGCGATACAACGATGATCCCGCTGACCCGTCTGGCTACCCGCAACGGTGTTCCTGTCGGCCAGTTCCTGGATGCTGATACATTGCAGAAAGTAGCCGCTGACACGATGGTTGGCGGAGCAACCCTGACGAAACTGATCGGTACGTCGGCATGGTACGCGCCGGGTGCAGCTGTAGCGTCGCTGGTCGAAAGCATCATCCGTGACCAGAAGCACATTTTCCCATGCTGTGTATCACTCGACGGCGAGTACGGTCAGTCAGACATTTGCCTTGGTGTACCGGTTGTCATCGGCCGCAATGGCTGGGAGCAAATTGTTGACTATAAGCTGAACGAAGAAGAGCAGGCTGCCTTCGCGAAATCAGCCGATGCGGTCCGCAGTATGAACAATGTACTGAGTACGCTTGACCTGGGTATTTAAGCCCCTTAACAGCATTTCAGAACGGCCCCGACAGCAGCTGCTGCCGGGGCCGTTCCCGTTTAAATACAATTTTACACTTCAACCTACCTTTTCGTCCATTCATCACTAAAAAGCTCCTTTTCAACACATTACTATAGATATACTGTCTATTCCCGCATTACCTTTACAGCATCGAACAACAACAGATCTAAAAAAACAACAACAATACTATGAAAGCGTTAATGACTATTTTCGCGCTTGGCACAGCCGGTTTATTTGGTATTTATACCGTTAAACAATCAGAATCAAACGCACACATGCCGAAAACCAAAACAATTGAACAGCAGCTTACTGAAACTGTTTCACCGGCTTTACTCCGGAAAATGAACGAAGATGACCTGATTATACGTTTCCACGTAGACGCGGATAAACAAATTGCACGGGTTAATGTTAAAGGTAAAAATCCGGCAGTGAGCGCACAACTGATGCAGGAGCTGAAGGGAAAGGCCCTGACTGGCAAGGGTGTAGATACTGAATCGACATACGAAGCACGTTTTCGGCTGAAAACTGCATAAAATAAGGACTTTTGGCGTTAAAGAGCCAGATACATACTTTTTTAAGTAAGGGTTAAATTGGGTTAAGGGGAAAGCATTTGGTCGGGGATGACTAAATGCTTTTTTGTTTTAGTTCCGGGTAAAAAACTGAATCAGTACGATACAGATCGTTGTGAAGAGCGTGCTGGCCACAATACGGATCAACGTCGGCACAAATAGTGTCAGACTGCTGGCTTCAATGGTGAACAAGGTAGTATGATGCAGCAGCGCCAGCAGAATTGTATAGCGGAAAAACTTAGTAAACCCCAGTTCATTCAGTGACAGGAGCTGGCGTTGCTCCTGCCCGGGCAGATCTACCTGCGTACGGAGAATCATCGGCCGGACATACGCAGCCAGTACGGTTGCCGCTGCATGCATACCGAGTGTATTGTAGAAGGTATCAACAATAATTCCCGTAAAGAAAGCGATCAGCAGAAAGGCAGACCGGTTGATCTGTGGCGGCAGCAGCAGAATACCGGCGATGTAGACAAAGCAAAACGCGTAATCAAACAAAACGACATTCCGCAAAATGAGAATCTGCAGAAACAGGTAGAGCAAAAAGAGAAATACAAGATTGGTGATTTCGCGGAGCGTCATTGTCGTTATTCAGTAGCAGACCATTACCCGGTACAGGATCAGGACGCACTATTTATCATTTTCAATTTGTTTCTCAAGTTGTTCCTGTTCCTGACGCAACTTGTTGTTCACTACATAAACAAAAGACAAGTTGCTGAAATTAGTCGACAGGTCAATCGTAATGTCATGAAACGTCATGTTTGGCTGTACGCCGATTGTCCGGACCCGGCCAACCAGAATGCCCGGCGGGAAAACCGAGTTATGTTCCGACGTAACGACGGAATCACCTTTATAGACCGGTTTGTAGCGTGAAATGTCCAGCAGCTTCATCTGGTGCGGATCAACGCCATCCCATTTGGCCGAACCGATATCAGCCGCACGAACCAGTTTCGAGGAAACGCGGAATTCTGAATGCAGAATCGACGTAATTACTGAAAAATGGCGGCTGCACAGTTTGACACGGCCCACAACGCCGGTCGGTGAAATAACCCCCATACCAGGCTGGATACCGTCATCAGTCCCTTTATCAATGGTGATGTAGTTATTGGCGTACTGGGTTGTATTATTGGTCACTTTAGCGACTTTATACTCAAACCGGTTCGCAAAAAGCGTATCAGCCCGGTAAGCGGCGGGCGCTGCCGGATGGCCCTGCTGTAACCGGGTCAGTTCTTCATGCAGTTTGCGGTTTTCTGTTGCCAGATCGGCATTCACATCCTTCAGACGGGTGTATGCCTGCACACTGTTCGACCAGATCAGCATCTGTGCCGCGTAGGCATTGGAGGTATTAAAGAAACTGGCACTCCAGTAGTTGTTTGTGTTGATAATGAAGTAAAAACAGATTACTTCCAGCAACAGAAACAAGATAAAGTTCCGGCTTCTGACGATAAACTCGACTAATTCTCCCATTCAATTGCCAAATGGATAACAACCGATGGGCAATGGCAACAAACGGATAACCGCGTTTGTGACCATTGCCCATGATACTTATTTCTGATACCGTTAAACTTAGCTGATCAGTACTGATTTATACAGATCCAGATTTTTGATAACCTCGCCCGTACCTTTTACAACGGCCTTAAGCGGATCATCGGCAACGTGGATCGGCAGTTTTGTTTTTGCCGCCAGACGTTTGTCCAGACCATGCAGCAACGCACCGCCACCCGTCAGGTGAATACCGTTGGTATAAATATCGGCCGACAGTTCCGGCGGTGATACTTCCAGGGCCTTCATTACAGCTTCTTCAATTTTCGAAATCGACTTGTCCAGCGCGTAGGCAATCTCACTGTAGGTAACCTTAATTTCTTTCGGGATACCCGTCATCAGGTCACGGCCACGGATTTCGTAGTCAGCCGGCGGATTGTCCAGTTCAGGCAGTGCCGAACCAACTTCGATTTTAATCTGCTCCGCAGAACGCTCACCGATCAGCAGGTTATGCTCACGGCGCATGTAATCTACAATATCGCGGGTAAACACGTCACCGGCAATCCGGATTGACTGTTCACAAACAATGCCTGAAAGCGCAATGACAGCGATTTCGGTAGTTCCCCCGCCGATATCCACAATCATTGTTCCGTTTGGCTGCGTAATATCGATACCGATACCGATAGCAGCCGCAATTGGCTCGTGTACCATGTACACTTCTTTTGCACCAGCGTGCTCAGCCGAGTCCTTAACGGCCCGCTTTTCTACTTCTGTAATGCCTGACGGAATACAGATAACCATCCGATGCGACGGCGAAAACAATTTTCCACCCGAGTCAATCATTTTGATAAGACCACGGATCATCAATTCGGCAGCCGTAAAGTCAGCGATAACGCCATCTTTCAGCGGACGGATTGTTTTTATGTTTTCATTCGTTTTTTCGTGCATCTGCATCGCCTTATGGCCAATGGCCAGTACTTTACCACTGGCTTTATCCATAGCGATAATCGAAGGCTCATCCACCACAATCCGGTCCTTGTGAATAATCAAGGTATTCGCTGTACCCAGGTCAATCGCAATGTCGCTAGTTAAAAAATTGAAAATTCCCATTTCAGGCGTATTACAAGGCGTTTTTGCTACTTTTTTTGAAAGGTCTGCAAAATTATAGATAATTTGTATGAAAACCCCTCAGCAAATACGACATATTTATTACTTTTTTTAGATGACAATCAGTACATAAGTTTCCTTACTTTATCGCTATCTGTTTACCGACACTGCCTTTTTAAGTACTAATTTTGGGTTTTGACTTCCGACTTTCGACTTTTGCAGCATTATGGGAATTCGTTCGGTATTTAGTCGGCCCCTGGCACAATGGGTCGTTCAACGGCAACAGGAGTGGATGTACCAGCCTGCCGAAGCACAACAACGCTGGTTTAAGCAACTGGTTTCGGTCGGGCGGCAGACACAATTTGGTAAAGATCATCATTTTCATGATATCCAGACCATCGAAGACTTCCGGCAGGCCGTTCCTGTCCGTGATTATGAAGATCTGAAACCCTACATCCAGAAAATTCTGGACGGGGCTCCGGATGTGCTCTGGAAAGGCCAGCCGCTTTACTTTGCCAAAACCTCCGGGACAACCTCCGGCACCAAATACATTCCGCTGACGAAAGAGTCAATCCCCAATCATATCAACTCCGCCCGCGACGCTTTATTAAATTATATTCACGAAACAGGTAATAGCGCTTTTTTGGACAAAAAGCTGATTTTCCTGTCGGGTAGTCCTGAGTTAGTACAAAAAAACGGCATTCATATCGGCCGTCTGTCGGGTATTGTAAACCACCACGTTCCGGGCATCCTGCGTACCAACCAGCTGCCGTCGTATGAAACCAATACCATCGACGACTGGGAGACCAAACTGGAACGGATTATCGACGAAACCATCGACCAGCCGATGTCGCTGATTTCGGGTATTCCGCCGTGGGTGCAGATGTATTTCGACCGTATCCGGGAGCGCACCGGCAAACAGATCAAAGACGTATTCCCTGAGTTTTCCCTGTTTGTGTATGGCGGTGTAAATTTCGAACCCTACCGTGCCAAACTGTTCGAAACCATCGGCAAGCGCATCGATTCCATTGAGACCTATCCGGCGTCGGAAGGCTTCATTGCTTATCAGGACACGCAGACCGAAGAAGGGCTGCTGATGTTACTCGACAGCGGCATTTTCTTTGAGTTCATCGCTGCCGAAGACTATTTCAGCGAAAATCCCAAACGGCTGACTATAGACGAAGTGGAGTTAAACAAAAACTATGCGGTTGTGATTAACAACAATGCCGGTTTATGGGGGTACTCGCTCGGTGATACGGTTAAGTTTGTGAGCCGCGACCCGTACCGGCTGCTGGTAACGGGGCGCATTAAGCACTTTATCTCCGCATTTGGCGAACACGTTATCGGCGAGGAAGTGGAAAAGGCGCTGCAATATGCCATGACAAAGCACCCGGAAACCGAAGTAGTCGAGTTTACTGTCGCGCCGATGGTATCACCGGCAGAGGGTCTGCCCTATCACGAATGGCTCATTGAATTTGCCGCCCCCCCGCACGACCCCGCCGCCTTTGCCGCCGACGTTGATCAGCGTCTGGTCGAGCTGAATGTCTATTACAAAGACCTGATTACAGGCAGCATTCTGAAGCCCCTCGTCCTCAGCAGCCTGTCGCGCGGAGCATTCCAGCGCTACATGAAGGCGCAGGGTAAACTCGGTGGCCAGAACAAAGTCCCCCGCCTGTCGAACGACCGTAACATTGCCGAAGGCTTGCTGGAGGCAGGACGATAAAAAGCATGAAAATCACCAACGTAGAGATCGGGGACTACCGTCAAGACATTTCTTTGATCTTTTAGGACATAGATGAATCAAATACCTAAACGCCATATCGCCATTCTTGGCTCCACAGGCTCTATCGGCACCCAGGCCATCGATGTGGTAAAAGCACATCCCGATGCCTTTGCGGTCGAAGTACTGACAACAAATAATAACGCTGACCTGCTCATTCAACAGGCTGCCGAGGTGAACCCTAATGTGGTCGTGATCTGCAACGAAGCAAAGTACGATCAGGTATTTGCGGCCCTCGATCCGCTCGGCATAAAGGTCTACGCCGGAGCGGCGGCCATTGCATCGGTCGTGCAGATGGATACCATCGACATGGTTCTGACGGCGATGGTGGGCTATGCCGGCCTGCTGCCGACTATCAAGGCGATTGAAGCGGGGAAACACATTGCGCTGGCCAACAAGGAAACGCTGGTCGTGGCGGGAGAACTGATTACGGCCCTCGCCAAACAGAAAGGTGTAAACATCTACCCTGTCGATTCAGAACATTCGGCTATCTTCCAGTGTCTGGTCGGGGAGTTTCATAACCCGATTGAGAAAATCATCCTGACTGCTTCGGGCGGACCGTTCCGGGGCAAGGATCGTGCGTTTCTCGCTACGGTCACGAAAGCGCAGGCCCTCAAACACCCCAACTGGAGCATGGGCGCCAAAATCACCATCGACTCGGCAACGCTCATGAACAAAGGCCTTGAGGTCATCGAAGCCAAATGGCTTTTTGGCCTGACCGCCGCTCAGATCGATGTAGTAGTGCACCCGCAAAGTATCATTCACTCGCTGGTTCAGTTCGAAGACGGCAGCATCAAGGCCCAGCTGGGCTTACCCGACATGCGGCTGCCGATTCAGTTTGCGCTGGGCTATCCGAACAGACTAAAGTCAGATTTTCCGCGTTTTGACTTTATTAATTACCCTTCGCTAACCTTTGAACAGCCAGACTTGGCGACTTTCAGTAACTTGCAGCTGGCATTTGACGCTCTGCGGATGGGCGGCAATGCACCCTGTATCATTAATGCGGCCAATGAGGTGGCAGTTGAGGCCTTTTTACAGGATCAGATAGGCTTTACGGAGATTTCGGACGTAATTGAATCGTGTTTATCGCGTGTATCGTTCGTAGGAACCCCATCCTACGACGACTACGTGTCGACCGACACCGAAGCCCGTCGTATGGCCACCGAACGAATTAAAAGTTTGGTTTAAGTGTTTCATTTAAAAACAGTAACGTTCAATACACAGAGTACATGGAAATTTTAGTCATGGCGGGGCAGCTCATACTGGGTCTGTCGATTTTAGTTGGGCTTCATGAGTTGGGCCACTTGCTGGCCGCAAAAGCCTTTGGCATGCGCGTTGAGCAGTATTTCATTGGGTTTCCGCCAAAAGTATTCAGTATCAAAAAAGGCGAAACCGAATATGGCTTAGGTGCTATCCCGCTGGGTGGTTTCGTCAAGATTTCCGGCATGATCGACGAGTCACTGGATACTGAACAAATGCGGGGTGAGCCACAGCCCTGGGAATTCCGCGCCAAACCAGCCTGGCAACGCCTGATCGTTATGCTGGGCGGTATTATTGTCAACGTCATTACCGGTATTATCATATTCGTTGCCATCACTTACAAGAACGGCAACACCTATCTGCCCGCCAGCGAAGTCCGCTACGGTATCGTAGCCTATGATCTGGCCAAACAAATCGGCCTTCAAACGGGCGATAAAATCCTTAAAATCAACGGAAAACCGTACAAATCTTTTGGCGATATCAGTAGCTCGGATGTCCTGTTAGGGAATAACAGCTATTATACCGTTGAGCGTAACGGCAAGATTTTCGATGTTAATATCCCTAACGATTTCATCGACAAATTATCTGACCGGAAATCAATCGTTCAGTTTCTTGAACCGGTACAGCCGTTTAAGGTCGGAGAGCTGGCACCGGGCCAGCCCGCAGAGAAAGCCGGTTTAAAAACCGGAGACGTCATTACGAGTGTAAACGGTAAGCCAGTTCAGTTTTATCACGAGTTCGGTGAAATCGTCCGGCCACTTAAAAATAAGCCGATTGATGTTGTTGTAAACCGGAACGGCCAGCCATTCACGCTCCACATGACAACGACGGAAGACGGTACTGTCGGGTTTTATCAGCAATCCATGCTGAAGCTGAAAACAGAAGAATACACGTTTGGCGAAGCCCTGGTCGTTGGTACAAAACGGGCGTTCCAGGTTGTGTTTGATAACATCAAAGGCTTCGGTAAAATTTTCCGGGGTGAGGTTTCGCCGTCTAAGGCGCTCAGCGGCCCGATCGGGATTGCACAGAACCTGTTCGGCGGTATCTGGCTGTGGGATCGTTTCTGGACCGTAACCGGCCTGCTGTCGATGGCTCTGGCGTTCATGAATGCCTTGCCGATTCCGGCACTCGACGGCGGTCACTCAACACTGCTGCTCTATGAAATCGTTTCGGGCCGGAAACCGTCCGACAAGTTCCTCGAAGCGGCTCAGCGGGTAGGTATGGTTATTTTACTCGGTCTGATGGCCTTCGCTATCTTCAACGACGTATTTAAAGCCGTATTTTAAGGTAAAGACAGCGCGTTTCTGCGCCTGGATATGTACACGTTCATTAACCGTTTTTTTCGTCATTTCAGACGGACAGTCAGCGTACTGTCCGTCTCGTTTTTGTTTCTGGGCAACCGGCAGGCCCACGATTTCCATACGAGTATTACCCAGATGACTTATAACGCAAAAGACAGAGCGTTTGAGATCAGTGTCAGAGTATTTACCGATGATTTTGAAAAGGCCCTGACCAAAGAAAACAATGGTCAGAAAATTCATCTGGCCGACAATGACAAAAACGATCCGCTGATCGAAAAATACATCCGGAAGCATGTCAGTGTTTCGACCGCGCCGAACCAGCGGAAAGCCTTCAGTTACATTGGCCACGAAACCGAGGCTGATGCGCAATGGCTTTACCTCGAAATGCCTTTTACCGAGCCATTCCGGGGCGGGCAGATGCAGCAGGACGTATTAATGGACCTCTTCGACGATCAGGTAAATCTGGTTAACCTGCAATATCAGAATCAGAAAAAAACGTTTGTTTTCCGGAGCAAGCAGCCTGTACAGGAAATCAGTTTTTAGGCCTGCCTGCATTGCGTATAGAAACGCAATGCAGACAAACAGCCGCCGGGATTCTGTCTTATTCCTGATCAGTAGTCCTTTTTATCACAATCCTGTTTTATTGGCCTCCCACAATAAATTTCCGGCTGAATAATTAACAGGTTTTGTTATTTTGTGAAGTATCAGCCTCAAACAGGTAATTCCGTCAGCGTTTAACGCGTTGGCATAAGTATTGTACCTGTTATTTCCCTTGTCTGATGAAGTGATACACATCAAAAGACATACAGAAACCCTGTCAGTTTGACAGAATACTCTATGATGTTGGAGAAAGATTTAGCAACCCGGCTATTAATGTCCGACTTTGATTCGGATAATTTGGAGATTGTACCGATCGGGTCGCCAGAAGGTATAGATGACGATTATGAGCTGCCCGCCAACCTGCCTATTTTACCCGTCCGGAATACAGTATTGTTCCCGGGTATGGTTATTCCGGTTACCGTTGGCCGACAGAAATCCATTCGTTTAGTAAAAAAAGCCTACAAAGGAAACCGTATTATCGGGGTAGTCGCGCAGCTGAATCAGCAGAAAGACGAACCTACCGCCGATGACCTCTACCGGCTCGGTACTGTTGCGTACATCATTAAAATGATTACGCTGCCCGACGGTAACATTACCATTATCATTCAGGGCAAAAAGCGGTTTGAACTCCAGCAGGTGGTTCAGGAAGAACCATTTATGACCGCAACAGTCCGCCAGCTGGACGACTCATTCCCGAATGCGACGAAAAAAGAAGGTAAGGCCCTGATTCAGTCACTGAAAGAGTCAGCCTACAAAATCCTCCGCCTGAATCCGGAAATCCCGCAGGAAGCCCGGATTGCACTCGATAATATCGAGAGCCCGATGTTCCTGCTCCACTTCCTGTCGTCGAACATCAACGCCGAAGTGGCCGATAAACAGCGTCTGCTCGAAACACTCGAAGGTGCACAACAGGCTCAGTTACTGCTTGAGTACATGATGCGCGAAGTGCAGCTGCTCGAACTGAAACGCGAGATTCAGTCGAAAGCCAGCTCTGATCTTGACCAGCAGCAGCGCGATTATTTCCTGCGCCAGCAAATCAAGGTTTTGCAGGATGAACTCGGCATGGACACGCCGGACCGGGACCTGGAAGATATCCGCGTACGGGCCAACCAGAAAAAATGGCCGGCCGAAATCCGGGCACACTTCGACAAGGAACTGAACAAGCTCCAGCGCATTAACCCGATGGCACCGGAATATCCGGTTACGATGAACTACATCGAGCTGATGGTAGACCTGCCGTGGAACGAGTATTCGAAAGATAATTTTGATCTGAAACGCGCCCAGAAAGTACTGGACGCCGATCATTTCGGGCTAGAGAAAGTAAAGGAGCGGATTATTGAATACCTCGCCGTTCTGAAGCTGAAAAACGACATGAAGGCGCCGATCCTGTGCCTGTATGGCCCTCCGGGTGTGGGTAAAACCTCTCTGGGCCGGTCAATTGCCAAGGCGCTGGGCCGGAAATACAGCCGCATGGCGCTCGGTGGCGTGCATGATGAAGCCGAAATCCGCGGTCACCGGAAGACATACATCGGTGCGATGCCCGGTAAAATCCTCCAGAATATCCGGAAATGCGGCACCTCGAACCCTGTCTTTATCCTCGATGAAATCGACAAGGTGAGTTCGGACTTCCGTGGCGACCCGTCGTCGGCCCTGCTCGAAGTACTGGATCCGGAGCAGAATTCAACGTTCATGGATAACTACCTGGAAGTTGAATATGACCTCTCAAAGTCCCTGTTTATTGCAACGGCCAATGCGCTTGATACGATTCACCCGGCGCTCCGCGACCGGATGGAGATCATCGATATTACCGGCTATACGGTTGAGGAGAAAGTCCAGATTGCGAAAAAGTACCTGGTACCGAAACAGCGCAAAGACCACGGCCTGAAAACCAAAGACCTGCAAATCGACGATAAGGCGCTGGTACGCATCATCGAAGGGTATACCCGTGAGTCGGGGGTACGGAGCCTTGAGCAGAAAATCGGGACGATTGTCCGGAAAATTGCCAAGTCGATTGCCATGGAGGAGGAATATCCGAAATCCATTAAGGTGGCCGATGTACACAAAATGCTGGGTGCCGAGATTTTCGACAAAGACCTGTATACCGACGACGACATCGCCGGTATGGTTACCGGCCTGGCCTGGACCCAGGTGGGCGGCGAAATTCTGATGATCGAAACCAGCCTGAGCCGTGGCAAAGGCATTCTGACCTTGTCAGGCCAGTTAGGTGAAGTGATGAAGGAATCGGCCGTAACAGCCCTGTCGTATCTGAAAGCACATGCCGATGATCTGAACATCGACTACCGCCTGTTCAACAACTACGATCTGCATATTCACGTACCGGCCGGAGCGGTTCCGAAAGACGGTCCGTCGGCAGGTATTACGATTCTGACGTCGATGGCGTCGATTTATACCCAGCGCCGTGTACGGCCGTTTCTGGCGATGACCGGTGAGGTCACCCTGCGCGGCAAGGTACTGCCGGTCGGTGGCATCAAGGAAAAGATTCTGGCAGCCAACCGGGCAGGCGTAAAGGAAATTATCCTTTGCTCGAAGAACCGGAAGGACGTTGAAGAAATCAATGCATCGTATATCAAAGACCTCCAGTTTCATTACGTCGATAATGTAGCGCAGGTACTGGCGGTTGCCCTGCTTCCTGAAAAGGTAGGTAAACCAATGAAATTTATCCTGCCTGAAGAGCGGGATGCCAGTCAGCAACCAGCTACGCCCCCGGTACAAACGGATATCGAACGTGTAACTGTCTATTAATTGCCGGGGCCGTTGGCAGTAACACGTGCCGACGGCCTCCTTTTGTTTCTCCTGCCCTTGTGCTCGATTTCGCCAAACTCACTGTCGTTTACCGGGAAGCCTTGCTACAGCAGGTCGTTCCGTTCTGGCTCAGTAACAGCCGGGACCAGGCCTGGGGTGGTTATTTTGATGCCCTGACAGCAACCGGCGACCCCATCACAGCCGATAAATCCGTTACCTTACTGGCGCAACAGGTCTGGTCTTTCGCCTGGCTTTACAACACCGTCGAACCGGAACAACACTGGCTTGACCATGCCCTGCACGGAGCCGATTTTCTGACCCGCTTCGGGCTCGATGAAAAAATGAATGCCTATGCACTGGTTGACCGGATCGGAAAACCGGTAGCCCCCGCAAGCGGTAAAACCACCGATGCATACTGCGTTATGGCCTACGCGCAGCTTCATCGGGCCACCGGGAACGACGAATGGGCCATGCTTGCCAAACAGGCTCTCTTCAATCTGATACAGCAACGAAACAAGCAACGCACAAAACAGCAGCGGTCCCTCGGCGGTTTCCGGCAATGGCAGCATCTCGAAGAACCGGTGGTAGTCCTGAAAACGTTGCTGGCCACGCAGTTTCTGCTGAGTGAAGAAGACTGGAAAGAATATACCGAACAGGTAGTTGAGGAAATTTTACAGACGTTTCTGGACAAACGACTCAATATACTGCGGGAGTCGATTCTGCCGGACGGTGCCTTCAGCCATACGCCTCAGGGGCGCCGGCTCAGCCCTGCCCTTACTTTCGAAGCCGCGAACGTCCTGCTTGATATTGCGCTGAAAACCAGTAACCGTAAACTGTCCTTACAGGTTGTTACCTGGTGTCTGTCCATGTGTGAACAGGCATGGGATGAGGTAAACAGCGGCCTGCATCAGTACGTTGATTTTCTGAGGCAACCAACACTCGACAGTACCTGGCAGCACCGTACGGCACGCGTTCATTTACAGGCACTGGCCGTTCTGATTAAAAGTTTTTTCCACACCCATCACCCCGACTGTTTACGCTGGTTCCAGAAAATCCATGACTATACCTTTCAGCATTTTCCGGATGGCGAAAACCTAGGCTGGCAGTTGGTACTCGATACAAAAGGCCAGTCGCTGCTATCCGTCAAAGCTACACCGGCTGAAGGGTGTTACCATTTTATAAAACCAATGAGTGAAACCATTTCTTTTCTTAACCAATGTGCTCATTTGCAGCCACCTTCCCGAAAATTTCGGCTGGTCTGATACACCGCACCACCGCTTAACATATTTATCAACGTTTCATAAAGGGTATGGTTACCTTTGCGGAAATGAATACAGAAAGTCTCTTCGAGGAACGGCAAAAGCAGTTTACTGATGCCGAACAGCTTGCACAAAAACAATATAACCAACTGGCCCTGTGGCGGTTTGTCTGGTTTCTAGTGATCGTGGCCGCCATATGGTGGCTCAATAATACCGGCAATACACTGGCGGCCATCGGTACCTTTCTGGCTGGCCTGATCGTATTTGGGTGGATGCTGAAACGTCATCAGGCAATCCGGCGCCGCCGCGATCTGAATCACCACCTTGCCTTTGTCAATCAGGACGAAGCCGGACGGCTCAACCGCCAATACCTGCGCCCTGAAACCGGCGAAGCCTTTCTGACCTATACACACGCTTACGCGGGCGATCTGGATATTTTCGGGAAACACTCGTTGTACCGGCTCCTCAACCGCACTCATACCTACGATGGCTCCCACCGGCTGGCCAACTGGCTGCTGACGCCGGCTCCCCCCCAGCTGACCTATGTCCGCCAGCAGGCCGCCGAAGAACTGGAGCCACAGCTCGACTGGCGGCAAACCGCAGAAGCACTGGCCTACCTGAGCGAAAAAACGGGGCAATCGCCGGCTAAAATGCGGCAATGGGTGCTTGAAGAAAATGCACTGCCTTTATACCTGCTGGCGGCCCGCTTTATTCTGCCCCTTATTACACTGGGCGTCACCGCTGCCTGGCTGACCGGTTACCTGCCTGGCTGGACTGTACTTGCTTCGCTGGGGCTTCATGGCTTACTGCTTGGCCAGACGAATGAACTCGCCAAAGTCGTTAGTGAGCAGACGCATGAAATGGCCGAAGCCCTGAAAACCTTTCAGGATCTGTTTCAGCATACTGAATCCGTAAAAGGCTTTTCGCCGCTGCTGAAATCTATCCGTGACAACCTCAGCGCCGGTCCGCGTCCGGCATCGGCTGCGGTCGGGAAACTGGCGCGGCTGGTCGAAAACTTTAACTTCCGCCAGAATCCGTACTTCTACCTTTTCTTTGCCCTGCCTACGCTCTGGGACATTCATCACCTCCAGGCCCTCAACAGCTGGCGGAACCGCTATCGGAAACACCTCAACAACTGGTTTGATGCGCTGGCCGAAATGGAGGCGCTAAACAGCCTGGCTGGCTTTGCCTACGCCCATCCGACCTATGTGGTACCCGACATTATCGATGAGAAAATACCGCATCTTGAAGCGGTCAGTGCCTCTCACCCGCTGCTGCCGCCGGCCAAAAGCGTCGCCAACTCGCTGGAACTAACTGGTTCGGGTAAAACAGTGTTGATTACCGGATCGAACATGTCCGGCAAAAGTACCTTTCTGCGGACGATTGCCATCAATACCGTTCTGGCGCAGGCAGGTGCCGTTGTCAGTGCGCGCCGGTTCGCTTGCTCGCCAATGCGCGTCTTTACCAGCATGCGTACCCAAGACTCCCTCGAAGAAAGTACATCGTCGTTTTACGCTGAGCTGAAGCGGCTGAAGACCTTGCTGGAACTGACGCAGGGGGTTGAAACCGCTACAGATAACCCTACACAGAAAGCGATAACGAACCAGTGGCCGGTCTTTTATTTTCTGGATGAAATCCTGAAAGGCACCAACTCTGCCGACCGCCACCGGGGTGCCGAAGCCCTGATCCGGCAACTGCACAAAACAACGGCTTCGGGCTTCGTATCCACCCACGACCTCGAACTGGGTCAGATGACTGATGCCAGCGATTTTGTCCGGAATTGCCACTTTCAGTCCGATGTCCGCGACGGCGAGCTGCACTTTGACTATACGCTTTATGACGGTATCTGCCGCAGTTTCAATGCCAGCCAGCTCATGCAGGCCATTGGCATCGACATGAAAGCCGGCCCGGCTCACTAAATCCGGAACGACCGCAACACCACCGGTATACTGGCATATTACCGCCACCGGTGTACTTTTGTGCTCTGATACTGACGACGAGTCTTATTCATGCAGAAAATAGCACCGAAATACTACCCTATCCTGTTACTGGCACTAGGGTGCTTTTTTTATTTCCCGTTTCTGGGACGCGTTCACCTGTTCGACTGGGACGAAATCAACTTTGCCGAATCGGCCCGGGAGATGCTTGTGAGCGGCAATTATACGCGGGTACAAATCAACTTTAAGCCGTTCTGGGAGAAACCACCCTTATTTTTCTGGCTTCAGGCAACAGCCATGCGTCTGTTCGGCGTCGGGGAGTATGCTGCGCGTTTTCCCAATGCGGTCATAGGCGTATTTACCCTGCTTACCGTCTTTTTTATCGGACGGCGCCTGGTCGATGACCGGTTTGGACTGTTGTGGGCGCTGGGCTATCTGGGTGCTGTTACGCCCCACTTTTACTTTAAAACGGCCATCATTGACCCCACATTCAACTATTTCATTTTCCTCGGGGTCTGGTTTCTGTCGCAGCGCAAAGCCTGGCAAGCCGGTTTGTTTATCGGCCTCGCCATCCTAACCAAAGGGCCGGTCGGTGCCTTACTGCCCGGACTCACGTTTTTGCTGTTCTGGGGTTTACACCGGTTTAAGCCGGTACTCAGCATCGGTCAGATGGTTACGATTGTGCTGGTTGCCATCGGTGTGGCCTCGTTCTGGTTCGGCCTTGAGGTTATGCAGCATGGCTGGTGGTTTATGAACGAGTTTATCGCCTATCAGATCAAGCTGTTTTCGACACCGGATGCGGGCCACGCCCAGCCGTTTTACTACCATTTTGTCGTCGTCTTACTAGGGTGTTTCCCGCTGTCAATCCTTGCCATTCGCTTTCTGATCCCTAAAACCAGCGCGCAGACCAATCCGCAGGCGGCCGTCAACGGCGAAAGCTTCCGGCTGTGGATGACTCTGCTGTTCTGGGTGGTAATGATTTTGTTCAGCATTGTAAAGACTAAAATCGTACATTATTCCTCGATGGCCTGGCTGCCGGTATCCTACCTGGCAACCTACCACTTGTACCAATACCTGACCGGCCGCATCCGCTGGAACCGCTGGACAACCGCCGGCCTGCTGGTTATCGGCAGCATCCTTGGCCTTGCCCTGACGCTGGCACCTATTGTCGGGATGCACACCGATGTCATCATTCCGTACATCAAAGACCCGTTTGCGGCCGCCAACCTCCAGGCAGACATGCACTGGCAGGGCTGGGAATGGCTCATCGGCGCACTCTGGCTGCTGGCACTCATTACGTTCATCCTGCGGCTCCGTGCCCACACACAACCGGCAGCCATCGGGCTCTTTTTGTCAACGGCGGTATGCCTGTGGTTTTACCTGGCCAGCGTGGTGCCGAATATCGAAGAGTTTGTGCAGGGGACCGTAATCCGGTTTTATGAATCAAAACAGGGGCAGGATGTGTATGTGGAACCCATTGGTTATAAAAGTTACGCCCAGTTGTTTTATTTCCGGAAACAGCCACCGGTGAACCCGAAAACCGACGATGAGGACTATCTGCTGAATGGCCCCGTCGATAAGCCGACATTTCTGATTACCCGGCTTGATCGGGCCAAAGACTTCCGGCAACATCCGAATCTGGAAATTATTAAGGAGGAGAATGGATTTGTATTCTTCCGCCGGAAATGATAAAAGCCCCTGACGGGGCTTTTATGTTTTTTGATTGTCAGCGAATTAATGCTTATCCGGGCGACCACGTGGGGTCATTATCCGGGCGACCATGGGTATTATTATCCGGGCGACCACGTGGGGTCGCCCCTACACGATACCTTCTTTTAACAGGTCGTGCAGATGAACAAATCCTTGTACGAGGCCGTCATCGACCACGACCAGCTGGGTGATGTTACGCTCCTGCATGATTTCGAGGGCCCGGACAGCGTAATCGTCGGAACAGACGCAAACGGGCGAGACAGTCATAATATCCTGCGCAACCAGCGTCCGGAAATCGTCGCTGCGGTTCAGCATCCGGCGTACGTCGCCGTCAGTAATGATACCGGCCAGTGTATCGTCGGGGTTCAGGACGGCCGTAGCGCCAAGCCGTTTCGACGAAATCTCAATGATCGCTTCCTTCACCGGCGTCGTTGCCGATACTTTCGGACAGGCATTGTGCGGATAAATATCAGCTACTTTCAGATAAAGTTTTTTGCCCAGTGAACCGCCCGGGTGATAGCGTGCAAAATCCTGCCGCGTAAAATCGCGGCCAACCAGCAGGCTCACCGCCAGGGCATCGCCGAGGGCAAGGGCAACAGTCGTACTGGTTGTCGGGGCCAGATCCAGCGGATCCGCTTCCCGTTCGGCGTAGGCTTCGAGCACATAGTCGCTATGCTTCGCCAGGTAGGATCCCGTGTCGCTGACCATGCCAATCAGCGGCACACCGGTTCGCTTCAATAAGGGAACTAACACCTTGATCTCAGGGGTATTACCACTCCGTGAAATAGCAATAACCACGTCCCCCTCCCGGATCATACCCAGATCACCGTGAATCGCATCGGCGGCGTGCATAAACAGCGCCGGCGTACCGGTAGAATTGAGGGTAGCCACAATCTTCTGGGCGATGATGGCACTTTTACCAATACCTGTCACAACCACCCGGCCACTGATTGACAGGATTTTGTTTACACAATCATCAAAACGGTTATCGAGCCGTTCGGTGACTTTCCGGATGGCCTCAGCCTCATCAAGCAGTACCTGACGGGCAATTAATTGCGGATTTTTTAGTAGTTTCAAGTTCAAAATACGCGATTACAACCAAATTGCTTTGTAAATTCGCTACCCATTAAAGGGAAGCAAACCAGCAATAAGATAAAAGATCAATAGGTTTTACGTCTATAAAAGAAAAAAGCGACTTGTTTACACTGACCATACAATGATTACACATCAGATTTTCAGGACGTCTGTTTTTCTTTTATCTTTCTTTTTATATCTTCAATCACAGACTAAGAACAAAGATACAGCGAAGACCATCAATCAGTAACTATTTGTACTTCGAGTGAGCATGATGCAGGCGGAGCAAACCATTCAGGTAACCCTCAAGGAACGTTTAAAAGAAATTTTCGGCTATAGCCAGTTCCGGGGTGACCAGGAGGCCATTATTCATAATATCCTGGCCGGAAAGAATACATTCGTAATAATGCCAACAGGCGCCGGTAAATCGTTGTGCTACCAGCTTCCTGCGATCGTGTGCGAAGGAACGGCCATTGTCATTTCCCCATTGATCGCCCTGATGAAAAACCAGGTCGATCAACTCAACGCTTTTGGTATTAACGCCCAGTTTCTGAACTCGACCCTGTCGAAGGCAGAAATGACAAAGGTAAAAAAAGACACCCTTAACGGCACCTTAAAGCTGCTGTACATTGCCCCTGAGTCTTTGACGAAGGAGGAAAACCTTGATTTCCTCAAAAAGGCAAACATTTCCTTTGTCGCAATTGATGAAGCACACTGTATCTCGGAATGGGGCCACGACTTCCGTCCTGAATACCGTAAAATCAGAGGTATCGTCGATAACATTGGCAACCTGCCCGTTATCGCCCTGACCGCCACCGCCACACCAAAGGTTCAGCAGGATATCCAGCGGAATCTGCAGATGGAAGACGCCGACATTTACAAGACGTCGTTCAACCGCAAAAACCTCTACTACGAAATCAAGCCTAAGGTTGACGCGAAAAAAGCGCTCATCAAATACATCAAAAACAACAAGGGCAAATCGGGAATCGTCTATTGTCTCAGCCGGAAAACGGTTGAAGATATTGCCGAAGTCCTGAACGTGAATGACATCAAGGCACTTCCTTACCATGCCGGGCTGGATTCAGGCACCCGCATGGCCAATCAGGATGCTTTCCTGAATGAAGAAGCCGATGTCATTGTGGCCACGATTGCCTTCGGGATGGGCATCGACAAACCGGATGTCCGTTTTGTGATTCACTACGACGCACCGAAGTCGCTGGAAGGCTATTACCAGGAAACCGGCCGCGCCGGCCGAGACGGGCTGGAGGGCAACTGTATTATGTTCTACAGCTACGATGACATCGTTAAGCTGGAGAAATTCAACAAGGACAAGCCTGTTACCGAGCGCGATAACGCCAGACACCTGCTGACGGAAATGGTATCATATGCCAACCTCGGCACGTGCCGCCGCCGCCAGCTGCTGAGCTACTTCGGTGAGTACGTGGACAAAGACTGCGGTTTCTGCGATAACTGCCTGAAAGCAACGCCTAAGTTCAAGATACAGGAAGAAGTAGTACTGGCCCTGCGCACGGTATTGCTGACCGACCAGCGCTTTGACGTCAATCACCTGGCTGATGTACTGACGGCAACCGACAACCAGTACATTACCAGTTACGAACACAATAAGCTTGAGGTATACGGCCAGGGTAAGGACTTCTGCGAAACACCGGATGGCTGGTGCTCAATTATCCGGCAGCTGACAATTCTGGGGTATATCGACAAGGATGTTGACAACTACGGCGTCCTGAAAGTTTCCGAAAAAGGGCTGAAATACATTGCAGACCCTTATCCGGTTACGCTGCATAAAGACCATACCTACGATCAGCAGGTAGCCGACGGCAAAGACGACGACGACAAAGACGTTGCTCCGTCGGGCGGAGGAGCCGCCTATGACGAGGAACTGCTTGGCTTACTGAAGGCGCTGCGGAAAAAAGTTGCCAAGGAAAAAAACCTGCCACCCTACGTTATCTTCCAGGATCCGTCGATGGAAGAGATGGCCACTACCTACCCGAGTACACGAGAGGAAATGGCCCAGATCAACGGGGTGGGCATGGGCAAGGTCCAGAAGTTCGGCAAGCCGTTTATTGACCTGATTGCCAAATACGTTGAAGATAACGACATCGAAACCGCTAAGGATGTAGTCGTTAAATCAACGGTGAACAAGTCAAAAGTCAAAATCTTCATTATCCAGCAGATCGACCGTAAGGTTGACCTTGATGAGATAGCCGAAGCCAAAGACTTAAGTATGGAAGATCTGGTCGAAGAAATCGAACATATCTGCTATTCAGGTACTCGGCTGAATCTGGATTATTACATCAATCAGATTATGGATGACGATCGTCAGGATGAAATTTATGACTATTTCATGGCGGCCGAAACCGACAATATTGCCGTGGCGATGCGTGAATTCGGAGGGGATGATTTTACCGAGCAGGAACTCCGGCTGATGCGTATCAAGTTCTTATCAGAAGTAGCAAATTAAACCGGGAAACAGAGAGGAATCATTGCCGGTCAGGTGGTAACGGCATTTTGCGTCTGTCCGTTGTTCCCTCTCTGCTTCCATCCTAAAATGAATATACTTATACTTGGCTCGGGTGGCCGCGAACACACGTTTGCCTGGAAAATTGCCCAAAGCCCGCTTTGTGATAACCTGTTTGTAGCACCGGGTAACGCCGGTACGGCTCAGGTAGCCACCAACCTTCCGATTGGTTATACTGATTTTGGTCTGATTGCTGACGCCGTCCGGAAACATTCGATTGACCTGCTGATTGTGGGACCGGAAGAACCACTGGTAAAAGGAGTGGTTGATTACCTGCGCCGGCAAAGCGATCTGTCTGCGCTGCGTATTGTGGGCCCTGATGCGGCAGGCGCTCAGCTGGAAGGCAGTAAAGATTTTTCCAAGCAGTTTATGTCACGCTACGGCATACCGACAGCCGCCAGCCAGACATTTACCGCAGCTACCCTTCAGGAAGGCCTCACCTACCTGGAAACTCACTCGTTACCTGTTGTGCTGAAGGCCGACGGGCTGGCCGCCGGTAAAGGCGTGATTATTGCTGAAACAACCGAAGAAGCCAAAGCCACGCTGAGCAGTATGCTGGAAGACCATAAATTCGGCGAAGCCGGGGCAAAGGTCGTGATTGAGCAGTTTCTGCGGGGGATCGAGCTATCGGTTTTCGTATTGTCAGACGGGGTCAACTATAAGATTCTGCCCGAAGCCAAAGATTACAAGCGGATCGGCGAAGGCGATACCGGACTCAATACCGGAGGCATGGGCGCCGTATCGCCGGTTGTGTTTGCCAACGAAAATTTCCTGCGTAAAGTCGAGGAGAAAGTTGTCCGCCCGACGCTTGCCGGTCTTCAGCAGGAAGGAATCCGGTACGTAGGATTTATTTTTATTGGTTTAATGAACGTAAAAAGCGAACCTTACGTCATTGAATACAATGCCCGGATGGGTGATCCAGAAACCGAGGTTGTGCTGCCGCGGATTCAGAATGATTTTGCCGAAATGATGGTGGCTGCCGCAGACGGTGAACTCGATAAGGTGTCGTTACAGGTATCGTCGCAGACGGCCGTGACAACCGTTGTTGTGTCGGGCGGCTATCCGGAAGACTATACCAAAGGACAGGTCATCACTGAGCTCGGCCGGATTGAGGATGTTCTGGTATTCCATGCCGGAACGACTACCTCAGCTAATCAGATTGTTACCAGCGGAGGACGCGTGCTGGCCCTTACCGGCCTGGCCAACTCCATGGAAAATGCCATCCGGAAGTCGCAGGAAGCGGCCCGGACCGTTCAGTACGAAGGTAAATACTACCGTAGAGACATCGGACTGGACCTAATTCGTTATAATGATTAACGCCCGGAATGCGGGAAGTGGAGCGTAAGCAAACCGCCGCCTCCCGACCGTAGCCCCGGGCCAAACGAGCAAAAAGTATGTCTTGCAAATCCTGTACAACGGGCGGATGTGGCTCCCGAAGCGGTGGGTCATCATCGGCAGCGAACGGCACCGCCGTCGCAGGTTGCAGCAGCGGTGGATGCGGGACCGGAGGTTGTAATAAACTAAATTCGTTCGATTGGCTGAGCGACATGGTACTGCCGGTTTCTCAGCGTTTTGATGTCGTCGAAATTAAATTTAAAGGGGGGCGTAAGGAATATTTCCGCAACGTCCACCAACTGGATCTGACAACAGGTGACTTTGTTGTGGCTGAAATGGCATCAGGTTATCACCTGGGTTCCGTTTCACTGCAGGGCGAACTTGTTCGGTTGCAGCTTAAGAAAAAAAGCCTTCAGATCACCGATGATATGAAGGTAATTCACCGGGTGGCAACGCCTAAGGATCTTGAGAAGCACGAACAGTCTATTGCCCGCGATCTGCCTTCGATGTACCGTGCCCGCGAAATTATCCGCGACCTGAACCTGAATATGAAGTTGTCTGACGTTGAATTTCAGTCAGATAACTCGAAAGCTACGTTCTACTACTCGTCTGAAGAACGCGTCGATTTCCGGGAACTGATCAAGCTCCTGGCGGCGGAATTTAAAGTGCGGGTTGAAATGCGGCAGATCAGTCTGCGCCAGGAAGCCGGCCGTCTGGGCGGTATTGGTTCCTGTGGTCGGGAGCTTTGCTGCTCCACGTGGCTGACCGATTTCAAAAACATTACGACCTCAGCAGCACGTTACCAGAATCTGTCGCTGAATCCGGCTAAGCTGTCCGGACAATGCGGCCGGCTGAAGTGCTGCCTGAACTATGAGCTGGATACGTACGTGGATGCCCTGCGCGACATCCCGGCCGTTGACAAGCCCCTGGAAACAACCAAAGGAAGAGCGTTTTTGCAGAAAACGGACATTTTCCGGAAGATTATGTGGTTTGGCTATAGTTCGGAAAGTACCTGGCATCCGCTGCCGATCAGCCGGGTGCTCGATATTCTGACGCTCAACGCCAACGGCATCATTCCGGAATCGTTTGATGTGCTGACCCCTGTTGCTGAAAAGAAAGAGCCTGCTACACCAGCCGCCCTCAACAGCGATCTGGACAAGCTCGACAAAAAGTACGCAATCAAACAGGCCCCGGCGGCGAAGAAAAAGAAAAAGAAGAAGAAAAAAGGTCCCGGCGAAACAGAAGCAGCGGTTGCCCAACCGGCATCACCTGCACCGCAGGCCGAAAAAAAACAGCGTGGACCCGGTAACCGGCGTCCGTCATAATAAAAAAGCCAGCCCGGAAGAGCTGGCTTTTTTTATGTATGCCTGAGTGGTCTATACCAACACCGCTTTCAGTAACTGCTCCAGAATCAGGCGGCCGTCTGTGTTGCCCAGTGCCGGATCAGCAGCCCGTTCAGGGTGTGGCATCATGCCGAATACGTTCTTAGCGGCATTGCAGACGCCGGCGATATTTTCCAGACTACCATTCGGATTGGCCTCATCGGTAATGTTGCCGGCCTCATCGCAGTAACGGAACAAAACCTGCCCGTTGTCATTGAGTTGCTTCAGGGTATCAGCGTCAGCAAAGTAACGGCCGTCACCGTGAGCAATCGGAATTTTATAGGCGGGCTTCTCCAGCCCCGCTGTCAGCAGCGCGTCTGTCGATTCCGGTTTTAGATAGATGTTTTTACAAACATATTTCTGGCTGGTGTTACGCAGTAGTACACCCGGTACCAGACGTGCTTCGGCCAGAATCTGAAAACCGTTGCAGATACCCATCAGATAACCACCCCGGTTAGCATGCGCGATCACTTCGTTCATAATAGGTGAAAAACGAGCCACAGCACCCGTACGCAGATAGTCACCGTACGAAAAGCCGCCAGGCAGGATGATAAAATCACAGCCTTGCAGATCGTGGTCTTTGTGCCACAGTTTTACGACCTCCTGGTCCATTAATGTCAGAGCATCAACTGCGTCCTGATCGCAGTTTGAGCCCGGGAATACGACTACGCCGAATTTCATTAGGATATGAATTTGCCGGTGCAAAGATACGAAACGGAAGTCATTTAACCGCATTTGGGGATATTGCGATTCCTGCCTATCTTGGCCGCTCCTAAACCGTAACATCTCATGAAACTGCTTCAGCAACTGGCTTTTATCAGCTGCTTCTGGTTACTTACAACCTCCGTTACACAGGCACAGCGCTGGCGCTACTGGCAGGACGTTCCCGGCACCTGGACCATTGGTTTCGAAGCCGGTACCACCCGGTACGCCGGTGACATGAGCGAAGAAAAAGATATTTTCCGGTATCCGCGCCTCGGTGCCGAAGCCGGTATTTCGGTCGCCCGCCGCATAGGGTACCGTTTCTCCCTGAGAGCTGATGCACGGGTATACTACATTTGGGGCAAGCAGAAATATACGCGTGTTTATTACAATAACCTTTCCTTTTTCAGCATCAACCCCGACGTGTGGATTGGTGGTAAAGTCGATCTCTGGCGCGTTAACGATCCCAACCATAACTACAATCCATACCTGCTGGCCGGTGCGGGGGTTACCTACCTGAACACAATGACCAACTATCAGGGGTATCTTGTAAAACTACCGCGCTTCCACACTGAAGGCGTAAATTACAGCCGGTATCCGGGCATTATCCGGTACGGGATTGGTATTCCGTTTGATTTTGGCATGCGTACCAAAATTGCTGTCGAAGCCACCTATACGCACGTGCTGAATGACTATCTGGATGATGTCAGTACCAGGTATCCGGACTTTACAAAGCTCCATCCGGTTGTGGCCGCCATCTCCGACCGCCGCTCCGAAATAGGCCTGGCGCCTAACCTGTCGTTTGCCCAGCGGGGTAACCCCTCTAAGCGGGATGGCTATGGTGCACTGGCTGTCCGTTTGACTTACCAACTAAATAGTTCTTCCTGGAATCGTTATCGAAACGGGCTTCGTACCCCTTTTTAACAAAAAATTTTTATTAATCCTAAACACCTGATAGTCAACAATATATACACTTAAAAAATACTTATTTGATATAGCAGGCTGGCCCGCTGGCTCAATATAAAAATCCATACCCCGGCATTCCGCGTATTATTCTCAACTTCTCTGAAGAACAGAGCGGAAGTGCTCAACTTAACTATTACATTTCATGAAAAATTTTTTTGGTAAAAAGTCAGCGCCCGTCAATCCGGGGTCTGTCCTACCGGTCCTGCCATTCTCTATGAATCGGCGTCTTTTCCTGCAGTGGGCAGGTATGACCTCAGCAGCAGGCGTTCTCCTTAGCTCTTGTAAAAATGATATGCTTGGTCCTGACGGCGCGGCACGTACCGGTATCGGTGCAGATGTTGACGTGAACCTGGGTTCTGGTGATGTGGGGATTCTTAACTACGCCTACGCATTAGAGCAACTGGAAGCCACGTTCTACGAGCGCGTTGTGGCTAACCCATACAGCGGCATGTCGGCTATGGAACGTAGCATCCTGATGGACATCCGCGACCATGAGGTAGCACACCGTGAGTTCTTCAAGGCAGCATTGGGCAGCGCCGCAATTCCGGCACTGGCGATTGACTTCCCGGGCGTTAACTTTAACAGTCGTGACAGCATCCTGCAGACAGCCCGTACATTCGAAGATTTAGGTGTAGCGGCTTACAACGGTGCCGGTCAGTTATTATCTGACATGCGTAACCTGAACACAGCAGGTAAAATTGTATCGGTAGAGGCACGTCACGCGGCAATTATCCGCGAACTGATCTCACCAAATTCCCGTGCATTTGCAGGAGATGATGTGGTTGATCCGGCATCAGGCTTAGACAAAGCCATGAAACCGGGTGAAGTGGCTCCAGCAGCCCAGACGTTTATTAAGCAAGGCCTGATCGCCAGCAATTTACCAACCATGTAATCCCTCTACGAATCATGAATCTCCAGAATATTCTTCACGAAATCGAGCAAGTTGATGGCGAAGTGTATGACCGTCTGAAGCACGTCACACGCCGTCACATGTTTTCTTCTATCACTAAAAAAGCACTTAGCGTAGCAGCACCGGCCGTAATGGCAACTGCCCTGAACAAAGCGTATGCTCAATCAGGCAGTACTGTAACGGATGTACTGAACTTTGCGCTGACACTTGAATATCTTGAAGCAGAATTTTACAATCGTGGTCTTGCGGCCGGTGGTTTAATCCCTGCCCAATACCGTGATCTGTTCGATCAGATCCGCAAACACGAAGATGCACACGTAGCGTTGCTGAAAGGCGCGCTGGGCAGTGCTGCCGTGGCAAAACCAAACTTTGACTTTACAGCCAAAGGTACGTTCCCGACAGTATTCTCGAATTTCCAGACGTTCTCGGCAGTAGCTCAGGCGTTTGAAGATACCGGCGTACGGGCTTACAAAGGTCAGGCAGCTAACCTGATGTCGAATGATGCCGTGTTAACAATTGCACTGCAGATTCACTCGGTAGAAGCACGCCACGCAGCACGGGTACGGATGCTGAACAACGCCAAAGGCTGGATCGTTGGTATGGAAGGCTTCCCGGGTGCCGTATATGCCGGTGAGCAGGCTGCCCGCGAACGCGAAGTAAACGTTGCCGGTCTGACCGGTCAGACAGAAATGAAAATTTCTGAAGCGTTTGACGAGCCGCTGACAAAAGAACAGGTATTGGCAATCGCCACGCCGTTCATAGCGTAGAAACTGAATAATAGGTACTTTTAGCGTCGGGTCCTGATGGGTCCGACGCTTTTTTTGTGATTAATTGTGTTCACGATTACTTACTAAACTTTATCTATGAAAAAATTACTGCTGCTGCTCTCGTTTGCAGTCTTCAGCTTAACCGCGGCTATGGCCCAAAAATCAGGTAAAATGGAAAAAAAAGAACTCCAGCACGTCGTCCTCTTTAAGTTTAAGCCGGATGCCACACCGGCCAAAGTACAGGAAATCGTTGATGCGTTTAACGCATTGCCGGGTAAAATCAGTGAAATTAAAAAGTACCAGTGGGGCACAAACAACAGCCCGGAAAAACATGATAAAGGCCTCACGCACGCGTTTATCCTGACATTTAACAGTGCAGAAGACCGTGATACCTATTTGGTGCACCCTGCCCACAAGGACTTCGGCAAGATTGTCGGCCCATGGCTCGCCGACGTAACCGTGGTTGACTTCTTTAACCAGGCGAAATAATTCATCAGGGATATTAACATCTTCCGGCTGGCCTGCGATTCTTACCTGTCTATAAGTCAAGTTACTAAGACTCGCATGCCAGCTACCTAAACTCTACTTATTTATTTTTTCTATGAAATAAGCTGTTTAACTTGTGACCGTATCTCCCACACATCGTATAAAGAAAAATATTGAAACCCTTAGTTCATGAAACTCAGCCAGTCGATCTATAACCATCAGACATGGGCATCCTATTCGGAAGCGGCTAACTTTTCCGCTGACAAAGTGCAGCTCGTTTTAGCTTTCGGTGAACGACGGGTACTGGAAGTCACCCCGATTTATGACCGCTTACGGGAACGCTTTCCCAATGCGGCTATCATCATTAACTCAACCTCAGGGGAAATTTATCAGGACCGCGTTTATGACAATTCTGTGGTAGTTACGGCTATCGAATTTGAAAAAACAACTCTCCGGACGTGCGAAATAGACATCGACAGCCATCCGGAAAGCTATGCAGCCGGCCTTCAGGTCGCGCAGGCGCTGAAAGCCCCTGATCTGGCCGGTATTTTTATCATCTCCGACGGCGGTGTAGTAAACGGCAGTGACCTGATCAACGGCCTCAACCAATACCTGCAGCACAAGGTACCGATTACCGGGGGGCTTGCCGGTGATGGTGACCGGTTTGAGCGTACGCTGGTTGGCCTGAATCACAATCCGGTAACCGGCAAGGTGGTGGGCGTCGGCTTTTACGGCGACAGCCTGAAAATCGGGCATGGTTCCATGGCCGGCTGGGATGCCTTCGGCCCCGAACGGGCTGTTACGCACTCCGAATACAATGTCCTGTATCAGATCGGCGATAAACACGCACTAGACCTTTACAAGGAATACCTCGGTAAGTATGCCAAAGACCTGCCGGGAGCCGCCTTACGGTTTCCACTATCCATGCGGACGTCACCCGATGCCCCGCCCCTGGTCCGGACGATTCTGACGATTGATGAGGAGAAGAAAAGCATGACCTTTGCCGGTGATATGCCGGAAGGTGCCCTGGTGCGCTTTATGACGGCCAACTTTGACCGGCTGGTCGATGCATCGGCCGAAGCAGCCCAGACGTCACTGACTGACTTCAACTTCACCCCGGAACTGGTCATTCTGATCAGCTGCGTAGGACGAAAACTGGTACTCGGCGAACGCATTGACGAAGAAATTGAAGTAGCACGGGAGGTTTTTGGAGCAACTCCGGCCATTACCGGTTTTTACTCCTATGGCGAAATCGCACCGATGGGCATCAATGAGGCCTGTGAACTCCACAACCAAACCATGACTATTACCGTACTTGCCGAACTTTAACTATGGAAACCCAGGGCCTGCATAAGCTTCTGACCCGTCAGATCAACAAGTATTTAAGCGGCGACTGTCTTGATAATGAAGGTGTTCAACTCTTCATTAAGTCGATCAGCGAATCATATAAAAATTTTGACCGCGACAAAGAACTGTTTGAACACTCATCGTATCTGAACGAGCGGGAGTACGCAGAGATCAATCAGAAGCTGAAGGAAGAAATTAACCAGCGCAGGCAGTCTGTCGAAAAACTGGTTGAGGCCATTCATTCCATTGAGAAGCCGGAAGATACGCAGAGCCCGAATTTCAATTCGGAGAATCTGGTCGGTCTGGTTGAATACCTGCAGCAGCAGATTGAACACCGCAAAAAGATTGAAAGCGAACTGCGGGCTGCTAAGGAAGAAGCAGAAAAAGCAACACAAGCCAAGTCAGACTTCCTGTCGATGATGAGTCACGAAATCCGGACACCGCTCAACGGTATCGTCGGTATGACCTACCTGATGGCGCAGGAAGAAGTACCGCCTAATATTGCCGAAAATCTGAAAACTCTTCAGTTTTCGATTGAGCATCTGCATGCGCTCATCAATGATATCCTTGATTTCAGTAAGATCGAAGCCGGTAAAGTCGAGCTGGAAGCTACATCTTTCGAATTAAAACAGCTCGTATCAAATATTAAGCAGGCCCAGCAGCTGAAGGCGGCAGAAAACGGCAACCGCATCCGGCTCATGGTCGATGATGACATTCCGGAAACGGTCATCGGGGATTCGCTCCGAATCAGTCAGGTCCTCTCAAATTTAGTTTCGAATGCAATAAAGTTTACACACGACGGTACCATTACCATTGAGCTATCGCTCCAAAAGCAAACCGCCACCCACGCTGAAGTATACATTTCGGTCAAGGATACTGGTATTGGCATTGCTCCGGAAAAACACCAGAGTATCTTCGAGATGTTTACTCAGGCAAACTCGGCAACTACACGCAAATTCGGTGGTACCGGTCTTGGCCTGGTCATTACCCGCCGGCTACTCGAAATGCACGGCAGTAATATCCATTTGGAGAGTGAGGAAGGTAAAGGCGCCAAGTTCTACTTCACAATTAACTTCCCGATTGGCGCCAAACAGGAACAGCAAGTCAATATCCGGCGGGATATGCTGGACGACAATAGCCTGAAAGGTGTCAAGATATTACTGGTCGAAGACTATCCCTTCAATGTAGAGGTTGCCGTAAAATTCCTCACCAAATGGGGTGTTGACGTCGACGTTGCAGAGAATGGGCAGATCGGCCTTGACAAGTTCATGGCCAACACGTATGATATTATTCTGATGGACCTTCAGATGCCGGTTATGGACGGCTATACGGCCACGGAGCGCATCCGGGCAGTCAATAAAACCATTCCTATTATTGCCCTTACGGCATCGGCAACCTTCAGCAATCACGACCGCGCCATTCTATCCGGAATCAGCGATTACGTCACTAAGCCCTTCAACCCACGGGATTTATTTCAGAAGTTGTTACGCCACCGGCAACCGGCAGCCTGATCGTATTGTCATAACACTAACGCCCTGCTTCATGACCGGAGCAGGGCGTTAGTGTTATGATAAGAGAAGTTATTTTTTCTTAGGTAAGGCCGCTGTTGGCTTACCCGACTGGTAGCTGATCCGGAAAATGGCCCCGTTCATATCATCTGATACGTACAGTGAACCATCCGGCCCCTGCGCCAGCCCGCAGGGACGATGCTGTATAGGTCCGGTTGGCTTTACCAGATCCGTACCCGCAAAGTTATCGGCGAAGATTTCCCATTCGCCCGCAGGCTTACCATTTTTAAACGGTACAAACGCTACCAGGTAGCCTTTGTGCAGCTCCGGCGACTGGCTGTGGAAGGCAATAAACGCGCCGTTGCGGTACTTTTCGGGAAACATGGTGCCGGTATAGAACAGCAGGCCATTCGGGCCAAGGTGCGCCGGAAAGGCAGCAACCGGGTTGATGGCTTTTTCGCCGGCGGTTTTCTTTCCGTCACCTCCGTACTCCGGAGCCAGCATTTTCTTTTTCTGCTTGTGATCGTAATAGATATACGGCCACCCGGCATCGTCGCCCTGACGGACTTCATACATGGTTTCGGCCGGCAGTTCTTCGCTGTGCTTCGGCGTATAGTACTGCGGGTAAAAATCATGGAACTTGCCCCGTCCGTGCTGCATCACAAACAGCGAATTGGTTTTTGTGTTCCAGTCGAGGCCTACCACGTTTTTCAGGCCGGTAGCAAAGCGGGTGCCGTTTGCATAGGTCTGGCCGGTTACGTTCGCCTTGAAGCGCCAGATGGCCGCAGCCGAGTCGAGCAGCGGGCATGGCATCATGCCTTTGCCGGTACCTTGTTCACGACACGCATCGCTCCAGGAAGCCACGTTTACATAAACATTATTCTGATTGTCAACGGCAAGCGACTTCGACTCATCCCGCCCCTTGGCCAGCAACCCCGATACCAGCAGTTCGGGCTGATCGGGCGCGATCACTTCTTCACTGGCGTTGAGTTTATAGCGATATACCGACGTGTTCGATGAGGTGTACAAATAGCCGTTTTTGAGGAAAATGCCCGTTCCCGGATAATCGCCGAAACCGGTCCGTTCGTCGATCACGCCGTCTTTGTCCGTATCCCGCAGCCGGTAAACGCCTTTGCCATCTTTTACTTTTGCCAGTTTTACATAGATGTCACCTGTTTTGCTGACCACCATATGACGGGCGGCACCAACGTCTTCGGCAATCAGTTTGGCCGTGAAACCGGCGGGCACTTTGACCTCAGAGCCATCAATTTTTTTGGGTTTCTGAGGGCCGGCCGTCAGGCAGAGAGGAGCCAGCGCAACTGCCAGCCAGATGAATGACTTATTCATGGTAAGGGTAAATAAACGAATCGTTTTTGTTTACTTTCAGAATAAGCCGTTCACCGGCAAAAAATACTATAGCGTCTTCAGCAATTCCTCCACCTGTGCATAGGCGTAGGCGAGTTGATCGTCTGTAGTGCAATAGGGCGGCATAAAATAAAGTACATTCCCCAACGGACGCATAATCACGCCGCGATCCAGCAAAAACTGGTAGGCATAATCGCGGATGTTGCTGAAATACGACGTGCTTTCTCCCGTATTCAGGTCGAAGGCCAGAATCGTACCCCGCTGCCGGATGGCCGTCGCCGCCGCATAGTGCACTAACCGGCTGATAAACGCCGCATGACAATCCGCAATCCGCTGAATATTAGCTTGTGTTTCATCAGATAACAAAATATCCAGACTTGCCAGCGACGCCGCACAGGCCACGGGGTTAGCCGTAAAAGAATGCCCGTGAAAAAGCGTTTTGAATTTACTCTCCGACAAAAATGCGTCGTAAATCGCCTGCGTACAGGTGGTAATACCAAGTGCCATTGTCCCGCCGGTCAATCCTTTTGACAAACACATCATATCAGGCTGTCGGGTCAGGTAGTGTGAGGCAAACAGCTTGCCCGTCCGGCCAAAACCAGTCATTACCTCATCGGCAATGACCAGCGCCCCATGCCGGTGCGCAATGGCCATGAGCTGATCCAGCACGTCGGGGCTATACATAATCATACCGCCTGCTCCCTGCACCAGCGGTTCGGCAATAAAGGCCGCAACCTCGTCGCTGAATAAGGCCTCGGCCTGTGCCAGCACGGCGTCTTCCTGACCAGGCACGGGTGTCGGCAAATACTCGACATCGAACAAAAACGGCACAAATGGGGCAGTGAAGGCACTCCGCCCACCTACCGCCATGGCCCCGAACGTATCGCCGTGGTAGGCGTCGTGAAAGGCCACCACCTTGCGCCGTGGTTTGCCGAGGTTATGCCAGTACTGAAACGCCATTTTGAGCGCCACTTCCACGGCCGTTGATCCGTTATCAGAATAAAAGACCTTGCGTTGATTGTCCGGCAGTATGGGCAGCAGCCGTTCGGCCAGCCGTACAGCGGGCTCATGGGTAAACCCGGCGAAAATAACGTGTTCGAGCTGCATCAGCTGCGCCGATACCTTTTCGGCGATATAGGGATGCGCATGGCCGTGAATACTGACCCACCACGACGAAACAATGTCCAGATATTCCCGGCCGTCTTCGCCATATAAGACCGAGCCTTTGCCCCGGACAATCGGAACCGGCAGCGGTGCCGTCTGCATCTGGGTAAACGGGTGCCAGATAACGGCCTGATCACGTTGAGCTAACGAAGTATTGTGTTCCATTCTTCTTCTGTTATCAGTCAGACAGGATCGAACCTTTCCGAAAAACAATCTGTAATTCTTCGCTCATACCGCCTCCCTATTGATCCTGCAGGAAGTTGACAGTATCCGGTTTCTTAGCGATATGACTGCCATTTTTTTATTTACCACATAGGCTCATAGATAAACAAAGAATTTTATCTCTTATGGTTCTATGTGGCTATGTAGTAAAACTTTATCCGATAATTATCAGACTGCTTTTTATCTGTGTTAACCCTGTCCTGAAAATTTACCGGCAAAGATACAACGCTGCCCGTCAAATGACCATTCAGAAAGGAAGGTGCGTAAATTCGCAGGTTGTTTTGTTACTTTGCAGGATAAATTCAGAATACAACGACATACTTCATGACATTAACCGAAGCATGTCATCCAACCAATCAGCAGGTAACCTATGAATCCGGTTTTAGATATGACCGTGGATGAGTTATTCACAGCGTTCGACTCATTACGCGTATTGATTATTGGCGATGTAATGCTCGATTCATACGTTTGGGGCAAAGTTGAGCGTATTTCACCGGAAGCACCCGTGCCTGTCGTTAATGTACAGAGCCGGGAACTGCGGCTGGGTGGTGCCGGTAACGTCTTATTAAATGTACAGGCTCTTGGCGCCGAAGCCATCATCTGCTCTGTTATCGGTACCGACGGGCCGGGTGATATGCTGGTCGGTCAGCTCTGCGACCGCGGCCTGAACTGCGATGGCCTGATCCGGAGCGAATCCCGCATTACCACCATTAAAGAACGCATCATTGCCGGATCACAGCAGGTTGTCCGTGTGGATACTGAAACGGATAAGGCGATTACGGTGCAGGAGCGCAGCCAGCTGATTGCAAAAGCGAAAGAGCTGATCCCTTCCTGCCATGTCATTATTTTTGAAGATTACGATAAAGGTGTGCTGGGCAAGGAAGCTATCGCCGAAATCACGGCCTTCGCCAACGAGCATAATGTGCCGACAGTTGTGGACCCAAAGAAACGGAACTTCCTTGATTACCATTACACGACCCTCTTCAAACCAAATCTGAAAGAGCTGCGCGAAGGCCTGAAGGTAGACTTTGATGTCGATAACGCCGGTGAGTTTCAGGCGGTGGTTACGCAGCTGAAAGCGCAAATGAGCGTAAAAGGAGCGTTAATCACGCTTTCGGAACGCGGTGTGTTTATTGACTTTAACGGAGAGAAGCACCATCTGCCGGCCCATTTACGCAAAATTGCCGATGTATCGGGTGCAGGGGATACGGTTATCAGTATTGCAGCCTGTTGCGTAGCCTTGCGTCAACCGCCCCACATCATTGCCGGTTTATCGAACCTCGGCGGCGGGCTGGTGTGTGAATCACTGGGGGTTGTGCCGATTGATAAAGCCTTACTGAAAGAAGAAGCCGCCCAGCTATGGGCATAAAAAAAGGCCGTGGCGATTACTTGCCACGGCCCTTTTGATTATTATAAACCGTATTTGTCCAGCAGATAAATCAGCGCGGCCATCGAGGCGGCACCTAATTCAAGTTCCCGTTTATTGACGGCCTCGAAGCGGTCAACCGCCGTGTGGTGAATATCGAAATACCGCTGCGAATCCGGTTTGAACCCGAATAAGGCCGTTCCTTGCTGTGCCAGCGGGCCAATATCGGCACCACCGCCGCCCGGACCGATTTCCTGCAAACCGTACGGCGCCAGAAGCTCTTTCCAGCCCATTACCTTCTTTTTCTGGTCGGCCGTACCGACAATGCCGAAGCCGCGCGGCGTAAATCCACCGTTATCCGACTCGACCGCGGCGAGGTGTTTTTCATTATTTTTCTTTGCGTAGTCGGCATACCCGATCCCGCCCCGCAGGCCGTTTTCTTCATTCATGAACATAACCGCCCGCAGCGTACGCTTCGGCTTGTAACCCAGTGCTTTCAGAACGCGCAATACTTCGATGGACTGCACACAACCCGCGCCGTCATCGTGAGCGCCTTCGGCCAGATCCCACGAATCGAGGTGCCCGCCAACGACAATGATTTCGTCCGGTTGCTCCGTACCCTTAATTTCACCAACTACGTTATGCGAGGGCGCATCGGGTAATGACTCACAGTTTTGTTTCAGGAAAAACGTCAGCGACGGATTCTCTTTCAGCAGTGAACTGAGCTTTTCGGCCCCGTTGGTGCTGATGGCCGCCGTCGGGATCAGGGGCACACCGGTGCCATAGCGCATGCTGCCGGTGTGCGGAACATCGTCGAGCAATGTAGTCATGGACCGGATAATGGCGCCGACTGCACCGAACTTCGCCGCAAATGTTGCTCCGTTGGCCCGCTGGTCAACGGCTCCGCCATAGGCCTCGAACGTATTGATTTTTGTGGGGTCCATCGGGCGGTTAAAGAACACGATTTTACCCTTGACGCCCGCCGTACCCAGTTTCTCCAGTTCGGCTACATTTTTCACCTCTACCACCTGGGCTTCGATACCTTTTGGCGGTGTCGCTACCGAACCCCCGAGCGCCGCAACCGGTACGGCCAGTTTTTGCTTACCCGAGCGGATATAGGCTTCTTCCTTCGCCCCGCGTACCCAGTGCGGCACCATCACATCCTGCAGAAACGCCCGGTCAAACCCCTCTTTTTCCATCAGTTCCTTTGACCAGACAACGGCTTTTTTCGCCCCCTCCGAACCACTCAGCCGCGGGCCAACCTGTTTGGTCAGTTCACGCAGCCACTCGTAGGACTTACCGCGTGCCAGAGTTTCGTCGTAGATTTTCCGGATAAATACCGAATCGGCCTGTTGGGATTGTGCATGTGCCAGGCCCACAGTCAGGCCCAGCATCAGGGATAGAACGTTCTTCATGTCAGCGTTTTGATGAATGTTTCAGGTCGCATCAAGCGAAGCCGGAAAATACGGAAATTTAAGGGTTCCGCGCTGCGGACTGCCGATAAATTGACTTCATATTGCCTGAAAACGCGGAGAGGCAGCCCGATGGGCTGCCTCTCCGCGTTCGGCTCCTGCTACCACTACATGTGAATAGCGCGGTTTTCGGTGGCCGCCAGGCAGGCTTCCTTCACCGCTTCGGTATAGGTCGGGTGAGCGTGTGACGAACGCGCAACGTCTTCGGCAGACGCCCGGAACTCCATCGCAATCACCGCTTCGGCAATCATATCCGCTGCACGGGCACCAATGATGTGCACGCCCAGAATTTCATCCGTCTCTTTATCGGCTAATACTTTTACCAGACCATCGAGGTCCATACTGGCGCGGGCGCGACCCAGCGCTTTATATGGGAACGAACCCACTTTGTACGTTTTGCCCTGTCCTTTCAGTTCTTCTTCGGTATAGCCAACGCTGGCCACTTCCGGCCACGTATAGACGACGCCCGGAATCAGGTGGTAGTTAACGTGCGGTTTCTGACCGGCAATCGTCTCGGCTACATAAACACCTTCTTCTTCGGCCTTGTGCGCCAGCATCGCGCCACGGATTACGTCGCCGATGGCATAGATGTGCGGCACTTTGGTTTGCAGGTGGTCATTTACCTCTACCTTACCCCGCTGATCCGTTGCCAGACCGGCAGCTTCCAGATTCAGGCCATCCGTGTAGGGACGACGGCCCACCGACACCAGACAGTAATCGCCTTCCAGCGTGATCTGCTCGCCTTTCGGGTTGTCGGCTTTCACCACAACACCTTCGCCGGTATTTTCAACACTTGTCACCTTGTGGCTGAAATAGAAATCGCAGCCCAGTTTTTTAACCGCCTTCTGTAATTCCTTACCCATGGTTTTATCCATCGTCGGAATCATCGAGTCGGCAAATTCAACAAACGACACTTTCGACCCGATACGCGCATAAACCGAACCCAGTTCCGCACCGATTACACCGGCACCGATAACGATCAGGTGTTTTGGAATCTCCTGTAGTTCCAGCGCTTCGGTTGAGGTAATCACCCGTTTTTTATCGATAGGCATCGACGGGAACGACGAAGGTTTTGAGCCCGTAGCGATGATAATGTTCTTACCCGTAATGGTTTTGACCTCTCCTTCCGAAGGGGTCACCTTAATGGTATGGGCATCCACAAATGAGCCGAGGCCCTGATGTACATCAATTTTATTTTTCTTCATCAGGAACTGAATCCCCTGCACATTGGCATCGACAACACCGCGCTTCCGCTTGATCATCTGGGCCAGGTCAACCTGCAGGTCATTCAGTTTAATGCCATGCTCAGCAAAGGTGTGAGCCGCGTTGTGGTAATGCTCCGATGAATCCAGTAACGCTTTCGACGGGATACAACCTACGTTCAGGCAGGTGCCACCCAGCGTTTTGTATTTCTCAATAATGGCCGTTTTCAAGCCTAATTGTGCAGAACGAATAGCGGCTACATAGCCACCCGGCCCGGAGCCGATTACGATAACGTCGTATTGCGTTTCCATGAAAACTAAATCTAATTAGTAGCGATATTGCGATAACAATACTTTTTGTAAGAACATTTCGCAGCCAGTCGGTTGGCGGTACAAAGTTGGGGAGAAATCGTTGACAAACACCATATGTTGGCTTTTTTTCCTCATATTCTCCCTACCGTGTTACGCGGGCCTGACGGCCTGCATAAATGCCTGAATCGGGGCAGCCACTTCGGCCGCGTGAAAAAGGACTGAAAAGTGATCACCGGCTACCTGTACATACGCCTCGTCGGGGTATTTCACCACGTTATCCCGCCGCGCATGAATCCGTATATCCGGCGAAATCGTGAGCGCCGGTACAGGCGAAAAAATCAACTTCAGCTGCTGCCAGACGTAACGCCGGCTAAACGCCGGCAACCGGTCCAGCAAAGATGTGTATAAAGCTCTGGATTCGTCGTGCGGGTAGAGCTTTTTAAAGGTTTTATTGAGCCTGCGACCCTGTATAACGCCCAGCCAGGTCAGCGCCTTCAGCAGCCAGGGCTGTTGGTAAGGCATCCGCACTTTCCCCGGATCCGTAAACGACCCTACCAGAATAGCCTTACACCCCGTCTGCTGCTTCAGATGAATACCAACCCAGCCCCCCATCGAATGGCCGATTACGATGTCCCGCTCCTGAATGGCATACTTCTTTGCGAGATACGCAGCATACCCGACAACATCGGGCGACTTACCAGCGAAACCCGCAGCGAGTTCTTCCTGATTGGAAATCCGGAGTGCCTGGTGAGTTGGCAATAAAGGTACTAAAGCGTCAAAAATTGACGGATCTTCGGTATAGCCGGGAATAAAAACGATACGAATCACTGTAAAGCGTAAAGAATTTGCGGGGTAAAGTAAATGATTTTGCCGGTTCCGGCCATAGCCGGACAAATAAGCCGGAAAAGCAAAAAGGCTTGCCCTTTTCAGGAACAAGCCTTTTTACCGGAACCAATATGGGTTATTTTGAGGTCGCCATGACCATTTTGATATTCAGTTTGGCACCCGTCTGCAATACATCGACCAGGTCTTGTACCGTCAGGGATTTATCGAAACGCACCACTACGGTTGGTTCCTGAATACCGGCCATAATGCTTTGCAGTTCGGCTTCCAGATTGGCCGGCGACACCGGCTGTTTGTCAATAAAATACTGCTTATTGGCATCCACCGACAACGTCACCTGCTTCTTACTCAGCTGCTGCGACGACGAGGCTTTAGGCAACATCAACTTGATGACATTGGGGTTGGCAACCGTCGAAATAATCAGGAAGAAAAGCAGCAGGAAGAACATGATATCGTTCAGAGACGACGTGGCTACTTCTGCCGCAAATTTATTTTTTCTGCGAATTTTCATACGATAAAAGAAAAGCCTGATTAACGCATCCGGACCGACTCCTGTGGTTTCTGCAATACTTCCAGAAACTCAAACGCGTTCATTTCGAGCTTCAGCGTAAATTTCTCGATCATCATGTTCAGCAGGTGGTAGCCTGTATAGGCGATAACCCCGACAATCAGACCCGAGCCCGACGTGATCATTTTTTCGTACAGACCACCGGCAATAATCCCTACGCTGATGTTGTCTGACAGCGAAATGTCGTAGAAAATCCGGATGATACCCGAGATCGTACCGATAAACCCGAGCATCGGCGCAATACCGGCGATCAGACCCAGATACCCCAGATTACGCTCCAGACGGCCGATTTCAATCTGAGCCACCGTTTCGATGGTGCTCTCAATATCCTTAATCGGGGCACCGATACGGCCAACGGCTTTCTCGAATACGCGGCCAATCGACGTACGCTGGTTTTTACAGAACGACTCTGCCGACTTTATATTCCCCTGCAGCACCATATCCTTCACGTTATCAACGAACCCGTCGTCGATACGTGTCTGGCTGCGAATCAGCAAAACACGTTCAATTACAATATACAAAGCTGCTAAAAACAGCAGCAAAATCGGAATCATTACCCAGCCCCCTTTGGCAGCTAAATCGAAAAGTTGCAGGCTTTGCGGTTGCGCGGCACCGGTGGCGGCCGCAGATGTAGCAGTGGTATCGACGGCTGGAACCTGAAGCAAAATCATCTGTTGAGAATTCGGAGTTTAGAACGACTTGATATACAGCATCTCGCTTGTAAACGAGTAGCCTCTGTTCAATATTGTTGCCAAAGATAACAAAGGCCGTTAAAACGACATGCTTACTCATGTCATTACGGCCCGTTATCGCGCCAAAAATCAGGCAATACTACTGGCTTGCCCTGCTGGGGTAACTCCGGAAAGGGGTAATTCGTTTAAAAACGGGGTTTATTTGTAGCCGACAAAGACCATTGGCGCGGAACCTGCCTTATTTACGCGCAGCACATTCCCGGTCGTTTCCATGCCCGAACTGGTAAAGATCCGGTCCTGCTGAAACGTGCCGATGGCCTCGCCGTTGTGCGTGAGTTGAATGCTGTTGTCGGTCTGCCGCGAAAGCAGCACATTCTGTAAACTGACATCCTGCTTATCAGGGTAGTACTGGTGCAGTACAATCGTAATCTGGCTGTCTGACTGGGCCTTTACATCGGCTTTCGGCAGCTGATCGGCCGACAGGGCAATGCAGCGGAAATCCAGAAAGCTGTTGGTCTGGTAATTGCCTTTTACTTCGGCCGACAACGCCGCATGATCAGGTGTAATATCCTTGTCGGGCTGGCAGCCCATAAATACAATGGAAAGACCCAGAAGTAGTTCCTTTTTCATGGTTTCAACCCGGTTTAGATTACGTCCGAAAGTTAACAGATACCCGTTTTATTAATACATGATTAAGCTTTTTTAACAGCTCAGGCTGTCAGACATTTACAATAAATTGACGGTAGAGGCATAACGCTCCCGTATCTTCATGTAAAAGACCCTGAATCAGGGCAAAGCGTTTAAATCGGCCTATAGTTTATTTTGTGAGCCACTTTGCCAGCGCCCACGCTGTCGGGTCTAATTCGGCGGTGCTGTTGGTCAGCACAACAATGGCCGCTTTCTTATCAGCCGAAAAACCGGCAAAAGATGAATAGCCTCCCGTCTGTCCGTTATGCCAATACCAGCCATCGCGGGTTTTGTGCCAGCCCAGCCCTACCTCTTGCTGTCCTTTGTAAGTAATCTGCTGTGTCAGCTGCATGTCCTTGCCGAGCGGCGTTTCGCCCTTTGCGAGTTCCGCCTTCACGTACAGAAGCATATCACTGAGCGTGGAACGTATACCGCCCGCACCCGCCAGCGCCTGAAACTCCCATGACGATACCGCATGCCCGCCGGCATCGTGTCCCTGCGCAAACTGCCGGATATCTCCACCGGCCAGGTTCAGCTTTGTCTGACTTAACCCAAGTGGTTTGGCGATTTCGGCCGCCAGTAGTTGCTCATACGACTGTTTGTTAACAATTTCCAGCACGGTACCCAGCAGGCCGACGCCCAGATTGGAGTATTCATAGGTACCGGCAGGTTTCAGCTTTGCTTTCCTCAGGTAGCTGAATAACGCGTCACGGTCATAGTGTTTATACGGATTCGTCTGATTTGTTTTAGCCGTGAAGAGATTATCCGGCAACCGTGGCAGACCGGATGTGTGGTTAGCCAGTTGAACCAGCGTGACCGGCTTACCCGCATATTGTAAAGCCGGAATTGAGTCGGGCAGGTACTTGCTCACTGGATCGCTCAGCTTCACCAGACCACGCCGGACGGCATCAGCCAGCATGGTGCCCGTAAACGTTTTACTGACTGACCCGATTTCATATATCGTATTCCCATTTGGCAGTTGTCCGCTTCCTTTACTGGTTTCCCCATAATGATAGACAAACACGCTGTCGTTCCGGATAACGCCAACCGACATTCCGGCACCGTTTTGTTTGGCAAAATACTGGCGGGCCAGGCCGTCGACTTCCTTATCGAGGGCTGTACGCATCGGATTAGCGACCGGCAGAACCGCTGCCTTCGGCACTTCTGCCTGATGCGGCCGGAACAAAAACGTCTCGATTTTCCCTTTCGCATCGCGGCTGATGTAAAAGTCAAGCATTGCTTTAGCGAAGGTAGCTTCGTATTTGGCCACGCCGTTCGCCGTCGTTTTATAATCCGCTTTCTGCCATTCGCCTAACTGCGTCCACAACGTCTGAGAAATCTGACGGAATTGGGCAGCAGGCACCTGCTTCTGAAACGCGTCCCCCATCAGGGCATATAATGAATCCGGTTGTTGGGTGTTATGGTATTTGCGGGACAGCCTGGTCAGGGAGTCCAGCGCTGTGTTCTGCGCCAGCGTGGTTATTACTGAGATAAATAGCAGTATAGCAGACAGATATATTTTTCTCATAAATCAGGAATTTTCTTTTGACAGGATTACAGGATGGACAGGATGAAGTTACAGAATTACAGGAATCCTGTTAATCCGGTAATCCTGTCAATGATGATTATCCGATAAAGGTACAGCATCCACCCCAGAGTGGTTACAAAAATGGAATCACCGGTAACTGGCCGTGATAAGTGGCAGGCCGAGCCGCGCAGGCCGGGCCGCGCAGGCCCGGCCTGCCGAACGATCAGGCGGGTTTTCGTGTTTATACGGAGTGGGGTAATGCCCGCATTCTGCGAAAAATGAATAGTTATCCGAATAAACTTGTACAGATCCGGCAGCTGGGCAGCATTGACTACCAGCAGGCATGGGACTACCAGGAAGCTCTTTTTGCCGATACGCTGGCGATGAAAGTGCACAACCGCAACAGTCTGCCCGACGATCAGCAGCAAACGCCCAACTACCTGCTTTTTTGTGAACACCCGCATGTGTACACACTCGGCAAAAGCGGTAAGGAAAACCATTTGCTGGCCAACGACTCGTTTCTGGAAACCATCGGTGCCCGCTTTTACCGCATTAACCGCGGCGGCGACATTACCTACCACGGTCCGGGTCAGCTGGTTGGCTACCCGATTCTGGATCTGGATAACTTTTTCACTGACATTCACCGCTACATGCGTTTGCTGGAAGAAGGCATTATCCTGACCCTGGCCGATTACGGCATTGCGGCCGGCCGTATCGACGGACTGACCGGTGTCTGGCTCGATCACGAGGCGCAGGTCAACCCGCGTAAAATCTGCGCGATGGGTGTAAAGGCCAGCCGCTGGGTAACCATGCACGGATTTGCCTTGAACGTAAATACCGATTTGTCGTATTTTAGCCACATTGTTCCGTGCGGCATTGCCGATAAAGCCGTTACATCGATGGAGCAGGAACTGGGCCAACCGGTGCCGCTTGGTGAGGTTACGGCCAGACTACAGGGGCACCTGCTCAACCTGTTCGGGATGGAGATTGCTCCGGTTGAGGCAACCGCAGAGCAAGGGTAAGAAGCGACTGATAAGCTAGTACGAATGAAAAAAGATATTGATTTTTCGCCCGTTGCGGGAGTCCAGGTGGTAATCGCCCGCAAGAAGAACGAATTAGACCAGTTTGACTGGCAGGTGTTTCTGATCAACCATAACAAGGTTGCGATTACGAACATCTTTGTGACCTCGAAAGGATATAGCTCGAAAGACGATACTTCCGGCGATCAGGCCCAGCGGACCTCAACGCTCCGGCATTTTTTTCCGGAACTACAGGCGGGCGAATATCAGGTCGTTGAAACCATTACGCCGGATGTATTTCACCTGAATAATGAATATTGGGTTAGTTATTTCATTGACGGTCAGATTTTCGACAAAAAGTTTATCTTCGTGCCAGATAGCATCGTGGATGAAAACCTGAGAGATGTGCCCGCACTGGGCCTTGAAGGGGTTCTGCACGATTGATCGGAGTTGGTCAGCTTGCGCGTCCGGCGATAGAAGATGATCCAATCAACAGCCCTGAACCTAACGTTGTCGCCGGATTGAGAAGTAGCTATGCAACAGCCTATTCCCTGGAAACGAAAATTAAAAAACCTGTTATTCATTGACCTCAAAACGGTGGCCGCCGAACCGGCTTTTGAGCAGGTAAGTCCGCGTTTACAGCGCCAATGGGAACAGAAAGCCGCATATTTTCGTAGTGAAGATAACCGGACTACCTCAGACTGGTACGATCACCGCGCATCGCACTACGCCGAATTCGGTAAAATTGTCTGCATCGGCATCGGTGGCCTCTATTGGGATGACTCAGACCAGCCCAATCTGAAAATCAAGACGCTGGCCGATGATGATGAACGAAGCATTTTGCAGGAGTTTCTCCAGATCGTCAATCGTTACCCCCCCAACGAACTCGTTCTGTGTGCCCACAACGGCAAAGAATTCGATTTCCCGTATGTTTGCCGCCGGCTGATGATCAACGGCTTCCCGCTGCCGTCGGCCCTGCAGCTGGCCGGTAAAAAGCCGTGGGACATTCCGCATCAGGACACGATGGAGCGCTGGCGCTTCGGCGAAAGCCGCCACTACGTTCCGCTCGACCTGCTGGCTGCGGCGCTCAATGTTCCTGGCAAACAACTGGACATGACCGGCGACGATACCACGTTTGTTTACCACCAGGATCACGACATGAACCGCATCCGGCAATATACCCGCGATTCCATTTCGATGCTCGTTCAGGTTTACCTGCGCATGATCGGCGCCCCGCTGGTCGACGATAACCATATCGTTCATACCGACTGGGCACTTTGATGGTTGACGGGCGAAAGGCCCGTTTTTTGTATGCACAGACAATGGAACGGCAGCCATACCGCTGCTTTTCCGCAATGTCAGATTTTTAACACAGTAATACCGGTCGTTGTTGTTTTATCGCACACCCACATCGTATTGACACAGGATTCAGCCTGAACACAACAACACCACAACACGTAAATGAGAAATAAACCCAAAAACAATCAATACAACCGGGCTCAGTCGGGGCGTTCGCGCGAACAGAGTGCCGGTAGTTCAGGCAAGGACCGGCCACGCGCCGGTGGCCCGAAAGCGGCCGTTTCCTTCCTTGATGAAATGAAAGATGATCTGGCGGCCTTTTTCCGGATCAACAGCGAAGAATCGTTTTCGCAGCTTCAGGTACTCGACCACTTTGGCGTCGGCGACCGGAAAATGAAGCTGATTATGCATGGCCTGATCGGCGAACTTACCGATGAAGGCGTGCTGAGCCGTCTGGACGATGGCACGTTTAAAGCAAATGAATCGATAGCCACCATCGAAGGCACTGTCGACCACGTTAATGCGAAGTTTGCCTACATCGTTCCGACCGAAAACCGGACCGACCGTGACAGCGACATCTGGGTATCGACCGACGACCTGGCTGGTGCCATCGACGGCGACAAGGTCCGCGTGATGCGCTATGGCAGTGGTCAGGGCGGCCGTTCGCGCAAGCGGACCGAAGGGAAGGTAACTGAAATCCTGGAACGGGGCCGGTCCGAAATTGTCGGGCAGATCGAAGTATGGCCAACCTACGGCATCATTTCGCCCGACAGCAAAAAGCTGTATGACGATATTTATATTCCGAAAGATAAACTCGGCGCGGCCAACGACGGCGACAAGGTAATTATCCGGCTGACGAAATACCCCGATCAATTCAGCAAAAAAAGCCGTTTTGAAGGTGAGGTAATTACGGTATTGGGACAGGCCGGTCAGAACGATACCGAAATGCACGCGATTCTGGCTGAATTCGGTCTGCCAATTTCGTTCCCGGCTGCCGTTGAAGCCGAAGCGGAGCAGATACCGACCAAAATCAGCAAACGCGATCTGGCCAAACGCCGGGACTTCCGCGGGATCACCACCTTTACCATTGACCCGGTCGATGCGAAGGACTTTGACGATGCCCTGTCGTTTCAGTATCTCGACAACGGCAATTTCGAAATCGGGGTGCACATCGCCGATGTAACGCACTATGTGAAACCGGGTTCGCTGCTCGAAGAGGAAGCCTACAAGCGTGCAACCTCGGTGTATCTGGTCGACCGTGTGGTGCCTATGTTGCCCGAGAAACTGTCAAACGGACTGTGCTCACTCCGGCCGAACGAAGATAAACTGACGTTTTCGGCCGTATTTGAGATGACGCCCGACGCCCGCGTGGTCAACCGCTGGTTTGGCCGGACGGCTATTCACTCCGACCGCCGGTTTGCCTACGAAGAAGCCCAGGAAGTAATCGACAGCGGCAACGGTGATTACGTCGGTGAGCTGCGGCTGCTGAATGATCTGGCCAAAAAACTGCGCTCTGAGCGTTTCCGTCACGGAGCGATCAACTTTGAAACCGTTGAGGTAAAATTTAAACTCGACGAAAAAGGCGTGCCGATTGCGGTGTATCCGAAAATCCGGAAAGATGCCCATAAGCTGATCGAAGAATTCATGCTGCTGGCTAACAAAGAGGTTGCCGAGTTTGTACATGGCCTGTCGCCGAAGAAAAAGCGCGGCGTCGATGAAGAGCATGCCAACGTGATGGTATACCGCGTGCACGAAAATCCGGACGATGACCGGCTGCGGACCTTCGCCGACTTTGCCCGCCGGTTTGGCTATAAACTCCGGGTCGATGACGAGCATATCTCCGGGTCGATGAATAAATTCATGGACGAACTGGAAGGCAAGCCGGAGCAGCATATGCTTCAGCAACTCGCGATCCGGACCATGTCGAAGGCTCGGTACAGCATCGAAGATCTGGGCCACTTTGGTCTGGCCTTCCGGCGCTACTCGCACTTTACCTCGCCGATCCGCCGGTATCCGGATATGATGGCTCACCGTTTGTTGCAGCACTATCTGGACAAAGGCAAGCCCGTTGATGCGGAAGAGTACGAGAAAAAAAGCCGACACTCGTCGGAACGGGAGAAACTGGCCACCGAGGCCGAACGCGCCAGCATCAAATACAAGCAGGTGGAGTTTATGAGCCGGATCGGTACCAGCCAAACCTTTGAAGGGGTTATTTCGGGCGTAACGGAATTCGGTATTTTCGTGGAAATCACGGAAAACAGTTGCGAAGGACTGGTGCGGATGCAGGACCTGAACGACGACTATTACGAGTTCGACAAGGAGAATTACCGCATCATCGGCAGCCGGACAAAGCGGATTTTTACGTTCGGTGATAAAGTGGTTGTGCGGCTGAAGGAAACCAACCTGTCCCGCCGGAGTATGGATTTCTACCTCGTCAGCGACAGCACAGGTAAGCCTTACCGTACAGAAGCACCGAAAGAACGTAGCAATGCCGAAGGTGGTGGCTACCAGGGGCGCGGCCGTTCAGAACGGCCAAAGTCCAAAGTACCGTCAAAATTAGAGCTGAAACGCCGCGCGAAACGCCGGTAACGATAAAAAAAGCCCCCGCCGCGCAATCGCGGCGGGGGCCGAACCAAAGGTCCTACGCACTCAGCGCTCCCCCTTTCCTCCTGCTACCAGACCTTAATCCGGTCTTCTTTCGGTTTATACATCTTATCGCCCGGCTTCACATTAAACGCCTGATACCAGACATCCATGTTTGAAATCGGTCCGTTACAGCGGTATTGGCCGGGGGCGTGCGGGTCGGTCAGAATCAGCTGTGCCTGTTGCTCAGGCAATACATTGATCCGCCAGATTTGGCCCCAAGACAGGAAAAAGCGCTGATCCGGTGTAAAGCCGTCGATTTTCGTGTTGCTCTTTCCTTGTTTTGTTTTCTTGAACGCATCGTAGGCAATGGCCAGGCCACCCAGGTCGGCCAGGTTTTCGCCCAGGGTCAGCTTACCATTTACGGCCAGCGTATCCAGCACTTTGAAGCCGAAGAATTGTGCTTCGACCTTACCGGCGCGCTCCTTGAAGTTCGTGGCATCGTCTTTCGTCCACCAGTCACGCAGGGTCCCGTCGGCATCGTACTGACGGCCTGAGTCATCAAATCCGTGCGTCATTTCGTGGCCGATTACGGCACCGATACCACCATAATTTACGGCATCATCTGCCTCCGCATCAAAGAACGGGAACTGGAGAATGGCCGCCGGGAACGCGATTTCGTTATTTACGGGGTTGTAGTAGGCATTCACCGTCGGCGGCGTCATACCCCATTCGGTTTTGTCGACCGGCTTGCCCAGACGGTTAATCATGTAGTTGTACGACCACTTGCTGGCAGCCTTCACATTGCCAAAGAAATCATTCCGGCTGATGTCCACGCCATCGTAGTTTTTCCACTTGTCCGGATACCCGATTTTACGCTTAAACGATACCAGCTTATTAGTTGCCCGTTTTTTGGTTTCCTCACTCATCCAGTCCAGGGCCTGAATATGCTCCTTAAACGATGCTTCGAGGTTATCGACCAGCGTAATCATCCGCTGTTTGGCTTCCGGCTTGAAGTACTGCTGCACATACAGCTGCCCCAGCATATCGCCCAGCGTTCCGTCGATCAGGCTGCTCATCCGCTGCCAGCGCGGCGTCTGCTCTTTCTGGCCGGTCAGCACCTTCGTAAATGCAAAGTTCTGGTTAACAAAGGCGTCGCTCAGATACGGTGCGGCACCTTTTACAATGTTCCAGCGCATGTAAACCTTGAGGTCTTCAATCGGTGTTGCCGTCAGCAGACTGTCCACCGAGCGGAAAAACGCCGGACTCTGTACCAGAACGGTATCCTGCCCGCTAACACCCATTTTCGGCATCAGGCCTGCCCAATTCATGTGCGGTGTCTGCTTGCTGAAATCAGTAACGGTAAACTTGTTATAGGTTTTATATGGGTCGCGCATCTCCACACGGGCCATCTGGGCCTTTGCCAGTGCTGTTTCAAAACGCAGAATAATGTCTGCATTCTGAGACGCTTTTGTTGGCTCCTCGCCAACCAGACCAAACATTTTTGTGAGGTGATCGCGGTAGGCCTCACGGATTTTCTGGCTGCGCGGATCGTTTTTCAGGTAATAATCACGATCCGGTAATGTAGTACCGCCCTGCGACAGCTGCGGCAGGTACTTGCTTACGTTCTTACGGTCCTGCGACACGAAAAAGCCGTACAGCATGCCGTTTCCCTGCTTCCGTTGCAGCGCCATTTCATCCAGTGCGGCTTCTTTATTGGCCAGCTGCTCAATGCGGCTAAGGTCTGACTTGATCGGGTCAAAGCCTTTACGGTCGATGGTAGTACTGTCCATTCCGCTGGCGTAAAAATCGCCGACCATCTGATACAAACGCCCTTTGGTTGTGTTTTTACCGGCGCCTTCCAGCAGGTCTTTCATGGCCTGAACACTCTTCTCCCGCAGTTCATTGAAACTACCCCAGGATGTTTTTGATGCAGGAATCGGATTACTTTTCAGCCAGTTACCGTTTGCGTACTGGTAGAAGTTATCGCCCGGACGCACACTCATATCCATGTTCTGCGGGTCGATAAACTTGCGTTGAGGGGCTTTCGGTGCTTTCGGCGGCGTTGTGGCCAGCACACTGCCGGCCAGCGCAACGGCCGACAAAATAGCCAGTTGTTTTTTCATGTTGTGATGAAACGTGATTTAGTATTCTCTGTAAAGTTACACCAAAAACAAAGGGTTTAAAACACTCCATCTACCTGGTAGACTGAAATGCTTTAAACCCTTTGAACTATAGTTATTGGTCAAACGCTATTGACCTGCCTGGGCCGTGGTTGGCATCGCCGGCTGATATTGTTTTACGTACGTACCCGTCTTATACTGATCAAACGATTCTTTCTGATTGTGTCCGCCTCCGAAATACGTTGAAATCTGGTGGAAAACCCGTGGTTCCAGGTAGCCCGGCACCGGCTGGATCATTTCCATTTTTTCGTTCAGAAACACCGTTGTCGGGTAGCTCATCTGACCGTTCAGCAGGGCAATGGCCAGTTCATGGTTATTACCCTGCGTTTTAAACGTCCGCTGTCCCAGCACGATATCTTCTTTCTGCTCGGCGTTCAGCTTCACAGCGTAGTAGTTTTCGTTGACATAGTCAATAATAGCCGGTTGCGTAAACGTCTGCCGGTCCATCACCTTACACCAGCCGCACCAGTCTGTGTATACATCGATCACAAACTTTTTCGGTTTTTTCTGACTTGCCTCGAATGCTTCTTTAATCGACATCCAGTGAATTTTCTTTTCCGCAGGTTTAGGCTCCTGTGCCTGGCGGAACGAAAACAGGCCGACAACAGAAAAAATAAAGGCTGCCAGTATGATGAAACGACGGTTCATGGTCTCAGCGTTTTGTAAATCAGTGTTTATAGCTATAAAAGTAATAACCTATTGAACAAGTTCCATGCCGGACCTATTTTACCAGACCCAGCAAATACTGACCATAACCGCTTTTAACCAGCGGCTTAGCAATTTCGCAAAGCTGGTCGCTGTCGATAAAGCCCATTCGGTAGGCAATCTCTTCAATACATCCGATTTTGAGTCCCTGGCGTTCTTCAATCACCTGGACAAACTGCCCGGCCTGCATCAGCGACTGGAAGGTACCCGTATCGAGCCATGCCGTACCACGGTCAAGTACGCCTACTTTCAGGCGGCCCTGCTCCAGATACACACGGTTAATATCCGTAATTTCCAGTTCGCCCCGCGGCGACGGTTTAATGTTTTTCGCAATCTCTACCACATTGTTGTCGTAGAAGTACAGGCCCGGTACCGCATAGTTCGACTTCGGCTCCGTTGGCTTTTCTTCAATAGACACGACATTGTGATCGCTGTCGAATTCAACGACACCGTAACGCTCAGGGTCATGTACCTGATAAGCAAACACCACGCCGCCCTCCGGATCGTTGTTCGACTGCAACAGTTTCGACAGGCCGGAACCGTAGAAGATATTGTCGCCCAGCACCAGCGCAACCTTATCATCCCCGATAAAATCGGCACCGATGATAAACGCCTGAGCCAGCCCGTCCGGACTTGGCTGTACGGCATAGCTGAACGAGCAGCCGATCCGTGACCCGTCGCCCAGCAGCTTCTCGAAGTGAGGCAGGTCGTGTGGGGTTGAGATAATCAGGATGTCTTTAATGCCCGCCAGCATCAGAATCGACAGCGGGTAATAGATCATCGGCTTGTCGTAAACAGGCATCAGCTGTTTCGAAACTGCAAGCGTCAGTGGGTGCAACCGGGTGCCTGAGCCCCCCGCAAGGATAATACCTTTCATTAGGATTGAGTGATTGAGTGACTGAATGATTGAGTGGGCCAATGGCGCTGTCACTCATTCAGTCACTCAATCACAATTAATTATCTGTTTTCGTACATGTCTGAATAATAGCTCTGGTAGGCACCGGAGGTAACGTTATCGAGCCAGTCCTGATTGTTCAGGAACCAGTCGACCGTTTTTTCCAGACCTTCTTCAAATTGCAGCGAAGGCTCCCAGCCCAGTTCGCTCCGGATTTTGGCCGCGTCAATCGCATAGCGCAGATCGTGGCCGGCGCGGTCAGTTACGTAGGTAATCAGCCCTGCCGATGTGCCTTTCGGACGATCCAGCTTCCGGTCCATGATGTTACACAATAAGTGTACCAGATCAATATTCTTCCATTCGTTATGGCCGCCGATATTGTAGGTCTCGCCGTCTTTTCCGGTATGAAAAATCGTATCAATGGCAAGGGCGTGGTCAACAACGAACAGCCAGTCGCGTACGTTTTCGCCTTTGCCATATACCGGCAGCGGCTTATTGTTGCAGATGTTGTGAATCATCAGCGGAATCAGCTTCTCAGGGAAATGATTCGGGCCGTAGTTGTTGGAGCAGTTCGACAGCACAACCGGCATTTTGTAGGTATTGCCGTAGGCCCGTACAAAATGGTCAGACGCCGCTTTTGATGCCGAATACGGCGACTGCGGGTCATACGATGTTTCTTCCGTAAAGAAATCTTCCGGGTTATGCAGGGAGCCGTATACCTCATCCGTCGAAACATGGTAGAAGCGTTTGCCGTCAAAACCGGTTTCGCCCGCTTTCCAGGCATTTTTAGCCGCATTGAGCAGGTTTACCGTACCGACCACGTTGGTCATTACAAAGGACATCGGATCGGTAATCGACCGGTCTACGTGCGATTCAGCCGCCAGGTGAATCACACCATCCGGCTGTAGTTCTGTAAACAGGCCGTCCAGGAAGGCAGCATCCGTAATATCGCCTTTAACGAACATGTAGTTTGGTGCATGTTCAATATCTTTCAGGTTTGCCAGGTTACCGGCATACGTCAACTTGTCGAGGTTGATGATCTGGTATTCAGGATATTTGGTAACGAACAGCCGCACAACATGCGACCCGATAAACCCTGCACCTCCTGTTATGACAATCTTCTTCATGATGGTCAGTTATATAAGTCAGTTGAAATGGTGTTTGCGGGAAACACCGGTGTAGTCAGGCAATAGCCTGAACTGGTTATGTACGGATATGCTCCGCAGAAAATGAATAGAATACGGTATTACTTCGCCTGAAGCTTCTGCTGCCAGCGCCAGGCGTCGCTCAGCGATTCTGACAGCGAGCGTTTAGCCTGCCAGCCCAGGACGTTAGTGGCTTTATCAACATTGGCATAAATCTGCTCAACATCCCCCGGACGGCGCGGCCCGATGGTATAATTCAGCTTCACGCCGGTTGCGTCTTCAAAGGTATGGATCAATTCCAGCACAGAAGCACCCTGCCCCGTTCCGATATTGAACATATCGTAGAACGACGTTTCCGCCTGCTGATCGAGCAGCCGAAGGGCCTGCACATGCGCCTCGGCAAGGTCCATGACATGGATAAAATCACGGATGCAGCTGCCATCGGGCGTGTTGTAGTCGTCGCCGAAAACAGTCAGCTTATCCCGCAATCCGGCAGCAGTCTGTGTCAGGAACGGGACCAGATTGCTCGGTACGCCGCGGGGCAGCTCACCGATAACGGCGCTCGGATGGGCGCCGACCGGGTTAAAATAACGTAACGCAATAGCCTTTACCGGCATCTTTGCACGGACCGAATCGCGGATGATGTCTTCGCCCATCGCCTTGGTATTGCCATAAGGCGACTCTGCCGGCAGGCGCGGTGTCAGTTCCGTCACCGGTAAGTGTTCAGGCTGCCCGTATACCGTGCAGGACGACGAGAAGACCAGGTGCGGCACGTTGTGCGTGCTCATCAGTCCGAGCAGCGTCCACAGCGATCCGAGGTTGTTCCGGTAGTACTTCAGCGGTTTTTCAACCGATTCACCGACTGCCTTGTGGGCCGCAAAGTGAATCACGCCATGCAGGGCTTCTTTCCGGAAGATCTCGTCCATGGCTGCTTCGTCGTTACAGTCCACGGTATAACAGGTAACATCACGGCCGAGGATGGTGCGTAGCCCCTCCAGAACAGCAGGCTCTGAGTTATCAAAGTTATCCACGATAACAGGCTCAAAACCGGCTTCGATCAACGAAACCACGGTGTGCGAACCAATGAATCCGGCTCCGCCAGTGACCAGAATTTTTGGGAAGGAATGCGTTGAGGAATCCAAATCGTTTTTTGTAAAAATTTGTTATTATTTGTAGATAGCGACCCGGAAGCAGGTGCTATGTACAGGCCCGGTATTGATTGCCGGACAAAACTATAAAATTCAGTAACTTTCTGGAAATAGTATTTATTTAGAGACAGATAAAGCCGCCTGAATACATATGAACGAGAGCGAAATTAAAGCACTTATTTCTCTGCTGGACGATGAAGATCATGAGATTGCAGAGCACGTGGAGCAACGTATCAGGCAGTTGGGTGGTCAGATGATCCCGTTTCTGGAAACCGAGTGGAGTGAAAGCTTCAATCCTGTTTTGCAGAAACGCATCGAAGAGATCATTCATGACCTGCAGTACCAGAGTGTGCTGGAGCGGATGCGTATCTGGCACCAGGGCGGTGGTATGGACCTGCTGGAAGGTTTATGGATAATTGCAACTTACCAATATCCGGACCTCTCGCTCGATAAACTCCGGCAGGACCTTGAACAGTTTTATTACGATGTGTGGCTGGATTTTTCGCCCGAGATGCATCCGGTTGATCAGGTTAAGGCGCTGAATAATGCCTTTTTCAATAAGCTACGGTTTGGCGCCAATTCAAAGCACTTCCATTCTCCGGCCAATTCAATGATTAATCAGGTTATTGAGTCGCGCCGGGGGAATCCGATATCGCTTTGTATTATTTACATGATGATTGCCAAACGGCTGGGTATGCCCGTATACGGGGTTAACCTGCCTACCTTGTTTGTACTGACCTACAAAAATGACAACGGCGTGCAGTTTTACATCAATGTCTTTAACCGCGGACTCATTTTTTCGAAAAACGACATTGACCATTACATCGGCCAGCTGAACCTGAAGCACAACGATATCTTTTATCAACCCTGTACAAATCAGGATATTGTCCGGCGGATGCTGCGAAATCTGATGGTATCGTTTGAGAAAAACGGCGATACCGGACGCGTAAAAGAAGTAGAAGCGATTCTGGACATGGTCCGGGGCGATAACGATAGCCTGCCCCTGTCTGACTATACCCAGCGCTAGAACGCTACCGCCAGCAACCCGGGGCCGGTCCGGAAGCAAAAGATCTGAACCGGTCCTTCGGGAGGCGCTTCAAAATGATCGGGAAGGCGGACATGGCCGGTCAACTGTGTATCGTCATCGGCAAACGGCTCAATATGCAAATGTTCCCGAAAGGTGAGCTGCCGTTTGCCATATAATTTATACAGCGACTCCTTTGCACACCAGTACATGGCCAGCCGGTGCAGGCTACCACCGGCGTGCCGGATTTCTGCTTCCGACAAAACACGCGGCACCACGCGGGAAAACTGCGCCCGCAACGGCTCAATATCCAGACCCACCGGTTTGTCGGGGTGCCAGACGGCCGCCGCCCATCCGCTCGTATGCGACAGCGAAATATGCCCCGGTAAGCCAATCAGATGCGGTTTGCCGTATTCGTCCTTAACCATGCCGTGGTACGTAAATCCCTGGCTTTCGCTTAGCTGACGCATTGCCGACCGGCACGCCAGCCACTCAACACGCTGGGCCGGATGAGTAATTCCGGCTAGGTCAGCGTCTTCTTCGGGTGTCAGCCAAAGACCTGCCCGCAGCGCAGGTTCATCTTCATCAATTTCCCAGAGAAAAACCACACAAGCCCCGGCAGGCCGGAGCGTAGACAACAAGGGCATTTTCTTTTCGCTAATTTTGTGCGCAAAAATAGCATGACCCCGACAGCAACCGGCGATCTGCCCCAAAAAAAGGTCGTTGCCAGGCACAAAGGGTCGGCTGCACTACTATGTACGTTCAGAAGCTTGATACATTCGGCGGTCACCGCGAAGGCGTGTATGCACTGGAACCCGCTAAAGAGGCCGGTTCGTTTTTTTCGGCCGGTGGCGATGGCCTTATTGTGCGCTGGCAGCTGGCCCGCCCCGACCTGGGTGATTTAATTGCCCGCGTATCAGCCTCGGTTTACGCACTGGCGTATGATCCGGCACGAAATTGGCTGTGGGTTGCGCAGAACTATCAGGGTATCCACCGGATCGATCCGGACCGGAAAGAGACCATAGGATCGCTCCGGCTGACCTCGGCGGCTATTTATGATATTAAGCGTTATGAGAACCAGCTTTTTGTTGCACTTGGCGACGGCGTGGTCGTTGTGGTGGAGGCAGAACAGCTGGCCGTGCGCAAGCACCTGAAAGCATCGGACAAAAGCGCCCGGAGCATTGCCGTCAATCCTGTATCGGGCGAATTTGCCGTGGCCTACAGTGACCACATGATCCGTATTTTCGATCTGGAAACGCTGAACCTGAAACAGGTACTGACAGGACACGTTAATTCGGTGTTTACAGTAGCATACTCTCCGGACGGACGGTATCTGATGAGCGGCAGCCGCGATGCCCACCTGAAGGTCTGGGCGGTAAATGACAGCTACGCACTGGCAGACGACATTGTTGCGCACATGTTTTCGATCAATCACATCGTTTTCAGTCCGGACGGCACGTTGTTTGCAACAGCCAGTATGGATAAATCCATCAAAATCTGGAACGCAGAAACATTCAGACTACTGAAGGTGGTGGATCGGGCGCGGCACGCCGGACATGGCACGTCGGTAAACCGGCTGTTGTGGGAAACCGGTCAGGCGCACCTGCTCTCGGCAAGCGATGACCGGACGATTTCTGTCTGGTCGGTAAATGCTTTGCAAAACTGACCATAGAATAAAAAACGGTCTGATTCTTACAAATTCAGGCGAACTATTGCTAAATCGATATAAACCGCGTTATTTTCAGCCAAAGACTGATTTTGACGTACTTGAGGTACTTAAAAACATATGAAGATCACGCCCATTGAAATCCGGCAGCATACCTTCGAAAAAGCGCTGCGTGGCTACAAAACCGAAGAGGTTGAGGCCTTTTTGTCTTCGCTTTCGCAAGAATGGGAGCGTGTGGTCGGCGAGCAGAAAATGCTGAAAATGCAGCTGGAGCTGGCCGAAAAAGAGCTTAACAAACTGAAGGAAGTTGAGCTGACGCTGTTCCGGATGCTGAAAACGGCTGAAGATACCAGTAGCCAGATTACAGAGCAGGCCAACCGTGCTGCCGATCAGCACCTGACCGATGCCCGTAAAAAGGCGGATGAAATGATTGCGGATGCGCGGAAGCGCTCCGCGCTGATGATTCAGGACGCCGAAAATCAGTCGCGCTACCTGAAAGACTCAATCCTCAACGATCTGAAGGCCATGGAGCATGATTTCAAGGCCATGGAGCGCTACAAAGACAACCTTGCCCAGCAGATCCGGACACTGGCCGGCAATGCGCTCGACAGCGTCGACCGCTTCGAGAAAAAATTTGAGCGCCAGTCGCTGAAAGGTAAGATTGATGAAGTGGCTGATCAGATTAAATCGGAGCAGGAAGCGTACGCGCGGTCTCAGGAAGAAGCTGCTGCGGCAACAACCGCAACAACTCAGCTGGACGACCTGGTAGATCCGGCAACGACCACCGCTCCGGAAGCCGCCAGCAACGAGTCAATTGATGCCGGCGTCGACGAAGCCCTTGCCCATCAGCAGCACAACTATGCGCCGCAAACGGAAAGTCCTCAACAGGAATACCAGACTTACGAAACCGAAGAAGATATTGATCATACAATCGGTCAGGCCGAAGAACCGGAAGAAGCCGGACTGCCAACGGTATCCAGCGTGATGCAGTATGCCCGCGAAACGCCGCGGCCGGAACCGGAACCAGAGCCGAAAAAAGAAGGCGGCTCGTTTTTTGACCAAATTTAAGGAGCCCGTCAGTGCTCCGACAGCAACGTTTTGGGAACAATTAGTTTAGAAGGTCTTGAGTTTTTTGCCTACCACGGCTATTATGACGAGGAGCAGAAAATCGGCAATAAGTACTCGGTTGACATTACGGTCACGACCGATTTTTCAGTAGGTGCGCAGCAGGACCGGCTTAGCGGCACCGTCGATTACGAAAAATTATACCAGATCGCGGCCGGCGTAATGTCACGGAAAGCCCGGCTGCTGGAACACATTGCTCGACAGCTTATCGAAGAAATCCGGATGGCTTATCCGGTTGTTACGGCGGTCGAAGTAAGCGTATCCAAGTTTAATCCGCCGATTGGCGGTGTCTGCCATCGGGCACGGATTACACTTAAAGGCTGAATATACAGGCGGTACCGCAAACCGGTACCGCTTTTTTATGCCGGTTCGGCAGGTTGAGGCGGCATCAGAACCGTTAACTCACCGGATCGGATACGTGCGGTCACTTCCTTAACTTTCCCTTTATACTCCCCGTCGACCTGAAAATAGGCCTTGCGGCGGGTTTTGATAGTTATCGACGTAGCCGGAAAAATATGAATCTTATTCGGGTCGAACGGTTTGTAGCGCCAGAACATTTTCAGAAACTCCCAGAAAGACAGGTCACGCAGAATAATTACCTCAAAAGCACCATCGTTCAGCTCCCCCTCCGGATTAATGATCGCACCGGTGCCGTACATGCGCGCATTGGCAAGGACAACCATAAAGGCCTGGCAGGAAAGCGACTCTTTTTTTGAGTGAATCTCAATGTCAAGCAGGCGTTTACGGTACAATGTGCGCACTACACCCCGGAGATACCCCAGTTTGCCCCGCCAGTTGTTTTCGGCATAGTATTTTACCAGTTGTGCGTTGAGGCCAATGTCGCTCAGGTGAAGGCAGATGTCATCATTTACGCAAATGGCATCGAGCGGTTTTGCCGTGCCGTTGGCAAAAATGTCCAGCAGTTCGGGGGTAGTTGCCGGCAGAGACAGCTCCCGCGCCAGCCCGTTAGCCGACCCAGCCGGTAAAATGCCCAGCGGAATGGAGGTTCCCAGCAAGTGCTCAGCAACAATTTTCACCGTTCCGTCACCGCCTACGGCCACAACCCGGTCAGGCTGATGCTCCTCAATGGCCTTTCGTACAATCCGGCTATCCTGTTTCCCATCCAGAAAAACAAAAACGGGTTCATTTTCCATGTTCCGGAAGTAGGCCGTGATATCACCGGTAAGCTCCGATTTATCATTACCACCCGAAACAGGATTGATTATAAACAGGATTTTCAACTTATTGGCTTCTTGCCGGTTTATGGTTTGATCGGCCGACGATTTTGGTTGCATGGAAACAGTAAATAAACATCTACCCATTAAACTGAAAACTACCCGAAAGGATAGCTGGAAGAAAACAATTTTAGCGTGGTTCCGCCTAACAAATGATTTAGTGGTTCGCGTCTATCGCGGGTATGGCAATGCCCGTAAGGTAACTATTCAGGGGCATGTGCTCCGGTTGAGCCCGATGCCCCGCCGGAAATACCGTAAGAATATGCTGGTTAATCTGTTAGCGGTTATCCGGTTATTTTTCGTACGGCCGGTGCCTAACGTAACGGTCCGGCTTAAAGGCACAACCCTACAGACCCTGACCGATGCAGACGGCTTTTTCCGGATCGAATGGATACCGCAGGAGCCGCTGCCCCCCGGATGGCATACCATCAAGGTTGAGTTGATTACGGCACACCGGTGGATTACCGAAGGCGAGGGCCGGTTTTACATCCCGCCCGACACGCAGTATGGCTGTATTTCCGACATCGACGATACGTTTCTGGTGTCACATTCTTCGACCATTGCCAGGCGGCTGCTGGTGTTACTAACCGAAAACGCCCATAGCCGTGAGCCGTTCGACGATGTGGTTACCCATTATCAGTTGCTCGCCAACGCTTGTACAGTCGACGGCCACACGAACCCTTTTTTCTTTGTTTCCAGCAGCGAGTGGAACCTCTACGACTATATCCTTGAGTTCTCGGAGACCAACCACCTGCCCGACGGCGTTTACCTGCTGAGCCAGCTGAAGCGGTTGCGGCAATTATGGAAGACCGGGAAAAACAAGCATTTTACGAAAATGGACCGCATCGCCCGTATACTGCACATGTATCCGGAACGGAAATTTATCTTGCTGGGTGATGATTCACAGGAAGATCCGGCTATCTATGCGTCGGTAATTGCCCATTATCCGAATCAGATCCGGTCTGTGTATCTGCGGCAGATTAATGAGAAGAATCAGGAGCGTACGAAGCAGTTAATTGGCCAGATGGAACAGGCAGGGGTGTCGGTATGCTATTTCCGGCACAGCGCTAAAGCGATTGAGCATTCACAGCGCATCGGTCTGCTACCCTAACAAGCTGTTGACGGCCTGTACCGGCAGCAGTTCTCCGGCCTGCACCTGCGCTTCCGTCTCAGCGAGCCGTTCACGCATACCGGCCTGTGCATAAAACTGCTGCTCAAGCCGCTGGCGAAGGTAACTCCGGAACCAGTCGAGCTGCTGCGACTGCCGGCGTTGCCGGTGGCTGCCGTTCTGTGTCGTTAATGCCTGCTGTTCTTCAATTAAAGTCCAGATACCGGCAATACCGGCACCGGTGGTAGCCGAACACGTAACGACGGGCGGAAACCAGCCTGTACCGGTCGGCGGAAACAGATGTAGCGCATTCTGGTATTCGACACGGGCGCGTTTGGCATTGGCAACGTTATCGCCATCGGCTTTGGTGATCGCCAGTGCATCGGCCAGCTCCATAATCCCGCGCTTCATACCCTGCAATTCGTCACCGGCACCGGCCAGCATCAGGAGCAGAAAGAAATCGACCATGCCATGAACCAGCGTCTCCGACTGCCCGACCCCAACCGTTTCGATCAGAATTACGTCAAAGCCGGCGGCCTCGCACAGCAGCATTGTTTCGCGGGTACGGTGCGCGACCCCGCCCAGCGAATCGCCGGCGGGTGAAGGACGGATATACGCCAGCGGATCAACCGACAGCGTTTCCATCCGGGTTTTATCACCTAATAAACTCCCCCCCGACCGCTGACTGGTCGGATCAATCGCCAGCACGGCCAGTTTTTTACCCAGACCGGTCAGGTGTTTGCCAAATGATTCAATGAAGGTACTCTTGCCAACGCCGGGGACGCCCGTAATGCCAATCCGGACGGCCTTACCGGTATGCGGCAATACACCCGCCAATACGGTCTGTGCCAGCGCCTGATCAGACGCCAGCCGGCTTTCAGCCAGCGTAATGGCACGGCTCAGCAACAGCCGGTCACCGGCTAGTATGCCGTTGATGTACTGTTCGGGGGCCAGGCGGTTACGCATAGGCGGTTAGAAAATCCAGTTATACACCTGCTGCGAGAAGGAGGCTAACACCGGCGGATACACCGCAATCATAAAGAGGATACCAAACAACGCCCCGTAAGAGTGCGCATCGTGGTTGACATAACCAACGCCGCGGCGGGAGGCCCAGAACGAATAGCCCAGGTATAAAATGCCGAAAATAAAGGCCGGCATACACAGCGCGAAATACAGACAAATATCGCCCAGCGGGAAAAACATGATGGAGCCGAAGATAATCGCCGACACGCCACCCGATGCCCCCAACGAGTTGTAGCGGGAGTCGTTACGGTATTTGATCAGCGTCGGAATATCAGACACAACAATGGCCAGCAGATAAAACACCAGCAGGTAAACCGGTGCACTTCCGCCAAACAGGGCTGTAAAAACCTGTTCAATCTGATTGCCGAAAATGTAGAAGCTGAACATGTTAAAAAACAGGTGTCCCAGATCGGCGTGCAGAAAACCTGAGGTCAGCAGGCGGTAGTACTGCTTCTTTTTAACCGTTTTATATGGATTCAGTATCCAGTTGTCCAGCATGGATTCATCTCTCCATGCCCACAGACTGACAAGTACTGTGATGAGAATCAAAGCAAGCGTAATCGACATTAGTGAGTTGTTTTTAGCGGTCAGAAGACACCCGTACTACGTTCAGTAAACCGGTTTTAGTTCATTTCGGCCAGCACAGTCACACCACCTTTGGTTTTTTCGCCCATGCTGACGTTGATCTTAGCATCGAGCGGCACAAACACGTCAACGCGTGAACCAAACTTGATGAAGCCCATTTCGCCGGTTTGCTCAACCGCTTCGCCTTCGCGTACGTACCAGACAATCCGGCGGGCCATGGCGCCGGCGATTTGCCGGAAGAGTACATGCACTCCGTTTTTAGCCTCAATCACCACGGTAGTCCGCTCGTTTTCAGTACTCGACTTAGGGTGCCATGCCACCAGGTATTTGCCCGGGTAGTACCGAAAATAGCGTACAATACCGGAAACAGGATTACGGTTGACGTGCACGTTTATCGGCGACATGAAAATGGAAATCTGACGGCGTTTGTCGTGGAAATACTCCGTTTCTTCGGTTTCTTCAATTACGACAACCGTACCGTCGGCCGGGGCAACAATCTGCCGGTCATTGATGGTCAGCTGGCGGTTGGGAACGCGGAAGAACTGAACAACAAGCAGGAAAAGGATGAGGCTGATGCCTGCCGTAGCATAGATTGCCGTGGCATTGCCGGAGAAAAGATAGTTGTAAGACAGGAAGTTAACAGCCAGCAAAACAACGCTGGTTGTCAGAATGATGGTATTGCCTTCGCGGTGGAGACGCATGGAGAACGAAATGATTTACGATAATGTACGCAAGCGCGGTACGATTGACAACATACGAATAAAGTCAACAAAGATAGACATCGTACCTTGTAAATCGTACCGAACCTGACTTAAATCGTAAATCGATTAGTAGGCGCCGCGGAATTTGTAGGTACTCGCGACCTTATCGATGGCAACAATATACGCCGCTAAACGCATCGGCACCTGGTGCTTCTGCGATGTAGCAAACACGCGGTCAAAGGCGTCTTTCATGACCCGGTCGGCGCGGCGGTTAATCCGGTCGAGCGTCCATTTGTAGCCGATCCGGTTTTGTACCCATTCAAAGTAGGATACGGTTACCCCGCCCGCATTGGCCAGGATATCCGGCACGACCATAATGCCCTTGCTGTTGATAATCTCATCGGCGCTGGCTGATGTCGGGCCGTTCGCGCCCTCGACGATCATTTTCGCCTGAATGTACGGCGCATTTTCGTCGGTAATGACATCTTCCTTGGCAGCCGGTACCAGTACATCAACCGGGAGCGTCAGCAAATCTTCATTGGAGATTTTTTCGGCACCGGTAAAGCCTTCGAGCGTACCGCGGTTATTGTTGCGGTAAGCAATGGCAGCATTGATGTCGATGCCTTTCGGGTTGTAATAACCACCTGAAATATCGCTGACAGCGACCACGGTGACGCCCCGCTCGTGCAGCAGTTCAGCCGCATACGACCCTACGTTACCAAAGCCCTGGATCGCAGCGGTTGCACGGTACGGGTTCAGCCGGAGCTTATCCATCGCAGCCAGTGCGGCAATGGTAACCCCGCGGCCGGTTGCTTCCGTACGGCCCAGCGACCCTCCTAGTACCAGTGGTTTACCGGTCACGACGCTGTTAACCGTCATGCCTTTCGCTTTCGAGTATTCATCGACAATCCAGGCCATTTCGCGCGGACCGGTACCCATGTCGGGAGCCGGAATATCGCGGTCGGGGCCGATTACGTCCAGCATCGCCACGGTATACTGACGGATCAGCCGTTCAATTTCACCGGCCGACATCTCACGCGGGTTGCAGGCAATACCACCTTTGGCCCCGCCATACGGAATGTCTACAACAGCACATTTCCAGGTCATCCATGCAGCCAGGGCACGGACTTCGTCGAGGTGTACGCCCGGATCAAGGCGGATACCGCCTTTTGCAGGACCAAGAATGTTTGAGTGAATAACGCGGTACCCTTCAAATACGCGGATCTCCCCGTTGTCCATCGTAACAGGTAGGCCGACAATTACCTGACGGGCAGGTACTTTAAGAATATAGTACATTTCTTCGCTGATGCCCACCATGCGGGCCGCAGCGTCGAAACGCGACATCATGGATTCGAGAGGATTCTCTTTATCTTTTATTGGAGCGGGTTCTATATATCCCATAACCAGTTAAACTATAGCCTGTTGATGAAGTATAATCAGACACTATTGATGAAGTGTGCTGCAATATTAACAAATCAAAAACGATAATGTGAAAGGAATATTTTTTCCGGGAATTATCTAATCTAAAGGCGTACAAATAATCAGTTAATACTATAAACAATAGCCAAATTGTGTTACGTTGCTTTTCCCGTTATCAAAATATTAATTGGTATTTTTTCAGGATAGCAATTCGCTAATTTTTTTAAAAATATTTGCTTTAGCCGGATTTTATTGAAAAGAACCAATGATGTGAGTAATTTTGTTGCTTATACAACCTGAGTTGTTTTGTTACATTTTAGAGAGCCCACTTGCCCATGTTTCAGGAAGAGAAAAAGCGCTATTCAGACGACGACCTCAAAGAGTTCGAAACGCTGATTAGCAAGAAGTTGGAAGACACTCGTAACGAATTGAATTACATCAAAGAAACGTTGAGTAAACGGAACGACAGTGGTACTGATAATACGGCCGGCAACTCAAAGTTGTTAGAAGACGGCGCTGATGCCAGTGAGCGTGAAAACCTCAGCCAGCTGGCGGCCCGTTTGCAAAAATTCATTCAGCAGCTGGATGCAGCCATGGTCCGGATCAAAAACAAGACCTACGGCATCTGTAAGGACACCGGAAAACTGATTCCCAAAGAGCGTCTGCGGGCTGTACCACACACCCAGCAAACGATTGAAGCCAAACTTCGTCAATCAAATTAAGATTTTCAGCCGGCAGCACGCTGAGTGAGCGTGCTGCCGGCGTTTTCAGGGCTACACGCGGTTGTACTGATGGCGGGCAAACCGCAGAAACGTCTCCGCCAGCCCTTCATGGGCTCCCTGCGGCTGAATGGCGTAAAAATCGCGCCGGATCGTCAGCCCTGCCACATCTACGACCTGCAATGTACCGGCCTTCAGTTCATCACCAAGGGCATGAATCGACAGAAAGGCAATACAGCGCGAATGCAGCAGGTAGGTTTTGATGCTCTCCGAATTGCCCAGGTACATTTCCACCGTCAGATCGCTCATCCGGACATCTACACCCCGAAGGGCATACTCAATGACTTCCAGCGTTCCGGAACCGCGCTCCCTCAACAGTATCGGGGTCGCTTTCAGCTCAGCCAGACTGATTTCGTCGCGGCCCGATAAAGGGTGATCGGCCCGCATGACCAACACAATTTCGTCCTGTACAAACGGCGTATAGCGTATATCGCTGTGTCGGGTCCGGCCTTCGACCAAGCCCAGCTCAATGTCTTTTTTCAGCAATGCCTGTTCAATCTGAAGCGTGTTGCCACTCGCCAGCGACACGGCAACATCCGCGTACTGGGCGTGAAAACGGGCCAGAATCGGCGGAAGCAGGTACTGAGCAATCGTGCTGCTGCCGCCCAGCCGCAGGTTGCCCCCTACTTTATCTTTCAGGGCATTGAGATCAAACTCCATCTGCCGGTAAGTCGCGGCAATGGTTTCGGCGTGCTGCCGGACAATCTGCCCGGCCGGTGTCAGAAAAATCTGATTGCCCTTCCGCTCAAACAGGGCCGTCCCGAACTGCGTTTCGAGTTCGTGAATATGCTTGGTTACAGCCGGTTGCGAAATGTATAACTCCGCAGCGGCCTTGGTAAAACTCAGACGGCGGGCTACTGTATAAAAAACCTGTAAACGAAAATCCAGCATAAAACGAAATCCGGCGATTCACCTGCCCGTTGGTCGGCAAAGCGTGCTATTTTTGTCGAAAGATACTAAAACACCCATGTTTTCTACGAAAAAACACCTGCTTACGCTGCTGGTCGCTGCTCTGGCCCCGGCAACAGCCATCGCACAAAGCACATCAGCAGACACCGCCTTTGTGCGGCAGAACTACACCAAGCTCGACCGCCAACTGGTCATGCGCGACGGTACGAAGCTATACACCATCATTTATGTGCCTAAGGATGCCGGAGCCACCAACAAATACCCTTTTCTGATGGAGCGGACGCCGTATTCGGTTGATCCTTACGGGGAAAACAATTATCCGCGTACGGGTCCAGGTCCCGGCCGTGATCTGTCGCAGGAAAAATACATCTTTGTTTACCAGGATGTCCGCGGTCGTTATATGAGCGAAGGTGATTTCGAAGAAATGACACCCGGACACGGTGAGCCTAACGCGCATCTGAAAACGGCAAAACCGAAAAAAAGTAAGGCAGCAACGCCGGTAAAGGGTCCTGTCGACGAAAGCACGGATACCTACGATACTATTGAGTGGCTACTGAAAAACATACCAAATAATAACGGCCGCGTTGGCATGACGGGCATTTCGTACCCGGGCTTCTATGCTTCGGCGGCCCTGCCGGATGCCCACCCTGCCCTGAAAGCCGTTTCGCCCCAGGCACCGGTAACCGATGAATTTATGGGCGACGATGCGCGGCACAACGGCGCATTTTTCCTGCTCGACAATTTTTCGTTCATGAATTACTTTGATGCACCACGGACCGGTCCGGTACAGAACTACGCCCCGCTGTTTTCGATGCAGACGAAGGATGCCTATCAGTATTTCCTGAATCTGGGTCCGGTCAAAAATGCCAATGCAGCGAATCTGTACAACAACAAGGCTAAAATCTGGAACGAATACCTGGAGCACGACACCTACGATGACTACTGGAAATCGCGGAACATCCGGACACACCTGAAAAATATCAAACCGGCAACGCTGGTGGTCGGAGGCTGGTTTGATGCCGAAGATCTGTTCGGTGCGCTGCGTACCTACGAAGCCATTGAAAAGCAAAGCAGCGGCAATCAGAACCGGCTGGTGATGGGACCGTGGACACACGGCGCCTGGTCGCGCGACAACTGGTCGGAGTTCGGCCCGCTCAATTTCGGGCAGAATACGGCTAAATATTACCGCGACAATCTGGAGAACCAGTTTTTTGCCTTTTACCTGAAAGATAAAGGCACCTTTACGGCGGGCGAGGCAACTTTGTTCAATACGGGCACCAACGAATGGAAATCGTTCGATACATGGCCACCGGCCGCTGCACAGGCCCAGAGTTTTTATTTCGGGGACAACGGCGTGCTGACTAAAACCGCTCCGGCAACACCCGATGCCTTTGACGAATACGTCAGCGATCCGAAAAAGCCGGTGCCCTACACGGACGGCATTTTCCCGCGCCGCAACAACCAATACATGATCGAAGACCAGCGGTTTGCCGCCCGTCGTCCGGATGTACTGGTGTTCCAGACCGAACCGCTGACGGAAGACCTGACCTTGAGCGGTTCGGTTATGGCGAACCTCTTTGCCTCAACAACCGGTACGGATGCTGATTTTATCGTCAAAATCATTGATGTGCTGCCCGACAATACGCCGAATCCGAGCCCGAATCCCAAAGGACTGCAAATGGCAGGCTATCAGCGGCTGGTTCGGGCCGAGGTGATGCGGGGTCGTTTCCGGAACAGTTTTGAAACGCCGGAAGCCTTCACGCCGGGTCAGGCCAGTAAGGTAAGTTTTACACTGCCGGATGTCTTGCACACGTTTCAGAAAGGCCACCGGCTGATGGTACAGGTGCAGAGCAGCTGGTTCCCGCTGGTGGATATGAACCCGCAGACGTTTGTACGGATGAAGGACGCCGAAGCCAAAGACTTTCACAAGGCAACCATCCGTCTGTATCACGACGCCGCCCACCCATCGGGCATTACAGTTAATGTGTTGAAATAAAAAAATTACCACATAGCCACATAGAAAAACAAAGAGTTAATTCTCTTATGTGCTCTATGTAGCTATGTGGTAAAAATAGCTGAAGTGGTAACGCCACTAATCACCCTCTTCACTCCGCCTGCGGAGCACGCTTGATAAGCCGGTAAATCGGGTAGCTGATGACGATAAAGCCCAGCGCATAGACACTGCCCATCGGATCGCCGATGATGGCCCCGACCAGAAACAGGCAGGAAACAATCAATAAGGTCCAGGTAGAAAACGGATAGCCCCACGCCCGGAACGGACGTTTCAGGTCCGGTTCGGTATGCCGCAGCCGGATCAGCGAGGCAAAACCCGACGCATAACACATCACAAAAAAGAAGGTGGCAATGTCAGATAGCTTGGCGTAGGTATTCGTCAGAATCATCAGGATCGACATCGAAGCGGTAAAGATCATAGCGATACCCGGCGTTCCTCCCGCATTGATGGGCGTCATCCACCGGAAAAACAAGCCATCCCGCGCAATGGCGTAAATCACCCGCGGGTTGAACATGATCTGCGCATTGATGATACCCATGATCGAAATCATCAGCAGAAACGTCACCACCCGCGAACTACCCTCCCCGTAAATCAGCTGAATGGCGTCGGCAGCCGGCAGTTTCGATTGCTTCAGCTGGTCCAGCGGCAACACATACAGCAGTGCCAGATTAACCAGCACATAAATACCAATGATCAGCAGCACACCGCTTACCATTGATTTCGGCAGGTTTTTGTCCGGATTAACGTCTTCTTCGGTAAAATAGGCCGCCGTGTGCCAGCCGTCGTAAGTATAAAATACCGCCTGTAGCGCCGCTAGAATACCGACCCACATGCCGCCTTCGGCTAATGGTTCAATAGCCCGGGCAGTGACTGGTGTTTTATCGGGCGCATAGAAAAAACAGGCCCCGACCAGAATCAATAACCCGATGGCTTTCAGAAAGCTCATGACTTCCTGCGCTTTACTGGCCAGCCGGACACCTATCCAGTGAAAGGCCACAAACGCCGCCAGAATACCGATTGCCACGGCCTTGAGCGATGTACTCAGTGACGGAACCAGTAACCCGATGTATTCGCTCATTACCGACGCCGAAAATGCCATGGCCGAAATACTCCCCAGCCAGCTGCTGATACCGATCACAAAGCCGACATAATCGCCGAAGGCCCGCCGTGCATACACGTACCATGCGCCTGCTTTAGGCAACATAGTGCCCAGTTCGATCACGGAGAGTGACCCGACCAGCGCGTAAACGCCCACAATCAGCCAGATGGCAATAATCAGCGTCGGGCTGCCGAGGTCATTGGCAATGGTGCCGGGTTTGCGCAATATACCGGTGCCGATGGTCCCGCCGATGGTAACGGCAATTCCGAATCCGACGCCCAGCAACTTCAGGAGTTGGGTACGTTTGGCCATGTAGTCTGTTCAGGTTGTTATAGGGTAAGCGATACGTAAATCAGGGCTTCAGCACGACCTTGATCAGGCCTTTTTCTTTCTGGTAAAGCCGTTTAAACCAGTCAGGGCCTTCGGTCAGCGGTACCTCGGCGCTCAGAATAGCTCCGACATTCATCCGGCCCGACGAAATCAGGGCCAGGGCGGCTTCGTATTCCCCGTTGATAGCACAGGAGCCCTGTAGCCGCAGCTGACGGGTTACAACGGCCTGCAACGGGATTTCTACGTTCGGTGCCAGATTGCCCACCAGCGTAACGGTCGCCCCTTTACGGACACACTCAATCGCCGTCCGGACGGTTGGCCCCGCTCCGACTACTTCAAAGGCCACATCGGCACCACGCCCGTAGGTATGCGCCTGCACCTGTTTCACCACCTCATCCGTTCCGGCATTCAGCGTAACGGTTGCGCCCAGCGATTTGGCGAGGGCCAGCCGGTCGTTGTCCAGGTCAATGGCAATGATGGTACCGCAACCGGCCAGTTTCAGCGCCTGAATCACAAACAGGCCGATCATGCCCGCCCCGACCACTACGGCCGAATCGTTGATCTGAACCGGCGTCAGACTCAGCGCATGCAGCGCCACCGCAACCGGTTCGACAAGGGCAGCTTGTGTGAAGGAAACATTATCGGGAATAGCATACAGGATATGCTGCGGCACAACCACATATTCGGCGAAGGCCCCGTGGCGTTTGAAATCCGGTGTAGATACCCCTACCACTTCGCGGCCATCGCTCAGGTTATACTGTCCCCGCCGGCTATACCAGTCATCGAGTGCATATACCGTTGAATCGAACGTGACACGGTCACCGGTAGCCCAGTTCCGGACACCCTCCCCGACTTCGGCAATGATACCTGAGGCTTCATGGCCCATAATAATCGGCGGAATCCGGCGGCCGCTGCTGCCATCCATCCCATGTACGTCGCTCCCGCAAATACCGACCGCCTGCACACGCACCAGTACGTCGTTCGGGCCAGGCGCAGGTTTCGGGACATCCTGCACGTCAAAATGATTGTATTCTGTTAATACGAGTGCTTTCATAAAGCTGATAAGGGTCTTTATTGCTAAAGTAGAAAGAAACAATTTATAATTACCCCGAAAGCAGGAAACATACCACGAAGACGAAAAGACCGGAAGCAGCACGAAGTTTTCTTATCGGAAGACAAGACACGTAAACCATAAGGCTGCTCTGAGATAAAACCTTCGTGCTCCTTCTTTTCTTCGTGCCTTTGTGGTATTACGGCCGCTGGTAAATGTGGCTAAATGCCTCTTTGGGAACTTCGTCAAAAGCACCGCTTACCAGATGCGGGTTGATTTCGTAGGTCACTACCTCGTCGGCTACTTCGGGATCTTCGCCGAACAGGTCGCGGGTCATGGTTGGGGTGTACTGCTTTTTGACCCAGATCAGCCGTTGTTCCGGTGCTTTACCCCACGCCTTATGATCACCAAGTATCCACTGTATTTTCCGCCAGTCGCCATAAAAATATTCCTGTAGCAGCGGGATGATGCTGTCGCGGAACACGGCACAGAGCTCTATCACCGTTTCAATGCCCATCAGATAAGCGTGGCCAATCTGGTGGTCGCGGTCATACAGGTATTCAATCCGTTCGTTGATTACCCGCAACAACGCTGTCATATCAATCCCGTCAACGGGTGACAGCAACGCGGGGTTAGGCAGCACCTCCCGAAAGCTGAACCGGCGGCGCAACGCCAGATCAAGCAGGGCAATTGACCGGTCGGCGGTATTCATGGTGCCAACCACATACAGATTACCCGGAATCCCGAAGCGTTCCTGCGAGTAGGGCAGCGTCAGCCAGACCTCATCGGGTTGCCCCAGCCGTTTAGTGGTTTCGAGCAGGGTAATGAGTTCGCCAAGGACGCTGGCAATGTTGGCGCGGTTGATTTCGTCGATGATCAGGAAGTGCGGCGGGGCTTGCGCCAGTTTACGCTGCCGGTTGCCGGCGCTGTCGTTCAGGCAATCGGCCATGGTCGGATAACCGGCTTTTTGCAGGGCGTTCTGGCAGGCGCGGTAAAACAAGCCCTTCCGGACGCGGTACAGCACCTGATTGCCCATTGTCTCCGGCCGGATGCCTTCCACAAACTCTTCGTAGCTGAACGCCGGATGAAAGGTCACAAAATCGGCGGTTTCGTTGCTGAGCTCGTGGCGGGTCGCGTAGGTTTTGCCGGTACCAGGCGGGCCGTATAAGATCAGGTTCCGGGGTTGATCGGGCTGTAACGGTACCGGTGCGGTATAGGCGCCTGCTTCTTCCTGTACCTCAGCGGTCAGCCCCCGTTCGGCCAGTGTCGGGTCGTCTGCCAGCCGCAGCAGATCGCTCAGATAGGCTTCGTCTTCGGCCGCTTTATAGACGGCAGGGTTATGCAGCGCCGTATGCGGACCCCGTTTGCTGTTTTCGGCCAGTTCGAGCAGGCAGTCTTCCCAGCATTTCCGCAACACCGGATGGGTGAGCAGGTGCACATTGGCCTGACCAAACACCGCCGATACATAGTCTGATTTTTCCGTCAGCGGAATAAACTCAGCAATATCGAGGCGGCTTAGTTTTTCCTGACAATCGCGCTTAACCGTCAGCCAGTACTCGACCTCTCCGTAGCGGGGTTTGTGGAGTCGTAACGCCTGAAAAAAATTAACATTGGCCGCAATCGCTGTTTTATCTTTCCGGACCACAAACGCCAGCCGTGGATCGCCGTTCGGCAGATTCACAATATCGATCAGCTCTTTCAGTAACCCGAAGTAGCGCCGGATGGCTTCCGGATGGTCAATGGCCCGGATACGTTCGACGAGGTGTTGTTGCGGATTGTCGGCAATCATGCGGTATTTAATCTGAGACAAAGTCGGCTAAACTACAATTTTTCGGACAGTTTTTTGAGCAGTTCTGCAAGTCTCCGGTTGTCTTTCTTTTGACAGGATTACATGATTTTCGTTTTGTCCGTTCGTAAGGCGCAGTTCTGCAAGTCTCCGGCTGTCTTTCTTTTGACAGGATTACATGATTTCCGTTTTACCTGTTCGTTAGATGCAAGTCTCCTGTTCATCCCGTAATCCTGTCGGTTTTTAATTAACTTCCGGCACTGATAACCGTTTGCCTATGAAATCCTTTTTCTCCGGTCTGTTCCTTTTGCTGCAGGTTTCCGTGCTGGCCCAATCGACTGACCAGCCGTTTTTGCTGGTGCTGGGCGTGGCGCAGGACGGCGGTTATCCGCAGGCAGGGTGTGAAAAATCCTGCTGCGCACCGGTCTGGGCAAATCCGCCACTTGAGCGATACGTGTCGTGTCTGGGGCTGGTTGAACCGGCTTCCGGCAAGCGCTGGCTGTTCGACGCTACCCCCGACTTCCGGGAGCAGTTACGGTGGCTTCAGCAAACGTCCCCCGCACCGGCTACCAAACCGCTCGACGGCATTTTCATCACCCACGGCCATATCGGCCATTATTCCGGACTGATGCATCTGGGGCGGGAGGTCATGGGCGCACAACAGGTAAAGGTATATGCCATGCCACAGATGCAGGGCTTTGTGCGGCAATTCGGGCCCTGGAACCAGTTACTGAAGCTGTCGAATATTGCCCTGCAACCGCTTAAAGCCGATAGTACCCTGCAGATCAGTCAGGGGTTGCGGGTTACCCCGCTGCTGGTGCCGCACCGCGCGGAATACACCGAAACGGTCGGCTACCGGATTGAAGGGCCTAACCGGAAAGCGGTATTTATTCCCGACATCGACAAATGGGAACAGTGGGAACGGCCGATTGAAGCGATTATCCAGGCTAACGACTATGTGCTGATCGATGCGACGTTTTTTGCCGACGGTGAAATTCCGGGGCGGCCGATGAAAGAAATTCCGCACCCGTTTGTGCAGGAAACCATGGAGCGGCTCGCCAAATTACCACTGACCGAACGCGGGAAGGTATACTTCATCCATCTCAATCACACCAATCCGGCCTTACAGAAGGGCAGTCCGGCACAGCAGCTGATCGAAAAGAACGGCTTTCATCTGGCCGAGCAGGGTCAACGGCTGGGGTTGTGATACAATATTCTTATATTTATCTACAGATAGCATTTGTATCGTTTGTCATCCCGACCGCAGGAGGGATCTTACCGCATTCTTGTGGTCAGAGATCCCTCCTGCGGTCGGGATGACAAAAAACTATAATCCTTACACCAAAGCCTCAAACAAAATCTCGGCCGGATGCTGTGCTTTGCGGCCGGTGCCGTCTTTAATCTGATGGCGGCAGCTTGTGCCGGGCGCCGCAATCAACACGTCGGCGGGCTGCTGCCGGACGGTCGGGAATAAGACCAGCTCACCGATCTGCATCGATAAGTCATAGTGCTCCTTCTCATAGCCAAACGAACCCGCCATCCCGCAACATCCCGACGGAATCAGCTGAACCGTATAGTTTTTCGGCAACGACAACGCTTTTTTCACCGGTACCAGCGACGATAGCGCTTTCTGGTGACAGTGGCCGTGCACCTTAATCATCCGCGTGTCGGTACGGAACGCCTCGGTACGAATCCGTTTGGCATCCGCTTCATGGGCAAACCATTCTTCAAACAGATAGGTGTGGCGGGCAATGTGCTGCGCAGCCGCTTTCAGCTCATCGGGCACCAGATCCGGATATTCGTCGCGGAATGTCAGAATGGCCGACGGCTCCAGCCCGACCAACGGCCGGTCTTCGCTCACGAGGTTTTTGAACAGGGTTACGTTGCGGATTGCCAGTTCACGGGCATCGTCCACCAACCCTTTCGACAGATAGGTCCGGCCGCTTTCTCCGTGTTCCGGCAGCTGCACGGCATACCCCAACCGCTCCATCAGCTGAATGGCCTTCTGACCAACCTCCACATCGTTGAAGTTCGTAAACTCATCACAGAAGAAAAGTACCGTACCATTCACCGCCGGAGCAGCCGGTCTGGTACCTTTGCTCCATGCCCGCAGGGTTTTGGCACTCAGCCTCGGCATAGTCCGTTCAGGGTGAAAGCCCACGAGCTTGTTGGCTACCCGACGCAGGGCCGGCGCGTCATAAATGGCATTGTAGGCCCACGGCGCCAGACTGGCCAGCGACATCAGCCGTGTAAAGTTACCCACCAGCCGCGCCCGCAGCGGAACCCCTTTCGCGCGGTAGTGCTGCTGCGTAAACTCGGCCTTCATGCGGCCAATGTCCACACTCGACGGACACTCCGCTTTACAGCCCTTGCACGACAGACACAGGTCCAGTACCTCTTTCACCGCTTCATAATCGTGTTCGGCGGGTGAATCTGTTTCGGTATAAAAATGCCGGAGCATGTTGGCCCGGGCGCGGGTTGTATCCCGTTCACGGCGGGTTGCCATAAAGCTCGGACACATCGTTCCGCCCGTAATTTCGGTCTTGCGGCAATCGCCCGAACCCGAGCACTTTTCAGCCAGTTCGAGCATGCCGCCATGCGCCGAAAAGTCGAACACGGTTTTAGGCTGCGGAATGGCCTTGTCGGCTTCGTAGCGCAGAAACTGGTTCATCGGCGGCGTATCGACCACCTTGTTGGGATTGAAAATGCGCGGCTCATCCCAGAGCACCTTAATCTCCTGACACAGTTTGTAATTGGCCTCGCCCAGCATAAAGGCGATGAACTCGCCCCGTAACCGGCCGTCACCGTGTTCACCGGACAGCGAGCCGCCGTATTTTTTAACCAGCGCTGCTGTATCGGCCAGCAGATCACGGAATGTCTTCTGCCCCTCCGACGATTTCAGGTTAATCAGCGGCAGCACATGCAGTTCACCGGCACCGGCGTGTGCCGAGTATTCCAGCGCCAGTCCGTGCCGCTCCATGGCCATGTGCTCCAGTTCATCGATGTAATCCGGCAAATCAACCGGATCAACGGCACAGTCTTCAATCACGTTGGCGGGTTTAGCATCGCCCGGCACGTTGTACATAATACTCAGACCGGCTTTTCGCAGGTTCCACGGCTTTTTGGTTTCTTCACCATACAGCACCGGCCAGGCATAGCCCAGTTCTTTTTCCTGTAGGGCAGCCACAAAGTTTCCGGCTTTCGCCTCCACGCCCGCCAGTGTATCGTCGAAAAACTCAACCATCAGGATCGCTTTCGGGTCGCCGCCCTGCGAGTGACTTTCCACAAAGCCCCGGTTTTTGGCCTGTTCAATATTGGTTTTCGTCAGTTGCAGGATGTAGTCGTCTACCAGTTCCGAAGCCATGCACCGGTGCGCCAGCGCTACCAGATTGGCTTCCAGCGACTGGCGTAAGGTCAGGAAATGGGCACACACCAGCGCCACTTCCTTCGGCGGCAGCGGCAGCAGATTCAGCTTCGCTTCCGTGACAAAGCACAGCGTACCTTCCGAACCGGCAATCAGGCTGGCAAAGTTGAATACAGAAGCGGATTGCAGATCCGCACGTATTTCGTTCCGGATGGCTGACACATCCGCAACAGCGGGTTCGTCAAAAAACGGCAGCAGCGCATCCACGGCGTAGCCTGTGTTCCGGCGCGAAACGGTGGGTTTCGGATAGCCCGTCCGGATTGTCTCCCGCCGTTCGGGATCTGAAAGCCAGTCGCGGAACTGCTGGTACAGCCGCTGTTCGAGCGGACTGGCCACGTGCTCACCACGGCATTTTGCGTCAAACTCCGCGCGGGTCAAGGGCCCGAACGTTACTTCGGCTCCATCGCTAAGTACCGTTTTTACTTCCAGCAAATGGTCGCGGGTGGTTCCCCAGACAATCGAATGCAGGCCGCATGAATTATTACCGATCATTCCCCCGACCATTGCACGGCTCGCCGTTGACGTTTCGGGGCCGAACAGCAACCCGTATGGTTTCAGGTGCGCATTCAGATCGTCACGGATGACGCCCGGCTGTACGCGTACCCAACGCTCCTGCTGATTTACGGCCAGAATCTGCCCGAAGTATTTGGACATATCGACCACAATTCCACTACCCACCACCTGACCGGCCAGCGATGTACCGGCGGCTCGCGGAATCAGGCCGACCCGTTGTTCGCGGGCAAACGTGACCAGTCGTTTCAGGTCCTGTACAGATTTGGGCAGAGCCACAGCAACCGGCATCTCCTGATAAACAGACGCATCGGTGGCATACAACATCCGCTGCGCTCTGTGTTCAGGCGATTGGTCGAAATACAGGTCACCCTCAAAATCAGGACGCAGTCGGGCAAAAGGCAATTGGGCAGGTACGTAAAACATGCAGTTGAGTCAGGTCTGGCGACCAGCCGGAGCCGGTCGCGTAGGTTATTTCCCGGTCTGGGAGGTAAAGGTACTTTCGAAAATCTTATCGGCATTGCCCGTCTCGAAGCCCTCACGGCGGTGCGCGCGCGTAACGGATTCCGGCGACAGGTTCCGGAACTGCGGCAATACGAGCCGCTCGGCAAATTCGACGTAGGAACCGGCAATGCGGTAGGTGTCGCCACCGGCAAAGTCCGCATCAATCATCTGCGCCACCGTCGACGACTGCCGCAAATCACCGTCCGGACTGATTTTTACCTTGCCGCCGGCCGTGTTCAGCTTAAAGCCATGCTGCTCCAGGAAGGCCACGTACTCGCCAATGGTATTGTATCCGGCCTTCAGGTTGTGCACGCTGATGGTGAAGTGATTCAGGTAATAGCGGTTATAGATTACCCACGCCGCATACTCGCTCTCGGCCAGCAGGGTCTGGTAATCAGCCAGGGTCGGGGTTTCCCAAAGGGGTTGGTGCAGGAAGGCATCGACAGCCTGCGCATCGTCGAGGTCAAGGGCATCAACAGGGTCACTCGTGACCTGATCCGTGTAGTTGCGGATGATCTGCTGCGCCGTTTCCGACAGCTCATGCACCCGCAGTTCGCTCACGAAAATGCGCGGAAAACGCGGTTCCGGCGGACTGAACCAGTACGCGGTCAGTTTCTTTTCGATAAAATTGTACTCGTCGCGCTTCTGGTAGCCATAGTGCAGAAATATTTTCTCGAACGAAGCGATGCCCAGATTCGGCACGCCCATGGTCCGGAACGCAATATGGTCGTTTTCAATATCGCCGGCCGAGGCAATGACGCCGTCAGCAATCATGGCATCGATGATTCCGTTTACATCGGGCACACGTTCCCGATAGCGGCTCATCAGGCCGTTCATGACGCCGTCGAGGGTTTCTATGTTGTTTGATGAAGTGCTCATACTCGTCAAATTGGTAAGTGATATAGGAAATTACGCGATTGTTAACAAAGTTACTACTCACGCCGGTCTATTGCCACACGCTCCGGGCGATCAGCAGCTCTTTTCCCGAATCCGCTTGTTCGATGCGGTGCTGGTAATTCAGTCCCTCTTCAAGCCGCCGGGACCCGACCAGCAGCGTATCCTGCCAGTGGCTTTCGGCCCGGTAAAACAAGTCGAGTTCCGTCAGCCGGTGCTGCCGCAGTGTATCGGCCTCCACCGACTCCAGCAGCCACTGCACATAACAGACGTTGTTGGTGTGCTGATTCTGATCAAGGTGGTAAAACCGCACCGGCTGCTCCTGCGTCACACAACCGGCCATTGGCACCGAATCGAGCTTCAGCGATAATTTCTCCTGCGGTACGATACCGGCCGGCGGGTCAACGGCGCGGATAAAGGGCGGCAGCGGCACCATCGTCCGGCGCTCCATGCCAAATGTCAGCCAGACGCTGCTGGCCACGGCCAGTACAGAGCCATCGGCCGCCAGCACCTGAAAATCGCGGTAGATGAAAAACTTTTCTACAAACGTCGGATAGGTTTTTACCGTCACGATGTCATTGTAAACAGGATATTGCTTGATCTGCAACCGGAAGCGCATCAGTACCCAGCCGAACCCCTGCCGTGCCAGATCGGCCATGCCGATGCCATAGTCGAGGGCGTTGCGGTTGGCGGACTCCTGCATCCAGTTCATGAGCGTCGGCACACTAAGCCGTCCGCTGGCATCGGTTTCGTAGCTGCGGACCTGGTACGTATCTGTCTGAATAAAGCTCATCGTGCAAAAATAGCGGTTGGTTTCCCGAAACCTGCTGATGCCGGACATGAAAAAAGCAGCTGTCGTTGCCGGCAGCTGCTTTCTGTCAAAGAAATATCTCCTGAAGCTTACACGTTCATCAGCGACTCGCGGCGACGCATTTTGCCGGCCGGAATACCGAACATCATTTTGAAACGACGGCAGAAGTACGCCGTGTCTTTATAGCCTACCTCGGCACCAATTGCGCGGATGCTTTTCTTGGTTGTCCGCAACAGGCCAACCGCCGCTTCCATGCGCTGGTACTCAATATAATCCTGCGGGTTGATACCGGTCAGCATCTTGAAATACTGCCCTACGTAATCTTCCGATACGTTAGCCACGTTGGCCAGCACTTTATTGGAAAGGTCTCCGCCCAGGTTATCCTTGATGTACGCAAAGATGTCGATCAGACGAGGATCTTTGAAATACGTACTGTTAGTCACCAGCTGCTCAACAAACAACCGGTGTTTCAGGATGTAGCGGATGACCTCAATAACGATCTCTTCCGTTTTGATTTTGATAATCCGTCCCTTACCGGCCGTATCCAGCATGTCTTCAGCCAGAATCTGGTTGATGGTACGGGCCAGCGACTCATCATGTTTGATGATAAACGGCGGAATATCCAGTGAGTTGAAAAAGTTAACCGAGTCAAACACTTTTGCCTCAAACGAAATGTAGGCAAATGAGTTTGGCAGGTTGCCAATCCGCTCAGGGTGCCGGTTCGCTTCGAAATAAAGCTCCCGATGAGTCATGAACTCCTCGTTCGTCACGGTTTTCACCGATGTGCCTTCGCCATAGGTTACCGTTAAGTGCTTCCCCCCCGGGATAAAGAGCATATCACCAACCTCAACCTTCTGTTTTTCTTCCCCAAACGATACCTCACCGTTGTACAGAATAGTCAGGGTATTTTCAACATCATAGTAGTTGACGATTGTAATCGGCTGCAAAATCCGGATGTTTCGCGATTTGATGTACTTTACACCCAGCGATTCAATTATTTTATTGTAGTCTTCCATAGCCCGAAAGTTTTGCCCCCTTAGTTTGGTGCTTCAAATTTGCACAAAACTAATAATTTGTACAAAACTAATACAAGTATAATTATTTCCGAATAATAAAAAAAAATAGCGCGTATTTAAGAAAAATACGCGCTTAGCATTAAAATAGTTTAATTTCCCGTAGAAAGCCTTTATCGAATAAGCTCCCGGGCAATCACTAATTTTTGTATTTCAGATGTACCCTCATAGATCTGCGTGATTTTTGCATCGCGCATGAGGCGCTCTACGTGGAACTCTTTTACGTATCCGTAACCGCCGTGGACCTGGACGGCCTCGGTCGTTACCCACATGGCTACCTCGGAGGCATACAGCTTGGCCATCGCCGCTGCCTGTACATAATCCTTGTGCTCATCCTTCAGCCGGGCCGCTTTGAAAACCAGCAGCCGGGCCGCCTCAATTTTCGTCGCCATTTCGGCCAGTTTGAACTGAATTGCCTGATGATCAAAAATTTGACGGCCAAAGGCTTTGCGTTCCTGTGCGTATTTCAGCGCCAGTTCGTAGGCTCCCGACGCAATGCCCAGCGCCTGCGCGGCAATACCGATCCGGCCGCCGTTGAGCGTTGACATCGCGAATTTGAAGCCGAAACCATCGTCACCGATGCGGTTTTCTTTCGGCACCTTCACATCAGAGAACATCAGGGAGTGCGTATCAGAGGACCGGATACCCATCTTATCTTCCTTTTTACCGACCGTAAAGCCCGGCGTTCCTTTCTCCACAATCAGGCAGTTGATGCCCCGGTGCTTCTTCGCAACATCGGTTTGCGCAATGACCAGACACGTGCCCGACGAGTTGCCGTTGGTGATCCAGTTCTTTGTACCGTTCAATAAATAATAATCTCCCTTGTCCTCAGCCGTGGTGTGTTGTGAGGTCGCATCCGAACCGGCTTCGGGCTCCGACAGGCAGAATGCGCCGATCCGTTCGCCGGTAGCCAGCGGAACCAGGTACTTCTGTTTCTGCTCTTCCGTACCGAACGCTTCGAGGCCCCAGCACACCAGCGAGTTGTTGACCGACATAATCACCGACGCCGACGCATCGACTTTGGAAATCTCTTCCATGGCCAGCACATACGAAACGGTATCCATGCCGCCCCCGCCGTATTCGGGCGAGACCATCATGCCCAGGAAGCCTAATTCTCCCATTTTCCGGACCTGCTCCGCCGGAAACTTCGCTTCGTTGTCCCGCTCGATCACACCCGGCAACAGTTCGGTCTGCGCAAAATCGCGGGCGGCCTCCTGCACCGCCAGATGCTCTTCGGTTAAGTTAAAGTTCAATCCCTGCAGTTCGAGTGTTCCCGATGCCATAAGCACGTCTTTTGGTTTTTAATTGATATGAAGTGTCGTAAAAATAAGAAAAAACCGTATGCATGCATACGGTTTTAATTAAAATTAACTGGCTTGTCCGCCGTTGACCCCCAGCACCTGTCCGTTGACAAACGACGCCTCGTCGGAGGCCAGAAAAAGATAGGCCCAGGCAATGTCGTTCGGCTCGCCCATGCGCTTCACCGGAATGGTCTGGATTACCCCCTGCCGCGCTTCTTCGGGCATGGCATCGGTCATGTCGGTCCGGATAAAGCCGGGCGCAACGGCATTGGCCGTGATGCCTTTCGGGCCCAGTTCCTTCGCCCACGTACGGCACATGGCAACGACACCGGCTTTGGTCGCCGAATAGTTGGTTTGCCCGAAATTGCCGTGAATCCCGACCACCGAAGAGGTACAGATAATCCGGCCATAGCCCCGCTCAACCATGTACGGCACAATGGCCTTGGTGCAGTTGAAAACGCCGGTCAGGTTCACATCAATAACCTGTTGCCACTCCAGATGCGACATTTTCAGGAGCGTACGGTCACGCGTAATACCCGCATTGTTGATCAGGATATCAATCCGGCCATACCGCTCCACCACGTCGCGGGCGGCGGCTTCGAGGGCCGGCACATCCGTAACGCTGATTTTTACAAACTCAGCCTGAAAACCAGCCTCCCGAAGCGTTCCGGCCGTTTGTTCGCCCTCGTCGAGCATATCCCAGATAATGACCGTTGCCCCTTCGCGGGTAAATACTTCGGCAGCGGCCTTGCCAATCCCACGAGCCCCGCCCGTGATAATCGCTACTTTATTTTCAAGACGCATGTTATGATTTTCGTATTCGTTATTTGCTCATAAACCACGGAGTTTCACGAAGTCCGGCACGGAGTGACACGATATAGTAGCTCCGTGTTCTCTGTGCTATTCCTCTGTGTCCTCTGTGGTAACTCATTACTCAAAAAGCAACGTAATCCACTCGGCAACGCAGGCCGGTTTATCACTCCCTTCCAGCTGAAAGGCAATGTCGGTAATCACCCGAAGACCGGTTGTGCCGGCGCCGGCGGGTTGCGGCTCCACATGCTGCAGCACCGCCGATAAGCGCAGGCGGCTGCCAACGGGCACCGCCCCCGTAAACCGTACTTTGTTGGTCCCGTAATTAATACCCATTTTTACGGACTCAACGCGGTAGATGGTCTCCATAAGTTTGGGCGCCAGCGAAAGCGTCAGAAAGCCGTGAGCGATGGTGGTCCGGTAAGGCGATTCACGGGCTGCCCGTGCCGTATCGATGTGAATCCACTGGTGATCGCCGGTAGCATCGGCAAACTGGTTGACCATCTCCTGCGTAACGGTCAGGTAGTCGGATTCGCCGAGCGGTTTGCCAACGTGGGCCGCGAAATCCGTTAGTGTTGAAAATGTTAGCATAGGCATTGGGGTTTAGTATGAATGACGTACACACATTTACCGATCAGGGCAGCCGGCTTACCTACCAGCGGTTTGGTACGGGGCCGCGGGCATTGCTGGCGTTCCACGGTATGGGACAGCGCAGCACCTGCTTTGCCCCGCTCGACCGTGTGCTGCGTGATGAATTTACGATCTACAGCTTCGATTTATTTTACCACGGCGACAGTTCGTGTTTGTCTGGCGACGAATATACGGAGGGAGAAGTCCTGACCAAAGCACGCTGGCAAGAACTGATCATGACGTTTATCAACCAGCAGGGCATCGACCGGTTTTCGGTGGCGGGGTTCAGTCTGGGCGGCCGTTTTGCGCTGACGACCACCGAACTGTTTGCCGGCCGCATTGACGAGCTGTGGCTGTTTTCGCCCGATGGCATCACCATTTCGCCCTGGTACTGGATTGCCATTCATTCGCGGGCGGGGCGGTGGCTGTTCCGGTATTTTCTGGCCCACCTGGCCAATCTGCACCGCGCCGGTCTGCTGCTGACCCGGCTTGGCCTGCTCGACCGCAGCCTGCTGCGCTTCGCCGAAAGCACCCTGGCGACGCCCATTCAGCGGCAGCGCGTCTACCGGTCGTGGCTGGGCTTCCGCGAGATGCAGGTAGGGCTGAAGCCGCTGGCGGAGCGCCTCAACAAAGCCAACATACGAGTCCGGTTTTTCATGGGCTACTTCGACCGCGTATTGCCACCCTCCGCCATGCGCCCCCTTACCCGCTATCTACAGGCCTACGATGTCCGCGTCATCAAAGCCGGGCACAACCGGCTGGTGGAGCGGATTGCGGAGAGCTGGGGGAAGTAAACTCCCCCTACTCTCGCATCACCTTTACATTTCCGATATACACGCCGACCGCCTGACTGTCGTTGGTGACGTTGTTCCAGAGCAGGTTGCTGAACGACTGCGCCGGATCGACGCCGCATAGCTTACAGGCCCCTCCGTATGTCATCTTAAAGTCTGAAGGCTTGATTACTACGCTGTTATTCACCAGCACCGACACCGCTCCGTCTTTCACCTGAACGCTGATGTGAACGCTGGTTTTCCGGTTAGTAAACGCCTTGAGCGGATATTCGGCCGTGATGCCCTTGACAAAATTCTCCTCGTTTACGTCCGGTGTGTTGCTGATCTTCACCCGTAGCAAACCGCGGTAATTACTGGCATAATCGGCCTCATTGCCCGCCTCAACCCGCACGGTGATCAATGCATCTTTCGGTAAATTGCTTTTTGTTTCCGAATTGTTGGCCGACAGCGGGCGGCTGGTGATCATCAGCTCCACGGCTCCCCCCGTCCGGCCCGAAAACCCGTTATCGGTCGCCACGTCGTATTCCAGCGTAAAGTTCTTCGGCAACGGCGCTTTCAGATACATCGGTTTAATGCTGCGGCCCACGCCCATTTTCAACCAGTTGCCGCTGGTGCCGGGCAGGTTGGCCACCGCAAACGGGGTGCTGCCCGTCCGGTAATAATACCAGTCAGCAGGTTCGCTGCCGACGGCGTCCTTACTGAACGTTTCCTGAAAATGCACGTTGGCCGGTAAGGCGGCTGATGGAGCCGGCGCACTACCGGTATAGGCATTCCGCTTGCCATAAGCCTCAAGCCGGGCGTTCAGTTCAGCTTCGTTAGCGGGGGTGTAGGCAATGCCTTTCACCTTGTCCGGGGCAAAAAAGTAATTGTAGATGTACGCATAATTCAGGTTGCGGGTCATGGCGGCATACACCTCGTACTTTTTATTGCCGTCGTTTTTGGTGTGGTACGGGAAAATAGCGGCGACCCAGACCGGTTCCGCACCCCGCATCTTCGCAATGGTCTCTGCACCAATTTTATACACCGGATAATACGATGAATTGGGGGCGTTTGTAAATACATCCCAGCTGCCGGTCGTGATCTGCCGCCAGTCGAACTGCGCGTTGGTTACTTCGGCCGGTTCGTTCAGGCGACTGCGGTATTTATCTTGCAGACTCCGGATATTGGCCCGTACCTTATCGACTTCCTCCGTTTTCAGCTTCATCACCGAAGGCACGTTTTCGGGCCGGTCGCGCCAGCTTTCGGTTTCGTCTTTCCGTATTTTTTCCAGCACGCCATCCATCGACGCCAGCGCTTGGGCCAGAAACTCGCCCTTTGTTACCGGAATCAGGGGCATTTTATTGCCGGGCGTCAGGTAAACGGCGCAGGTGTATTCGTTGTACCATGTCAGGTACCGGGACACGTTCGGATCAATGTCCGGATTACGGCCCTTCATGGCATCCTGCCTGCCGAACGGGGCAAACCCCTTGGGCTCCATGGTAAAATACCACGCATCCGGTGACGTCATAAACGTGATATCCGAAGTTCCGGCCAGCAGATTGGCCCCGACCTGGAAGCGCGGGAAGCCCGTTTCTCCGATTGGTTTAAAGCCTTTCTGCGCATTCAGGTAGTTGTAATCGACATCCCAGACACTGAACAGCACCTGATAGTTGTATTCTCTGACGTAGCGCTGGTACTCCCCCAGGCCCGCTACGGGCGTGTAGCTTTTCTTCACCCACTCCGCGAATTTGTCCACATACCCTTCCCGCTGCCTATCAACCGGCAATGTTTTCGGCTTATAATTGCGGTCGTAGTAATTTGTCGGGTCCCAGCCGATGACGGTTGTTTCCAGCCGTTGTTCACGGGTAAGCTGCGCCCGGGTAAGGGCCGGAAGCAGAAAGGCAGTAGCAAGAAATACGAGTTTTTTCATGAGGGATGTGTGCATGAAACCGGTTTTAAAAATAACGTCAGCCATTCCGGCTCAGCCGGATGATTTAGAATACGGTATTAATTTCTACTACCACGCCCCACCTCCCGAAACTTTTGCATCTTTGGCAGCAAATGGATACGACAAAGCAACCAGTAAAATCACTCCGCGCCTTTGTGGGTGCGAAAGAATATGCCGTCTCACGGGCGTTCTACCGCGATCTGGGGTTTGACGAGCATATTATCTCGGAAAAAATGTCGCTCTTCACCCTTAATGACGTTAGCTTCTACCTGCAGGACTACTACGTCAAGGAATGGGTGGAAAACACCATGATCCTGATCGAGGTCGACAATGCCGACGACTACCTGGCCTACCTCCGGCAACTCGGTCTCGAAACCAAATACGAAAATATCCACCTCGTCCCGACTCAATACAACGACTGGGATAATGAATGCCTGCTGATTGATCCGGCAGGGGTACTCTGGCACTTCGCCCAGTTTTTCCGGTAACATTTTTCGCTATACGCTGTTTTAGAAAAAACACATACATTTGTATCGTGTACGATATAATCGTAAAAGATAAAAACATGCAGACAAACCAAACCACTACAATACAGAACATCTTCCGGGTTATTCTCGGATTATTGATGCTCATGGCCGGTATCGGTCATTTAACGTTTCAACGGGCAGAGTTTCAGGCGCAGGTACCAAACTGGATACCACTCAGTAAGGACGTGGTTGTTATTTTGTCGGGTGTCGTGGAAATACTGCTTGGAGCGAGTATGGCCTTTGGGGCCAAACAACGGATAAACGCCGGTTTAGCGCTGGCCGCCTTTTATATTCTGATTTTTCCGGGGAACATTGCGCAGTACCTCAACCATACCGATGCCTTCGGCCTTGACACCGACCAGAAGCGGCTGATCCGGTTATTTTTCCAGCCGGTACTGGTCCTGTGGGCACTCTGGTCGACAGGTGCCCTGCGCTACCTCATGGTGCAGTTTAGCGGCGCGGCAACCGTGGCGAAGCATTTTTATGATTTACAGGCGGAAGACATCAAAGGCCGCACAACGCCGATGGACACCTACCGTGGCAATGTGGTGATGGTGGTCAACACAGCCAGCAAATGCGGCCTGACGCCACAGTTTGAAGGGCTGGAAGCGCTGTACAAGCAATACCGCAGCGAAGGGCTGGTAATTCTGGGTTTTCCGTGCAACCAGTTTGCCGGCCAGGAGCCAGGCTCGGCCGATGATATTCAGGAATTTTGCCAGCTGAATTACGGGGTGAGTTTTCCGATGTTTGCCAAAGTTGATGTTAATGGTGCCGGTACGCATCCGGTTTTTGCCTATCTGAAGGCTAAACTGGGCGGTGTTTTGGGCAGTGCAGTCAAATGGAATTTCACGAAATTTGTGCTCGACAAAAACGGTAATCCGGTGAAGCGCTTCGGCCCGACCACCAAACCGGAAGACATGGAAGCCACGATTAAATCGCTTTTACAGCATGACAACCGATGAAATGCTCCGTCTGGAAAACCAGCTTTGCTTTCCGCTCTACGTGGCATCGCGGCTGACGACGCGCATGTATGGCCCGCTGCTGGAGGAACTCGACATTACTTATCCGCAGTATCTGGTGCTGCTGGCGCTCTGGCAAACCGATAACCAGCCGGTCGGTGAGCTTACCAAACGGCTGTATCTGGAAACCAGCACCCTGACACCCCTGCTGAAGCGGCTGGAACAAAAGCAGTACATCAGCCGGAAGCGGTCGGTGACCGACGAACGGAGCGTCTTGATTGCGTTGACCGAAAGCGGTCAGGCCCTCAAGGAAAAGGCAGTCTGTATTCCGGAGAAAATTACTGAACTGTTTCGTAGCTCAACTATTGATATGCAGGAGCTCACCGGTTTTTACCAGACGCTGCAAAAAATAATTCAGCATGCCGGATAGCCTCAGGCATGAGGCACTTCGCCGGGTTTGTAGCGGCCAAGCACCAGCCAGAACCCGATAATCGACGCCACGAACAGGCCAATGGTTGCCAGCTGCATACCGCTGGCCTGATTCGGGTGTTCCAGCAGCTGACGCAGCTCCTGCGCCTGCAAGCCTGCCCCTACGGCGAGGATTGTCCGCGGAATCATGCCCATGAAGCCGCCCAGCAGAATATTCCGCAGCCGGGCCCCCGACAAGGCAAACACCAGGTTGGTCAGCGCAAACGGCAGTACCGGCGACAGCTTGGCGAAGAAAATAAACCAAAGCTCCCGCTGGTGAATTCGGGCCAGCACCTGACGGGCATTTTTATTGTTTTCGAGATAGGTCAGCAGTTGGGGCTGGTTCAGGAAACGCACCAGCAGATTGACCAGCGCGATGGCCGCCATGTTCAGGAAAAACACCGGAAGCAGGGCCGGCCAGCCTAAAAAATAGCCGAATACCAGCGCCAGAAACGTCGGAGGGGTCAGCGCGAAGGTCGAGGTGACACAACACACCAGCGTGGCGATCAGCCATTCGGGGCCCGTCCAGGCCGCAAACACGGTCTCACGGGTAATTACTTCATACGTGATAAATGAACTGGTCAGCACGGGCATTACCGTGAGCAGCACACCTGCCACGGCCGGTATCACCGGCTTTTTTGTTGGGGTCATTCAGCCAATAATTTGTCGATCAGCCGGTTGTATTCTCCGATGTACTGATCGTAATACTTACCCGTTCCCGGACCGGAAAAGCCCGTATGGATATGCCGCACCTTGCCTTTCTTATCGATGAAAATCGTTGTCGGAAAGGCCACTACCCGATTCAGGGCAGGTAACGCTTTAGACGCCTCAGCCTTGTCGTTTGTACCCGCCAGCAACACCGGATAGTCAACGCCGAAGCGCTCTTTCATCCGCTGTATTTTCGGGCCGGACTCCGCCAGATCGGCCGTTTTTTCAAAGGCCAGGCCAACGATTTCGACGCCACGCTTCTGATTCCGCTTGTACCACGGAGCCAGAAAACGGGTCTCGTCCATACAGTTCGGGCACCATGTACCCAGAATCTGCACAACCGTCACTTTCCCTTCAAAACGGTCATCATTCAGTGATAATTGCTTTCCGTTTGGTTCCGGAAACGAAAAAGCGAACGATTGGCCTTCTTTGATGTACGTCAGTTTGGCCGGATCAGGCAATGCCGCTTTCGGGTCGGGCTTTGCGGTCCAGATTTCATGACCGGCCACGCCCGCCCAGAAATCGCCTTTCAGGGTGCGGTCAGCGTTTTGTTTTGCTTTGAACGTGAAGAGGTGGGAGCCATCGAAGCACGACAGCAGCAGGCTGTCGCCGTACACATTGCCGGCCAGATAACGGTAGTCGCCGGTTTCGGTCAGGAACGTACCGGTCACCTGATTGCCGGTTTGTTTAAAAATGCCCACCGCCGGATACGCACCGCTGCCATCCGGTTCGCTGAACGTGACAGCCCACGTACCTCCGAAATCAGCTTTTGCCTGATCGGTTGTGGTTGGCCTGAACCTTGCCGCGGCGCCGTATTGTGCCTCAAACGGCAGCGTCTGGTATTGCTGTGCTACGCGGCGGCGCTTCCAGTACCCTTTCATGGTATTTCCGGAAACATGCGCTACGATTTCCGAATCAAACAACGCCATCGGAATCCGCAGCGTATCGCCCTGCATACTGGCCGCATCCATCGGCAGGCGTTCGGCACCATTCACGGCGTAGACGGTGTACGTGTTTGCACCCTTAGCCGGATCGGCAGCCGGCTGAACATCGAGGCCGAACGGCAGCTCGCCGCCCGCGTTTTTGATTACGGCACGCCAGGTACCGGATTTAACCGCAGCCGCCGATTGTGCAGATACCAGAACCGGCATTCCCAGAAACGCAAGCAGACAGATGGTCAGGTTTTTCTTCATACCATTAAAAAATAACGCCGGTCAGGATTGCCGTTTACTACCGCACAATCGGGCGCGATTTGCTAAGTTTGTAACTGACAAAAGTTTCGGATTGGTTCCTTGCCGGCTCGGGCTTTGTCTGAAAACAACGACCCATACGTGTCTTTATGACTGAAAATAGCACTTACCATACCCCGGTCATGCTTCAGGAGTGCCTTGACGGCCTGAATCTGACCCCGGGCGGCATTTACGTTGACGTAACCTTCGGCGGGGGCGGCCACAGCCGGGCCATCCTCCAGCGGCTGGAAGGCGGCCGGCTGATTGCATTTGATCAGGACCCCGATGCCCGGAACCAGGCACAGCACATGGGCGACCCGCGCCTGACCTTTGTTGCGGCCAATTTCCGCTACCTGCAACGGTATCTGCGGCTATATGGCATCCGGAAAATCGACGGTATCCTGGCCGATCTCGGCATTTCGTCGCACCAGATCGATACCCCCGAACGAGGGTTTTCAACGCGCTACGATGCCGCGCTCGACATGCGTATGAACCAGCAGGGCGAGCAGACTGCCGCCGACGTGGTAAACAACTACCCTGAAGACCAGCTGCACCGTATCCTCGGTATATACGGCGAAATCACCAATGCCCGCACGGCAGCCGGCGCCATTGCCGCCAGCCGGCTGAACAGCCCGATCAAAACCGTTAACGATCTGAAAGCCGCCCTGCAACGGTATGCGCCGAGGGGTAAGGAAAATAAGTATTTCGCGCAGGTTTTTCAGGCCCTCCGCATTGAAGTGAACGAAGAGCTGAAGGTGCTTGAAGAATTTTTGCTCCAGGTCCCCGACGTACTCAATCCCGGCGGTCGTTTGGTCGTTATGTCCTATCATTCGCTGGAGGACCGGCTGGTGAAGAACTTTATCAACAAAGGCAAATTTCACGGTGAAGTGGAAAAGGATCTGTTTGGTAACGACCTCAAGCCCCTTCAGTCGGTAACCCGCAAACCGGTTGAAGCCAGCGAAGAAGAAATCAGCCGTAACCCCCGCGCCCGCAGCGCCAAGTTACGCATCGCCGAAAAACCGTAGGGGCGACCCCACGTGGTCGCCCAAAAATCATCCACGTGGGCGCCCAAAACCATCCACATGGGCGACAAAAAATCATCCACGGGGCGACCACACGGGGTCGCCCATACGACAAGCAACGTATGGCAAAGAATACATACCGTACCCCAAAAGTCAAAGCCGAAATCCGCCAGAAGCGGAAGAGCCGGCTGCGTATGGTCATTGACAATGTCATTGGCTTCGACCACCTGTTTGGTGAAGGTGATAACGCATGGCCCATCCGCAATATCGAACGCATTTTGTGGATTACGTTTCTGATGACGATTTACGTCGGGCTCAACCACAACGCCGAACGGCTGGTCCGGCAGATTCAGCAGACCAAAACCAGTGTCGATGAGCTTCGGGCAAAATACACTACGCTGGAAGCTGATTTCATGAAAAGCGGCAAACAATCTGAACTCAGTAAACGGGTGGCCCCGCTGGGCTTAACGGACGGCCAGACCCCACCCCGCAAAATAATTGTTAAATCCGATGAGTGAGAAGTCATCCAATATTAAGCAGGAATTTCTGTTGCGGGCAACGCTGGCCTTCATTGCCATCGCCCTGTTTGCGGTGGCCGTTGTGGGCAAACTTGTTTATGTGCAGTTTTTTCAGGTATACGAAGGCAAACGCTGGATTGAGCGGCTCGAAGGCGTTAAAATCCGGCAGGATACCCTTCGTGCCATGCGGGGAAACATTTACGCGGCCGACGGACGCAGTCTGCTGGCTACCTCGCTCCCCTCCTACGATGTCGGCCTTGACCCCACCGTAGCCGACTCCCTGTTTTTCGCCAGAAAAAAAGATTCGCTCGGTACGGTATTGCACAACGTGTTCCGCGACCGGACGAAGCAGGAATACATCCGGTTGGCCGAAGATGCACGGGAAGAAGGCCGGCAATACGTCCCACTGCCCCGGCGAATCAGCTTTTCGGAACGGGAATACATGCGGCGATGGCCTTTTTTCCGGAAGCGTGACCGGATTGTGACGCATCCCGATAAGAGTAACCTTAAACGCACCAGAATTTACCGTGGCGGTGGCGGGGTATTCCGGGCGTATTACGAACGCTACCACCCGTTCGGCACCATGGCAGAACGGACACTCGGTATGCTGAACCCCGAAAACGGCAAAGGTCTCCGCGGGCTCGAAGAAAGCTACCAGCCGGAACTGGCCGGCAAAAATGCCGTCGGACTGATTGAGATCCTGTCGGGCGGGGTAAAAAAACCGGTTGAAGACGGACCCGATATGCGTCCGGAACCGGGTATGGACCTGTACACAACTATCGACGTTAATTATCAGGACATTGCCGAATCGTCGCTGCGGAAGTACATGGAAAAATTTCAGGCCGACAAAGGCTGTGTGCTGGTCATGGAAGTGGCTACGGGCGAAATCAAAGCCATTGCTAACCTGACCCGCTCGGGCGAACGCTATTTCGAAAACTTCAACCACGCACTGGCTGGTCGCACAGACCCCGGCTCGACCTTCAAGCTGGTCACGATGATGGCTTTGCTGGAAGAAAACGCCATTACCCCCGGCAAAAAGATCCCTACCGGCGACGGTTCAACGACCTATCGGGGTGTTAAAATCACCGACTCCAAGCGGGGCGGTTATGGCACCATAACGGCGCAGCAGGTATTTGAGAAATCATCGAATGTCGGGATTCATCTGATGATGAAAGACTATTTCTACAGCCGGCCGGACCGCTACTGCCAATACCTGCACAAGTTTAAACTGACCCAGCCGACCGGCATTCACATGAAAGGGGAAGTTAAGCCCTTTATCCGCAATCCGCAGATGAAAGGCTGGAGCCGCACCTCGCTGACATTCATGTCGTACGGCTACGAAATGCTGATAACCCCGCTCCAGATGGCGACGTTCTACAATGCTGTTGCCAACGATGGTAAGTGGGTACGCCCGATGATTGTGAAACAGGTCCGGCTCGCCGACGAAGTGATTGTTGATAACCAGCCGTATGTTGCTCCTGAGCCGTTCTGCTCGGAACGAACCATTAAGCTGGCGAAAAAAATGCTGGAGGGAGTTGTCGAACACGGCACCGCCCGCAGTATTGCGTCCCCCTACTACCGCATGGCCGGTAAAACCGGAACGGCCCAGAAAAAAATGGGGCAGGCCGGTAGTTATTACTCGTCGTTTATCGGCTATTTCCCGGCCAATAAGCCGAAGTATACGGTCCTGGCCGCTATTGATAACCCACGCTTCAGCAATAACGATTCGTTATATGGCGGTAAGGTAGCCGCACCGGTGTTTAAGGAGGTGGCCGACCGGATTCATGCCTTTGACATTCATATGCACCCGCCGCTGGTGAAGCAGGCTAGCGGGCATTTACCGGACCTGAAAGCCGGTCTGGCCGAAGACCTGCATACCATCAGTACCGAACTGGCGCTGGCCGGCGAACCGGACACCGACGGCTGGGTACTCAAAACAACGAACGGCGGCTGGAAAAGCCAGTCATCGAATACAAAGCGTGTTCCTGATGTGCGGGGACTGACACTCCGCGATGCGCTGTATGTCCTCGAAAACAGAGGGATTCGTGTCAGTATAACCGGACAAGGGCGGGTAAAAGAACAGTCTGTTGAACCCGGCACACCGACAAAAGGTGTTAAGACCATTTCGCTGGTGCTTGAGTAAACACAACCAATCTATGCAACTAAAAGACATTGCCTATAAAGTATCGCTGCTTGCTACATCCGGCAGCATGGATACAGAGATTACCAACCTGACGATGGACTCGCGCAAGGCGGGTCCGGGCAGCCTGTTCATTGCGGTACGGGGTACCGTCACCGACGGGCATAAGTTTATCGGCAAAGCCATTGAACAAGGAGCATCTGCCATTTTGTGTGAGGAGTTTCCGCAAACGCTGAACCCATCGGTAGCCTATGTGCAGGTGCAGGACTCCGCAAAAGGAATGGGGCTGATGGCGGCCAACTTCTACGAACATCCGGCGAAAAAGCTGAAGTTAGTCGGCGTAACCGGCACCAACGGCAAAACCTCAACTGCCACCCTGCTCTTCCGTTTATTCCGGAAATTGGGCTATCGCTGCGGATTACTGTCGACGGTGCAGAACCAGATCGACGATGAGGTCATTCCATCGACACACACGACCCCGGATTCGATTTCGATCAATGTGTTACTGAACGATATGCTGCGGCACGGCTGTACGCATGTATTTATGGAGGTCAGCTCACACGCAGTCGTGCAGGAGCGGATTGCCGGACTCACATTTGCCGGCGGTATTTTCACCAACATCACCCACGACCACCTCGATTTCCATAAGACGTTTGATAACTACATTAAGGCCAAAAAAGGCTTTTTCGACCAGCTGCCGGCCTCGGCCTTTGCGCTGGTGAATGTGGATGACAAACGGGGAATGGTCATGCTGCAGAACACAGCTGCCCGCAAGGAAAGCTATTCGCTCCAGACCCTGGGTACGTTCAAGGGCAGGATCATCGCCGACGGGTTGTTCGGGCTGGAAATGGACATCGAAGGCCGTCAGGTGTGGTTTAAACTGATCGGTAAATTCAATGCCTATAACCTGCTGGCTGTGTATGGGGCGGCGGTATTGCTGGGCGAAGACCGTGATGAAGTGCTGACGCAGCTGTCGGGACTGATGCCACCGCCGGGCCGCTTCGAGCAGGTGATTTCCGGCAACCAGATCGTGGGCATTGTCGATTATGCTCACACGCCGGATGCCTTGCAGAACGTGCTGGAAACTATTGCCGGTCTCCGCAACGAAAACGAGCAGGTGATTACCATTGTCGGCTGCGGCGGCAACCGCGATGCGGCCAAGCGCCCGATCATGGCCGAAATCGCCTGTAAATTCAGTAATAAGGTGATTCTGACCTCCGACAACCCGCGCAACGAAGACCCGATGGCCATTCTGGAGCAGATGCAGTCAGGCGTGCCGCCGATTGATTTCAAAAAAACAATCACCATTGAAGACCGGAGAGACGCTATTCAGAAGGCGGTGTCGATGGCACAGCCCCGCGATATTATTCTGGTAGCCGGCAAAGGGCACGAAACTTATCAGGAAATCAACGGTGTAAAATACGATTTCGACGACCGGCAAGTGCTTCGCGAGGCCTTTGCCGCTAAAAATTAATCGGAGTTTTCTTACCTTTGATTGCTAATCGAAGAGCAAAAAGCCCAAAAGCGAAAGAGTGACGGCATTCTTTCGCTTTTTCGCTCATTCATCAATTACCTCCATGCTCTATTACCTGTTTACGTACCTCGACCGGCATTTTAACTTTCCGGGAGCTGGTGTATTCCAGTACATCTCGTTCCGGGCGCTCGGCACCGTTATTACGTCCTTACTGATTGCCGCCGTTTTCGGCCGGAAAATCATCGACACGCTTCGTAATCTCCAGATCGGTGAATCAATCCGGGATCTGGGTCTGGAAGGTCAGATGCAGAAACGCGGCACACCAACGATGGGCGGGTTCATTATCCTGGCCTCGCTCCTGATCCCGGTCCTGCTGTTTGCCAAGCTATCAAACGTTTACATTGTCCTGCTCATCATCTCGGCCATCTGGACGGGCCTGATCGGCTGGCTCGACGACTATATCAAGGTTTTCAAGAAAAATAAGGAAGGGCTTCACGGCCGGTTTAAAGTTGTCGGGCAGATCGGCCTCGGCCTGATCGTCGGGCTGACGTTGTCGTTCAATGACTACGTTAAAATCCGCGTGTATGACAAACCGGTCGTCAGCACCGATCTGGGCCGTCAGTTACAGCATTATACTGACGTAAAATCGACGCTGACAACGGTTCCGTTTCTGAAAAATAACGAGTTCGATTACAGCTCGCTGCTGTTCGGCTTCCTGCCCGATGAATACACCTGGATTGTCTATACCCTCGTTTGTATTTTCATCATCACGGCGGTCTCCAACGGTGCCAATATCACTGACGGTATCGACGGTCTGGCGGCGGGAACCTCGGTGATCATCGGGTTAACGCTCGGCGTACTGGCGTATTTGTCGGGTAACGCCCGGTTCTCGGAGTATCTGAACATCATGTATTTACCAAACTCCGGCGAGCTCGTAATTTTCTGTGCGGCCTTTGTCGGGGCATGCGTCGGCTTTTTGTGGTATAACTCTTACCCGGCGCAGGTATTCATGGGTGATACGGGCAGTCTGATGCTGGGTGGTGTCATTGCCGTTCTGTCGCTCTCGATCCGGAAGGAAATGCTGATTCCGGTAATGTGCGGGATTTTCCTGGCCGAAAACCTGTCAGTCATCATTCAGGTATCCTATTTCCGGTACACCAAGCGAAAATACGGCGAGGGCCGAAGGGTCTTCCTGATGTCGCCGCTGCACCACCACTTCCAGAAAAAAGGCTATCACGAGGCCAAAATCGTGACGCGCTTCTGGATTGTGGGCATTATTCTGGCCGTTCTGACGCTGGTGACGCTCAAACTGCGCTAATCGTTGTATTACCTTACCATCTTAAATATCATCAACTCAATGAATCGTAACTGGATTCTTTACGGGCTGCTGGCGGCACCACTCGCCCTGCAGGCTCAAACCCAGGACCCGACGCCGTATGCGAAGACCATCACGGCAGCTGATCTGGAAAAACACCTCCGCGTTTTAGCGTCTGACGAAATGGAAGGCCGCGAAACCGGAACCCGTGGCCAGAAAAAAGCGGCTGATTACATCGCGAAATACTTCAAAAGCGAAAAGCTGACGCCCATTATTAAAGACGACAAAGGCAAGGAGTCCTTCCTGCAATCGTTTAACCTGTACCGCAAAACATGGGGTGATTTCTATGTGAAAGCGGGCGGGCAGACGTTTGCCTACCAGAAAGATTTCACGAGCAATGGCTTGCTGAACCTGCCTTCGGAAACCTCGTACGAAACAGTTTTCATCGGCTACGGCATCAGCGACAACGCCTACGACGATTATGCCGGTGTTGATGTAAAAGGCAAAGCCGTTGTCTTCCTCGATGGCGAGCCCAAAAAAGCCGACGGCACATCAGTAATCAGCGGGACCAAAGATGCCTCGAAATGGGGCGCAGCCGACAGCTGGCGGAATAAAACCACATTGGCCAAGGAAAAGGGTGCGGCCCAGATTTTCATCGTTTCGGCAGAAACCGGCGAAGGCTTCAAACGCGTACTGGCGCAGCGGGGTGCCCTGGCTGGCCGCTTTAACCGGTTAATGCTGAAAAGCACAACCGAGAATGTCGGTTCGGTTGGCTCTTTCCTGATTTCAGCCCCTATGGCGGCGGCGCTATTAGGCACTCAGGCCGATCAGCTGACCAAAGCCGGTGAGCAGATCGGACAGGCCGGTAAGGCAACCGCTTCGTCACTGAAAGGTCAGGTAGCAGTTAAAGCCGAACGTAAGGAAGAAATTGTAAGTACCGAAAACGTACTGGGCTTCCTGGAAGGAACTGATAAGAAAGATGAAGTACTGGTTATTTCGTCGCACTATGACCACATCGGAATCAGTCCGGACGGTCAGATCAACAACGGCGCGAACGACGACGGATCAGGTACGATGTCGGTGCTGGAAATTGCGCAGGCATTCGCCAAAGCCAAAGCCGACGGCAAAGGCCCTCGCCGGTCAATTCTGTTCCTGACCGTAACGGGTGAAGAAAAAGGCCTGTTAGGGTCGGAATACTACGCTGATTTCAGCCCGGCGATTCCGCTCGAAAAAACGGTTGCTGACCTCAATATCGACATGGTAGGCCGCGTCGATGACCTGCACCTGGGTAAGTCCGACAATTACATTTACGTAATTGGTTCAGACAAGCTTTCGTCGGAACTGCACACAATCAGCGAAGCGACCAACACGAAGTACATCAACATGGAGCTGGACTATAAATACAATGATCCGAAAGATCCGCAGCGTATTTATTACCGCTCTGACCACTATAACTTCGCGAAGAAGAAAATACCTATTATCTTCTATTTCAACGGCCTCCACCCTGACTACCACCGCCCAACCGACGACGTTGACAAAATCGACTTCAAACTGGCCGAAAAATCAGCCCGTCTGGTATTCTACACGGCCTGGGAAATCGTTAACCGCGACGGCCGTCTGGTTGTAGATAGCAATAAGCCTTAAGTAAAGAGCGAAAGAGATAAAGAGTGAAAGAGCGAAGTGGTGGCTCTTTCACTTTTTAGCCTATTTTTTTGCCAAACATATTATAGCTATAATTATGCAAAAATCACGATCTAGGTTTATTTTCTTATTATTAACTATTTCCTTATTCTCTTGTAATCAACTATTTGATCGTCTACAAAAGCTGACTTCTCCTGAAATTGAAATCGTCAAAGAATACAAACCTTACAAATTATTAGGAAATAATACAAGTTTAAAAGAATTGCTTAGTAGATCGGCTGGCGCGAAAGGTAAAATCGAATGGAGTTCCTTTTCTTCTGAAGATTACAAAGAGAAACCAAACATCAAAATTGTTCAGGTTGATATCCATACACAACACAACAAAAAAAGAAATATTCTCATACAGTATCTTGTAAATTTAGATCATCAAGGAGTTGAGTTTTATGCAGCTGAGATTGATGGGAAACCTGTAAAAGAAGATGTTTTAAACTTTACGATTCTTTTAGACGCAAGTCTATAGTTAGTGGTAACACGACTATAGCCGCGCAGAAGCCGACAATCGTGCCACCACTTTCACCCCGCTCTTTCACTCTCTCACTCTTTCACTCTTTATTTTTTGACGCCCGGCTGGGTGATTTCGAAGTTTTCTTTCTTTTTGGCGTCAGATACGATTCGGCGCACATCGGACAGGAGTTGTTTGGCGTCGTATACAATGCCGTCTTTCACGGTGTACTTCACGCCGCCGATGCGTTCTACTTCATTTTTCTCGTTGAGATGGATCGCGCCGGTACCGTACAGTGTCTTCAGGTTCGCTAACGGATTTACCTCCGTAATCACAAAATCGGCCAGTTTACCGACCTCAACCGACCCGATCTGATCGGCCATCCCGAGGGCTTCAGCCCCTTTGATGGTGGCCGCACGAATGACTTCCAGCGGGTGAAAACCGGCCTCCCGCAGTAATTCCAGCTCACGGATGTAAGCAAAGCCATACAGCTGGTAAATAAAGCCCGAATCCGAGCCCGTCGTTACCCGTCCACCGCGGTTTTTGTATTCGTTGACGAACTGCATCCACAACTGATAATTCCGCTTCCAGGCCACCTCCTGCTCCGTACCCCAGTTGTGCCAGTAAGAACCGTGCGACATCCGGCTTGGCCCATAAAACCGCCACAGGCTCGGCAAGGTGTAGTCATCGTGCCACTCCGCCCGGCGCGCGAGCATCAGCTCGCGGTTCGCTTCGTAGATGTTAAACGTCGGGTCGATGGTAAAGTCCATGGCAATGAGTTCGTCCATGACTTTATTCCATTTTTCCGTACCGGGTTTAGCCGCCTGTAACCACAGCTTACCCGCTTCTTCAAACCGGTTCTGTTCGTTATTGTAGTTGTAATCGGCCGGATAGTTCTGTACGGTTTTGTCCTCAAAAAGCGCCTCCGGCAACCCATACCAGTGCTCCATTGAGGTCAGCCCCGCCTTTGCGGTCGCCAGTACATTCATCCGGGCCACTTCCAGCTGGGCATGGTGGCAGGCCGACCGTAGCCCCAGTTTTTTGTTTTCATCAAGGGCCGCACGGAACACATCCGGTTCGGCGCCGAAAAATTTAATGCCGTCAGCACCTTTCTTCGCGTTTTCCCGTACCCAGGCCCGTGCCTGCTCCGGCGTTGTGACCGGTTCCTTAGCACCCTGTCCGAAAGAAGTGTAGGCCTTAAGTCTCGGAGCCACAATCTCGTTTTTTTCGCTGCGTGCCCGCTGATCAAGTACCCAGTCAAGGCCGTTACCCGCCGACGGATCACGAACCGTAGTGATGCCATGCCCGAGCCACAGTTTAAACACATATTCGGCACTGGTGCCCTGCGCTTTCCCACCGATATGACCGTGCATGTCGATAAACCCCGGCATCAGGTACATGCCCTCGCAGTTGAGTTCCTTATCGCCCGGACCGGCCTGAGGCCGGCTTTTGGCATCAACCGGAACGCCCGGATACCCTACCTGCCGGATCTGGGCAATGCGGTTTTTCTCGACCACAATATCAACCGGGCCAACCGGCGGTGCTCCCGTACTGTTGATCAGTGTTACGCCACGGATGATCAGCCGGTTGTGCGGCCCGTCGCCTTCGGCTGTTTTCCGGACCGGTGCCTTTTCGATTTGTGCCGCCAGCTGATGGCCGGTAAGCAGAAGCATACCCAGGGTCAGGGCATAGGTAAACAGTTTTTTCATGATAAGTACGGAAGTTGAATGCCGATGAATACCTTGAAAAATACGCAGTTTCGGTAATTTTGGCAAAAACTCAGCCGGATTCTTCTGCGATACCGGCCTTGTCGCTCCCGATGAAAAAAGATACGGTCACTAAATACTTCCTGTTGGGCATTGTGCTGCTGGCCATTGTGTTCGCCATTGCCATGAAAGCCACCATCTTCCAGAAGGAGCCGACACCGCCGCCGGCCCCCGCCGTGGCCGAAAGTCAGGCGTTCCGCGACTATTGGTTTGGCGGTAAAGCCGAAATCAACAGCTATCAGCTGCAACAGGCTCAATATGGCAGCCTGATGCCCGGCAAGGCGGTTTTGATTTTTGTAACGGAAGATTTCCGCACCGATACACAGGTGAAATCCGAAAGCGAAGCCACCCGCGACCGCTCAGCACCGACGCTGAAGAGCAATATCATCCGTAAGTTTGTGACCGGTATTTACGACTATTCGCTGTTTACCTCAGTCTTCACGCCGATTAATAATCCGGTATTTCCGCGTACGCTCAAAGTGAGTACATCCGCGCAGGAATGGTGCGGCCACAGCTACATTCAGCTTAATCTGCGTAGTACCGGCTATGCGGTGTCGGGCCGGTCTTATTTTGAAAAAGAAGTAGCTGAAGACTATACGGTGGCCAAAGTAATGCTGGAAGACGAACTCTGGAACCGCATTCGCCTGGCACCCGACAAACTCCCGACCGGTTCGGTACAACTCATTCCCGGCACACAGGCTGCCCGCCTCCGGCATCAGCGCCTTGACCCGCAAACCGCCGAAGTCGCCCTCTCGGCGTATTCGGGCACTGCCTTTAAAGGGGACTCCCTGCAAACATACGACATTGATTATAAATCAGATAAGCGGAAGTTGTCGATCATTTTCGAGAACAAGTTCCCCTATCGGATCGTTGGATGGCAAGAGACCTACGCGACCAAAAACAAGGTATTAACCTCACGGGCGGTGCTTCAGCAAACGATTCAGTCGGATTACTGGAACCGGAACCAGCCGGCCGATTCTACCCTTCGCCGGTCACTGGCAATTCCGTAAGGGTCTCTCTCGTTAATGAAACGAATCAGCATGGTCTGGTTCGCCTGTAAATGCATATTCCGATGAAGCAACTACTAATGACCGGCCTGATCGGGCTGGCAATTTTCGGGTGTTCTTCTGAGAAAGAAAAACCCGTACAGACAGAAGAGCCGACATACACGCTTATTTTTATCGATAAATCTGTCAGTGTCAATGTTAATCAGGCATTTGTCAACCAGAAATACACGCAGGAGATCAGCAACCTGATTGAAGCAAACCTGCACACAAAAGGCGATAAGGTGGAGGTTTATTTCATTCACGATAATACCTCGAAAGCCCGTGCGCTGTCACAGAGCGTCCGTTCGGAGATGGATGACGTATCGAACGCCAGCCCGACCGACCGCGAAGCTGCCCGGGCGGCATTTGATCTGTCGCTCCAGCGGGAGAAAACCATGATCCGCCAGCGCGTTTTGCAACAGCTGACCAGACAAAACGGCTCGTTATCCAATCAGCGCACCGATATCTGGGCCAGTTTGCCGGTAATTGCCAAAGCCAATGAAAGCGGGATGCTGGTAAAGGTGTATTACCTGAGCGATATGCTCGAAAGCATGAAAGGGTCCGGCCGGCGCGATCTGCACGAGTCGCCGCCCCGCGACGATGCCCAGGCTGAAGAATGGGCAAAAGCGGATGCCGGAAAGCTAAAACAATATACGATCGGCAGTCCGGAGATTACGATGGTGCTGCCTTTCGAGCCAAACGCTTCTGCTAAAGTAAACAACCCAACGGTTACGCATTACTGGCAAACGCTCTTTAACGAGCTGGGTGTCAGCAGTATTGAGGAGCAATGAATTTAAAGAGTGAAAGCGCGGAAGAGTGAAAGAGTGGTGGCAGGGCTATCGGCTTACAGGCAATAATATAGCTTGAGGCTTTAGTCGTGCCACCACTTTCACTCTCTCATTCTTTCACTCTTTAAAACAAAAAAGTGGTGGCACGACATGAACCGTGCCACCACTAAAAACTATCGTTCAACAAAGACGATTAACGGACGGCGAAAGCGCCTGAACCGATCTTGAAGCCTTCTGAGTAGAGCTCAATTGTGTATTTACCTGGTTTGTAAGGAATACCACGGGTATAGAGCAATTCTACTTTCTGTGTATTGTTGGTGTAATTTACCGTTTGTTTTGTGGTATACACCGTTTCATTACCATCTACCTGGAATGTGCCTGAGCCGTTGGCCATGTCAGAAACAATGGCACCGTCAGGATCAAGAACGCGGACAAATACCTCTTTAGCTTCTTCGCGCGTCAGCGGGTTATCCAGCAGTGTATATTCCAGTTTTATTTTGTCCAGACGTTTTGCCTTGTAGGCATCGTCTTCTTTGACTTTACCCTTATTCGATACAGCGTATACCTTCACATTCTGTGCTTTCAACGCCGCCGCACGGGTCACTTTCGCTGTCAGGTCTTCATTCTGCGCAACGAATGTCCGCACCGAATCGCGGGCTACCTGCCGTTCAGTACGCAGGCTTGTATTCTCAGTATTAAGCGTTTCGTTGGTATTTTTCAACACGCCGTTTTCACGCTGCATCTGAGCGATCAGGGTGTCTCTTTCCATCAGGAAACCTTCGTATTCTTTGATTTTGGCATCGTATTTAGCCATCATTGCCCGTGTGTTGGCAGCATTGCCTTTACGCAGGGCAGCCTTATCATTCTCCAGCTGTGCCTTTACTTTCAACAGCTCGTCAACGTTACCACCCAGTTTCTTTACTTCAGCAATTTTAGCATCCAGAGCGGTCGAGATGGAGTCAAGCTTAACACGGGTGTTTGAGAGTTCTTCAACCCGCTCAGCAATCGTTACTTCCTGATTTTCCGAGACTTGTTTCTGATTAAAATAGAGGTAGCTTGATACACCTGCTAACCCTGTCATGATAATAAGGGCAGCGAGCAGGGCTCCACTTGTACGTGGCCGTTGTTGCGGATTATTTTCCATAGCTAGTTAGAATTAGTTGGTTAAAAAGTAGTTGAGTAATTAGACAACTAATGTTTCCAGTCCAATAAATTTGTCAGGAATGTAGAGTGTTTGCTATGGAGTCTATCGGTTTAGTGTTTGAGCGTTTGTACAAATCTATAAACGTATCCGGGCAAAAAATGTTTCATTAACAACTAAAATTATTAATAAACTATGCCTGAATTACCCGAAGTAGAAACAAGAAGACAGTATCTCGAGGCCTCTTCACTGCATCAGCCTATCGATCATATTCTGGTCGAGGACTACAAATTACTGACGGTTGACTATGAAACATTGACCGGAAAACTGACCGGCCGTTCCTTCACCGGTACCCGCCGCGTTGGCAAAAATTTATTTGTTCTGACCGACGAGCCGGCCGTAATTCTGCACCTTCATTTCGGCATGACGGGCGATCTGGAATATTATCACTCGTCGGTCGGCCGCCCTAAATATGCCCGGATCGTTTTTGCCTTTGAGAACGGGTTCAACCTCGGCTTCATTTGTCCGCGCAAATTTGAGCGCGTCGGGCTGGTCGATAATATAGATACGTACCTGGCCCGGAAAAAGATTGCGCCTGACGGTCTGGACATTTCCCTTTCTGAGCTAACGGCACGTGTCCGCCGGCGGAAATCACCCATAAAACCCGTCCTGCTGGACCAATCTGTCGTGGCTGGCCTTGGCAACTGGATTGTCGATGATGTACTGTTCCAGGCCGGCATTCACCCGCTGAAGCTTGCCGGCAGTTTGTCCGACGACGACATGAGCCGCCTTCATGCGGCGATCCGGCATGTACTGACCGTTGCGATTGAGCAAGAAGCCATTTACCGGAATTTCCCGAAATCGTTTCTGATTCATGCCCGTGAGTGGGACCATAGCCCGTATGACTCGCCGGACGCACACCGCTACTGCCCGGTATGCGGGACATCGGTTGCGCGTACGGTGGTCGGCGGAAGAACAACCCTGTACTGTCCGCATTGCCAGCCGGTGTAAGCACATTTCAGCATACGGTCGATTTACCTTAATTTTTTATCATTCGTGTCCGTCAGCAGGTGCGCAACCCTTTGCTGTTTCCGGCGAAATCGCGTATTTGCCATCTAAAATTCTGACACAAAGCCACTATGTTCTCTCAACAAGACCAGGAACAAATTCAGGGCCAGGGTGCCACCCTCGACCTCATTAATGAGCAGATTCAGCACTTCGTTAATGGGTTTCCTTTTCTGAAAGCGATTAAGGCCGCCACCATCGGCGACGGCATTGTGCGGGTATCCGACGAGCAGATCCTTGCTTATCTGCACCAGTACGATGACCTGACTGGTGACTACACCCTCATGAAATTTGTACCGGCCTCAGGAGCCGCAACACGGATGTTTAAATCGCTGTTTGCCGCCCTCGACGGGAAATCCGATAAAGCCACTGACGAATTCTTTGCCCGCCTTGCTGATTTTGCCTTTTACGAAGACCTGAAAGCCGTTATGGCCGCCAAAGGTGACAACATCGCTACGGCAGACCGGCAGACCGTACTCCGCTACCTGCTTACCGCCGACGGCCTTGATTACGGCAGTCTGCCTAAAGGACTGCTGAAATTCCACAGCTATACCGACGGACCGCGCACGCCGGTGGAGGAACACCTCGTGGAAGGCGCGGCCTATGCCAATGCCAATGGCCTGGTTCGCCTGCATTTTACGGTATCGCCGGAACACCACAGCCGCTTTGAACAACTGATTATCGAAGCAAAACCGGACTACGAAGCCTGGTTAGGTGTGGCGTTTGACGTAACGTTCTCCGAGCAGAAAAAAGCAACGGATACGATTTCGGTAAACCTTGACAATACGCCGTTCCGCAACAGCGACGACTCGCTGCTGTTCCGTCCTGCCGGCCACGGTGCGCTGATTGAAAATCTGAATGATATTGACTCCGACATCGTATTTATCAAAAACATTGACAACGTTGTTCCGGATGAACTGAAAGAAACGACTATCACCTATAAAAAGGTACTGGCTGCGCTGCTGATTGATACCCAGAAACAGGTATTCCGCCTGCTGGAACTGCTCGAACATGAGGAAGTCAGCGACGGTTATATTGCCGAGGCAGAAGAGCTGCTGCGTTCGACCTTGTATACGCTGCCGCCGGTTGGCTACGAAAGCTTCAGCCGTGAGGAAAAAATCGCTTATCTCCGCCAGAAACTTGACCGGCCGATCCGGGCGTGCGGTATGGTGAAAAACGTCGGTGAGCCGGGCGGCGGTCCGTTCTGGGCGCAAAACCCGGATGGCTCGGTATCACTTCAGGTGGTAGAATCAGCTCAGTTTGACATGGACGATGCCGAGCAGAAGGCCATTTTTGACACGGCGACACACTTCAACCCGGTTGATCTGATCTGCGCCCTGAAAGACCGTCATGGCAAAAAATACAACCTGCCGGACTTCCGTGATCCGCAGACGGGCTTTATTACCCAGAAGTCTAAAGACGGCAAAGATCTGAAAGCACAGGAGCTGCCGGGGCTGTGGAACGGGGCAATGGCCAACTGGAGTACCGTCTTTGTGGAAGTGCCGCTGATTACCTTCAACCCTGTGAAAACGGTAAACGATCTGCTGCGTAAAGAGCATCAGCCGGCAACTGAATAGAAACAACAAAGGAGGGCACTGCCCTCCTTTTCTTTATAACCAGTCAACCGCAGGCCGGTTAAGCCGATAGCAGGCCGGTAGTATCAGTAGCCTCTGGCTGTGGCTCGCCGATAGCGATTTCTTTTGTTTCCAGTAAGCCTGTGTTCTGAAACGTAAGAAGACTTGTGTTTTCGTAAACGCCCAGGTTTGCATCCCGAACACGCTCCATGATCGGACGCAGTGCACACGTCACTTCATCTTCACAGTCGTCACACTTTACGTAGAAATTTATGGATACACAAGGGGTTGGCGCAATCGGTCCGTCAATAACCCGAAGCACCTGTGCGAGATTCACACGGCCCGGATCAACGCGGAGCAGATACCCGCCGCCTTTTCCTTTCTGGCTTTGCAGGATTCCATGATTACGTAATTCAAGCAGAATCGCTTCCAGGAACTTCTTGGGAATATTCTCTTTCGCAGAAATGTACGAAATCAGCACCGGACCTTTGCCGTATTCTTCAGTAAGAACTTTGAGCGCCTTTATGGCATACTTTGCTTTTTTTGAGATCATCTCGTTACGGTTTACGGTGCCCAGGAATGATTGTTGAACATGATTAAAAATTATCTACACTCACAGACCGTTACAGTTCAGCAAGTTAATGATAGCTTTATTCTCCGCCAACTTTTTCCGGAATTTAGCCCTAAAAACTGATAAGAATCACTCCCTTTTGCACAATAAACCACTTCTTATTCCGTTTCCGGCGCTATCCACGAAAGATGCGTTCTTTCCTTAGTCACGAAGTTACCTATAGGATAGGTCAAATATATGGAAAATTATCGAATCGCATAGTACAGGTAACTCCTTCAACCGAATATTTACACACAATATCTACCTTCTAAATAGTCTATACAGCAAAAATAAAACCCCTTACGGGGTTCCATTCTGCTAATCAATTCCGTTGACTGGCGCGGAAGAGCTTTTGTTTCTCTTCCTTAGTCAGGCTTTCGTAGCCCGACCGTGATATTTTATCGAGTATGGAGTCAATCTCATCCTGATCCGGCATTGACACCGACGGTGAACCGCCCGCCATTGATGAATACGCTGTTGCGTGTGTACTGGCACTGCTGCGCTGCCGGTAAGACACCTTCACTGGTGGCTTCGGGCGAAACAGGTTCTGCCATCCTTCCATGATCCAGTATACCGGACGTCCGAGGTCAGTACCGTTCTGCAGCAGTTTAATGAAAAAGAAACCCATTGCTGCACCGCCCAGATGTGCCAGTTCTCCGCCGGCATTCGGGCCGGTTGACTGCGCCATTGACAGTACAATGAAAAAGAAAACAATGTATTTAATCCGGACCGGCCCGAAAAACAGCAGGTGAAACGTATAGTTCGGCAACAGGGTTGCTGCACCTACCGCCACCGAATACGCCGCCGCCGACGCTCCCAGCATGGTTGACGCACCTACTTCTGACTGAAACAAGGGTACCAGATTGTAAATAAGGATATAGGAAACACCGCCCGCAATAGCGCCCAGTATGTATAGACCAACCAGGCGGCGGTTGCCCAGGTATTCATCGATCAACCGGCCGAACCAGTACAGGAACAGCATATTGAAGAGAATATGGAATGGTTTTTCGTGAGTAAACGAATAGGTAATGAGTGTCCACGGCTTATGCAGAAACGCCTCGACCGATGCCGGAATCGCCAGCTGCTCTGTAACCAGTGAATAATAGCCCGTCCGGTTGGCCATCCACAGTGTCAGGTTTAACACCAGCAAGGCCAGAAACACCATTGTATTTACCAGTATTAACTGCACCAACGTATTATTGGGCTTATTAAACTCTGACCTGAAATCATCAAACAACCCGCTCATGTCTCAGTAAAATTTTTTGCGTTGAGAACCCCAGTATTTAACTAATATGAATGCGAACAACATTCCGCCAATGTGCGCAAAGTGCGCTACGTTGTCAGACTGTGCCCGGTATACTCCGGTATAAATTTCGTATGCTCCGTAAAAAAGAACCAGGTATTTGGCTTTCACCGGTATAGGTGGAAACAGCAAAAGCAGTTCAGTGTTTGGAAACAATAAGCCAAAAGCCATAATTATACCAAAAACCGCTCCTGAAGCCCCGACCATCGGTTCGTTTGCCTGAGCCAGCCAGTATGAATTAACAAACCCAAGGCTTTCCTGAATATATTGCGGATTCCGGGCATTGGCTTCAAAGCTAGTCACAAACGGTTCAATCCGGTCATAGGCAGAACCAGCATGGTCTGTGATAAACATCATAAAGTTTTCCGGCGTCGGTGCACTCCGGTAGGCATTCACCGCTTCCAGTAACTGACTCATTTCGTAATAATTCACCGCCAGATACAAACCGGCAGCGCCTAATCCGGTAAACAGATAAAAAAAGGCAAACCGGCGTGAGCCCCAGACCCCCTCCAGCATAGGACCAAAGAAAAACAGCCCCAGCATATTACTGAAAATATGACCCAGTCCGCCGTGTAAAAACATGTGGGTCAATAACTGAACCGGTCTGAAGTCGTCCGATAAAACTGAATGCAGGCCAAACTGCTTGATTACGGCTTCACTTGTTACTAGAAACGCCAGAACATTCAGTATAAGTATAATTCGAACAACAGGGCTTAAACTCATCATTTTTACAATTTACGTAATATAACCCATTTACGGTTTGAAAAAGCCAGCAATTTTATCCAACGTCAACACGCTTGTAATTGCCTCACCTTTCGGCGTATAGCCGGGATTCGACGACGCAAATAACTGATCGACCAGCGCTTTGCATTCTACCGGACTAAGCCGTGTCTGGTACCGCGACGCTGTACGCCGTGCGAGCGAACGGGCCAGCGCTTCGGAGCGTTCCAGTTTCAGCTTGCCGGTATCTTCGCGGAACTGTGCCAGCAAATTGCCGAACACATCTTCTTCGCTTTCCGTTGCCTGACCCAGCGTCGGCGATAACGCCGGAACACCACGGATCACCAGCGAATTCGATCCCAGCTCATCAAACTGAAAGCCCAGACTTGTCAATTCTTCGCGCAGTTCGAGTGCCAGCTGGTAATCGACCGGCATCAGCTTAACGGTTTTCGGAAACAGCAACTGCTGCGACGCACCGCTGTGCCGTGTGAGCGCATGCTGAAACTGATCGAACAGAATCCGCTCATACGCGCGCCGCTGGTCAATTACCAAAAGTCCAGACTTAACGGTTGCCAATAAGTAACGGTTCTGTACCTGAATAATATTGTCGGCCTGCACATCTTCACCTTCGCTCAGCTGGTTGGCTTTGCTGCCCAGGGTAAGTGCCGGTTTTTCCGGCAACGGGGATTCAGTTGGTGGCAGCCAGTCACTTACCGGCGGACCAGCCGGCGGGGTTCCGCCGGGTTCCGGCTTGGCAATGCCTTCAAATAAAGCCTGCCAGTTACGGGCTGAACTCTTCTTGAGGGCTTCGGTTTCCGCCCGGTCCGACGATGCCTTGTCAAAATTATAGTTCGACGGCAGCGGGCGGGGGCGGTCGCGGGGCATGTCCGCATCATTCGCCGAAGGGCGCTCCCCCGTAATCCACGACGGCACGGCCGGCCGTGGTACCGATGCATCACTCCGGCCCCGGTCGGCCAGGCTCCCCTGCCCCGACAGAAAATTCACATTCCCGTCGAAGTCAAGTGAAGGAGCCAGATTGTACACGCCCATCGCTTTCCGGACGGCTGCCATTACGATGGCATACACCGACCGCTCGTCATCAAATTTGATTTCGGTTTTGGTCGGGTGTATGTTGATATCAATATGGGACGGGTCAATATCAATAAAAAGCACATAAAACGGGTGACTGCCTTCAGGAAGCGTTCCTTCGTAGGCACCCGTTACGGCATGGTGGAGGTAATTATGTTTGATGTACCGCAGATTCACAAAAAAGAACTGCTCATTACGGGTTTTCTTCGCTGACTCCGGCTTACCGATATACCCGCGCACTTTTACGTAGGGCGTTTCTTCTTCGCAGTATGCCAGTTGTTCGCGGTAACTTTTCCCGAACATATCAATGATGCGCCGGCTAAGCTTCCCGCCCTGCAGGTTGTATACCTCACGATCATCCTGAAACAGCGTAAAACTGACTTCCGGATGCGCCAGCGCTACCCGCTGGAATTCATCCAGAATATGCCGCATTTCCACCGAATTCGATTTCAGGAAGTTGCGGCGGGCCGGCACATTAAAAAACAGGTTTTTGATCAGCAGGTTGGTGCCGGGCAAACACAAAATAGCCTCCTGCGCTTTCAGCTCAGAGCCTTCGATACGGATGAGCGTGCCCAGTTCTTCGGCAGCACGGCGGGTCCGCATCTCTACCTGGGCAACCGCCGCAATCGACGCCAGGGCCTCGCCGCGGAACCCCATCGTACGGATACGGAACAAATCATCTGATGTGCGGATTTTTGAGGTGGCATGCCGTTCAAAACTCATCCGGGCATCGGTCTCGGTCATTCCCGACCCATCGTCAATTACCTGAATCAGCGTACGTCCCGCATCACGCACAATCAGCTGCACCGATTTAGCGCCCGCATCAACGGAGTTTTCCAGCAATTCCTTTACTACCGAAGCCGGTCGCTGCACCACTTCCCCCGCCGCAATCTGATTGGCAATCGAGTCCGGTAATAGTTGAATGATATTCACGTACGTGTTGGTTTTACGGGTTGCCAGTTATGCTACCAGGTCAGGGCAATGATACAAAATCTGCCTTGTAAAAATAAATCGAAACCCGTAAAACGTCCACCTCAGCGGTATCTATGGTCTGGCTTTCGGCGCGAAGGTCAGTGGTACAACCACCTTCACACTTACGTTTCGTCCCATATTAAATACCCCCGCACGACCCGTTGCCGGATTAAGACCAAAATACTTCAGCCGATTCTGGTGACTCTGGTAGGCCCGGTCGAACACATTCTGCACTGTCAGATAGACGGAAAACAGGGTCCGGCCGCCGGAGTTGACGATATCGCCGCCACCCCCTATGTTACATAACGTAAAACCGGGCGTAGGCGTTTCCGTTCCGTAGGCTAATAATGCCTGATTTTGGGCCTGATTGTGCTCTATTTCGATTTGCGCGTATAAATTTCGCATACGGTCTCCCCATTCCGTCTTTGTCAGCTTCAGCTGGGCAATAAACCGCGGCGGCGGCAGGAACGGCAGATAACGGGCCGAATCGTTGCGGGCCGACAAATTACGGGAACGCACCAGCGAATACGATCCCATCAGGTTAAACCAGCGGGCATTGAGCGGATTCACGGTTGCCTGTAGTTCGGCACCGTACAACACCGCATTGCCCTGCACATACCGGTAGGTCAGAATCGGACGGGCCGGATCAACGATTGAATCACGGCCGAAGCGGTCGAGTACTTTTTCCGAGAAGGTATAGTTGCTGATCTGATTCCGGAACACATTCGCGATCACATGTACGCCTTTGGTCTCCAGTTCTACGCCCAGATCGCCCTGCCACGAGGTTTCGGAGCGCAGATCAGGGCTGCCGATTTCGTAGCGGAACGTACCGGCATGCTCGCCGTTGGCCGACAGCTCCGGTACCGACGGTGCCCGGAATACGCGGGCCACGTTGGCCTTCACCGTAAACTGTGGCGTCAGATTGTAGGTAGCCCCAAAACTTCCGGTAGGGTTCGAAAACGTTTTGTTGAGACCGGCAAAGCGGGTCTGGTTCTGCGGCGCGGCGGTTTCGGTAAAGGCACCGTCAGGCGTCACATACAGCCGGTTGACATTCATCTGCCGGACATCGAAGCGAACGCCTCCGCTCATGGTCAGCCGGTCGGTTTTCTTCTGGAAGAACGCCAGAATGCCATTGTCCCAGTACCGGTATCCCGGATACAGCACGTCCAGACCGCGGTTCTGATTCCACTGGTTCATACCGTTCCAGCCAACCGTTACATCCCAGCCTTTTCCGGCGTTCAGGTAATATTTCAGGTCGTAGAAAACATTCTGAAGCATGAAAAACAAGGCCGGTTCGCCGGGTGTCAGCGTGCTGGCATACTCCAGGCGCCGGTTCTGGTTATAGCTGATCACGGCCGACAGGTTTCCTGCCCCTAGTTTTGCAAACGTATTCCAGGAAAACTTCAGGTGGTTCAGGCTCTGATAGTTTGCCGGATTAATGGCCCGCCCGCGCAGTTCGTCGTCGGACACGGTTACAGGGCCTTCTGTTTCATTGCTGAGGCGTACCAGCTTCTGAAAGCGGCCCAGATTATCCCGCTCACCGGTAACGATATTGATGTCCTGATGAAAATTCGACACGTATACCTGCGAATAGCCCCAGCTCCGGTTCACGCCTACTGTTCCGTTCAGATCCAGTTCCCGGTAAGCTGAGCCATACACCCGCCCGTCGTATTGATTCCGGTAATTGCCGGCATTCTTGTAGCTTGTCCGGAAGCGGCCGAACACGCCGCCTTTAGTGGTCCCCTCGACCATACCCGACACGCCAAACATCTGGTTATTGCTCTGGTAGTTGGTCAGTACCTGCCCGCGCATCACGCCGGGCTCCGGTGGCCGCGCCGAAATCAGGCTCATGACACCCCCAAGGCCGTCGGAACCGTACAACAGACTGCCTGCTCCCTTGATAATTTCGTAACGGTCAATCGAATATTCATCGACCTGCAGGGCGTGTTCCTCGCCCCACTGGTTGTCTTCCTGCCGCACACCGTCGTGTACGGTAATGACCCGGTTAAAGCCCAGCCCCCGGATCACCGGCTTTGACAGGCCCACGCCCGTGGTAATCTGCGACATGCCCGGCAGCTTCACCACCGCATCGACCAGGTTAGTCGAACTACTTTGCATCCACTGTAACCGGGAATAGGTCATGATCGGAATCGGGCTCTGCTTCACGGTTGCGCCCGTTGTCAGCCCAGTCACCACAACTTCCTGAAGCTGCTTTGAATCGGTTTCGAGGGCAAAATTGCTGCTGCTATCGCCGCCAACCTTAACTTTCCGGAGAATCGTCTGATAACCGACCAGCCGCACCTCAACCGGTTGTATTCCGGCGGGCAGGTTGCCCAGCTGATACCGGCCGTTTACATCGGTAACAGCTCCTTTTTTAAGTTCACGCAGATAAACGGTTGCACCGATCAGCGGTTCACGGGTATTTTTATCGGTAACAATACCCGACAGTTGTGCCAGTACCAGCCCTGGCACCAGGCATAAAACGAGAAGAAGTTTATACATGGAGCGATTGTGTCTATGAGATGAAATACCGGGGCACGGTACATCACATACGCCCGTTGAACACATACCGGAAAGCCGTGAGGACATACCTATAGCCCACAGCTATCCCATGCGAACAAAGCGTAACGCCATGTACCAGCCATTAAATCAGCCTATAGACAGGGGGGCCGCGGTGCCGGAAAGCCGTATGACGCCGGCTGATTGTGCGGAAAAGAACCGGAAAAGCAGGGGTAGCCGTGAAGACGGCCGTAAACACAGCCAGCCAGAAAAATGGCTCCGGATTGGTATAGAGTGCGTTGGTAACAGCGTCCAGCCAGAGCAACTCCTGCTGCGTGTGGTTGTTGGGCTGGATCGGGTCTTTGCCTACGGGTTTGTAGGGGTGGGCGTGGGTGATAATCGTTCCGTCTGCCAGCCGGTGGGCGTGCAGAAACAAGATTCCGTTCACCAGCATTCCTGCATAGAGCAAGAGCAGAAAGCGGGCGGTCCGGGATCGGTATCGGTTCGAATTCAACACGTTAAGCAACAATTTTTTAAAGCAAATGTAGTTAATACATTAAAAATGTGGCCTCAAACATTAAAAATTACCGCTTTTTCTTCTTGCCGGAACAATTTTTGAAGTAGAAGAAACAAACAGTTTGCTTATGTCGTTAATAAAGTGAAATTTTTCTTTCGAATATTTCTATTTTCAATTTGCTGTTTTGTTTAAAAAGATTTAACTTTGGTGTACTTATTAACCCTACCTATAAAGTAGTTTAATACGAAAACCCAAACTAACCTTATTGAGAATCCGTAACTATTATCTGAGATGAGAAGACTCCGTTTATACATGATCCTGCAATGGGTATTCTTTTTGCCCATTATCTTGCCTCTGTGTATAGCCTTTGGTGCGTTACAGGGAGCAATTCAGATGGTTGAGCGCGTAATGCACCAGCTTCTGACCGATGTAGCCCCCTCAGATAATGCTACATCTCTGGAATAAATCCTGACCGAAAGACTTTTGCTGAAGGCAACCTGTTAAGTTTACAGGTTGCCTTCAGCTGTTCTTGGGCATAAAGGTTCAAATAGTGTACCTTTGGAATCATGTTGTTAAGTCCAAGAATCACCGCCCTGCTGCTGGCGGTCCTGATTTCAGCCCTGACCACTGTTTTCCTCGCATTTGTCGAAGGTGTCACCAACAGTATGCTCTTTGTGGCGGGCATATCGTCATTCGGCGTATCGTTTTTCCTGATTCTCTACGCCATCGAAATTCTGGTATACCGGGAGGTCGATAAAATGTATAAAACCATTCATAAGCTTAAGCTCAAGGACTTTACCATTAACCGCAAAACGATTTCCAAAAACAACCATCCGTTTAAAAAACTGAATGATGAGTTCTTTTTCTACGTCGCTAAAAAGCAGAAAGAGATTGAAGAGCTCCGGCGCATTGAGCAGTTCCGGCGGGAGTTTCTGGCCGATGTCTCACATGAGTTAAAGACACCGATCTTCGCCGCTCAGGGATTTATTCATACGCTTCTGGACGGCGCGATTGACGACGAAAAAGTACGTGGTAAGTTCCTCGCAAAAGCCGCCAAAAGTCTCGATGGGCTCGATATCCTGGTCAAGGATCTTGTAGCGTTATCCCAGCTGGAAACCGGCGAGGTAAAGATGCACTTTGAGCGGATTGACCTGCACGAAGTCGTTGGCGAAATATTTGATCAGCTCGAGAAAATCGCCCATAACAAAGGGGTGTCGCTCAAAGTGAAGACCGACAAGCCGAACGGCACCTGGGTTAAAGCCGATCCGCAGCGCATTATGCAGGTGATGACCAACCTGATCGAAAACGCCATTAAATACGGCAATGAAAACGGTAAGGTGCTCGTTTCGCTGGAAGAAGATAAAAAGAACATTCAGGTTTCGGTAAAGGACGACGGTCCGGGAATTCCGCCCGAACACCTGAGCCGCATCTTCGAACGGTTCTACCGCGTTGATAAAAGCCGCTCAAAGGAGCGCGGGGGAACGGGTTTAGGCCTTGCCATTGTTAAGCATATTCTGAATGCCCACAAATCCAGAATTACGGTAATGTCGAAAATAGACAAAGGCACTACCTTCAGCTTCAAGCTGGAAAAAATGGAGTAGGCACCAGCACATACATACAGATTCATTCAGCCCGTCTGTAACCCGGTGCCGGCCGTAAAGGCTGTGACCGGACATCCGTCGGGAGTTATCCGATTTTCATGAAAATCAATTTCGAAGACCTGATCGTTTTTGAGAACGAAGACTATATTGTTATTAACAAACCGCCCTACGTAGCCTCGCTGGACGAACGTACCTCCGACCGGTCGTCGAGTATTCTGCGGCTGGCAAAAGCCTACCATGCCGACGCCCAGCTCGGCCACCGGCTGGATAAGGAAACATCGGGCGTTCTGGCTATTGCCAAACATCCGGAAGCGTACCGCCATCTGGCCATGCAGTTTGAACACCGCGAGGTGACCAAACGCTACCATGCCGTTGTCAACGGTGTACATGATTTCGACAGCATTTCGGTTTTCCTGCCCATCGCGCCGATTAAGGACGGAACCGCCGTCCGGATTGACCGGCAGAAAGGGAAGGTGGCCGAAACGATCTTTAATACCATCAAGGCGTACCGGCAAGCCACACTGGTGGAATGTATTCCGATTACGGGCCGCATGCATCAGATCCGGGTGCACCTGATGTGCCTCAAAGCGCCGATTGTCAGCGACCCGACCTATGGCGGCGAGCCGCTTTTCCTGTCGCAGCTGAAGCGCAATTTCAACCTCAAGAAAGATACCGAGGAATTTCCGCTTATCCAGCGGGTAGCCCTGCATGCCCATTCCCTCACGTTTAATCTCCTGAACGGCGACCGCATGAAAATTGAAGCCCCGTATCCTAAGGATTTTGACGTGCTGGTCAAGCAACTGGAAAAATTTTCATAAACGCCCGGTAGCCCGTCTGGGTTAGTATGGTTGCATCCGTAATGTGGAATGAATACTGTAAAATGAATAGGATTAACTGATGCATTTTCCCTTGTTCATTCTACAGTATTCATTCCGTTAAACTTCTCCCTTAAATATGTTTGTACACACAGTATTTTTCTGGCTTAACAATCCTGAAAATCAGGCAGATCACGACGCCCTGCGGGCCGGACTGGAGACCTTAAAAAGCATAGATGCTATCCATGCTGCCTACATTGGTAAGCCGGCAGAAACCCGCCGCGCGGTGATTGACCACAGCTATGACTTTTCGATCACGTTTATTTTTACGGATAAAGCGGCTCAGGATGTGTACCAGGAACACCCGACGCATAAGAAATTTGTAGCCGACTGTGCACACCTGTGGTCGCGTGTACAAGTATATGATGCGGTTGAATAAGCCGATAAACTGTTATCTTTGTCTGATTCCCACCTGTTTTGCGGGCGATCTGCAATAGAACGATTTACCCTGCCGTTTCTGGATAATAATCGTTATATACTGATATTGCTATCTTTTACAACTGCGATGAACACACGTTGCTTAACAAAATACGTACTCGGGTGTCTGGTCTTTACGCTGCCGGCCACGTCGGTGCTGGCGCAAAAAAAAGCCGGTGAAAAACCACTGAGCACGACAGCGCCGGCCGCTGCCCAATCGGATCCGGTCCGGGCACGGCTCGAAGACGAATCGCAGTTCATGGAAGGCATGAAGTTTCTAATGACTGATGAGCCTTCCAAAGCCATTGCGCAGTTCGAAAAACTGGTTCAGAAATCACCCGACAACGCAGGCGCTCAGTATGCCATGGCGTCGGCGCTGATGAAAACCGGCAAAACGGCAGAAGCTATTCCGTATGCGGCCAAAGCCCACAGCGTCGATAAAACCAATAAATTTTACTCCCTCCTGCTGGCCGAACTGTATGTGAAGCAAAAGCGCTACAGCGATGCCGAGGAGTTGTACGAAAGCCTGCTCAAACAAAGTACCGACAACATGGAATACGGTGTTGAGCTGGCCGCGATCTACCTTTTCGACGATAAACCGGATAAAGCCCTCGACGCCTACAACCGTGTTGAACGCGCGCTGGGCATCAACGAGGAAATAACCCGCCAGAAGCAGCGGATTTATCTGAAGCAGAACAAGATTGATAAGGCCGTTGAAGAAGCCGAAAAGCTCGTAGCCTCAGAGCCGGGTGAACCGGAATACCTGGTAGAAGGCGCGGAACTCCTTATTGCCAACGACCGCAATGACCAGGCCATCGGCTGGCTGGATAAAGCCATTAAGCTGGATCCGGACATGGCACAGGCCCACGTCATGCTTGCCGATATTTACCGGAAAAAAGGCGATATGGCCCGCTGCAAGCAGGAACTGGACCATGTCTTCAATAACCCGAATCTGGAACCCAACCTGAAAGCCCGGATTCTGGCGAGTTATGCCGCCCTGAACGGCGATGATAAGGCAGGGCAGCAGGATGCGCTGAAAATGGCGCAGGATCTGGTAAAAACCCACCCGAATGATGCGAAGTCGCTGATCATGATGGCAGATCTGCTGGCACAGCAAAACAAATTTGCGGAGTCGCGCGATGCCTATGTGAAAGCCGCCAGGCTCGACGAATCATCGTATCAGGTCTGGGAAGCCATTCTACAGCTCGACGGACAGCTCAATCAGGTAGACAGTCTGCTGGTGCATTCAGAAAAAGCGCTGGAGATTTTTCCGACACAGGGGCTGTTCTGGTACTCAAACGGATCGGCGAATCTCTACAAACGAAAATACCAGGCAGCAGTTGATGCGCTGGAAGAAAGCCGGAAGCTGATTTCAGTCACGCAGAACCCTGATCTGGTTAAAGCCATTAACGCACAGCTGGGCGATGCCTACAACGGTGCCGGCGACAACGCTAAATCTGACGAAGCGTATGAACTGGTCCTCAAAACGGACCCGCTGAATGAGCACGTGCTGAATAACTTTGCCTATTTCCTGTCATTACGGAAGGATAAACTGCCGCAGGCCGTGCAGATGTCGCAGAAACTCGTGGATCGTTTCCCGACGAATGCGACCTATCTCGATACGCACGCCTGGGTGCTGTATGTCATGAAGGATTACGCCAAAGCCCGTACCTATCTTGAGAAAGCGGTTACCGGTGATCCGAACGTGAGCGGTACCATTCTGGAGCATTACGGCGATGTGTTGTATCAGTTAGGTGAGCGCGACAAAGCCGTTGAACAGTGGAAAAAAGCCAAACAAAAAGGCGAAGCAAGTAGTAACATTGACAAAAAGATTGCCACCGGAAAATTATATGAATAAAACGCAGATGTATGATTTGGGATGGTTTTCACTCCGTTTCAAGCAGATTATCCGGGGAAGTACCAAATCATACAGTCTCCCGCCCGTCCAGTGGACATGGCTGCTGGCACTGGTGCTGCTGACAGGCAGTGAAGGCTGTCGCCGGCACCGGCTTGACCGCACCGGGTCTTCGGAGCAGACGGCATCCGGTTCACCGGACACAACGCGCCTGAAACCGGTTATGCCGGGCGATTCCAGTGCTGCCGTTACCTCAACATCAGCCAATACTCCCGCAATGCCTCCGGTAACCACGCCGAAAACACCCCGTCCCGGCATTGAAGAGGCACGGGCCAACGTAGCCGAAATCGATTTTGACTATCTGACCGCCAAAGCTAAGGTCTCGTTTAAAAGCAAAGATCAGGATATCGATAATGCAACGGTGAATATCCGGGTAGCCAAAGACAGTCTGGTCTGGATCGCAATTTCCAAAATCGGGGTGGAAGCCGCCCGGGTGCTCGTCACCCGTGATTCGATCACGATTCTGGATAAAATCAACAACGAGTATACGCAGTACGATTTTCCGGGACTGAGCAAACGGTTCAACTTCGACATGAACTTTGAACTGCTCCAGGCCCTGATTGTCGGTAACCTGCCCCTGCCGAAACAACCCGCGCAGAAAATTAAAAACGAACGCGATTACCTGCTCCTGCGTCAGACGGAAGGGAAGGTACTGGTTGAGAATTATATCGGCGAAGAAAACCGGAAGCTGAAGAAACTGATGGTGGTGGAACAGCCGACCAAAAATACGCTCCGGCTCGACTATGCCGATTTTACTGCGCTGAACAACTTTTTATTCCCATATACCAGCCTGATCACCCTCGATTATAAATCGGGCGCTGACGGGCAGTTTTATCAGACCTTGTTGCGGATTCGGCATAGCAAAGTCGAATTGGTAGACAAAAACCCCGGTTTCCCGTTCAGCATTCCGGCCCGCTATACGCGCCGGCCCTGACCGGAACCCTGATTTCAGCTTATGTGTACAGTAACGTGGCAAGCTCATTTCCGGTTTACGTTTTTTCTCCTGACCGGTCTCTCACTGGTGAGCGGGCTGGCCTATGCCCAGCAACCCCGTAACCGGCAGGTACTGGAGAAGGAAAAAAAGCAGAACCTTGAAAAAATCACCGAAATCCGGTCGATTCTGAAACAGACATCGACGGAGAAGCAGGCCACCATGGGCAAGCTCAAAGCCCTGAATCAGCAGATTAAATCGCAGTCCGAGCAGATCAATCTGATGACCGAAGACCTGAAACTGATGGATTCGGAAGTGGTCGATCTACGGAATGCCAGCAATAAACTTAACGAGGAGCTTGGTCAGCTGAAAAAGCAATATGCCGAGATGGTGTATTCGGCCGATAAACGACGCCAGCAGCTTAATCCGCTGGGTTTCCTGTTTTCGTCAGACAATTTCAACCAGCTCGTTGCCCGCTACCGCTACCTGAAACAATACTCCGATGCCCGGCACAGTCAGGTGAAACAAATGGAGCGGGTAAAGGGTATGTTGCAGGAAAAACGGATAGCAACGGAGCAGAAACGTAGCCAGCAAAAAACGACACTGACAGCCAAAGTATCAGAGGGTAAAAAGCTGGAAGGACTTAAAGATGAGCAGAATAAAGTTGTTAAAGAGCTGAGTCAGCGTGAGGTGCAGCTTCGCGACGAACTGGTTGAAAGCCGCCGGGCAGTGACCAACCTCGAAAACATGATTACCCGCATTATTGCGCGGGAAGCGAAAGAGCGTGCAGAACGGGAAGCCCGCGAAAAAGCCGAACGCGAAGCACGGGAACGGGCCGAACGTGAGCGATTAGCCCGTCTGGAAGCCGAACGTAAGGCAGAAGAACGCCGGCGGGCGGAGGACCAGCGTAAAGCCGACGAACAGCGCCGGGCCGAAGCCCTGGCCAATGCCAATAAACCGGCCGATAATCCGGCCGAGCCGAAACCAGCCGAGCCTAAGCCGGCCGAACCAAAACCAGCGGAGCCCAAACCAGAGCCGAAAGCCGAAGCCCCAGTGGTGGTCTCACGCCCTGCCGAAGCACGGGAGAATAACCTGAACGAGGCCGAATATGCCCTGGCCTCCTCGTTTGCCGCTTCTAAAAACCGGCTGCCGTGGCCGGTGCAGCATGGCTTTGTTTCGGATAAATTCGGGGTCAAACCCCACCCTGTCCTGAAAGGTCTGATGGTTGAGAACATGGGCATCGACATTCAGACCAATGCCGGTGAATCCGTTCAGTCGGTCTATGACGGCGTTGTACAGGACGTGGCTTACATGCCTGGCATGAACAACGTCGTGGCTATTCAGCACGGAAACTACATGACGGTCTATGCTAAACTGAAAAGCGTTTCGGTTAAAATCGGTCAGCGGGTTAAGGCACGCGACATGATTGGCAGCGTGGCGACCGGCAAGGATGGTATTACCGAAATCCAGTTCCAGATCTGGAAAAACCTTACCAAAATGAACCCCGAATCGTGGCTTCGTCCACGCTAAGCATACCCCATTAAACTGCAATACCATGTCTGTACACAATCCGGATATAAAGCGGGTAACTACGCACGTTATTCAGGAACTGAAAAATAGAGGAGAAAAAATTACCGCCCTGACCGCCTACGACTTTTCGATGGCCAAAGTGGTCGATGCGGCAGGCGTTGAAATTATTCTGGTCGGCGATTCAGCATCGAATGTGATGGCGGGCCACGAAACGACCTTACCCATCACCCTCGACCAGATGATTTACCACGCCAGTTCAGTGGTACGGGCCGTAAAAAGGGCCCTGGTGGTCGTGGATCTGCCGTTTGGCTCTTATCAGGGCAACTCGTCGGAGGCCCTGCGGTCGGCCATCCGGATCATGAAGGAGTCGGGGGCCCATGCGGTTAAGCTCGAAGGTGGTGTCGAAATTAAAGAGTCTGTCACGCGGATTCTGAGCGCCGGTGTACCGGTAATGGGTCACCTTGGCCTTACCCCGCAATCGATCTATAAATTCGGCACGTATACCGTCCGGGCCAAAGAAGAAGCGGAGGCACGGAAACTAATTGAGGATGCACAGATGTTACAGGAAATCGGATGTTTTAGTGTCGTCCTCGAAAAAATTCCGGCTGCCCTGACAAAACAAGTCTCTCAAAATCTGAATATTCCGACGATTGGTATCGGTGCAGGTCCTGATGCCGACGGTCAGATTCTTGTGTTACACGACTTACTGGGCATTACCAAAGAGTTCAAACCCCGCTTTCTGCGCCGGTACGCCGACCTGAACGGAATCATGAACGAGGCCATCGCGCATTATGTCGACGATGTAAAAACACGCAGCTTCCCGAACGAAAGCGAAGCGTATTAGTATGAAAAAAAGAAAACCTTTTCAGGTCGTCTACGAAGACAATCACCTGCTGGTTGTGAACAAAGAGCCGGGTATTCTGGTGCAGGGCGACCGCACCGGCGATATTACTCTTACCGACATCCTGAGAGATTACATTAAAGAGAAATACAACAAACCCGGCGACGTATTTCTGCATCCTGTTCACCGGCTCGACCGGCCGGTGAGTGGTCTGGTGGTGTTTGCGCGCACGTCAAAGTCGCTGGAGCGCATGACCGAACTCTTCCGGAAACGGCAGATTCAGAAAACGTACTGGGCCGTTGTCCGCCAGAAGCCGCCGCAGAAGTCGGACAAACTGGTAAACTGGCTCGTGAAGGACGAAGCCAAAAACCAGGTTACGGTATACGACTACGAAGCTCCGAATTCGCAGAAAGCCGAATTGAAATACCGGCTGCTGGGTCTGATCAACGAGCACTATCTGCTGGAGGTTGAGCCGATTACAGGCCGTCCGCACCAGATACGGTCGCAGCTGGCCCACATGGGTTGCCCGATTCGCGGCGATATTAAATACGGATATGACCGCGTGGTAGCCGACAAGAAAATATACCTGCATGCCCGCCGGTTGTATTTTACGCATCCGGTGAAAAAAGAGCCGCTGATCTGCAAAGCCGGTCTGCCGGCCGATCCGTTCTGGGAAGAATTCCTCGAACTCGACTCGGAGGACTACAAAGACAAAAACCTGGATTTCATTTATTAACAATCCGGGCCATTCCTGAAGCCGGTGCACGCTGTGTACCGGCTTTTTTTGTCAGGAAATAATAGTATATTTAGTTCATATATATCACTACAATATCGTATGACAACACTGCATCAGCTCATGAACCAATACCGCGCCTATCTAGATCGCGGACTTGGCCCTCAGGACCGCCGTTTCTGGTGGATATTTGGCAGCTCCGTGCTGGTATCCTGCGCTGGTTATTATTTCTACCGTAATTACGTAGAGCCAGCCATCCACCCGAGCCATAGCTTTAACGATCTGATTACCCTGAGTTTTAGCTTACTTCCCGCCTTTATCCTGCGCCGCCTTCAGTACTTTATTCCAATGGTTGGGCTGGCAATCTATACAGAATATTGGTGGCTTTTAATGCTGTATGCCTTTTTACTCTACGACCGGAAAGCCAACCGGCCAGCCTGAAAACTTTTTCAATCGTTCGTAGGGGTCGTCTGCTGCACGGTTGTCATAGCGCTATACAACCTGCATGTGGACTGTTCCCTGTTTTTCCGGATTCATCCAGCCAATTCATCTTTTAAACCTTTTGGGCTGAAAACATATCCAACCGACACGGAACGTTGCTCCACCAATGCAATATCACAAACAACAACACGAACGAATACAGCAGTATGAAACGCGCTATTTTCCTTACTACCTGTCTGGCCCTTCTGGCTTCTTTTTCTGCCTGTAATTTTAACTACATCGACCGCGGCCCTTACGAAGAGGTCATTCAGACGTATGCCCTGACGGGCTTCGATCAGCTGTCGATGGGCAGTGCCTTTAACATTACCGTCCGGCAGGGGTCTGCTTACCGGATTGAGGTACGCGGTAACCGCAACGATGTTAACGATCTGGATGTGTATACGCGAAACGGCAAGTTATATGCGCGCTACCGGTCAGGCAGCAATCACAGCTATACGACCTATTTCACGATCACAATGCCAACCATCAGCGGTGTTGATTTTTCAGGAGCAACCCGGTCAAGTATCAGCGGGTTCGGCGGTCTGCGGAGTTTTGAAGCAATTCTTTCGGGTTATTCCCGCTCCGACATCGACTTGGATGCCGGCAGCGTCCGCGTTGATTTATCGGGTGCGTCAGAAGCAACTTTTTTTGGATCAGGCAATGTATTGGAAGGCGATCTGTCGGGAGCCTCAAGCCTGTATGCCTTTGATTATCCGGTCAATGAGGCAATTCTGGATGTCTCAGGCGCAAGCCGTGCACGGGTAGATGTGGGTAAAAACCTCGATGTAAGTGCATCCGGTGCCAGCAACGTACGCTATCAGGGCAACCCGTCTGTCCGCCAGAACGTATCGGGCGGCAGTTCGGTACAGCGGGATTGACATGCTTTTCCGGCCATATACGACAAGGGTGATATGGTAGGCCCATATCACCCTTGTCGTATATGACCAAAGCTTGTGCCCAAACATCCGTACCTTTGCGCCATGCCGCTTCGCAAAACTATCTCCGAATACGGGTGTATCCGCAATGCCGACGACTTTCCCGGCAACGCTGATTCGGTTTCGGAGGTTTTCCTGCCGGGGCCCGCTTTCCGCCAACTGCGTGAGCTGGCCGGTCAGGACGATGCCGATGCAATCCTCCAGCTGATTTGGCAAAAAGGCCGCGAAACCCTCCGTGTCAAAAATTACGTCGGCCTGCTCGAAACACCGCATGGTGTTCAGCTGGAAATTCTGCCTAAAATAACTGGCGACCAGCCGGAAACAGCCCGCCGGTCGCTGCTCAGGATGCTGCGGCGGCTGGCCAACAGTCCGTTCAGGAGCATTTCCAACGCCCACACCCGCAGCAGTCAGCTGCCGCTGTGGGAGATTTTTATCACAGTGTTTCTGGATGAAACCGAGCGCCTTGTCAGTCAGGGAGTCCAACAAACGTATCTGACCGTTGAGGGCAATGAGCCGTTCTGGAAAGGGAAATTCCTGCCGGGGCAGCACCTGCGCCATAACCTGCACCATGCCGGGCGCGTCGCCATCCGCTACGACAAGCGAACACCTGACACCCCGCCTAACCGCATCCTGAAAACAACCCTGGACCTGCTGCGGCCACGCACCGGCACCCTCCGGAATCAGGCCCGCATCCGGCAACTCCTCCAGGCATTCGACGAGGTATCGCTGTCGGAAAACCTGACAGTCGACTGGCAGCTTGTTCAGACCAATGGCCGGCAGGAGAGCCGCTATGCCACAGCCCTGCGCTGGGCCAAAGCCTTGCTGCAACAGGAGGCCTACGGCGTTCGGGCGGGAACGGCCCTGTCGCTTGCGCTGCTGTTTCCGATGGAACGGATTTTTGAGCAGTACGTCACCCATGGCTTCCGGCACTACTGGCCATCGGGCAGCATCAGTGCCCAGGAAAGCTCGATGCACCTGGTCGACGCCCATGTGGGAACACCTAAGTTTAAACTCCGCCCCGACCTTGTGATCCGGCAGGACACGCAGACAGTCGTGCTCGATACAAAATGGAAACAGGTCAATGGCGCTGACCGGAAAGGTAATTACGGTATTGACACCGGCGACCTTTATCAGCTGTATGCCTATGGCAAAAAATACAGCGCCCGCGACCTGATCTTACTCTATCCTGCCAATGCGAGTTTTCAGGAGCCACTTGATGTCTTCGGCTATGATCCGGACACGCGCCTGCACGTGATTCCATTTGACGTTACGCAGCCCCTCGTGCAGGAAGTAGAAAAGATACATGCCCTGACTTTGTCTTTCCGGACGAAGTGAGTAATATGCAGCTGCCGAAGCAACCGGAACCGCTTCGACCTATTCCGACAACCCACGTTACACATGCCTCTTCTCTTAACCCTGCTTGGTATTTTGGCCTTAGTGGCCCTGATTGCCTTTGTGCATCTGGACACCTTTATCTCATTTGTGCTGGTTTCGCTGGCCATTGGCTTAGCCTCCGGTATGGAGGTAACGGCCGTCGGCAAGTCGATCCAGACCGGTATCGGCGGAACCCTCGGCGATCTGGTATTGATCATTGGTTTCGGCGCCATGCTCGGCCGTCTCGTGGCCGAAAGCGGCGCCGCCCGACGCATTACAGATGTTATGATCGGCTGGTTCGGGATTAAAAACATTCACTGGGGGCTGGCACTGGCTGGTTTCGTCATTGGTATCCCGTTGTTTTACAATGCCGGTTTCATCATCGTTGTCCCGCTTATTTTTACCATCGCAGCCTCATCAAGGCTGCCGTTGCTGACGGTTGCCGTACCGATGTTATCGGCCTTATCAGTGGCACACGGATACCTGCCGCCCCACCCGTCACCGGCCGCTATCGCCGGACAGCTGAACGCCGATATTGGCAAAACGCTGCTTTATGGCCTGATTGTCGCCGTACCCGCTATCATCATCGCCGGCCCGATTTTCGGTAAAACCCTGTCAAAATACAACCCGCATATCGACCGTAGCCTGTTTAATATCAAGGATGTGCCTACGACAGATTTGCCGGGCGCCGGTATCAGTTTCTTTGTCGCTCTGTTGCCCGTAGCGTTGCTGACACTGCTCGGACCACTGAAAACGTACCTTAGCCATCAGGAGCAATCGGCCGGTATGGCTGCGCTGACCAATCTGTTCAAACTCTTGTCAGAACCTTATGTTGGCATGCTGGTGTCGGTGCTGGTTGCTGTTTATTTCCTCGGGCTTCAGCGCGGGCAATCGATGAAAGCCGTGATGAAAGACCTCGAAGAGGCGATTAAGGCCGCCGCCCCGATTCTGCTGGTTATTGCCGGCGCCGGCGCACTGAAACAGGTATTTATGGACAGCGGTACCAGCAAGTACATTGGCAGCCTGCTGACCGATGCCGCCATTCCGCCGCTGTTGCTCGGCTGGGGCATGGCCGCTGTAATCCGCGTATGTGTCGGCTCGGCTACGGTAGCGGGGCTGACCACCGTAGGCATTATTTTACCGCTGTTACAGGCCCAGACCATTCAGCCGGAGCTGATGGTGCTGGCCATCGGATCGGGCAGTCTGATGTTTTCACACATCAACGACGGCGGTTTCTGGTTATTTAAAGAATATTTCAACCTGAGCATCAAAGACACGATTAAAACCTGGTCGGTCATGGAAACCATTGTCTCCATTGTGGGTCTGATCGGCGTGCTGATTCTGGATCTGATTATATAAATTTGATTTACAGGTGCGTATAGATCAGTCATTTACTGGACTATGTAAACCAAACAGGCCTCGTCGGGTTACTTGTATACTACCAATCCGATGAAGTACCTTGAAACGGTCTGTTAAAATCCTGCTTGTTGTGGCAGGGCTGCTGGTTGTGGCCCGTCTGCTGCTACCTTATATTGTCTTACGGTATGTCAATAACCTTCTGGCCGACATGGGTAGCTATACCGGCCATATCGAAGACGTTGATATTTCGCTGATTCAGGGATCATACCAGATCAAGGAACTCCGCATCCGGAAAATAAACGGCAAGCTTCAGGAGCCGTTTATTTACATCCCCAAAAGCGATCTGTCGATTGAGTGGAAATCATTGCTCAAGGGTAAGCTGGTGAGTGAAATCGAATGCTATAGCCCGCAGCTGAACTTTTCCTTCAGTACGAACGAATCTGAACGGCAGACCGGCGCCGAAGTTGACTGGACTAAGGTGGTAAAAGACCTGATGCCGATTCAGATCAACCGCGTTGCCGTAACAGACGGACAGGTTAAGCTGCTGAAGTTGTTCAGTAAGGCAAATACCGATCTGTCGCTTCAAAAGTTTCAGGGCGAAATCCGGAATATCCGCAATGTCGATGAAAAGCCAGGGCGTTTGCCGTCGCCGATATGGGCAACGGGCGATGTACCGGGCTGGGGGGGTACCATGCGCTTCGACGCCAACATGTATGTGCTGAAGCAAACGCCTGATTTCGATTATAATTTGCGCTTCAACGACCTTCAACTCACAGAGCTCAACACGCTGGCGCGCGAATATGCGAAGATCGATTTTGAGCGCGGAACCATCAGCGTCTTCAGCGAAATGGCCATGAACGACGGCAAACTGAAAGGGTATCTGAAACCGTTGACCAAAAATATGCAGGTCTTCAAGCTTAAGGAACACGACGACCGCACCATCGGCAGTTTTTTCCGCGAGCTGCTTGCCGAAGCCGGATCGGAAGTACTGGAAAACCAGCGCAAAGACCAGGTAGCCACCAAAATCCCGCTGCAGGGCGATGTCAGTGATGTTTCCGTTGATATCTGGACAACCATTTTCGGCGTTCTGCGCAATGCCTACATTGAAGCGTTCGAAAAGAAGTTCGACAACGACGTTACGTTTCAGGATGCCGTTCAGACCATAAAAGACGATTTCAAAGCCAAACGCGAAGCCCGGAAAGCCGAACGCAGGGAGAAACGAGAAGCCCGGAAAAAAGCGCGGCAGGAGAAGCGAAAGGATTGACCTGTATTCATACCTAAGCAGAAACCTGTATTTTTGTAAACGTATCAGGTTTTGTATCACTTAGCGCTATACAATAATGTCTGCCATCCGTAACTTTTATACCAAGTATAAGCCATACATTTTCGTCGATGGCTGGTACTACATTTTTATTGTGATCTTCATCATCATTTTGTTTGTTTTTTTCGACTGATCCAGCACCTATAAATCCGTTTATAGGTTACATTTGTCAGTATGAAGCAGTTTCTCACCCTCTTTCTGGGGCTCTACCTGTCTGCCGTCAGCATTTTGCCGACGTCGGTATGGGAAGAGTGTGTAAAACTGCCGCAACTCTGGGAGCATTACGAACTGCACCGTGCAGCCGCACCTGATCTGTCGCTTATTGATTTTCTGAGCCTTCATTACGGCGCAGGCAGCGCGCAGCATCAGAACCAGCACGACCACTCGCAGATTCCGTTCAAAGCCTCTCATCATTGTCTGGGCCTTACCTGGCATATTGCGTTTGCACCGGTCAACTGGCTCCGTCCGTCCCTGCTGGACCGGCTCGTGTTTATCCTGGCACAACGCCCCAATTTTCACTACCACAGCCCGCTCCTGACCGAACGGACCTTCTCCTTCTTCCATCCGCCCAAGCTGTTCGTCCGTTAGGATGTATGGCAAATGATGGCCCTGCTGACGTCACTCAACACTGTTGAGCGATGCAGTACGTCTGTGTATTTCCGGCATACGTCCTCCCCTTTCCGGATACATTATCTACCATCATTTTTTCTTCTCCATGCTCAACAGCATCATCCGTTTTTCTATTCAGAATAAACTGATTATCGGACTGTTTTCTCTGGTACTGCTCATTTGGGGCGGGTGGTCGGCCGCCCGTCTGCCCATTGATGCCGTACCCGACATTACCAATAATCAGGTGCAGGTTATTACACCAAGCCCTTCGCTGGCGGCTCCCGAAATGGAACGGCTCGTTACGTTTCCGATCGAAGTCGGGCTGGCCAACATTCCCGGTCTTATCGAAATCCGGTCATTCTCGCGCTTCGGGCTTTCGCTCGTTACTGTTGTTTTTGAAGACGGGGTCGATGTATACTGGGCACGTCAGCAGATTGCCGAGCGCCTGCAAACCATTGTAACCCAGATTCCGCCCGGCATCGGCACACCGACAATGGCGCCCGTTACAACCGGTCTAGGCGAAATTTACCAGTATACCCTTATCCCGAAAAAAGGCTACGAAAACCGCTACCCGCCCCGTGAGCTCCGGTCCGTTCAGGACTGGATTATCCGGCGGCAGTTGCTGGGAACGCCCGGCGTGGCCGACATCAGCAGCTTTGGCGGGGAACTGAAGCAGTACGAGATCGCCGTTGACCCCGACCGGCTGCGCAGCTTCAACCTGAGCATTACCGACCTGTTTACAGCTCTCGAACAAAATAACCAGAATACCGGCGGGGCCTACATCGACAAGAAGCCGAATGCGTTCTTCATCCGCGCCGACGGGCTGATCGGCAGCGTCGACGACATCGAAAATGTGCTCGTCCGGCAGAATGCCAACGGCACACCGGTTCGTATCCGCGATGTAGCCACCGTACAGATCGGTTCAGCCGTGCGTTACGGGGCCGTCACGCGCAATGGTGACGGCGAGGTTGTCGGCGCCATCGTGATGATGCTGAAAGGGGAAAACTCCTCGGCAGTTATCAAACGTGTAAAAGCGAAAATCGCCGAAATTGAAAAAACGCTGCCGGAGGGCATTCAGCTCGTCCCGTTTCTGGACCGGACAAAAATGGTGGACAGTGCCATCGGTACCGTTACAAAAAACCTGAGCGAAGGGGCGCTGATCGTTATTTTCGTACTCGTCCTGCTCCTTGGCGAATGGCGGGCGGGCGTTGTTGTGGCATCGGTTATTCCGCTGGCGCTCTTGTTTGCCATTGGTATGATGAATGTCTTCGGCGTATCGGGTAACCTCATGAGCCTGGGTGCCATTGACTTCGGCCTTATTGTCGACGGCGCCGTGATTATTGTGGAGGCAACCCTGCATCACCTGATGCTGCGCAACCGCGATAAAACGCTCACACAGGAGCAAATGGACGACGAAGTATTTCATTCGGCGGCCCGCATCCGGAATTCGGCGGCTTTCGGAGAAATCATTATCCTGATCGTATACCTGCCGATTCTGGCCCTGAGCGGTGTCGAAGGCAAAATGTTCACCCCAATGGCGCTGACCGTTGCGTTCGCCATTCTGGGGGCATTTATCCTGTCGCTGACGTATGTACCGATGATGTCGGCCCTGCTGCTCAGTAAGAAAATCGAGCACCGTGAGACCTTTTCCGATAAGCTCATCCGTGCCGTACACCGCCGCTACGAACCGCTGCTGCTGTGGTCGCTGCGCCACCGGCTTATTGTCCTCGGAACGGCTATCCTCTTTCTGGGAGCCAGCGTAGTTGCGTTTATGCAAATGGGCGGCGAATTCCTGCCGACACTGGACGAAGGCGACTTTGCCGTTGATACCCGCGTGCTGACCGGCAGCTCCCTGTCCGAAACCGTCGATGCAACGCTTAAAGCCGAGAAACTGATTCTTAAAAACTTCCCCGAGGTGGAGCAGGTCGTCGGTAAAATCGGGGCGGGCGAAATTCCGACCGATCCGATGGCTATCGAAGCCAGTGACCTCATGGTTATTTTCAAACCCGTCAGTGAATGGACCTCGGCCAGCACACGCGACGAAATGGTGGAGAAAATGGCGGCCGTTGTTTCGCAGATTCCGGGCGTGACCTTCGGTTTTCAGCAACCGGTACAGATGCGGTTCAACGAACTCATGACCGGTTCGCGTCAGGACGTTGGTATCAAAATTTACGGCGACGACCTGAGTGAATTAACGCGTCAGGCCGACAAGGTGGCCAACATCATCAAGACCGTAGACGGTGCTCAGGACCTGTATGTTGAGCAGATAGAAGGCCAGCCGCAAATCCAGATTAAGCTCGACCGTAGCCGGCTGGCTCAGTTCGGGCTTACTGTAAACGACGTAAACCGCACCATCAACACCGCCTTTGCCGGTCAGGCAGCCGGGCTGGTATTTGAGGGCGAACGCCGGTTTGATCTCGTGGTGCGGCTTGCGCCGGAGAAACGACAGAGTATTCAGGATGTAAGTAATTTATACGTTATGACCCCGAAAGGTAACCAAATTCCGCTCTCGCAAATTGCGTCTGTTCAGCTCGTTCAGGCTCCTAACCAGATCCAGCGCGACAATACCCGCCGCCGGATTACACTCGGCTTCAACGTGCGTGGCCGCGATGTGGAGAGTATTATCAAGGAACTTCAGCAGAAGGTAGATACCAAAATCAAATTCCCGCCGGGTTATTCGATTGTCTACGGCGGTCAGTTCCAGAATCTGGTGGAGGCCAAGCAACGACTTTCGATTGCGGTCCCGGCCGCGCTGGCGCTGATTTTCATGCTGTTGTTTTTCACCTTCGGGTCTGTCAAGCAGTCGATTCTGATTTTTACGGCCATTCCGATGGCGGCCATTGGCGGGGTGGCGGCTCTGCTCCTGCGCGGTATGCCGTTCAGCATTTCGGCCGGGGTTGGCTTCATCGCCCTGTTCGGGGTATCGGTGCTCAACGGCATTGTGCTCATCGCCGAATTTAACCGGCTGCGCCACGAAGACGGCCTGACCGACCTGACCGAAATCATCCGCAAAGGCACCGATGTCCGGCTGCGTCCGGTGGTCATGACGGCCCTGGTGGCCTCACTGGGTTTCCTGCCCATGGCGCTTTCCACGTCCGGTGGTGCCGAAGTTCAGAAGCCGTTAGCCACCGTCGTCATTGGCGGGCTTATTACCGCTACCCTGCTGACACTGATTGTTTTACCGGTATTGTACACCTTTTTTGAAGGCGGTCCCGGAAAACTGGCCGGCAAGCAGGTTAAAACCTTGAGTCTGTTCTTAGGCGGACTTCTGTTCACCGGCCTGGTGCAGGCACAGTCACCGGTTCGTACGGTGACGCTCGACCAGGCACTACAGGAGGCTAATGCGCGGAACGGGCAGCTCAAAGTTGCTCAATATCAGGTTAATGCTCAGCAAGCCCTGCGGCGGTCGGCCTATGACATCGGTAAGCTGAATGTCAATGCCATGCTCGGCCAGTACAACAGCCGGAAGTTCGACAATAACATCACGGCGACGCAAACGCTGCCGAACCCAAGGCTCATCCGTGAATCTGTAGCGCTGAACGACGCCACAACGGCACAGCGGCAGCGGCAGGTCAGCGTTACGCAGCACGACCTGCGGTATCAGGTGAAATCGGCCTATTACGAAGTATGGTTCCAGCACGAACGGGAACGGCTGTTCCGCCAGCAGGACTCACTGCTGACCGAATTTGTGCAGGCCGCCGCCGTCCGGTTCCGCACGGGCGAAACCGGCTCGCTGGAAAAGGCCACCGCCGAAAGCCAGCTGGCCGAACAACGCGTGCGACTGGCTCAGACGGAGGCCGCGCTGACTACCGCCCGGACATCGCTCCAGAACCTGCTGTACAGCGCCGAACCGGTTGACGTGCCCGCCCAACGCCTGACCCGGCGTACCCTTACTCTGCCAACCGACACCGCCTCGGTCAATAATCACCCTGTGCTGGCGCTGCTGAAACAACAGATTGAGGTAAATCAGCGGACACGGCAGGTCGAGCAGGCACGGCTGCTGCCCGAATTTCAGCTGGGTATTTTCTCCCAGACGCTGATCGGTACCCAGAATTTCAACGGCAACGAGTTCGTGTATAATGCCGGCCACCGGTTCTTCGGTGGCCAGGTGGGTATTCTGTTCCCGCTGATCAGCCGGCCGCAGAAAGCCCGTGTTGAGTCGGCCCGCATTACCGAGCAGATCGCGCAGACCGAGCTGGAAATACAGCAACGTACTATCCGGAACCAGTATACGCAGGCCGTCCAGCAATACGACCGCTACCAGACCGCCGTGCAGTATTATGAACAAAGCGGTTTGCCCCAGGCCCGGCTCATTGCCGACAATGCCCGCAAAGCCTTCCGCAGCGGCGACATCGGCTACGTTGAATTCTCACTGGCCCTCCAGCAGGCACTCACCATCCGCCAGAATTATCTGGATGTACTTAACCAACTAAACCAGGCTGTCCTGTACCTCGAATTCCTGTCAGGGCTTGACTAATCGCTCCCATGAACCGAATCATTCCCGGTCTTTTACTGACCATGTTCCTATATCAGGCCTGCAACAGCCCGAAAAATGCCGGTGAAGATACACCGGCTAAAACCGACAGTACGGCTACCGCCGAAGCAGGCAACGACGGCTCTGTTGAGGTCACCTTTACGCAGGCTCAATACAACATAGCCGCGATAGAGCTCGGCCAGCCGGAGCGCCGCGACATCAGCAGCACGCTCAAGGTCAACGGCACCATTGATGTACCACCCAATCAGCGGGTAACGGTATCGGTACCCTACGGCGGCTACGTCCGTAACCTGAACCATGATCTGTTGCCGGGCCAGCGTGTCCGGAAGGGGCAGGTACTGGCCGTTCTGGAAAATCCGGAGTTTATCCAGCTCCAGCAGGATTACCTGGAAACCAAAGCCCGACTCGATTATACCGATCAGGAATACCAGCGCCAGCAGGAACTGAGCCGCGAAAATGTCAGCGCCCTCAAAGTATTTCAGCAAACGGCCTCTGAACGGCAGCGGCTCCAGGCACAGCTGGCCGGTCAGGCACAGCGGCTGACGATGCTGCGGATTAATCCGGCCTCGCTGCGGGCAGACAAACTGACGCGTACCATTCCGGTTCCGTCGCCGGTCGACGGCTACATTACGATGGTTAACATCAATCTGGGCAAATTCGTAAATCCGGCCGATGTGCTGGCCGAAATCACTGACATTAGTCATATCCATCTGGCCTTATCTGTTTTTGAGCGTAATATTGACCAGATTCGTGTTGGTCAGCGGCTCCGGTATGCGGTTGGTCAGGAAGGCCGCCCGGTACATCCGGCAACGGTCATTCTGATCGGGAAAGAAATCTCGCCGCAACGTACGATTGAGGTACACGCCCACCCGCAAACGGCGACCCCGTCAATCATCCCGGGAGCCTACGTATCGGCCGAGCTGGACGTTACCAGCCAGTCGGTGTCAGCGCTGCCGGAATCAGCCGTGGTTTCTTTCGGCGGGAAATCGTATGTTTATGTACTGATCAGTAAAGAAAAAGGCCAGTATCAGTTCCGGCAGGTTACGGTTCAGCCCGGTATCGCCGAGAATGGTTACGTAGCGGTCACCCTGCCGGCCGACATTGATCCGCAGAAAACGCCTGTTGTTGTTAAAGGCGCCTACAGCTTACTGTCAAAACTGAATAACCAGGAAGAATAACAGATCATGAGCAGCCATCCGGATACCCATTTACACCACGAAGAGCACCTGCAAAGCTCGGATTTTATCACTGACGTTGTTATCGGCATGTCTGATGGCCTGACCGTGCCGTTTGCCCTGGCAGCCGGCCTGAGCGGGGCCGTTTCGTCGTCTGATCTGGTCGTAACGGCAGGCATCGCCGAGATTGTGGCCGGGTCTATTGCAATGGGATTAGGCGGGTATCTGGCTGGCCGCACCGAAGCCGACCATTACCGGTCAGAGCTGAAACGGGAGTACGATGAAGTAGAGCGCGTACCCGAACGAGAAAAACAGGAAGTCCGTGACGTTTTCGCCGAATACGGCCTGAGTCCGGCATTACAGAACGCGATTGCCGACGAACTGGCAAAAGACAAGAAAAAGTGGGTCGATTTTATGATGCGCTTTGAGCTTGACCTGAGCGAACCGGACCCCAACCGTGCCACAAAAAGCGCACTGACCATCGGCTTGTCGTACGTAGCCGGTGGTTTACTGCCCCTGCTGCCTTACTTTTTTGTCGCAAGCCCGATCGACGGCCTGATGTGGTCGAGTGTGGTGACCCTGATCTGTCTGTTTGTCTTCGGTTATTTCAAGAGCAAAATCACCGGTCAGCCGCCGGTTTCCGGGGCGTTCAAAGTGATGCTGATCGGCGCGGCAGCGGCGGCGGCGGCCTTTAGCATTGCGAAATATACCGTTTAGTAAAAAGTTTATAATCAGGGGCTTGCAATTTCATTTACAGTAACATAGCTTGGCCTAAAATAACCGCCCAAGCCATGAAGCCTCAGTGCAATACACCACCACCTCTGAGCGACCGGGAAAAGCATTTCCTGCGGTTGGCCTGTAGTGACCTGACCTACTCTGAAATTGCTGACCGCATGTGTGTCAGCCCACGTACCGTTGATGGATACCGGGAAAGTTTATTTGGTAAGTTTGCTGTAAAAAGCAGGGTAACGATGGCCTTAACTGCCGTCCGGATGGGGTTTGTGACGCTCTGATCCGGCGGGGTACCGGCTACGGTTGCCCCGTGCGTTTCATCCATCTCTAAACCACTTGACCCTGTGATTAATTACCGGCAGGAGCAGGATATAGCTATCGTCGCATGGCACATGACCTCCGCTCCGATGAACGTCTTAAATGACGAATCAATACCGCAATTTGAAGCTGCTCTTGAGCGGGCTATCGCCGACCCGGCCGTTAAAGGGATCATTGTTACATCGGATAAACCCGAATTTGTTGTCGGGGCCGATCTGAAAATGATCCTGCGCGCCAACGGCAAAGACCCCGCTGAGATGCTTAAGGTCTCGACAGAACTAAACCGGGTTTTCCGCCGGATCGAAACATGTGGCAAAGCCGTCGTTGCCGCCATCAACGGCACCGCCCTGGGCGGAGGCTATGAAATCTGCCTGGCCTGCCACCACCGCATCGCTCTAAATCTACCTAAAACAGTGCTGGGACTCGTTGAGGTAACGATCGGTCTTCTGCCCGGAGCCGGCGGTACCCAACGATTACCCCGCATGATCGGTATGCAGGCGGCGCTGCAACTGATGCTGGAAGGCAAAAAGGCGGGTGTCCCGGAAGCCAAAGCCCTTGGTCTGATCGACGACATAGCACAGTCGCGGGAAGAGCTCCTCCAGAAAGCCAAAGACTGGATAAACGCCAACCCGGCACCCGTTAAACCCTGGGACACCATTGACCGGAAAACGGGTAAAATCATCGGCAAAGACAATTTTGCTGTTCCGGGCGGCAATGTCCAGAGCCCGGCCGGTGTCCAGGTGTTCAGCGCCGGTACGGCCATGATTATGGACAAAACGAAGGGCAACTACCCCGCCCCACTGGCTATTCTGTCGTGCGTCTATGAAGGTCTTCAGGTAAATATCGACCGCGCCTTACTGATCGAAGGCCGGTATTTTGTGCAGGTGGCAACCTCCGCCGTGGCCAAAAGCCTCATTCAAACCATGTTTCTGGGGATGAATGAAGCCAACAAAGGTGCCGGCCGCCCGAAAGACATTCCGAAAACAGACGTAAAAAAACTAGGCATTTTAGGGGCCGGACTCATGGGTGCCGGCATCGCCTATGTATCGGCGCAGGCCGGTATTGAGGTAGTTCTGAAAGATGTATCCGTCGAACAGGCCGAAAAAGGGAAAGACTACTCCCGTACCTTGCTGCAAAAAAGCGTTGAACGCGGTAAGCTGACGCCTGTCAAAGCGGAGGAGACGCTCCGGCTCATTACACCAACCGATCAGCCAGCGGACCTTGCGGGCTGCGACCTGATCATTGAAGCCGTTTTTGAGAACCGCGACCTGAAAGCACAGGTCACCGCCGAAGCCGAGCCGATGCTGGCCCCCGACGGCCTCCGCGTCTTCGGCTCCAACACCTCTACCCTGCCCATAACCGGACTGGCCGCCGCCTCGGCCCGGCCCGAAAACTTCATCGGCATTCACTTCTTTTCGCCGGTCGACAAAATGGCGCTGGTCGAGCTGATTGTCGGGCAGCAAACGTCGGATTATGCCCTGGCCGTAGCGATGGACTTTACCCGCAAAATCCGGAAAACCCCGATTGTTGTCAATGACGCCCGCGGGTTCTATACCTCGCGTTGTTTCGGGACCTATGCTTCCGAGGGCATGGAATTGCTCAGAGACGGCGTTTCGCCCATCCTGATCGAACATGCGGGCAAGGACGCCGGTATGCCGGTCGGGCCATTGGCCGTTACGGATGAAGTAGCGATTGATCTGGTGTATAAAATTGCCGCGCAGGGCATTCAGGATGGGGCACTCGATGAGTCAGACACCAGCTATCAGGTCGGCAGGCAGTTTGTTGCGCTCGGCCGGTCAGGGAAAAAAGCAAAAGCCGGCTTTTATGATTACCCTGCCGATAGCCCGAAAGTGCTTTGGCCAGGCCTGAGCGACCTATTCCCGGCAGCGGCTCAGCAACCGGTTATCGACGAAGTGAAAAAGCGGCTGCTTTACCGGCAGGCCATCGAAGCCGTACGTTGTCACGAAGAAGGGATCATCCGTACAAAACTTGATGCTGACCTTGGCTCGGTTCTGGGCTGGGGCTTTCCGGCCTATACCGGCGGTGCCTTGTCGTTTGTTGATTTTGTTGGTCCGGAAACGTTTGTGCGCGAATGTGACCGGCTGGCTGATACCTACGGCGAACGCTTCAGACCAACAGACGGATTACGAAGCCGGGTACGCTGAGTTTTATGCAGGCTGATGCGCTTTACTGCTCCACATACATCGATTCTACCGGATTAACCGGTATACAACGCAAAAGCGCGGCAATTGCCGCGCTTTTGCGTTATCAAACAAGTCTTTCTAGTAGCGGCCACCACCGATGTCGAAGCCAAGTTTCACACCGACATAACCATTAGAACTTTTAGCTGTCTGCCCCGTTGTCAAACTGATTTTAGTTGACGGAACATAGTTATATTCAACGCCCATGTTAAAATGACCGGCTTTGAAACCGGCACGGCCCATCAGACCAAGCTTACGTGCCCCCTCTACGGTATAATCGGTAGGCGTCGTTGCCATGTTATCTTTGTATTCAAAACTTGTTCCACCAACTGCATATAAGCCGGCGCCAATCCCGACATACGGGCGGAAGTTTGTTGTAGTCAGCAGATACGTTCCGGTCAGTACATACGATCCTGCTGCTTTTATTTGGCCGCTGGTTACATCGCCGTTGACCATAACAGCTTTTGCCATTAAGGCAATTTCAGCACGCAGGCCAATATCAATCTGGTCGTTCAGACCATACTTTGGTTCTGTCGATACCAGCAGCCCCCCACCGGCTCCGGCTCCCGTCGGCCGGGCATACCCTACTGACAGGTTCCACTTAAACGGTTTAAAATCCTGTGCCGATGCGGATGAAATGGCAGCACAAGTCAGCAATAAAGCAAATAGCTTTTTCATAGTAATGTTAATCGTTGTGTGTAGTTCAGTGCGCAAGTTAGACGATCCCGTTCACATAAAACACCCCTACCCTGGCGGTATTTTATCTACTTTTTCTTCTATTTAATATAGTATCTGTACTTCAGAGCATTATCATCATCCTGTAAACAGACAATTTTCGGTTACCTGTACCGCACCGTTGCAGAAGCTCAGGAAAAGACGGCTGCGCGCTGCACCGGTTAAATCGTTTATCTTTGCCGGCATCATGGGGAGCATTGCCATTATTCCTGCCCGCGGCGGCAGTAAGCGTATTCCGCGTAAAAACATCCGGCCTTTTCTGGGCAAACCAATCATTACCTACGTCATTGAGGCCGCCGTTCAGTCGGGGCTTTTTGAGGAGGTAATGGTATCAACAGACGATGCGGAGATTGCCGCCATTGCCGGCCAATACGGGGCTGTTGTTCCGTTTTTCCGGTCAGCAGAAAATGCGGATGACCATGCCTCAACCGTTGACGTGTTGCTGGAGGTGCTGGATCGCTACGCAGCGCATGGCCGCCGCTTCGACCACCTTTGCTGCCTTTATCCGACCGCTCCTTTTGTGACAGTTAATTTACTCAAACACGCTTTCCAGACGCTGACCGACAAACAGACCGATATTATGTATCCCCTGCAGCGGTTTGATTTCCCGATTCAGCGTGCGTTTTTTCTCCGCGACGGCCTGATTCAGTGGGCTGATCCGGATAATTACCCCAAACGCTCTCAGGACCTTGAGCCCGCTTACCATGATGCCGGGCAGTTTTACTGGTTTGATGCACAAGCGTTGATGACTCACCGTAGCCTGCAAAAGCTCCGGGCGGGCGGCATCGAAATTACCCAGATGCAGGCCCACGACATTGATACGGAAGACGACTGGCAAATGGCAGAGCTTAAGTACCAGCTGTTCCATAAACGCACTGGCAACCCTCTATGAGTGCTCCGAAAACGATTTTCTTCCGCATGGACGGCGGCCCGCAGATTGGCCTCGGGCACATCATGCGGTGTCTGGCACTGGCCGAGATGCTGATGCCGGGATTCACCTGTACCTTCTGCATCCATCAGCCAGCCGACGCGATTATCAGGTTGCTGACCCAAAAAGGGGTTTCGGTACTACCGCTTGCGACACAGGACGTCGCTGAGTTTCTGGTCCTGTTACCGGCCAACAGCCTGATTGTGCTCGACGGCTATCACTTCGGCGAAACCTGTCAGCGCCGGATCAAAGCGGCGGGGCATACGCTGGTGTTTATTGATGATCTGATGACCGGCCACCAGGTTGCCGATGTCATTATTAACCACACGCCCGGTATCACCGCCGACCGGTATCAGGCCGAATCCTATACCCGTTTCTGCTTCGGAACAGCCTACGCACTAGTAAACCCTGTGTTTCAGCCCCAACCGCTGCAACCCGACAGCCCGTATGTGCTTCTGAATCTGGGTGGTGCCGATCCGCAGAACATGTCCAGGCAGCTGGCTGAGTGGCTGTTGCAGCTCCCCAACCAGCTGGTGATCCGTGTGGTGCTTGGCAGCGCCAACGTTCACGTCCCCACATTTGCCGGTCTGCCGGCCGACAGGATGCTTATCCTCCAGAACCTGTCCGTTGAGGACATGGCCCGCGAAATGGAAGCGTGTCGTTATGCTATTCTGTCATGCAGCACCGTTTCTTATGAGCTGGCGACCATCGGCCGGCCGTTTATCGGTATGCAGACCGCCGGTAACCAGCACTATCTGGCCGACTTTTTTGCCAAAGAGAAACTGGCGGTACATATCTTTACAGAACTACCGGATGCGGCCTGCTTCCGGGAGGTACTGGCCACTATCCGGCCCGATCAGGGGGTAGCAGCCCAGCGCCGTTTTCTCGACGGCCGGTCTGCCGAACGGTTCAGGGCCTTATTTGATCACTTAACGGCTAACTAATACGCATGGACATAACACTGACCCCTCTCCAACACGACGATATTGACCTGGTGCGCACCTGGCGGAACTCACCCGACGTCAGCCAGTACATGTACACCGAGGCTGAGATCACTGCTGAACAGCAGGAAAACTGGTATCAGAAAATCAAGGATGATCCGTCGTCAAGATACTGGATCATTGAGTACAACGACCGGAAAATCGGGCTGGCCTCGCTGACCGGCATCAGTCAGACATTCAGCAGTTGTTACTGGGCATTTTATCTCGGCGATACGGCCATTCGCGGGGGTGGTATCGGCTCAAAAATTGAATACAATGTGCTGGAGTATGTCTTTCAGGAGCTCAAACTGAATAAGCTGCGGTGTGAGGTTTTTGTCTTCAACGATAAGGTCATCTCACTGCACGAAAAATTCGGATTCCGCCGGGAAGCTTACTACCGCCAGCACGTCCGGAAACAGGGCCGCTGGCAGGATGTCGTGGGGCTGGCCATGCTCCGCGACGAATGGGCAATTTACCGGGAGGCGATGCGGAAGAAGATTTACGGGGATTAGTCAGCTAATTATCAGGACTATTAAAACCTCATTAAAGGTCATTTTACCACATAGCCAGATAGAAAAACAAAGCTTTTTTAGTCTCTTTTGTGCCCTATGTGGCTATGTGGTATATTCATTTGAACACCGGTCAGCTTAAACGGCTATTTCCGGATTCACTCTCCAAATTTATTTACTTTAGCTGAAACACTTAAAAGCTTAGGTAAAGCCCGTGTGCTGACAGCAAACTAGTACATCTTCGCCAAACTTCGTAATTTTGCAGGCCGGACGGAACCCGGCGTTATGCTTTTTTGATTCTGAAAGGCACACGGTGCCTTTTTAGTTTTTTACGCTATGAATCAACCCATTCAGGTTGCCAATTATACCATCAGCTCCTCGGACCGGCCGTTTATTATCGCCGAGATGTCGGGCAATCACAACCAGTCGCTGGAACGTGCGCTGGCCATCGTCGATGCGGCGGCCGACGCCGGCGCCCATGCCATCAAACTCCAGACGTATACCCCTGATACCATCACCTTCAACGGACAGTCGGAGGAGTTTTATATCCGGGACAATCAATCGCTGTGGGCCGACAAAAACCTGTACAAACTCTATCAGGAAGCCTATACGCGCTGGGAATGGCACGCGCCGATTTTCGAACACGCCAAAAAGCGCGGCCTGATCGCCTTCAGCTCCCCGTTCGACACAACAGCCGTTGACTTTCTGGAATCGCTGGATGTACCGCTGTACAAAATCGCGTCGTTTGAGAACACCGACCACCTGTTGCTTAAAAAAGTAGCACAGACCGGTAAACCCGTCATCATGAGCACCGGCGTTGCTACGCTCGCGGACCTCTACGAATCGGTGAAGGTCCTGCGCGACAATGGCTGCAAGGACCTGATTCTGCTCAAGTGCACGAGTACCTATCCGGCCACGCCCGAAAGCACCAACTTGCTGACGATTCCGCACATGCGCGACCTGTTCAGCGTATACACCGGTTTGTCGGACCATACAATGGGCATTGGCGCGGCGGTAGCGGCCGTGGCGCTGGGCGCGGTCGTCATCGAAAAACACTTTACGCTCAGCCGCGCGGATGGCGGTGTCGACTCGGCTTTCTCCCTCGAACCTCACGAGCTGCAAAGTCTGGTGACGGAAACCGAACGGGCGTTTCTGGCCATGGGTCAGATTAACTATACCCCGACTCCGAAAGAACAGAAAAGCCTTCAGTTCAAACGGTCGCTGTATGTGGTCAAAGACATTAGGACCGGGGAGCCGTTTACGGCCGAAAACGTCCGGAGCATCCGGCCGGCCAACGGGCTGCACACCCGCTACTACGATCAGGTTCTTAACTCCGTCGCCACACAGGACATCCCCGCCGGCACCGCCCTGCGGTGGGACCTGCTTAATTAGTGATTGAGTAATTGAGTGATTGAGTGAATTTGGGACGTTCACTCAATCACTCAATTACTCAATCACCCACTTTCCATGGGTATCATCATTCGTCAGACGATCTGGAGTTCGGTTTTTGCGTATGCGGGGATTGCGGTTGGTTTTGTTACGACCGGCATCATCATTCCTAAGGTACTTGAAACCGATCAGGTTGGTCTTCTCGGCTTATTGCCGTCCATTGCCGTTGTATTGGCGCAGTTTGTGAACCTTGGCCTCAACGGGGCCGGTACGCGGTATTTCCCGTACTTCCGCGATGCCGAACGGCAGCACAACGGCTATCTGCTCATTGTATGCCTCTCGACCCTGATCGGTTTTGCGCTCTGTGCCCTCGGCCTTTTTCTGGCCCGCGACTGGGTCATTGAGCGCTATAGCAAAGAGTCGAAGCTGTTTGTGGATTACTACTATCTGCTGATTCCGCTGACGCTGCTGACTGTCTTTTTCAGCATTTTCGACAACTACGCGCGGCTGTTGTACGACTCCGTCTCCGGCACGTTTCTGCAACAGTTTTTTCAGCGGTTGCTGGTGCTGGGCGCCATTGGTCTCTACTACTTCGGAGTTGTCGGTTTCGTCGGTTTCATGTGGGTCTGGCTGGGGGCCTATTTTGTGCAGACAGCGCTGATGATCACCCGCGTGGTGCAACATCACGGGCTGGCGCTCAATCCGGCCTATGTGTCGGTTAACCCCGCCATGCGCAAAGAGCTGATCCGGTATGCCGGCCTGACGCTCATGACCGCCCTGTCATCAAGCATTATTCTGGCAATTGATAAAGTGATGGTCAACGACGGGGAGGGCCTTGCCGACACAGGTATCTACAGCACGATGTCCTACTTCGGGGTTGCCATTGCCTTGCCGGCCACCGCCCTGTCAAAGGTTGCCTATACGATCATTGCCGAAGCCTGGAAGCGCAACGACCTCGACCACATTGCCGATGTCTACAAGCGCAGCTGCCTCAACCAGCTGATAATCGGGTGTCTGGTCTACATGGGTGTGGTTGCCAACATGCCGAACCTGGTCCAGTTTATGAAACCAGGCTACGAAGCAGGCTTCTACGTCGTGGTCTGGATTGGGCTGGGCAAACTGGTCGATATGGCAACGGGCGTCAACGGCATCATCACCGCCACTTCCCGCTACTACGCTGTTGACTCTGTCCTGTTTCTGTTGCTGATCGGCGTAACCATTGGCCTGAACCTGATCCTGATGCCTTTGTATGGTATCAACGGCGTGGCCATTGCAGCTGCCCTGGCCACTACCCTCTGGAATCTGGCCCGGACAGTGTTTGTCTGGGCGAAATTCGGGATGCAGCCGTTTACCTGGCATAACCTGGCGGTGCTGGTTGTTGCCGGCGGCGTTTTTGCGCTGGCAGTGTGGTATCCCTACGGTACCGGTACAACCTACATCATTGCCGATATCCTTGTTCGTTCTTCCTTCATTACCATCCTGTTTGGTGGCCTGGTCTACGGGCTGCGGCTGTCGTCCGATGTAAATCAGATGGTACACGGGCTGTTGAAAAAGATTAACTTTGGCCGATTCCGCTGAGCCTGCTCTGCGGCTTTCTGCCTTACCAGATACATTATGTGGCTGATCCGATTTCTGTTTAAAGATTTATACCGCTCGCTGATTCATCCCGACGGACGCCGGTTTATGTGGCTGTTGTTCCGGTACGGGAGCTATCCGCGCAACCGCCCGACCACGATTTCCTTCCGGAATTACCGCTTCGATGTACCCGATGCATTTTCGTTTGTCTGGCAGATCAAGGAAATTTTTGCCGACGAGTTTTACGGCTTCAAGGCAACGACCCCGCAGCCGGTCATTCTGGATTGCGGGGCGAATATCGGCACAAGCATTACCTACTTCAAGCAGCTATATCCCGACGCCCGCATCATCGCGTTTGAGGCCGATGCCCATATCGGGCAGGTACTGGCCCAAAACCTGCGGCAGAATAATCTTCGCGGCGTTGAGATTGTGAATAAAGCGGTCTGGACGCATAACAACGGGGTTTCGTTTGGCAGCGGCGATGCAGATGCAGCCTCGATTTTCTCCGAAAGCGATAAAACGCTGGTGCCGTCGGTACGGCTGCGCGACTACCTGTTGCGGGAATCACGGATTGACATGCTGAAAATGGACATCGAAGGAGCCGAAACCGATGTCATCGCCGATTGTCATGATGCACTGGCTAATGTCCATAATGTCTTCATTGAATATCATTCGTACGTAGATCATCCGCAGGGGCTCGCTTCTATTATTAATACACTGGAAAAAAACGGTTTCCGTTACTACATCGATTCGAGCCAGAGCCGGACGCGCCCGCTGGTGAATCATCGGTATTCGTCAGGCAACAATATGGATTTACAACTGAATATATTTGGCTTTAATCCTAAACTTACGTCATGATTGAGAGCGTATTACGACATAGCGAGTTAGTAAACCAACCACCCGTCCTGATCGACATTGGTGCATCCGGAAAACTCCACGGCCGCTGGCGGTTGCTGGCTAAACATTCCATCTGCATTGCGTTTGACGCCGATGACCGTGATTTTGGCTATGTTGAGCAGGAGTCGAAAACGTTCAAAAAACTCTACACGTTCAATAATATCGTTACGGATACGGATGTTAAGGAAGCCGATTTTTACCTGACCGCTTCGCCGCACTGTTCCAGCCTCCTGCGCCCACGCCCGGACCTGATCACCGAGCACGCCTTTGCGCCGAAATTTGAGATTGAAAAAGTCGTTAAGCTGAAAACACGCAGCCTTAAATCAGTCCTGAACGAACTATCTGTCAATCAGGTCGACTGGATTAAGATCGACTCACAAGGGACCGACTGGCGTTTGTTCAACAACCTCGGCCCCGAGATTCAGCCCAATGTGCTGGCCGCCGAATTTGAGCCGGGCATTACGTCTGTGTACGACGGAGAAGACAAGCTCTATACCCTGATGCACGAGATGGAAAAATGCGGCTGCTTCTGGCTGGCCGAATTACTGCCTAAAGGCTCTCCCCGCATTACACCGGCGCTCATGGACAGCTTTTCGACCCATCCGTTCCTGAAGAAATTTGTCCTGTTCTCACTGAAAGACAACGCGATGTGGGCAGAGATGACCTACCTCAACACCTTTCAGTCGGGGGCTACCCAAAGTAAGCGCAACCTGCTGCTGGGCTGGGTAATTGCTACGATTCTGAAACAACACGGCTTTGCGCTGATTCTGGCCGAGAAAGGAAAAACCGCCTATAACGATCCGGTTTTCGGGGAAATGATCAGCCATTCACGGCGGCAAATCTGGAAACGTGTGCTCACAATCCGGTTCTGGCCCGAGATTGTCAAAAAGGTAAACCTGCTGTTCGGGAAATAATGTCCTGATTTATCTATGCGCGTTACATTACTCAATACGTTTCACCGCAGTGGCGGAGCAGCGGTAGCGGCTAACCGGCTTCATCAGGCTTTTTTGCAGCACGGCCTCGACAGCACACTGCTGACGGGTGCGCCAACGCAGCAGGAAAAGCGGCTCGAAGCCCCCGCCGTTGTTTCCCTGGCCGATTCGTTTTGGGGTGATCAGCTGGCTTTTGCCCGGTTTGTGGGTGAACGGCTGTATTTTCTGCCGTATGAGAAAAGCAAAGCCGTACGGTTTCATTTTTCACCGGCAACGTTCGGGGCAGACCTGGCCCGTCATCCGGCGGTTCAGCAGGCCGATGTGCTGCACCTGCACTGGATCAATTTCGGTTTTTTGTCGCTAAACGGCCTCGACGATCTTCTGCGGCTCGGTAAACCCGTCGTCTGGACCCTGCACGACACCTGGCCGTTTACCGGCGGATGCCATTATCCGCGTGGCTGCGAGCACTTTAAAACGCATTGCCACCAGTGCCCTTACCTCCGCAAACCCGGCGAACGCGATCTGGCATACCGTATTTTCCGGCGCAAAACAGCGTTGCTGAAAGGTGCCCGGATTCATTTTACGCCACCAAGCCGCTGGATGCAGAACGAGGCACAATCGGGGGCTCTGCTGCGTGATTTCCCGTTTACGGTCATCCCGAATCCGGTTGATCAGAGCGTGTTTGTACCACAGGCGCGTGAGGAGGTTACCAGGCAGCTGAATCTCGCAGCTGACCGGCCGAGGTTGTTATTTGGTAGCTTTAACACAACCGATCCACGCAAAGGATTCGCTTTTTTTGTGGAAGCCCTACGAATTTTAAAGCAGCACTATCAGGGTAAAGAGCCGGAAATTATACTATTTGGTAAAAGCAATCCCGCCGACCTCGAAGCGGTACCCTATCCGGTCCGTTCCTTGGGGGTCCTCCGTACCGAAGAAGCGGTAGCTATGGCCTATAATGCGGCCGATGCGCTCGTTGTCCCGTCACTGGAAGACAACCTGCCGAATACCGTTGCCGAAGCACTTTCGTGCGGTACGCCGGTCATCGGGTTCAAAACAGGCGGCATTCCGGAAATGATTGACCATCAGCAGAACGGATATCTGGCAACAGCCGGATCGGCGGCGGCGCTGGCCCAGGGACTGGCCTGGCTGCTGAACCATACCGACCGCACCAAACTGCGGCAGGAAGCCCGGTTATCGGCTGAACGCCGCTACTCGGGCGCCGTTATTACCCGGCAGTTCAACGAGTTATATCATTCACTTTTATAACCATGTACGGGCGACCCCACGTGGTCGCCCATATCAGCCCCCACGTGGTCGCCAATTTCAAACCTCAGGGGTCGCCCATATCAATCTTGTTTACTATATGCAACCAACGCTGACGATCATTAACCGCCACTACCCCCCGAATCCCGGCATTACGGGCGAAACGGCCTGGGATCTGGCCAAATACCTGATCGAGCAGCATGGCATTGACGTGCAGATTGTGCATATCGACCGTACTTACGACGGTGGCGGCGCCATCCGGCAGCCGGTTGGCCGGACGTTTGCCGTTCAGCCCGTCTACAAGGGTAACAACGGCCTGCTGAAACTGGTGACCGGCCTGATCGACGGCCTGCTGCTGATCAGGAAAGGCTTTCAGGTACGCAAAGGCCCGCTATTGGTCATGACCAGTCCGCCGCTGCTGCCTTTCTGGGCTTCCCGCCTGCTGACACGCCGGGGCATTCCGTACTGGCTCTGGTCGATGGATTTATTTCCCGAAGGCTTTGCCGCAGAGGGTAAAATCAGCGCCCGGAATCCCCTGTACCGGTGGGTGATGCGGCAAACTTACCGCAACCCGCCTGACCTGTTGGTTGCTCTCGGCCCGGGCCAGGCAGAGCACCTGCGGCAGCAATACCGGCAGCCAGCCCTGAAAACAGTCGTACTGCCCTGCGGTGTACTAATGCATCAGGAGCGGGACACCACCCCGCCCGCCTGGCGGCAAAACGATGGCAAACTGTATATCGGGTATGCCGGTAACGTAGCCCAGCCCCATTCGGCTGCTTTTCTGAAAAGCATTATCCGGCATATTGATCCGGAACGGCAGCAGCTGGTCCTTGCACTTTATGGCCGGAAAGCGCCGGAGCTCATCGAACTGGCAACCGGCCGGCCGGGCATTACGCTGTTACCGAATATCCCGAGAAGTCAACTTCACTTTCTTGATCTGCAACTGGTTACCCTGCTACCGGAGTGGACGCATATTGCGGTTCCGTCGAAAGCCGTCAGCGGGGTCTGTTCCGGTTCGCCCATTTTGTTCTGCGGCCGGGCTGACAGTGACAGTTACGGGCTTTTGCAGGAGGCTGCTTTTTTTCTGGAAGATGCCTCCGGTCTTGACGAACGGGTTGCACAATTTTTACAGGATCTGACACCTGAACAACTGATTGAGCGAAAAAATAAAGCCAGTCAGGTGGCAGACAACCTGCAAACCATGGTAAAGACCGCGTACGACGCGATTGCAGCAGCTGTCTATGTTTTCAAATCGTGAAGTTTGACGCCTTAACGGTATTTTTTTTTCGTTTTTTATAAGATAACCATTATCTCATTGTTAAAACAGCATGAATTAGAGGGGATAATTTCGACTTTTTTACTTTTTGTAATATAATGCCGGTAAATTTGTCCGCCTATTCCTAAATCTTGTTGGTTGATTGTTCTTTTTCCGTTAAAAAATAGACTTGACCTATGAAACGAATCGCTGTTTTTACGTCCGGTGGAGATGCCCCTGGTATGAATGCTTGTATCCGGGCCGTTGTCCGGGGAGCTGTTTACCACGGCATCGAAGTGTTCGGGATCCGTCGGGGGTATAGCGGTATGATAAACGGGGATATTTTTCAGATGACATCCCATTCCGTCAGTAACATTGTACAGCGTGGGGGTACCGTTCTGAAGTCAGCCCGTAGCAAGGAGTTTATGACTCCGGAAGGCCGAAAAAAAGCATATGACCAGCTCCAGAAGTTTGGCATTGAAGGCCTGGTTGCCATTGGTGGTAACGGTACGTTTACCGGTGCCACAATCTTTTACGACGAATATGGTATTCCGACCGTAGGGGCACCGGGTACAATTGATAATGACCTGTATGGTACCGACCATACCATCGGGTATGATACCGCAGTCAATACGGCCCTGGAGGCGATTGACAAAATCCGCGATACGGCCGACTCGCACGACCGGGTATTCTTTATCGAAGTAATGGGCCGTGATTCCGGCTATATCGCTATTCAGTCGGGTATTGCCGGCGGCGCCGAGGTGGTAATGGTACCTGAGGTACTGACACCGATTTCGGAAGTTGTTGAAGTGTTGAAGCAAGGCTGGCACCGTCAGAAATCATCGTCAATCATTGTCGTTGCCGAAGGGGATGAAGAAGGTAATGCCGCCGAAGTAGCCGAAAAAATCAAGGAGCAGATTGATATTAATCTTGATATCCGGGTAACTACGCTCGGACACATCCAGCGGGGTGGTATTCCGACGGCCTATGACCGTATCCTGGCCAGCCGCCTGGGGCTTGGTGCGCTGGAAGGACTAATGGACGGGCAGAAAAACGTCATGGCCGGTGTCATTAACAATGAGTTGGTGTATACACCATTCAAAGATACCATCCGTCTGCCGAAGCCGATTAACGAAGATCTGCTGCGCATGGTTAAAATTCTGTCCATCTAGTTTTTTCTTCATCGCCCTGGCGTATCCGGGGCGATGAGGAAAAAACCGGATTACAGGTACCCTACCACCCAATACGTCAGGTACCCCACGACTTCGCGGAGTACCCAAAAGGTATCATTAAACGATTTTTCGTTGGGAAGCAGGTAATTACCCAGCGAATGGGATGTTTTTTCGGCTAGGAACCCGGTCGGGAAAGGTGTTACAATCATGCCCTCTTTCGCAAAACAAGCCATAGCACGGCGCATGTGCCATGCCGAGGTAATCAGTACGCAGCGGTTGGTGTTAAACTGCCGCGCCAGTATCGGTTGGGAAAACGCCGCATTCTCACGCGTATTTTTTGAGTTTCGTTCCAGCACAATGTCGCTGGCCGGTACGCCTGCCGTCTGCAGAAATGCAGCGACCATCTGCCCTTCATCGTTAATGGCCGGCGTCTGAAACAGCAGATTCCCCTGCCCACCGCTGATCAGAATTTTCTGAATATAGCCATTTTTATAGAGCCAGAGCGCCTGCCCGACGCGGTCAGCTTCGTGGCCCAGCACCGGCCTGACGGGTTTCACGTCTGCCAGCCCGTTAATCATACCTCCGGTCAGCACCACACCAACCCGTATTCCGTCTGTCTTTTGCGGCACCGGCTGCGGACCGATTTCCCAACCTTTCAGCAACTCATTGGTGAGAAAACCGTTTCCTGCCAGCCAGAACAGCATGAGCGATATACCCGTGAACCGACGGCGCAGGCGGGCATCTTTCAGAAAGTAAGCCGCTAACAATGTGCAGAATAGCCAGCCGGCCGGCGTTATAAAGTAATAGATTGTTTTCGAAAAGAAATAAAACATAGGCTATGCACCAAATACGTCGGGTGTGCGTTAGTATCAAAACTATTGTTGAGCCATTTTACCGGATGAATGATAAATCGGTTAAAGCGATACGCTATCCGCCGGCGATCCACCTTTTCCACAGTAAAATTCCGCTAAACTCGTAAATTTGTAGAAACTGTACTGAATCAGATACGCACGATCTGTATGAAAAAAATCGTTTGCACTGTTTTTTTAGCGCTTGCCGTAACTGCATCGCTGTTGGCCCAAACCACGCCTAAGCCCACTGAACGGTTCCGGATTTCGGGGCAGATTAAAGGCCTGAAAGATTCTACCTGTGTGTTGGCCCACTGGTATGGCCCTACCCAATACATTCCTAAAGATACGGCTAAGGTAGACCCGCAGGGCCGCCTCGTTTTCGAAGGTGATAAGCTCCCGCAGGGCCTCTACCTGGTACTGACTCCTAAACAGCGCTACTTCGAACTCATTATCACCGACGAGCAATCATTCTCTTTTGAAACCGATACAACCAACTTTGTTGGTAACATGAAAATCAAAGGCACAAAAGAAAATGAGGCGTTCTATGGTTACCAGCAACAAATGGGTAAATTCTATGAAGAATCCCAGGCGATTGACACTCAGCGAAAACTGCGTAACGATGCTGTATCAAATGCCATGTTCAACAAAAAGAAAGACGAACTGGCAAAACAGGCACAAGACTATCGTACCAATTTTCTAAAAGAAAAAGCCGGCCTGTTTACCGTAAAGCTGCTTTCGGCCTCCGCAGAACCCGAAGTGCCTAATCCGCCAAAAGCGGCTAATGGCCGGCCGGATTCACTGTGGCAGTTTAATTACTACAAACAACATTATTGGGATGGGCTGGACCTTACAGACGAACGCTTTTTACGCACCCCCCTCTTCCAGCGTAAACTGGAACGGTATGTAAAAGAGCTAACCGTACAGACTGCTGACTCACTGATCAAAGAAGGCGAACACCTTATCAGTAAGTCAAAAGCCAATAAGGATGTAATGCTTTACATCATTTATTACTTCACCAGCCAGTATGAGCAACCGAAAATTCTGGGCACCGACGAAGTATTCCTGCACATGGCCGAAAAATATTATCTGACCGGTATCATGCCGCTGTCGGATGAGGCGGCCAGAGACAAGGTACGGGAGCGCGTTAATATTCTGAAACCGCTGATGAATGGCCGGGTCCTGCCGGCGCCGACGGTCAGTGATACGCTGAAGCGGCCAATTGATTTTATGAATGTCAAGTCAGAATACCTTGTTGTATTCCTCTATGACCCGGAGTGTGGCCATTGCCGCGAATCAACGCCGAAGCTGAAGAAGTTTGCCGATGCGCACAAAAAAGACACTAAAATTTTGGCCATCGCTGTCGATAAATCACCGGAAGACTGGAAAAAATTCATCAGGGAGTTTGGCATCGGCGATTGGGTAAATGGCTATGACTTTACCTTCCGGACCAACTACCGGCAACAGTATGATGTCTATTCTACCCCGGTTGTGTATGTACTCGACAAGGATAAGAAGATTCTGGCGCGCCGGATGCCGGTCGAACAGCTCGACGACTACTTCCAGTTTTTAGCCCGCCAGAAACAGGAACTTGCCAAAAAAGACCCTGCCGCGGCTAAAGCAACCGCCCCGAAAGGGAAGTAAGGGTGTAGCGTATTAGATCACCAGTGGTGGCACGACCGCCAGGCGGCCCTGTTTGACGGGGCTGGCCATCCAGTCGTGCCACCACTTTTTTATAGCCAGCAACCGGAAGAAAACCGGTTATTTCATTTTTCCCCGTTTAACGAGGTATGAGGTCAGGATCTGATCGAAACCACGGGCGATATCCGCTTCAATAAAATCGATTTTGTACTGACCACACCGCATCTTCAGTTCCTGGAAATACGAACGTACGGCCTGCTGGTACTCACCACGGATCTGACCGGGCTGTAGTTTCACGCGGTCGCCGGTTTCGAGGTCAATAAACTCGTACGGCCGCTCATCGAACGCAAAGTCCTCTTCCGTTTTTTTATCGGTTACGTGAAACAGCAACACTTCATGCAGGTTGTGGCGCAGGTGTTGCAGGGCCGAAAACAGGGCCTCCGACTTCTCCACGTTTTCGAACATATCACTGAAAATAACTACCAGCGACCGTTTATTGATTTTTTCGGCGACCTGGTGAATCACGTCAGCAGCCGAGGTTTTGCGTTGCGGCGGGGCCTGATGCAGCAACTGCTCCAGGTGGTTAAATACCTTGTGGACGTGCGACGGCGTTGATTTCACCTGCGTCTGCAAGTCAATGGTGTCTGCAAACGTTGTCAGGCTGACTGCATCTTTCTGCCGTTGCAGCAGATACGCCAGACAGGCCGCCGCCATGATGCTGAACGTTATTTTGCCCTGATCCTTCTCCGGATAATACATCGACGACGATGTATCGACCAGCAAATGGCAACGCAGGTTGGTTTCTTCCTCGTACCGCTTCACAAACAGCCGTTCCGATTTGGCAAAGACCTTCCAGTCAATGTGACGGGTAGTTTCGCCGGTATTATACAGACGATGTTCGGCAAACTCCACCGAAAAGCCGTGAAAAGGCGATTTGTGCAGACCCGTAATAAACCCTTCGACTAACTGACGCGCCAGAAATTCGACATTCCCGTATTCTCTGACCTGCGACAGGCTAAGTTGCTTTTTCATAATCCGTTCTTCTCTTTCCGATAGCGGGTGTTTATACCGGTAACAACAGGCCCGCCTTGCCAGTGCTGTATCTACTAGTTACAACATTAACGGCTAAATAATATATTTAGGATGGAATATTTTACGGGTCCTCCTTTTTTATTCCATAACCATCTGCCAATCCTACAAAAGGACCGCATTTTTTATACATTTGTTTCTCCTTTGTACGTTTTTACGTTAGTTTTTTTTAAACCTACTTATGATGAATAGACGAGACGCCCTCATGCGAGTGGCTGCGTTTATGGGAGCAACTATGTCGTTCCCGGCGCTGGCTGATACGCTCGAAGCCTCAGTCGCCAGCCGCGCAGCTACCGGTGCTCCGGTATTTCTGACGGCCGACCAGGATGTGATGGTAGCAGAACTGGCCGAGGTTATTATCCCGGCCACCAATACGCCTGGTGCAAAGGCGGCAAAAGTAAACGAAATCATTGATGTGGTCCTGAAAGACTGTTATAAGCCAGCCGATCAGCAGCGGTTTAAGGAGGGTCTGGATCGTACAAATCAGATTGCCAAAGGCAGCTTCAACAAGTCATTCGTTGAATGCGACAACAACCAGCGGATTGAGGTTGTAAAAATGCTGGAGCAGGAGGCAAAAAAACAGCGCAAGGATATGGCAGGTGCTCCGGCAAATCAACGCTTTACGCCGTTCTTCGCCATGCTGAAAGACCTGACGCTGATGGGTTACTTCACGTCTGAAATCGGCTGTACACAGGCTCTGGAATACGTGGCTGTCCCTGGCCGCTACGACGGCTGTATTACGCTCAAACCCGGTCAGAAAGCCTGGGCAATCTAATTTTAATGACCATGAGCGGCCAAAAGCGCCGGAGTGTGTTGCTCCTGCGTTTCACCGTTCATTATCCATTGACAGATCATGTACCTAAACATTGATTCCATAAAAGATATTACCTACGACGCAATTGTCGTAGGTTCAGGCATTTCAGGCGGCTGGGCAGCGAAAGAACTGACCCAGAAAGGCCTGAAAGTGTTAATGCTGGAGCGTGGCCGCGACATCAAGCACATCGAAGGCTACACAACGGCGACCAACAACCCGTGGGATTTCCCGCACCGTGGCCGGATTACAACCCAGGCAGCTGAAGAATACTGGGCCAACATGCGTACCGGCTACACGGCCAACGAAGAATGGCGCCACCATTTCGAGAACGACAAGGAAAACCCGTACCAGGAAACCCGCCCGTTCGACTGGATCCGCGGCTATCACGTCGGCGGCCGCTCACTGATGTGGGGGCGCCAGAGCTACCGCTGGAACGAAGAAGACTTCATGGCCAACCTGAAAGACGGTATTTCCGTCGACTGGCCGGTTCGTTATAAAGACGTTGCTCCCTGGTATGACTACGTTGAGCGGTTTATCGGCGTTAGTGGCAGCAAAGACGGTTTGTCGGTACTGCCGGACGGCCAGTTCCTGCCGGCCATGGACATGAACTGCGTTGAACGCGAAGTAAAGGCGCGGATTGAAAAGCAGTTTGGCGGCCGTAAAGTAACCATGGGCCGCACCGCCCACCTGACAGCACCGCAGCCACAACACTATGCGCTGGGCCGCGCTGCCTGCCAGTTCCGGAACCAGTGTATGCGCGGTTGCCCGTATGGTGGTTATTTCAGTACCCAGTCATCGACCTTGCCGGCGGCAGTAAAAACCGGCCGCCTGACCCTGCGCCCTGACTCAATCGTGTCGGAGGTGATTTACGACGAAAAACTGGGTAAAGCCAAAGGCGTACGGGTAATCGACCAGAACACGAAAGAGGTTCGGGAATACTATGCCCGGATCATCTTTATGAATGCATCGGCCATTGCCAGTGCGTCGATTATGATGAACTCAAAATCAAGCCGCTTCCCGAACGGTCTGGGCAATGATTCTGACCAGCTGGGCCGCAACATCATGGATCACCACCTGGCTGTCGGTGCCTCGGGTATCTACGAAGGCTTTGAGGATAAATACTACTATGGCCGCCGCGCCAATGGGGTTTACGTCCCTCGTTACCGCAACTGGAACGGCGACAAACGTGATTACCTGCGCGGTTTCGGTTATCAGGGCGGTGCCGGTCGTGAAGGCTGGGGCCGTGGCAATGGCATGGAAGGATTCGGGGCAGAATTCAAGGAAAAACTCACGCAGCCAGGCGTCTGGACGATGGGTCTGGGTGGCTTCGGTGAAGTGTTGCCAAACGAGAAAAACCGCTTTACCCTTTCGCCGACCCAGAAAGACAAGTGGGGCTTACCGGTTGTGGTATTCGATGCTGCTTACGGTGAGAACGAAATCAAAATGCGTAAGGACATGATGAACGACGCAGCCGAAATGCTCGAAGCAGCGGGTGTGAAGAACGTCAATCCATACAATGATATGTCGAAAAACATGGGTATCGGTATCCACGAGATGGGTACTGCCCGTATGGGTCATGACCCGAAAACGTCCGTTCTGAACAAGTGGAATCAGGTACATGCCTGCAAAAACGTGTTTATGACCGACGGCGCATTCATGACTTCGGCATCCTGCGTCAACCCGTCACTGACCTATATGGCGTTTACGGCACGGGCGGCAAACTATGCCGTTCAGGAAATGAAAAAGAAAAATCTCTAACATTTTTTGACACAAAAAGGCATAAGATTAACGTCTTATGCCTTTTTTGTGCCATCTTCGATTTAAGTTATGCCTGGTCGGATGCATGGTACAATGTGGAAACTATACCTTTTTTTCAGCTTCGTTTGTTTACTATCGCATACAAGTGACGGGCAGGCCTTTTCGCCAGCAGTGCCCCGAACCGGAGAATCCGCACGCAACCCTGTACAATGTGATCAATATGTTGCGCAGATACTCAGCAAAGCGGAAACGCTTCAGCATCATGCGCGGTATCAGGAAGCCTATCAAATCTATTTGCAGGCGCTCGAAACCGTCAGAAGCTGTCAATCTCCCCGTCATCAGCTCCCGATCCTAATCAGTCTGGCAAAATTTGTAAAAAGCAGAGGCAATAAAGCGGCCGGCCTCGCCTATCTGAAGCAACACTTACAGATTACGACTGCCCTCAAAAGTCATTCCGATAGTATTGTTAATTACTACCGTCAGGCAGATATTTATACCGCATTCGGTGATTTTCCACGATCGCTGGAAGTGTTGTTAAAAGCCCAGTCCATGGCAGAAAAGCCGCCCGTTTCACCCTTATTAACTGAAATAATGACGGATTTAGGGATGCTTTACAGCCTGGTCGGTGATTATGAACAAGCCTTTGACTATCAGAAGCGGGCGCTGAAGCGACTGAAGCCAGGCGAAGTCTCGAAAGAAAGTGCACTCATTCTGGCGCGTATCGGAGAAGCCCATCTGGTCCAGAACCAATACCGGGAAGCCATTCCTTATTTCAGGCAGGCACTCCGGCAAACGCAACAACTGAAGCTGGACACGTTTTCGGCGACCCTGACCGGTAACCTTGCCCGCACCTATGTAAATCTTGGTGATTACGAACAGACTTTTGCCTACGCACGGCCGATTATAAAGGCCTTTAAAAAGGTCAATAATCAGGGATTTTTAACCTGGACGTACATAACGCTTGCCCGCGCCTATCTGAATACACAAAAGCCAGACAGCGCCCTCGTACTGGCCCTGCCTGCCTACCAGAATTCAATTTTGCTGGGCAGCAAGGAAAACGCACGGGATGCCGCCAGTGTACTGGCCGATATCTATGCCCGGCAGAACGACTACGCCAGGGCATTTCAGTTTCAGAAAGCCTACAACGCATATAAGGACAGTCTGAACAGTGAACTTACCTCGCGGCGTGTTGCCTTTCTGGAATACAACCAGAAACTGCTGCAGAAACAAAGTCAGATCGCACAGCTCCAGGAAGAAAAAGTACTCAGTAACCGAGTCCTCAGCCAGCAGCGGCTGGTGGTACTGATGCTGCTTTTAGGACTGGGGGCGGGGGCCTTTCTTGTACGGCGGCTGATCATGACCAATCGCCGGTTAAAGGACAGCAATCAGCAACTGGCCATGCAGAAAGCCGAAATAGACGGACAGGCCAGCCGGCTAAAAACCCAGAATGAAGAAATCGACCAGCAGCGCCACCAGCTTCAGAACACCATTACTGAACTCCGGAATACCCAGAATCAGCTGGTTCTGAAAGAAAAAATGGCCTCACTCGGGGAGCTGGCCACCGGAATTGCCCACGAAATCCAAAATCCGCTCAATTTTGTCAACAATTTTGCCATTGTTTCTACTACTTTAGTCTCCGAAATTAAAAATCACCTTAACGGAACAACAGATAACAAACCACTGGAGGTCGCCGACACCCTTACCGTAAACCTGGACCGGATTATTCACCACGGCCAACGGGCAGAGTCAATCATTAAAGGGATGCTTCAGCACAGCCATCTGGGAACGGGCGACCGGCAGCCTGTCGATCTGAATGCGCTTGCCGGCGACTACTTACAGCAAACCCACAAAAGTGTATGTCAAAAGAATAAACGACTCAGCGATGTCCGGCTGTACCTGGATCTGCAACCTTGTCCGGATAAAGTAATGGCAGTGCCGCAGGACCTCGGCAGGGTCTTTGTGAACCTGTACACAAATGCTTTTTATACGCTCGGCGAGAAGATGTTACAGTCCGCCGATGACTACCAGCCCTGCATCTGGCTAAGTAGTACCTGTGTGGACAATCGGGTTATTTTACGCGTTAAAGACAACGGCATGGGCATTCCCGCAAACATTGTACACAAAATTTTTCAGCCATTTTTTACGACCAAACCAACAGGTCAGGGAGCGGGTCTCGGCTTATCATTAAGCTACGATATTATTACGAAAGGCTACGGAGGGCAGTTGATTGTTGATACCCGGTGGGGAAAATTCACTGAGTTTTCGATCAGTATTCCTGTCTGATTACAGCACACACCACATTTAGTCAGTTTAACCTATGACCGCCAGAATTCTGGTTGTTGACGATGAACCTGATGTCGAACTTCTGCTGAAACAGGTGTTCCGCCATTTTATCGAAGAACAACACTACCACTTTTCATTTGTAAACAGCGGGCTCGAAGCCCTGGGCATTCTTAAGGCAGACAACCAGCTCATAGATGTATTGATGCTCGACATTAACATGCCGGACATTGACGGGCTCACCCTGCTGGATTACCTCGCCGGCTCCTCTTTTGACGGCATTACGATTATTGTATCGGCTTATGGCGACATGGACAATATCCGTACGGCCATGAACCGGGGGGCCTTTGATTTTATCCTGAAACCGATTCAGCTGACAGACCTGCAGGCAACACTCGACAAAGCCATTATTCAGGTCAGGGCCCAGCGGGAGTCGAAACGGATCAAAGTCCTCGAAGAACTGAAAACACGGTTCTTCTCGAACATTACCCATGAATTCCGGACGCCGCTGACCCTTATCATGACGCTGGCAAAAGACCTGTTAGACCGGCAGGATCTTACTAAATCGGTTCATCAGGATCTGATGTCGATACTCCGCAACAGCAACCATCTGCTGCGGCTGATTAATCAGCTGCTGGATCTGGCCAAGCTGGAAGCCAATAAAATGGGGATTTCGCTCCAGCAAAGCGATCTGCTTCAGTTTCTGGAACAGCTCATCAACGGGTTCCGGGCACAGGCAAAACAACAATCCATGCTGCTGATAACGGATCTGCAGGTTAAAGGTATCTGGCTGTTCGACGCCGATAAGCTGGAAAAAATCATCTTAAATCTGTTATCGAATGCGTTAAAATTTACGGCTGAAGGCGGTACCGTAACCATTACGGCCACACCCTTCACCTCCGGCAGTTCACTCGAGTCGCTGCCCAGCGTCGGCGTTGGCCCCAGCCAGCGGCAAGGCCTGCAACTGACCGTATCGGATACCGGCGTCGGGCTGACACAGGATCAGCAGATCCACCTGTTCGACCGGTTCTACCAGGCAGACCCGTCCATGACCCGCGCCTATGAAGGCACCGGTATTGGTCTGGCGCTGGTTAAAGAGCTTTGTGATTTGTTAGGAGGCGAGATTACCGTAACCAGTAAGCCCGGGCAAGGAAGTGCGTTTTCGGTATGGCTGCCCATGGAGCCGCTGAACGAAGAACTAACCCCGATTCAGACGTCCGATGTGCTGTGGCCGCTGGCCGGTAACGCTCCCGCAGAAATACATCAGCCGGCGCCGGTAATTCAGGTACAGGATCTGCCGGGCGAAAGTGAGGAAAGCCCGCTTATTCTGATCGTTGAAGACAATCAGGATCTGCGCATGTTTCTGGCCCGGGCCTTGGGAAAACTGTACCGCGTTCTGACAGCCACCAACGGCAGGGAAGCCTGGGAGATTATCACCCATGAATTACCGGAGCTAATCATTTCGGATGTGATGATGCCGTTTATGAATGGCTTTGAACTGTGTCAGCGGGTCAAACAAACGCCGGAAACAAGCCACATCGCCGTCATGCTCCTCACGGCTAAAGCCGGGCAGGACAGCCGGATTGACGGGCTCAATGCGGGCGCCAATGATTACCTCCCCAAACCGTTTCATACCGACGAACTGCGCCTGCGGGTCCGGAACCTGCTGACGTATCAGCAACAACTCCGGACGTTTTACCAGCAACTGTTCCGGCAGCCGGATTCGTCGCTGAACCAGTCACTGGGTACCGACGACTTTATGCAGCAGTTATACGCTGCCATTGATAACAACCTCGACAATGCCGAGCTGACCGTTGAAGTACTGGCCACGGCCGTATCGGTAAGCCAGCGGACCCTGCACCGGAAGCTCCAGGCACTGATCGGTATGAACGCCAGTGACCTTATCCGGTCATACCGGTTAAAGCGTGCGGCTCAGATGCTGCGGGAAGGACAAAGCATTACGTCGGCCGCCTATGCCACCGGATTTGAAAATCTGGCTTATTTTTCAACGCGGTTCAAAGAATTGTATACAATGACCCCAACTGAGTATATTAAAAGCCGGTAATCTTTGGCCAAAAAACAAAAGCAATTGTCCAAAAAACAAAAGCTGTATCCGTCAAAATATGCGATAATTGTAGCAGATTATGAGATGAACTTCGACGTGCGTTTAGGGAAGACCGGGCCAGACAGGTGTGTTTAACAGGTGACATTCTAACCAGAAGACTCTCATGATATAGAATGAAAGCTGATTCTACAATCAAAGCTTTCCAGCGAATAGCTTTCTAACTATATCCATTCTGCCATACATCGTAAAGGAAGTTGCAAAAAGGGCTTTGATGAAGCCCTTTTTACTTTATGGTGCAATGAGTAGTTTACCCATAACCTTGCGCGCCTGCATCTCCGTCAGGGCCTGTGCCGCCTGTTCCAGCGGATAAACTGCCTGAATGTGCGGTTTGATTTTACCGGTTTGCAGAAACTGAATGATTTCGGCCAGATTACGGGCGTTGTCTTTCGGCTGCCGCTCAGCAAACGCCCCCCAGAATACACCCACTACCGAGCAGCCTTTCAGTAAAGGCAGGTTCATCGGCAAGTCCGGTATTTTTCCCGCCGCGAATCCAACGACCAGATACCGCCCGTTCCAGTTCATAGACCGCAGCGCCGGATCGGCCAGCGCACCGCCGACAGGATCATACACCACATCGACGCCTTTGCCGCCGGTCAGTTCTTTCAGCCGGTTCCGCAGGTCGTCTTCGCTGTAGTTAATGGTTTCATCGGCACCATATTCACGGCAAAGGGCCAGCTTTCCGGCGGTCGATGCAGCAGCGATGACTGTTGCTCCCATCAGTTTGCCAAGCATAACAGCCGCCAGTCCGACCCCGCCGGCCGCACCAAGCACCAGCAGGGTTTCGCCGGGTTGCAGCTGCGCACGGTCTTTCAGGGCATGATACGATGTTCCGAACGTATACAGCATTGACGCCGCCGTCTGAAAATCCAGCCCCGGCGGAATCGGAAACACCCGGCGGCTGTCAATTACCACGCCTTCGGCAAAACCGCCCCAGCCGGTCAGCGCCAGTACGGCATCGCCCGGCTTCAGATGGGTGACGCCCTCCCCTACTGCCCTGATAACGCCCGCCACCTCACCGCCCGGCGAAAACGGGAACGGTGGTTTAAACTGGTATTTCCCGTCAATAATCAGCGTATCCGGAAAGTTGACACCGCAGGCTTTTACGGTGATCAGGACCTCATTCGCCGCCGGTACCGGCCAGTCAATATCGTCAATCTGCAAGGTCTCCGGTCCGCCAAAGGACCGGCATAAAACAGCTTTCATATAGTATCGGGTTTAAGGCTTTCGTAAAACTATTTCTTAAATCAACACAAAAATATTTTAATTGTATGCTTGCATACTATTAACGATCTTATTTTATTTGTGACATAATTAGTATGCAAGCATAACAAACAATAAACCATGATTGCGACGGACAACAAAGCGTCTATCAAAGGCGGAGAATTTCTGATCAAAGAGACCGACGCTGCTCAGGTATTCATCCCGGAAGAGTTTACGGAAGAGCAGCAGATGATTGCGGCTACGTGCCGGGAGTTCCTGGAACGTGAGATCTGGCCGCGTCTGGAAGATATTGATAAAGCTAAATCACCGGAGCTGATTTCATCGCTGATGGATAAAGCCGGTGAACTGGGCCTGTTAGGCACCTCGGTGCCGGAAGAGTACGGCGGATTCGGCATGAGCTTCAACACCTCCATGCTGGTAGCCGAAGTAACAGGTGCCGGCCATTCGTTCTCGGTTGCCTTATCGGCACATACCGGTATCGGCACCCTGCCGATTGTGTATTATGGCAATGAAGAACAGAAAGCAAAATACCTGCCTAAACTGGCTTCCGGCGAATGGAAAGCAGCTTACTGCCTGACCGAACCGGATTCAGGTTCAGATGCCAATTCGGGTAAAACAAAAGCGGTTCTGTCGGAAGACGGGCAGCACTATATCCTCAACGGGCAGAAAATGTGGATCACCAACGGTGGTTTCGCTGATGTCTACATCGTATTTGCCAAGATTGAGGAAAACGGACAGACCGACAAGAACCTGTCGGCGTTTATCGTAGAGCGCTCTTTCGAGGGTATTACGATGAATGAACCTGAGCATAAAATGGGTATCAAGGGCTCAGACACCCGGCAGATTTTCTTCAACGACCTGAAAGTGCCGGCCGAGAACCTGTTGTCGGAGCGCGGCAATGGCTTTAAGATTGCGGTTAATATCCTGAATATCGGCCGTATCAAACTCGGTGTTGCTGCTGTCGGCGGATCGAAAGAAGTCATTAACAACGCTATTCGGTATTCAAACGAGCGGAAACAGTTTAAAACGCCGATCTCGCAGTTTGGTGCCATCAAGCACAAGCTAGCCGAAATGGCGGTTAAAGTATACGCATCCGAATCAGCATCGTACCGCGCCGGTCAGAATATCGACGACCTGATCGAAGCCCTGAAGGCACAAGGTATGGCCGACGGCCCGGCGAAGCTGAAAGCGCTGGAACAGTTCGCCATTGAGTGTGCGATCATGAAGGTGCACGGTTCAGAAGCCCTTGATTACGTAGTTGATGAAGGTGTTCAGGTATATGGCGGTATGGGTTACTCAGCCGACGCGCCGATGGACCGCGCTTACCGCGACGCCCGTATCAACCGGATTTTCGAAGGTACCAACGAAATCAACCGCATGCTGGTAGTCGATATGATGCTGAAGCGTGCGATGAAGGGCGAACTGGACCTGATGACACCGGCCATGGCTGTGTCAAAGGAAATCATGTCGATCCCGGACTTCGGCGCTGATGAAGAAGAAGGCTTGTTCATTGCCGAGAAGAAAGTGCTGCGGAACCTGAAAAAAGCAGCACTGATGGTGTCAGGAGCTGCCGTGCAGAAGTTTATGATGAAGCTCTCTGACGAACAGGAGATTCTGATGAACGTAGCCGATATGGCCATTGAAATTTACGCGGCCGAGTCGGTACTCCTGCGTGTTGAAAAAACAATCGGCCTGAAAGGTGAAGCCGCCATGAGTCTGCAGAAAGAACTGGCATTGGTTTACCTGCAGGAGGCCGTTGAAAAGGTCAATAATGCCGGCCGTGCAGCCATCACCTCTTTTGCCGAAGGCGACGAACTGCGTGTGATGCTGATGGGCCTGAAACGATTTACGAAAATTGAACCAATGAACCTGAAGGAGGCCCGTCGCCGGATCGCCGATGCGATGATTGCCGAAAACAAGTACATTTTCTAGGCAATACAATCCAACAATACACAACCAACATAACTAAAAGCCTAAAGCCGGTCCGAATTTCGGGCCGGCTTTTTTGTTTTCCGCAAACCCTGCTGACATAGGGCTGTCACTGCCTGATGTTATTTTTGTTATAGTCATTTATTAAACAACAAATACTAATGACATCTCAGATTTCCATCCCGTCAAATGCGCTCCGGATTCAGGAGAACGCTCCCGTTACTGCCCTCTGCTGCCGGACAATGGCGACCTTAAGCACATTGCACGATCAAACCGTTCCGCTCACCGAAAGGCTGTATGCGGAAGCCCATCGGCTTAACCTGACCATTGCAGGCCCTGTTAACTGGCTTTATACCGACGCAAACAATGACCCTAACCATGAATTTCAGCTTACCATTGCCCTTCCGATTCAGCAGCCGGGTCGTTTATCAGATCAGTTCACATACGAAACCATCCGCTCCTTTCGCAGCGCGTCCTACCGCTTCAAGGGGCCTTGGGGGTGTCTTCCCGAGGTATACGATCTATTATTCGGGCAGTTTTATCAGCAGGGGTATACGTATGACGGGCGGGTGCGTGAGATTTACAGTTATGTTGATTTTGAGCATCCTGAGAAGTGTGTCACCGATATTCAGATTGGGATAGCCGATTAACGCGCTGACGCGCCTGTCCCTCATTTTTTTAAGAGCCTTTTTATACGGGGATGCCCTGTATAAAGAGGCTCTTATATTTGTCATGATTCGTACATTTACAGTCACGACAATCCTTTTCCCGCATGACAACATCTTCTTCCTTTTCCCGGCGTAATTTTCTGGCAGGTCTGGGGGCTTCGGCCTTAGCGCTGCCCGCCACGGGTTTCGCCAATTCCTTTGACAATGATCAGTATCTGGCTCAGCTGGCTGCTCAGAAACGCGAACTGTTCGGGCAGGACCGTAAGCTGGGTGTAGCGCTGGTAGGGCTGGGTAGTTATGCCACTAATCAGCTGGCGCCCGGCCTGCAACAGACCCAATATTGCCGGCTGGCGGGCATCGTCACCGGCACACCGGCAAAGGCCGAGCAATGGATGCAGAAATACAACATTCCGAAGCAGAACGTCTACGATTACAAAACCTTTGACCGCATTGCCGACAACCGCGATATTGACGTGGTGTATGTGGTGCTGCCAAACTCCATGCACGCCGAATACGTGATCCGCGCGGCGCAGGCAGGTAAACACGTCATCTGTGAAAAACCGCTGGCCATTATGCCTAAGGAGTGTCAGGATATGATCGATGCCTGTAAAAAAGCAAACCGCCAGCTGGCCGTCGGCTACCGGCTGCATTATGAACCCTTTACGCGGGAAGTGATGCGGCTCGGGCAGGAAAAGGTTTTCGGTAAGGTTAAGTTTGTGGAAGCCAGTGACGGGTTCCGCATCGGCGACCCGACGCAGTGGCGACTGAAAAAAGCCCTGGCAGGCGGTGGTCCGCTGATGGACGTAGGTATTTACGCCATCCAGGGCGCGCGGTATGTGACCGGTCTTGAACCCATTTCGGTAACGGCGCAGTTCGGCCCCAAAACCGACCTCCAGAAGTTCAAAGAGGTGGAAGAGACCCTCTTCTGGCAGTTTCAGTTCCCGGGGGGTGTGGTCAGTAACTCGACCACAAGCTATGCGGCCGGCGTCGAACGGCTGTATGCTTCCTGCGAAAACGGCTGGTTTGAGTTGTCGCCGGCTTTCGGATACGGTCCGCTGAAAGGCCGCACCAGCAAAGGGCCGATTGAGCAGCCGGTCGTTCACCACCAGGCCAACCACATGGACAACATCTGTAAGGTGTTGCTGAACAATGAAACCTTGCCCGATCACATTACGGGTCAGGAAGGCTTGCGCGATGTGCGGCTGATGCAGGCCATTTACCAGGCTGCCGAAACCGGACGCCGGATTGATCTGAAAGCCTAATGAAATGATAATCTGGCGGAAAGGAAATTTTTAATTTTCAAACAATTGTACCTTTCGACTAAACAATTAGTACCTTTGCCCCTGATTTGTTATCAATTTAATAATTAAATAATCCGAATCATGTCTGCATTGCTTGAAACCGCCAGTCTGTTAGCCGACCGGATCAACGCGTTAGAAGAATCTTCAACGCTGGCGATGACTAAAAAAGCACGCGAGCTGGCCGCACAGGGCCACAAAGTAATCAGTCTCAGCGTTGGCGAGCCTGATTTCAAAACACCCGCTCACATCTGTGAAGCAGCCAAGAAAGCCATCGACGACGGCTTCCACGGTTACTCTCCGGTAGCTGGTTACCCTGATCTCCGTAAAGCAATTGCAGACAAGTTTAAACGGGATAATAATATCGACTGGAAACCGGAAAATATCGTTGTGTCAACGGGTGCCAAGCACTCCCTGGCCAATGTGATTCAGGTGCTGGTTAACCCCGGCGACGAGGTGATCATTTTCTCACCATACTGGGTAAGCTACTCGGAAATGGTAAAACTGGCTGAAGGTAAATCAGTTGTGGTAGATGGCACCTTTGAAAACGACTTCAAGGTAACGCCGGAGCAATTCGAAGCCGCCATTACGGACCGGACGAAAGTGGTGATGTTTGCCTCGCCGAACAACCCGACCGGTTCGGTCTATTCAGAAGCAGAACTGCGTGCGATCGGCGAGGTAGTTGCCCGCCATGAGAACGTGTTTGTGCTGGCCGACGAAATCTACGAATACATCAACTTTACACCGGAAGGCCACTTCAGCATTGGTTCGATTCCGGCCATTGCCGACCGCGTAATCACCGTAAATGGTGTTGCCAAAGGCTTTGCCATGACCGGCTGGCGGATTGGTTTCATCGGTGCGGCGAAATGGATTGCCGACGGTGTGGAAAAATTACAGGGCCAGGTAACGTCAGGCACCAACTCGATTGCCCAGAAAGCAACCGTTGCAGCCCTGACCGGCGACATGCAGCCTACCTACGACATGGGCAAGGCATACGAACGTCGCCGTGATCTGGTGGTAAAACTGCTTCAGGACGTACCAGGCTTCAAGGTAAATGTACCGCAGGGTGCGTTCTACGCCTTCCCGGACGTAAGCTACTACTATGGCAAATCAGACGGCACAATAACCATCAACGATTCTGATGATTTCGCGGGCTGGCTGTTAAATTCAGTGTATGTATCGACAGTAGCCGGTTCCGGCTTCGGGGCACCTAACTGCATCCGGATCTCAACCGCCGCTGCCGACGAAGCACTGGCCGAAGCGATCCAGCGCATCAAAGACGCGGTAGCCACGCTGAAATAGTCATTATATCCGGACAGGATTACAGGATGAACAGGATGTTTTCTAGTTGACATCAATATTGTTCATCCTGTAATCCTGTTCGTTTTATACCGCACCAATCATTTTCTTCATTTTCTCAAAGCTGGTCTTCGCCACCACGGCGGCATCCTGAGCATAGTAGCCCTTGTTAAAGACCTCAAGCGACAGAACAATCGTTTTTCCGTCGGTTTTAATTTTCCGCAGAATATTCTGAATCGGAGCAACGCCGTCACCCGGATATACCCGGTCGCCATCGACAATCGTTTCACGCGGCATATTCGCCGGATAATCATTGACGTGAAAAACCTCAATAGCCGTCGGCCCAACCAGCGGCAGGCTGTCCAGGCTCGAACCACCCTTGTAGAGGTGATATACATCGAGCAGCACCCGCGCTTTCGGATGACCACTTTCGATGGCCACGTACATGACATCGCTCAGCCGGTTCAGGTTATGCGAAAAGCCCCATAATTCCAGATGCGGTACCACACCGGTCTGATCGCCCAGGTCCAGAATAGCACGGTAGCGTTCGGCGACTTTCCGCAAATCCAGTTTTTCGCCTTTAGGATCGGTTGCGCCAACCGCCGGGGCTGCTGTCCGCATACACCCTACTTCGGCCAGTTGCTCCATTTCCCGTTTCAGCTGATCAAGCCCTTTGGTCCGCGCGGCATCATCGCTGATAATCCAGGGCGCAAACCCAATCGCATTTTCTATTTTTATCCCCAGATCACCCAGTATCCGGCGGGCTTCCGCAGCGGTACCGCCGCCTTTCAGGTAATTCTGCAGGGTATCGACCCAGATTTCAACCGACCGGAAACCGGCTTTTGATACAGTTTCCAGCTCTTTCACAAACCCGAGTTTATGGCCGCGCAACGTGCTCATATTCATACAGGGTACAAAGGCGGGAGCAGCCTTCAGCAAGGCCGGCTCATGCGCTGACGTGGCAGCAGCCGTTAAGGCGGGAGCCATCGACGCACCAGACAAGGCACCTAATGCGGATAAAGCCCGGCGCCGGTTCATAGACGATTCAGACATAAAGGTTCAGGGATCTGTTTGATTGTACGAATCCGCCGGTTGGTTTCCCACAGGCCGGATGCTTTCGAAATAAAATAGTATCGGAACAAGTTCCGGAAATCCGGGTTTTAGGACATACCATGGCAAACTATACACATCTGCACGACTGGAATCTGACACCGGCGGAGGCCGTTGCGCTGCAACAGACACTACGGCACCGTGTCCGGATTGAACAGCCGGCCGGTTCGTTTACGACCATTGCAGGCTGTGACATCTCGTTCAATAAGTTTGAAGAGACGGTTTATGCCGGCATTGTGGTACTCCGCCTTGACACGCTTGAGACCATTGAAGAATCAGGCGTCGTCAGCACGGCTACGTTTCCGTATATTCCGGGTCTGCTGTCGTTCCGGGAGATTCCGGCCCTGCTCGAAGCCTGGGCGAATCTGGAGACCGACCCCGACGTGGTGATGTTCGACGGCCATGGCACCGCCCACCCGCGCCGGATCGGCATTGCCAGCCACGGTGGTCTGTGGCTCAATAAGCCGACATTCGGCTGCGGCAAGTCCGTGCTGGTCGGGAAGTTTGATCCGCCCGCCCCCGAACGGGGCAACTGGACACCCATGCGGCACTACGGCGATGTGGTCGGAGCCGCGTTACGGACAAAAAACAAGGTGACGCCTGTCTACGTATCGCCCGGCCATCTGATTGATTTACAGACCACAATTGCGCTGACGTTACAGTGCGACGGCGGTTACCGGATTCCCGAACCAACGCGCCGCGCCCATCTGCTGGTCAACAACCTGCGTAAAGCCGCTAAAGATCCGCAAACTTAACGACACCGCCCGTCCGGGTTGATTCGTAAATAGCCTGAAACAGGGCCACCACCCGGCGACCGTCTTCACCCGTAACCAGCGGCGGCCGGTTGTCGCGCACAGCTTCGCAGAAGTCGCGGAGCTGCTCGGCAAAAAAGTGCGACATCACATCGATGGTCTCAAAATGAGCGGCTTCTTCCGCCACCCATCCCGCCAGCAGCTGTTCTTCGCCCGGCACCGTCCACAGATCATTGGCGGGCGGCTCCTGAATGGTTGTCATCCCGGCCACAAACATGGAACCACCATCGGTCTGCACGCCGATTGACGCCCCGTTCTGTCCGTGGATATGCACTTTTCCATAGATGCCCGGCTTTTGCGAGTTACTGACCACAATATTACCGATGCCGCCGTTTTTAAACTTCACAATGGCCACGGCGGTGTCATCCACCTCAATATACGGGTGGTTGATATTTTTCCAGATACCGAACAGCTCGTCCGGCTCGCCCATGTACCAGAGCAGTAAATCCAGCTGATGCGGGGCCTGATTGACCAGCACGCCTCCACCCTCGCCGGCCCATGAGCCGCGCCACGGATCGCTGCGGTAATAGGCTTCATCGCGCCAGCCCAGCAAATTCACCATCCCCAGCGATGGATTCCCGATTTTTCCGGCATCGATTGCCTCCCGCACCCGTTGCGACGAGCGGTAGAAGCGCCGCTGACTAATAGTACCCAACCAACGACCGGCCTTTTTCGCCGCATTGATCATGGCATCACAGTCAGCTACTGTTGAGGCCAGTGGTTTTTCGACCAGCACGTTGGCACCTGCTTCCAGGGCAGCAACGGCCGGTTCACGGTGAGCCGGATGGGGTGTACAGACAATGCACACGTCCACTTGCTCAGTCGCGACCATTTCAGCAACATTTGTGTAGGGTCGTATGTTATATTGTTGCGCAAAGGCTGCGGCTTTGGTTGCATCACGGCCATAGACGGCCACGAGTGTACCCGCTTGCTGAGCCGCTTTTGCATGCAGGTGGCTAACTTTTCCGTAGCCAATTAACGCAATGTTCATATTCGTTCAAGAATCTCTTAACTTTCGCCTAAAATCAGTGAAGAACCAGCCGGCGAAGTAAGCAAAGGACGTAAGAAGAAAGACAGTTGCTGAACGACATTACTCATTTAACGTTATTTCTGACCGTGTTTTCTGCTTAACCGCTACCGGTTATCGTTTCTTTACCTTCCAATCATGACATTACAGGATTTCATACGAACTGCCCTGGCCGAAGATGTCGGCGACGGCGATCATACTTCCCTCGCTACCATTCCGGCCGATGCCAAACGGCGGGCGCGGCTATTAGTCAAAGAAGCCGGCGTGCTTGCCGGTGTTGATGTTGCCCTGGCGATCTTTAACGAAGTTGACCCTACGTTTGAGGTCGACGTACTGATCGAAGACGGTATCGACATTAAGCCCGGTGATATTGTACTGACGGTCAGCGGTAATTCGCAGAATATTCTGAAAGCCGAGCGGCTGGTACTGAACACCATGCAGCGGATGAGCGGCATTGCCACGCACACCCGTCAGATGGTTAAACTGCTGGAAGGCACTAAGGCTAAACTCCTCGATACGCGGAAAACGACCCCGAACTTCCGCCTTTGCGAGAAAATGGCGACGCATATCGGTGGCGCCGAAAACCACCGCTTCGGGCTGTATGACATGATCCTGATCAAGGACAATCACATCAGCTATGCGGGTGGTATCGAAGCGGCGATTACGAAAGCCAACGAATACCTGCAACGCACCGGCCGGACACTCGAAATCGAGGTGGAAGCCCGGACGCGGGAAGAAGTAGAAGAGGTAATCCGCGTCGGCAACGTCGATATCATTCTGCTCGATAACTTTACGCCGGATCAGATCAGAGAGATGGTAAAGCTGGTCGATGGCCGGTTTGTGACCGAAGCTTCCGGCGGCATCGACGAAACCAACCTGCGGGCCTATGCCGAAACAGGTGTGAATTACATCTCGTCGGGCGCGCTGACCCATCAGATCAAAAGCCTTGACCTGAGCTTGAAAGCATATTAGTTTTCGAACCACAAAGACACCAGGAAATTAAGGAACACGAAGCCAACACTTCGTGCTGCTTTTTACTTCGTGACTTTGTGGCAAAACACATAAACAGCATGGCAACATTCCCGTTAACACTCGAAGAAGAAGTCGCACAGGTTGGTTATATCAGCCGCTCGACCCCAAAAGATAAACAGGTACTGATTGACGAAATCCGGCGGATGAAAAAAGAGAAAAACGCCGTTATTCTCGCTCATTACTACGTCGACAGCGACATTCAGGACCTGGCCGACTACATCGGCGACAGCCTTGGCCTCAGCCAGCAGGCCGCTGCTACCGAAGCCGACATGATCGTGTTTTGCGGCGTGCACTTCATGGGCGAAACCGCTAAAATCCTGTCACCGGAAAAGAAAGTCGTTATTCCGGATACAAACGCCGGCTGCTCCCTGGCCGACTCGGCGCCTGCCGATCAGTTCGCGGCCTTTAAGGCGCAGTATCCCGACCACATTGTCTTGTCGTATATCAACTGCTCGGCCGACATTAAGGCGCTTTCCGACATCATCGTTACCTCGTCGAACGCGCTGAAGATCGTACAGAGCCTGCCTGCTGATCAGAAAATTATTTTTGCACCGGACGCCAACCTCGGCCGGTACATCATGAATAAAACCGGCCGCGACATGGTACTCTGGGACGGTGCCTGCATCGTTCACATCGACATTTCGCAGGAGAAGCTGAATGCCCTGCGGGTAAAATATCCGGAGGCAAAATTCATCGCTCACCCTGAGTGCCAGGAACATATTCTGACCCAGGCCGACTACATCGGTTCCACAACAGCGCTGCTGAAATACGTAGTCGATAGTCCGGACGAGGTGTTTATTGTGGGTACCGAAGCCGGTATTCTGCATAAGATGAAGCAGGCCGTTCCGAACAAGAAGATCATTCCGGCCCCGGCGAGTGAGAACAACACCTGCGCCTGCTCCGAATGCCCGTACATGAAGATGAATACGCTCGAAAAGCTCTACAACTGCCTGTACTACGAGCTCCCCGAAATCAACGTACCGGAAGACGTTCGGGTAAAAGCGGAAGCGTCGGTGCTTAGAATGCTGGAATTGAGTTAAGCCTGTCTCAGGAAGGTGACCTGTAACATTGATCGATGCTGCCAATGCCTAATCAATATGATTTCCTCGTCGTCGGCTCCGGAATTGCGGGGCTGAGTTATGCAACCAAGCTGGCTATTCATTTTGAAGAACGTCAGCAACCCGTAAGGATTGCGGTCATTACCAAAGTCTGGGCCGACGAGACCAATACCAAATACGCCCAGGGAGGTATCGCCGCCGTCTGGTCGGAAGATGACTCGTTTGAAAAACACATTGAAGACACCATGATCGCCGGAGACTTCCTGAGCGACCGGAAGATTGTGGAAATCGTGGTGCGGGAAGCGCCCGAGCGTATCCGCGAGCTCATCAGCTACGGCACCCGCTTCGATAAGGAAGAAGACGGCGAATATGACCTGGCGCGGGAAGGCGGTCACTCCGACCACCGGATTCTGCACTTTAAAGACATTACGGGTGCCGAAATCGAACGGGCGCTTCTCGAAAAGGCCCATTCGATGCCCTCGATCACCATTCTGACCCATTTCTACGCGGTAGACCTCATCACCCGCCACCACCTGGGCGAAACCGTGCATCGTTACGATACGGATAACAAGTGCTTCGGCGCTTATGTGCTTAATACCGAAACCGGTTCGGTTGAGCGGTTTCTGGCGAAAACAACCCTGCTGGCCACAGGCGGTATCGGTAATATCTATCAGAACACGACCAACCCGACCATTGCTACCGGCGACGGCATTGCGATGGCCTACCGCGCCAAAGCCATCTGCAAGGACATGGAGTTTATTCAGTTTCACCCGACGGCCTTGTATGAGCCAGGCAAGAAACCAAACTTCCTGATTTCGGAGGCGGTCCGCGGTTTCGGCGGGATTCTGCGCAACATGAAAGGCGAAACCTTCATGGAGCATTACGACCCCCGGCTGTCACTCGCTCCGCGCGACATTGTGGCCCGCGCGATTGACTCCGAGATGAAAAAATACGGTGATCCGCACGTCTATCTGGATGTGACGCACTGCAATTACGACGAGTTTATTGAACATTTCCCGAACATCACGGCTTATTGCCGCGATCACCTCGGCATTGATGTGCGCAAGGATTTTATTCCGGTCGTACCGGCACAGCACTACATGTGCGGGGGTATTAAGGTTAACGAGCACGGGCAGACGAACCTTAATTTCCTGTATGCGGCCGGTGAGTGTTCCTGCACAGGCCTTCACGGCGCTAACCGGCTGGCGTCCAACTCCTTGCTGGAAGCCGTTGTATTCGGACACAGAGCCTACCTGAAAACCATTGAAGAATACGAAGAAGCGGCCATTCCGGACAACATTCCGGATTGGGACGACCGTGGCACCACACACCCCGAGGAGTTGGTTCTGGTTACGGAAATGCAGCGCGAACTGGAGTCGATTATGTCGAACTATGTCGGGATTGTGCGCTCAAACCGCCGGATGAAGCGGGCGATGGACCGTCTGGGCCTGATTTATCTGGAGCACGAGGAGTTGTACCGCCAATCCAACGTATCGGCCCGCATCTGCGAGCTGCGCAACATGATTGAAGTCGCGTATCTGGTCATCAAAGCCGCCATGTCGCGCCGCGATAACCGGGGACTGCATTATAATATTGACCTGGTGAAACAGGAAAACTGAAGCGGTCTATCTGCACAGCCTGCATAAGCTGTGCAGATAAACCATTTTAACTAATATGGACACGGTGAAATGCCTTAAATGTGGATCAACCGAGATGATGTTTCCGGTTGAAACCCATACTACTTATGATACTATCGGTGGCTTACAATTAAAACTGAAAGAGCCCAAAGACCCTCAGGTCTGGATGCAGTTGCGCGATCAGCTTCTAATGCCGGTTAAAGCCCGCGTTTGCGGTAGTTGCGGCTTTGTTGAACTCTACGCTGAAAATCCGGCTACCTTGCAGAAATACTGGCAACGCGGATACCGGTAATCGGCATAAAAGTTTACAGGGCCTGAGCCCGGGGCAATATCCGGTTCAGGTACGCATAACAACCGTAACATACAGCCGCGCAGGCAGCCAGCAGACCAACATACAGCCCGTCGTTGCCAACCCAATCACGGGTCATGTTTACATCCATATCCAGAGGTTCATCAAACAACAGCGGCAGCGAGCTGAGGCTGTTGTTCACAAAATGCAGAAACATGCACAACCAGAGTGACCGGGTGCGATAGTACAGCCAGCCGAACGCAAGGCCGAGAAAACAGGCGTTAAGGGCCTGCGCCGGAATCATGTGGATGACCCCGAAAATAACCGCCGACCAGATAATAGATCTCGCCGGACTGTATTGCTTCAGAAAACCATCCTGAATGATGCCCCGGAACAGCACCTCTTCCAGCACCGGTGCGGCAATTACGGCCGTGATAATCATATCCTTGTTAAACAGTTCCCGCAGCAACTCATTCAGTTTGTCGGGCATGGGAATAGCACTCACCAGTGGCTCCGCCAGCAGCCCCAGGGCAATCATGCCCACCGCCGCAACCGGATAGGCAATGGCCGGCACGGTGGCAAACGACAACGTACGGCTCCCCCGCTTCCGGAATGCATACCAGATCGTCAGCCCGAACGCCAATACATAGGCCAGCGTCTGACCAATCATATCCAGCACCGGTATTGCCAGCTTTTCAGCCGCTATTTTCAAGCCGATTGAGGGAATGGAGGCCGGTACCTGCATCAGCATCAGCACGACCATCAGCCACCAGGCCTGTTTAATCGTCGGGTACCAGGCTGTTGTTTCCTGCGCCTCGTGGCTCTCAGGCAATTGATTGGTCATCATGTTTAGCTTTGTTTAGGTTGAATGGCATTATAGGTCATTGGCTTTGATGCGGTTTCTTTTTCCGCTTCCGCCATAAAATCCAGTAAACAACAAATAAGGGAATGCCGCTGGTCAGGCGCGGGCGGGTGAAAGGCTCTCCGTTGTACCAGTCAAAGGTATATTCAACGGCGTAGTTGGCAAGAACAATAAGCAGGCAACCGAGCAAAAACCGGCCGGCCTCGTACCAGAAGGTGGGTTTGATCATGACAGTACGGGATAAAAGAAAACAGGTTGTTAAAATATGCATTTCGCGGCATATATCAACAACCTGATGTACCCAATACCAAAACCATTCGTCAGACTTTTGACCGCTGCCGCCGGTAATATTGTACCAGCACCATCAGGCCTCCGCCAACCGCCGCGCTCCGCATCCCGGCATCTTCGCCGGACTGCCATGCCTGAAAACAAAAGCCAAGTAAGACCACAAACACCAGCGCTGCCACCACAAACACCAGACGGGACTCATAAACTGAGAGGAAACGTTTCAATAGGTTCATAGACAAGTATCGGCCACACCATAACAACACGTGTGCACAATCAAAGATACAGCAAACAAAATAAAGCCTATAGTAAATATAGAATAAAATTTGGTTTACTACTTTTTAGTAGCTTTGGTAGCGTTACCTCAATCGGATATGCTACTGTTTTTTATCGCGCTGTATTTACTTTCCAATATTGCCGTGGGGGCCTGGGCAGCCCGGCGGGTTACCTCAACGCAGGACTTTGTGCTGGCCGGCCGCAGTTTACCACTTGTGCTGGCCGCCTCAGCCACGTTTGCTACCTGGTTCGGCTCCGAAACCATCATGGGTGCTCCGGCCACGTTTGTCGAGGGCGGCGTGCTGGCGATCATCGAAGAACCATTCGGCTCGGCGCTCTGCCTTTTTCTGGTCGGCGCCTTTTATGCCAGACCGCTGTACCGCTTACAGATTACTACCTTCTCCGATTACTTCCGCCTGCGGTTCGGCCGGTCGGCAGAGTTGCTGTCGGCCCTGATCCTGATTCCGTCGTATTTCAGCTGGATTGCGGCTCAGTTTATCGCCATCGGGATTGTACTGGAAGTGGTAACGGGGGTGCCGCGCGAAATCGGTATTGTGGTCAGCGCCATCATCGTCGCCATTTATACGCTGCTGGGCGGCATGTGGTCTATTTCCGTAACCGACTTCTTCCACAATATCATCATCGTCATCGCGCTGATCATTATTGTCGTGATGCTGTGGGAGCCGGTTGGCGGTATCAGTACGGTGGCCGACAAAATGCCTGACGGTTTTTTCCGGTTTCTGCCGCACTGGAACGCCAAAGGCATTATTGAATACATGGCCGCCTGGATGACTATCGGCCTGGGCTCCATCCCACAACAGGATGTTTTCCAGCGTGTTATGTCGGCAAAATCTGAACGTACCACGGTACAGGCATCCTATCTGGCCTCTTTCTTTTACATTACTATTGCGATTTTACCCCTGTTTATCGGCCTGAGTGCGCGGTTGCTGCACCCCGATTTACCGCCTGACAACCAGATGCTGATTCCGAACATGGTGCTCCGCCACGGTAATCTGTTTCTGCAGATCCTGTTTTTCGGCGCCCTGACCTCGGCCATCCTGAGCGTATCGAGCGGCGCCATTCTGGCCCCGTCGACGGTTTTCGGTGAAAATATCGTGAAGTTTTTCCGGCCCGACTTAAGCGACAAAACCCTGCTGCTGACCATCCGCGTAGCCGTGGTGGTCATTACGTTTGCGGTCGTGCTGATGTGTATGACGCGCGATACCAGCATTTTCGAGCTGGTGGGTGAGTCGTCGGCATTCAGTCTGGTGTCTCTGTTTGTACCGCTGACAGCCGGCATTTACTGGCCGCGGGCCAATGCGACCGGCTGTCTAAGCGCAATGATGGCAGGCTTGCTGGTCTGGTTCGGCGCACTGGCGATTGAAACCGAATTTCCGCCGATGCTGTGGGGCCTGGCGACCAGTATTATGGGGATGCTTATCGGCTCTCTGGTAACCGGCAAGCCCCATTCACCCCTGGTTACCGACACAGTTGAGGCTTAAAAAAATGCCTGGTCAATCGTACCGACGTAGCCTAACGGGCTTTGTTTCAGTATAAGATCCTGAATGTATTGCCCGACGTTGGGGTACATATTCAGGCTGTCCAGCTCACGGACGGGTTTCCAGACAACGGCCAGGGCGGTTGTATGCTCCGGATTCAGCACCGGAAAACCGGCAATGATATCGGCCGCAAAGACCACATGCAACACTACTTTATGTGCCTGTGTCGGGTCGCTTTCGGGGCGGATCACCTCACCGGCCAGGATCATCGGGCCGACCTCGACGGTAATGCCGAGTTCTTCTTCCAGCTCCCGTTCGGTGACCTGCGGCAGGGTTTCGCCACGGTCGGGGTTGCCGCCGGGTAAGGCATATACATCGACATCGCCGTAGCGATAATGCATCAGCAGGGCGTGGTTATTCTGTATAATCAGTGCACTCGGGCGTACTTTCATACTATGATTTGTATGATTACAGGATTACTGTGATTGCAGGATTACTGTGATTGCAGGATTACTATGATTGATTAATTGCTGTTCCGGATTTAAAATCCGCCATTAAAGATGGCAACAAAATCCTGTTCATCATTCCATCATACGAATCCTGTCAGAAACGGGCGATTACCTTCTCCGACACCGTCAACCCGATCGACAGCGATGACGTGGCGGCCGGCGACGGCGCGTTGCAGACATTGATGGCCCGATCGGTTTCAAAAATGGCAAAGTCATCGAGCAGACCGCCGGTACGGTCACAGGCCTGCGCCCGTACCCCCGACCCGCCATCCATCAGGTCTTCTTCGCGGATATCCGGAATCAGTTCCTGTAAGGCTTTGGTGAACGCCGATTTTGAAAACGAGCGGTACATTTCGCCCAGACCGGTCTCCCAGTATTTGGCAGCCACTTTCTGAAAACCCGGCCACGAAAGCGTTTCAAACAGCTCTTTGGCGTTGATGTCGGATTTACGGTAGCCTTCCCGCGCAAAGGCCAGCACCGCGTTCGGGCCTGCCTCTACCCCACCGTGTACCATCCGCGTGTAATGCACGCCGAGGAACGGGAAATTAGGGTCGGGGACGGGATAAATCAGGTGTTTAACCAGATACTCCTTCTCTGGTTTCAGCTTATAATATTCGCCGCGAAACGGCACAATTTTCAGATTGATCGGGTCGCGCTGCGTCATCTGCGCAACCTTGTCCGAATACAGACCCGCACAGTTAACCACCAGTTTGGCTTCGTAAGCACCCTTATTGGTTACTACCACGCTGAGGCTGTTGCCGGGCGTCAGTTGCTCGACTTTCTCACCGAGCCGCACCTCGCCGCCCAGTTCGCGGAACTTCTGCGCATATTTCTCACAAACCTGCTTATAGTCAATAATACCGGTCTGTGGTACGCGGATTCCTTCGACACCATTCACATAGGGTTCAATTTCCCGCATCTGCGCCAGACTCAGCTTTTTGAGTCCTTCGAGGCCATTCTGCTGCCCGCGCTCATAGAGCATGTTCAGTTGCGGAATCTGTTCCGGCTTTGTGGCCACCACAATTTTCCCGCAAAGCTCATACGGAATGTTTTCCCGCTCGCAGAACTCAATCAGTGACCAGTAGCCACGGATGCAGTTGGTTGCTTTCAGGCTGCCGGGCTTGTAATACAAACCCGAGTGAATCACACCGCTGTTATGCCCCGTCTGATGCGCGGCCACGTGTGTTTCCTTTTCCAGTACGGTTACCGACAGGTTCGGGCTCTGCTGCTTGATTTGCAGGGCTGTTGCCAGCCCCACAATACCGCCCCCAATGATGATAATGTCTTGCATAAAGTTATCCGGGGAAGGAGATCTTGCCCATCGTGACAGATGGTACGCCCGCCCGCTTTTTATCGTCGCGTTCAAACAAAGTCTGGCCGCCGGCTACCGCCTCATTCGCCAGCACGGCAAACAATACCGCTTCCTTGGCATCGCCCGAGATACCGATGTCGTCGGTCCGGCCAAACGTGCAGTTCGGCAGCAGTTCACGGATCGCACCGGTCAGCACCGGATTGTGCATCCCGCCCCCGCTCATGTACACGTGGTAGGTCTCATCAGGCTTAATGACCCGCAACACCGTCTCCGCAATCGTTTCGGCACTGAACCGTGTCAGGGTCGCCATCAGGTCTTCGGGCGATAGTGAGGTCGTGCTGCTCCGCTGCTGAGCCTGCCGGACGTAGTCGAGGCTGAATAATTCGGGGCCGGTCGTTTTAGGAAACGGCTGGTCGAAAAACGAATTTTTCTTAAGCGCCTTCAGCAACTCGGTATTTACCTTACCACTGGCCGCCATCCGGCCGTCTTCGTCATACGGCTTATCCGAAAACCGCCGTGCAAAGGCATCCAGCAGGGTATTTCCCGGACCGGTATCCGTGGTAAAAACTTCCGTTGCGTCCTGTGTCGCGGGCAGATACGTAAAATTCGCGATCCCGCCCATGTTCAGCAGAATCCGGTTTTCGGCCGGTGCTGAAAACACAAAATAATCACCGTACACAGCCAGCGGAGCTCCTTCGCCCCCCATCGCCGTGTGCTTCTGCCGGAAATCGCTGAGGGTGATGATGCCCGTTGTTACGGCCACATGATCGCCATCGCCAATCTGCAGCGTTGCATTCGGAAACTTATCCTGCTGATGCAGGGCTTTCGGCGCATGAAAAACGGTTTGCCCGTGACTGGCAATCAGGTCAATCTGGTCCGGCGGAATTCCCCAGCGTTCCAGGCTGTTCAGAACCATGTGTCCATGCAGCCGCCCGATCCACGGGTTCAGCAAACAAAGATGCTGGAAATCGATTTCCTTTTTAGCGAAAACCTTACGGATTTCTGCCTTTATGTCGTCGGTATAGGGAATCGTATCAAAATGTGTTACCTCAACCTGCGTTTCAGGGCCACTGCCCTGAATCCGGCACAGGGCAATATCCAGCCCGTCGAGTGATGTACCCGACATCAGGCCGATGATCCGGCGCTCACGGCGGCCGGCTATTTCATATAATCGTTGAACTTGCTTATTCATGCGTCCAGGTGCGTGCAAATGGCAAATTTAGCTAATTTAACCTGGTTAATGACGAAAACATGTTTTGGGGAAACGATCAGTTTGACTTTTTTGAACATATTCTTTTCAAGGCGCTCGGCCAGCCGGTTGATGTCATTGACACCCAGTTCCTCTCGGGCGGAGACATCAGTACGGCAGCCCGTATTTTTTCGTCGGCAGGACTGTTTTTTGTCAAATGGAACCACGCCGAAGAGCCCGACCTGTTCGACTGTGAGGTACAAGGCCTTGAGGTGCTCCGCCAGACCGGCGCGCTTACCATTCCGCAGGTGATCGGCGTGGGCCGGTATATGGATAAATCGTATCTGATTCTGGAATACATTGATTCGGCACTCAACAATCCAACGTTCTGGCCGGAGCTGGGGCGTCAGCTTGCGCTGATTCACCGGCATACGCAGCACGCCTTCGGCTTTTCACAGGATAATTATATCGGCACGCTGATCCAGAACAATAGCCAGATGGACAACGGCATTGATTTTTTCTTTGAACGCCGCTTATTGCCCATGGCTGGTCTGGCTATGTATAACCAGCTGCTGAGCAAGCCGATGTACGACCGTTTTTTCCGGTTAAAAGAACGCCTGCCCGACCTGCTGCCGAATGAACGGCCCGCCCTGCTGCACGGCGATCTGTGGTCGGGCAATGTCATGATTGACGCCGAGGGCCATCCCGCCCTGATCGATCCGGCGGTTTATTATGGCCTGCGGGAAGCCGAAATCGCCTTTACCAAACTGTTCGGCGGTTTCGATGAACGGTTCTATGCCAGTTATCACGAAGCCTTTCCGCTCGCCGGCGACTTTGATGAACGGGTACCAATCTACAACCTGTATCCGCTGCTTGTACACCTGAATCTCTTCGGCACCGGCTACCTCAGCGGCATCGAAAAAGTCCTGAAGCGGTTTACTTGATTTCTGTCGCGGCTTTCCGCTATTTTACCGTTACTAATCCTGAACCTTATGTTTGATTTTACGCATCAGGTTGCGCTCGTCACCGGCTCCGGCTCGGGGATCGGCCGCGCCACCGCACTGGCTTTTGCACAAGCCGGAGCACAAGTCATTGTTTCTGACATCAACGAAGAAAGCGGACAGGAAACCTGCCGTCTTATTGCCGGACAGGGCGGCGAAGCGCATTTTATCGCCTGTGATGTAGGACAGCCCGAACAAATTACGGCGTTGATCGACCAGACGGTCGCGCACTACGGCCGGCTGGATGTAGCCGTAAACAACGCCGGTATTGGTGGCAAGTTTGCCAGAATCACCGAACAATCGGCTACCGACTGGGACCAGATGATTGCCGTTAACCTCAGCAGCGTGTTTTACTGCCTGCAGGCCGAAATCCGGCAGATGCTGACGCAGGGCTCCGGCAAGATCGTCAATGTAGCCTCGATTGCGGGCGTCCGGGGGTTGCCGAAGAGTGCACCCTATACAGCCGCCAAACACGCGGTCATCGGCCTGACCAAAGCCACGGCCGCCGAATACGTACGGCAGAATATCCGCATCAATGCGATTTGTCCGGTATACACCCGGTCGGCCATGGTTGACGGCCTGCTGTCGGTCGCGCCGGGGATGGAAGAAAAACTGTTGCAGGTGATTCCGATAGGGCGGTTCGGACAACCGGAAGAAATTGCCCAGGCCATTCTCTGGCTTTGCTCCGATGCCAATGCGTTCTGCACCGGGCAGGCCATTCAGCTCGATGGCGGCATGACGGCCATGTGATGTAAAGCTGTAGAGACAAGGCCGTTCCTTGTCTCTACAGTCATAAGCTTACCGCAGGTTCGGCACGGGAAGAACGGGCAGACTTTCGTTACCGTCTTCGCTAACCGCCTGAACCGCGAAATAATAGTTGTCTTTCGAATACTGAAGCGTCATACCCAGTTTAGTGGTAAAGAACTTCTTTTGCCAGAACGGCCAGTGCGTTTCCCGCATCAGCACGTAATAGCCCTTTACCTTACCGTTTTTGGGAGCCTGCCAGTATAAGGCTGTCGAATTGGTCAGGTTACGGACATCAACCGTCACATTCTGGGGTACCATCGGTGCTTTAGCCAGGTTCGCCAGCGCGGCGGCGTTGATGCCGGTATTTTTCCGCAGGTAGTCAAAGTCCATGAACTTCGCGTAATCACCAAACTCAGTGCCGTTTTCCGTACGCAGGTCCTGGTGCTGGTGCTCGTAGTTTTCGTTCATTTCGGTAATCCGGACGGCGGCAAAACCCCGCTGCACAAACGGTGTATGATCGCCCCCACGCAGGTAGCGGTCATTCCGGTACACCATCACTACTTCCAGGTTATCCACATACCGCTCCCCGATTTCTTTCAGGTAACGGGCCAGCGTACGTGCCTTGCCGTCGTTTTCGGTGCCATATTGCCGGATATTGGCCGCTTTGTCGGCAGTCTGATACGCCGGTAGCCCCTCACTGAAAACCCGGACGCGGGTGTTGTCGATCACCTTATCTTCGCCCGGCGACACGCTTTTGTTATTGGAGCCGACAATATCGTTGTTCAGCAGCGCTTCGAGGTTCCATTTTTCCTGTACCGCCCGTTCGGCCAGGTGCTCGGCGCCCAGCAGCCCCTGCTCTTCCCCGCTGACGACGGCAAAGACAATGGTAGCCGGAAACTGGTACTTGCTCATGACACGGCACAGTTCAATAACTGCCGCCGTTCCCGAGCCATCGTCATTTGCGCCGGGAGCGTTGCTTTCGCGGTTCATGACGTTGGTGACCCGGCTGTCGATATGGCCCTGCACAATAAACACACGGTCGTCGTTCGGATCGGTCCCTTTGAGCGTGGCAATAACGTTGCCGATTTCATAGTCCTTATCTACGCGGCGGCCATCGGCTTTCAGCGTCCACGCATCAATAGTAGCCGTCATCCGGCCGCCCGACTGCTTTGCGTATTGGTTAAATTTGCCCAGTACCCAGCGGCGCGAGGCCGGAAGACCCCGTTTATCATCCGTTGATGTACTCAACGTATGGCGGGTACCGAAACTTACCAGCCCGTCGATGTGTGCCCGCAGGCTATCGGCCGACAGCTCGCTGACGATCTGACTGATCTGCGGGTCACGGTTGACGATGGTTTGGGCGGAAAGGCAAAAAGGCGTAGCCAGTAAACAGGAAAGTAGTAGTCGTTTCTGCATGAATTTGTTGATTGTGCCAACGAAAATAACAAAATGTCCTTTTTCTCCGCCGATTTTAGATGTACTCCCAAATTAAGTAGATAAACTTACCGTTACCATCTATGGAGGTATCGTCTGTCAGACCGTTTCCTGCCGTACCTTCGTGCCACAACGCCCAGTACTAACTACTCCCCATGAAACAACAAATTCTATATGCCTTCCTGCTTGTAAGCATATTGGGTGCCTGTCAGTCTAAAAAACAGGAGGACACCACGGAGCAGGTAATCAATCAGCCCGTACCTTACGATCTTACCAAGCCCGATCAACGCTATGACCTGCCCCGTGACCTGCGGGAAATTTCCGGCCTCAGCTACTTCAAGCCGGGCATGCTGGCCTGCATTCAGGATGAGCTGGCGGTTGTTTTTCTGTATGACCTGAAAAAGAAAAAAGTAGCGGACGAAGTTGTCTTCGGGTCGAAAGGCGATTACGAAGGCGTTGAATATGTAAACGAGGAGCTGTTTGCCTTACGCAGTGACGGGGAGATTTACCACTTTCCGGCCCAGCCGATGGGCTCAAAATACGTTGCCCACATCAAAGTGGGGCTGCCCGGCAAAAATGATGTTGAAGGGCTGGGCTATGACCCGAAACTAAACGCCCTGTTGCTCGCCGTAAAAGACGGCAAAGGCAGTGATAAACCGATTTATTATTACGACCTGAAGCACGGCACACTTTTTCAGGGGCCGGTTATTAAGCAGGACGAATTAAAGGCGTTTGAAAAAGCGACGAATACAGCGGGGGCCAAAGAACACGCCGACCATGAGGTAAAACCGGCGGGCATTGCCGTTCACCCGAAATCGGGCGATTATTATGTCCTTGCCTCGAACGGGCACCGGCTGCTGGTGCTGAACCGGAAAGGGAAATTTCTGTCGTCGGTACCGCTGAATCCTGAGCTTTTCAAACAGCCGGAAGGGATCTGTTTCGCTCCCGACGGCACTTTATACATCGCCAGCGAAGGCGGTTATTTACTGACGTTTAATATGATACCGTGACATCGGTAACTATCACGGTATCACTAATACGTTACCCTATTCGCAGTCGGCCATTTTTTCCAGCAGCAGCTTGGCGAATTTTTTCCGGTCTTCCGGATCGGAGTACTTGCCTTCCATATCGGCTTTGATCTTTTTTGCCTCGTCGCGGAGCTTGCGTACATCATCGGCCGAGGCCTCTCCCGTGATCAGACCAACGGCGGCTTTCTGGGCTTTGCAGGTCAGATCGGCTACGTGCTGGGCATCCCGCTCAACGCTGTCGCAGGACGAAAACAAGGTAGACAGGGCAATGGCGCCTATCCACAGAGCTGTTTTTTTCATACTTTCCAATGTCTTAACTGTTGACTTTTGTGTTAAAATTTTCCCCGTACGCCAACACCCATCACAGGCGTTGCGTTACCGGGCAATGACTGTACCGATACGCCGAGACGGGCCTCCCGTAAGACCGAATTATACTGCTTCACGGCCTTGTTGACCTGTGAGTTGCCATATATAGACACCCCTAATGAAGCAGCAACCGAACCGATATAAATGGTCCAGTATTCGCGGCTGTTGAAACGGACGCCCGACCGCTGGGTCAGGAAGTAAATAAACGGAGCTATGGCTGTCAGGCGGCTCACCGTAGTGGCAAGCCGGTAGTTCCGGTAATGCCGGGTTACCGCCGGATGGCTTAGTTCGTAGAAAGGAATTTCGAGGGAATTAGGTGATGACAGGCGTTTGCCACCGTAGTAATATACGCTGCCCAGCGCCGATGAGCCGGCGGCCCGCTCAATAGGCTGCAAATGCGCCGGAATGGCCGTAGACCGGTAAAAAACGGTATCGCGCTGTTGTGCTGTCGCCAGAAAAGGCACCAGCAAACACCACAGAAGTATAATTTTTCTCATGAAAAGGTCAGGGTACTATATGCGGAGCTGTGTTAAGCCAACGAAAAAACAGGGCATTCTGACATATAATGGCCCGTTTCTTTTTTTTATATCCCTTAATCAGGCAATACGCTGGCCGTTATCAACCGGGCGTTCGGTCTGGAGCAGCGTTACGGTACCGTCCGGGGCCACGGCCCCCAGCACAAGGCATTCACTGTAAAAATTGGCAATCTGCTTAGGCGGGAAATTCACAACAGCCACAATCTGTTTACCAATCAGGGTATCGGGCTGGTAAAGTGTCGTAATCTGGGCCGATGAACGGCGGATACCCTTAGGCCCGAAATCAATCGTCAGCTGGTAGGCCGGTTTACGGGCTTTGGGGAAAGGCTCTACACCAATGATGGTTCCGGTCAGGATTTCGACCTTTTCAAAATCACTCCACGAAATGGTTTCGGCAGGCATACGGCAGGTATTAAATGAATAATGGACAATGTACAATGAATAATGCGGCTCCGCAAGCCCTGTTACTCCTTGTACATTGTCCATTTTACATATCCGGCCTGCTTACTTGAAGTAAACGCCTGCCGGTGAAATCTCAGCTTTTACTGAATCAATGAGTGCACCGGTTGCCTGGTAACGCAGCACATAACCCGCCTGCCCGAATGATGGCACGGCTGTTCCGTACAGATTACCCGTCTGCGGATCTACGTTCAGGTTCGAGAAATAGCGATTCACAATAGGTTTCGTGGTCGAAATTGCGGCATCGCTGATGCCGAAGCTGTACACTTCACCCTTCGAGTTGTAGTTGGCGTCGTAATATGAACGCACGAAATAGATCGTCCGCTTGTCGGGGCTGATACCAACGGCCGACGGCGTTTTGGTGGCATCTGAACCTGCCGGAATCCGTGCTTCGATGGTTTTGGTCTGCGTGTTCATCCGGATCATTTCTGAGCCTGATGAGATCCAGAGGCGGCTGTTGGCATCGACGGCAAACGGACGGGGGTTCGTACCCACGGTCAGCTTCTGCGTTACCTCGTCTTTTGTTACATCAATAACGGCCATCAGCTTATCGCCGTTGTACCGGCTGCCGAGGAACACTTCGTTACCCACCAGAACCATCCACTCGTTGGCGCGGATGCCCGGAATCTTCTTCGTTACTTTGTTTGAGCCCAGATCGACCACCGCAATGTAGCCAGGCTCCTTGTAGAATGTACCCGCGCTGAAGTCGCCCGAAACGTCCCAGCAGCTGACATATGCCTTATTGGCGGCTACACGGATCACCTGCCGCGGGTTTTCGATGTCCGGTGTTTTCAGCGTCGCGATCGACTTAAAGGTGCTGGCATCCACAATCTCCACCTGATCCAGACCGGCGGTGCTGTTATCGACCAGAATCAGCCCCTTACCATCGACTTCGGTATAGCCGCTGACGCCCCCTTTCAGTGAACGCGTATTTACCTGATTAAAGATATCGTATTTCGCAGCCGTTGAGGTACGGGCCAGATACGAGATGGTCCCGTTGTTTTGTGAGAAATTCCCCTCGTTCAGGATCAGGATACCCGACTCATACGGTGTAGGCTCCGGATCTTTGGTCTGACACGACGCCAACAAGCCAGCTAATCCGGCCAGTAACAGGAATTTAGAGTTTTGCATTTTTATTGGTATTAACAGTTAAAAACAAACTTAAGGCATAATTGCGTCCCGGCATGGCGTTACGCCGGACATTGAGATACAGGACATCAAACACGTTGTTGATCTGGCCCTGCACCTGCCCCAGAACCGCTCCCCACTGCCAGTGCGTGTTCAGCAACACATTGGTCAGCGTGTAGGCCGGTAATGCCTGGATATTATCAAAGGTGATGTACTGCTTTGTGTTCAGAAGCGTCTGGATCGTCAGCCGCGTCGGGCCGCGTTTCACAAACGCGCTCAGGTTACCGGTATGTAAGGGCACGTAAACCAACTGTTTGCCGATCACATCCTGCGCATAGACATCATAGACGCGTTCCTGCGTCGAGCGGGTGTAGGCGTAGCCCGCGCGCATCCCCGCCTGCCAGCGTCCCTGTGTGTAGGTGGCTGAGCCGTTCCATTCGACACCCCGCGCCAGTACTTCCTGTAAGTTTTCGACGCGGTAGTTGCGGGTCGGGTTCCAATAGGTCCAGTCTTTAACGCGGTTGCGGTACGTAGTCAGTTCGGCCGTCAGCTGCCAGGCTTTTGCGGTGGTGGTACGCGCAGCCAGGCCAGCCTCGGCATTTATGCCCTGCTCCGGCTTCAGGGCCGGATTGCCCAGATTCAGCCAGTAGCGTTCATTCAGTGTCGGCACCCGGTAACTCCGCCCGACGGAGCCTTTGGCCGTCAGTTGCCAGGCGGCCTGCCGGATCAGCTGGTACTCCCCGCCAATTGATGGCGTAAACGGAGCCCGGTATCCCGTCGCAAAGCCCTGCCGCAGATTGGCCGACACCAGCCACCGCCGGCCCTGATAGCGGGTCAGGGCATACAGATCGGCGCGGTTTTCCTGAACCACCTGTCCGCCATAGCCATCGACCTGCGTCCGGTAATGCGAGGCTTCGGCCCCTACACGCAGACTCAGGCCGGGCAACAACAAGCGCTCATGCTCGACGCGGGTCATCAGCCGGTCCATCAGCGAATGGCTGGGGCGGCTAAAATCACCTTTGGCATAATCGAGCACATCGCGGAACCAGCCCGCCCGCACGGTGGTATGGCTGGCCTCATAAGTGCCCATTAGCCGGTAATTCTGTGTGCGCGTCCGCTCACGGCCGATCGTGTCGGCGGGTGCCTGTACCAGATCGTTATCGGTCAGCCACGCATTCACCGAAACCTGCCGCCCCTGCCGGTTGCGGAAATACAGGTCCTGCAAAAGCCCCCGCTGCCGGGTTTCGGTCGGTTCAAGGTAATAGTATTTACGTTCGGGATAAGGATAGCGGTTATTCAGCTGGCTGCCGTAGACAACGGTCTTGCCGGCAACCTGCCATTGACTGCCCAACCGGCCGGTATACCGTGCTCCCCCCTGCGACTGATGGTTCCGGAAACTCCCCTGCTGATGTCCGGCGAATACCGACAGTCCGCTTTTGGTAAAGTCAGGCATTGTTTTCAGGAGAATACTGCCCCCAACGGCATCGGAACCGACCACGCTGGCGGCAGAACCATACTGCACCGAAAGCTGGTCGAAGCCGGCCACTGGAATGGTCGAAAAGTCGGTCAGGCCGGCCATGGGCTGGTTAATATTGACGCCGTTCCAGAGCACGGCGGTATGGCTGGCCGACGTACCGCGAAACGAAACGGTAGCCAATTGGCCGGGACCATAGTTTTTGAAGAGCAAAGGGGTGTTAAGCGCCAGCAGATCGGTCAGCGACTGGTAGCGGAACTGAGCGAGTGTCGTTGAATCGAGAGGCTGCACTTTCTGGCCCGCCAGAAACCGCTCGGCGGCATATCCCCGCACAGTTACCACCGACAGGGAAACAGGTTCCTGTCCGCCCTGAGCCAGCGCGCTATACGAAATACCTACCCAGCCAAGGCAAAGCCCGGCCACCATCCGACGCAAAAATGTGTTCAACCGACTACCTGAAAAGTTGTTGGGGTTGTGGATTTCCTCCGAATCCGTTACCGCTGATGGATCGTCGGCAGGTCTCCTGGCTTGTTTCATTGATTCAGGCCTTCCCGCAGACGCTTGGGTTGCAGTGGCCATGCAGGCGAATCAATTGTATGCTGAAACGAACAGTTGCGGGGACAGCTCCGGTCTGGCCACAAGGGCCTCCGGTATTCCCTTTTAAGCCTTGAAAGCCGCCACGAAGCGGCATCAGGCACCGAAAATCGGTTACAAAGGTAGAGGATTGTCGTTAGAATTTACCTTTTAGGGAAATAGAATTTAAAATACTAGTTTGGTAGCCTAATGATTCACTGAGCTTACAAAAAGCTTTTTATACCCCATTATTCTTCATGACTTCATCACTCTGGTCGCTTGCAAACCGGAAAGCACTGGTAACGGGCGGCACCAAAGGCATCGGCGAGGCTATCGTCCAACAACTGTTGGCGGCAGGGGCTTCGGTTTTTATCGTTGCCCGCGACAATGACCGGCTACAACAGCAACTCGCCGGGTACCGGCAGCAGGGCTATACGGTATCGGGACTGGCGGCTGATCTGAGCGTTCCCGGCGCTACCGGTCAAATCATCGATGCCGTAACCGGCGAATGGGGTGCACTCGACATTCTGGTCAATAACACCGGTACCAACATCCGCAAACCGACCGCAGACTACAGCCCGACGGAATACGACCATATCATGACCACCAATCTCCGCTCAGCCTTTGAACTGACGCAGGCGGCTTATCCGTTACTGAAAGCCTCTGAACAGGGAAATGTGGTGTTTGTGTCGTCGGTGTCGGGGATTACCCATACGAGCAGCGGCTCGATCTATGCCATGAGCAAGGCTGCTCTTAATCAGCTGACACGCAACCTGTGTGTGGAATGGGCAACCGACGGCATCCGTGTCAACGCCGTAGCGCCGTGGTATATCAACACCCCGCTTGCCGCTCCGGTACTGACCAATCCCGATAAGCTCAATGGTATCCTCAGCCGCACGCCCATGAAACGAATCGGCGAACCGGTGGAAGTGGCTTCGGTTGTTACGTTTTTGTGTATGCCTGCGGCCGGCTATGTCTCCGGTCAGACTATCTCCGTGGATGGCGGCCTGCTGGCGTGGGGGTATTAGTGCGTAGGGCGTAGGGCATAGAGAGGATGCATGGTTGTGTCAACACTACGCCCCTAGCTCTATCCGCTACGCTCTATGCCCTCGGCTCTATTCTCTCTGCTCTATGCCCTCCGCTAATTACCGGCCAAAGCGGAACATACCACCGTAGTTGCAGTCACCGTTCTGGAACAGATTGCGGATAATGTTAGCGGCGGTAATGCTGAACGTGATGCCGTTGCCGCCGAAGCCAAGAGCAAAATAGCTGTGCGGATAGCGCTCATGCTCACCGATGTACGGCAGGCCGTCCTGCGTCTCGGCAAAGGTCCCCGCCCAGGTCAGGTGCGGTTTTGCATCAACATCCGGAAATAATTCATTGATCTTTTTCAGCAGCCTCTCCTGCTTCTGCGGAATCATAGCGTCCCGTTCGGCTGCGTCTACTACCCACTCGTCTTCCCCTCCCAGCATCAGGCGGTTGTCGCGGGCGGTCCGGGCGTAGAAATACGGCTCGTCGGTATCCCAGATCAGGGACTGGCGCAGGGCCTCCGGCATAGTGGCCAGCGGTTCTGTTACCAGCGCATATGTACTTTTCAGTTTAAGGGCATCGGCATAGGCCGCCTGATCGCGCTGCATCATCTGCTGCGTTTCATAGCCGGTGGCATACACAATCTTACGGGCAAAAATTTCGGTATCGTGGTTGGTCCGGATGCGGGCCCGTTTGAAACCATAATCAATTTCTTCAGCCGTTGTTTCTTCGAATACCCGCAGGCCCCGGTCGATCAGGTAGCGGTACAGGGCCTGTGTCAGATCCATCGCATCCAGCTCAGCGGCCTCCTGCGACAAAATACCACCCGGAGCGTCAAAGCCGAACCGCGCTTTGATGGCCTGCCGGTCGAGCCATGATACCTGAAATCCGTACCGGGCACGGGCTTCAAACTCCTGCCGCAACATATCCAGATCGTCGGTTTTGGCGGCGTAGTACAGGCTATGTTTCTGATTGAATCCACAGCGCGTATCCAGCCGGCCGACAATATCACGCAGTTTATAAATGGCCCACAGACAAAGCTTGTAGGCCAGTACCGCATCCTGTTCGCCGACCTGCCGGATCAGCTGATGAAGCGGTACATCTATTTCGTATTGAATCAGGGCCGTACTGGCAGCCGTACTGCCCCGTCCCAGGGTTCGTTTATCGATCAGAACGGTATCAATACCGGCGCGGTGCAGTTCATAGGCAACAAGGGCACCGGTAATACCCCCGCCCATAATCAGCACATCACAACTGGTGTGCGGCTGTAGGAGCGGCGTAGTCTGGGCGGCTTTCGAAACCGGTTGGTTTTCCAGCCAGTATGTCTGAGCGGATCGTACATTCATGAGTTCTATAACGTTGAGAATGGCTACGTGCTAACTCGCGCGATAGTGGAGAATGCTTTCCCTACCGGCTTAGTAGTGATTTGTAGTTATGCTATTAACTCCGCCACCCGACGAAAGTTTGCGGCCGTTCAGAAAGATTCGGCCCGATCCTGCTTTTATGCGCTTTACGAGGCGGTTTTCAGGGTATTCAGCCTTAAACAATTACCCCCTTTCCGGGATTATAGTAGTATCCGAACGCATCAATACGTATACAACTGCTCAACGATCATGACTACTTTATCCAATTCAAACCAAATTACCTGGAAAGCACACCCGAAAAGCATTGCGTTCATCGGTGACTATCTGCCCCGCCAGTGCGGTATCGCCACCTTTACGGCTGATCTTTATCAGTCGTATCAGCAGTTTATTCCCGATGCAAAACCGATTGTAGTATCCGTTAATGACTCACCGGAGGGGTATAATTATCCGACCGAAGTGCGGTATGAATTTTACCAGCATGATCAGGAGTCGTACCGGAAAGCCGCTGAATTTCTGAATTCTAAAAACACCGAAGTGGTCTGCCTGCAGCATGAATACGGCATTTACGGCGGACCGGCCGGTAACTATATACTTACGTTGCTGCGGGCGCTTACCATGCCTGTTGTTACGACGTTTCATACGATCCTGAAAAACCCGGATGAAGACCAGCTGCTCGTCCTGAAAAGCATTGCCGACATCTCGGCGCGGGTCGTCTGCATGTCGGAGAAAGGGCGGGATTTCCTGATCAATATTTACGATGTACCGGCGGAGAAAATCGACCTGATTCCGCACGGTATTCCGGATATGCCCTTTGTGGATCCAAACTTCTATAAAGACCATTTCGGACTCGAAGGGCGCCAGACCATCCTGACATTCGGGCTGCTGTCGCCTAACAAAGGCATTGAAAACGTGATTAATGCCTTGCCGAAGATCGTTGAACGGTATCCGAATGTAGTGTATATGGTGCTTGGAGCCACTCACCCGCACCTGATCCGGCACGAGGGCGAAGCCTACCGCGAGAAGCTGATTGCCCTGGCCGAATCGCTGGGTGTCAGTCAGAACGTTCAGTTTTACAACCGCTTTGTGGAGCTCGACGATCTGCTCGAATACCTGGGTGCGGCCGATATCTACATTACGCCGTACCTCAATCCGGCGCAGATTACGTCAGGCACGCTGTCGTATGCATTCGGCTGCGGCAAGGCGGTGATCTCAACGCCGTACTGGCACGCGGAAGAACTGCTCGACGGGGACCGCGGCATCCTGGTACCGTTCGGCGATGCGGATGCCATTGCGGACAATATCCTGACACTGCTGACCGACGAGCCGCTGCGCCATGCGATGCGGAAACGCGCGTACATGATGGGCCGTGAAATGATCTGGGCCAAAACAATTGAGCGCTATGCCGATGCGTTTGCCCAGGCCCGCGTTGGCCGTATGGACAGCGAACAGCCGTATGCCCTGCGTGGCGAAGGTCATTATCAGTTGCCAACGCTCCGGCTCGATCACCTATATCGCCTGACCGATTCGACCGGTATTGTTCAGCACGCGCGGTATCACCTGCCCTATTACGAAGAAGGCTACTGTACCGATGATAACGCCCGCGCCTTTATCCTGACGCTGATGCTGACCGAAAATGGTATTACCGACCGGAAACTGCTGGGCGTCATGGACAACTATGCGGCATTTCTGAATCATGCCTACTCTCCCGCGCATCAGCAGTTCCGCAATTTTATGAGCTATGACCGGCGCTGGCTGGAAGATGTCGGATCAGACGACAGCACCGGCCGGACAATCTGGGCACTTGGTACCTGTCTGGGCCGTTCGACCAATAAAAACCTGACGACCTGGGCCATGAGCCTGCTCGAAAATGTACTGCCGAGCATACCGCACATGACGTCGCCGAGAGCGTGGGCCTTTGCCTTGCTGGGCATCCACGAATACCAGAAACGCTTCAGCAACGACCGGCTGGCCAAAACGTTCCAGCAGGAGTTGCAGGATAAACTGATGACCATCTTCACCAATGCTGCTACCGAAGACTGGCCATGGTTTGAACATGTGCTCTCTTATGACAACGCCAAACTGGCCCACGCCCTGATTTTGTCGGATCATCCCGAACAGGTCGAAACGGGCCTGAAAGCCCTACGCTGGCTGACCGAACAGCAAATGGCGGAACGCGGTCACTTCCAGCCGATCGGCTCCAACGGTTTTTATGTAAAGAACCAGCCGCGCGCGTATTTCGACCAGCAGCCGCTCGAAGCCCAAAGCATGGTATCCGCCTGTCTGGCAGCTTACCGCGCCACCAGCGATACATTCTGGTACAAGAAAGCGATCCGTATCTTTAAATGGTTTACGGGTCTGAACGACCTGGGTCTGCCGTTGTACGATCCGCATACCGGTGGCTGTTTCGATGGCCTGCATACCGACCGTGTCAACCAGAATCAGGGGGCTGAATCGACCTTATCGTACCTGCTGGCGCTCGCCGAGTTGCAGGGCGCTCAGGGACATATCGCCGGCCCTACCGATATGGTCCGCAGCCGGACCGGCACCGAACATAACGGATTGGCCAAACTGTTGCAGGCCGCCGGTCAGGCACCACAGGCTATCCGGATTCCGGAAGTATAGCCGGTCTGTACGTTATATTTTCCATAATTTTGTTTAGTTAAGTAGGCACAGTACTATTTTTAACAACAATCCGGTTACACTACCGTTTGAAACAAAACCAGTCAGCGGGCAGGTGCGGCATGCCGTTCGCCTGCCCGCCCGTTTTAGAAATATGAGCGTAAAAGCCACCCGAACGGGCATCGTCTTACGGCCCGACCCTACCCGTGTACTGTTCCGTCCGTTTGAGCTGGGCAGTACGACACGGACGCTGAAAATCATTGCCCGGGTCAGTTCGCTGACTGACGATGAAGTAGCCGTTAAGCTTCAGGAAGTTATCAATGAATTCGGTAGCCGGCACTACAAGCTGGAGCGCTTTTTCCAGAAGCGGTTTGAGCATATCAAACCGCATTTACTGACCGACGAGCCGCTGAGTATGGAGCGGCAGCTGCTGCTGGGCGCGTATTTTACGATGGAATACTCCCTCGAATCAGCCGCGCTGTTTAATCCGTCGATGATCTGGCACCCCGATCAGACGAATGTGCCGCCGGGATTCAAGCGATTTATCCTCAGCCTCCGTGCCACGGGTGAAGGCCATATCTCGTCAATTTCGTTCCGGATGGGCTACATCGACGAAGGCAGTAAAATTGTGCTCCGGAAACCATCACGCTACGTTACATCGCCTGAGATTGTGCCGAACCATGTGTTTAATAAAGCACAATTTGAGCGGAAGCTGTATGAGCTCCGGCTGATCAATGGCATTTCCGAGCGTATGCTGGCTGGTCTTGGTGATGAGTTTAGCCTCGCCGAGCTGGAGCTGGTTATCAAACGGATTACAACTCAATTCCGGTACAACGCCGAGTATGAGGCCATCGCTAACGGTATTCTGGCACTTGCCAGATCCAACTACGAGCTGCATTTCGACGAAGATCAGCAAATGGATGAGCGGTGCATTTTCCCGAGTTCCCCGAACGAAACGAACGGTATTGAAGATGCGCGTTTTGTGCAGTTTACGGAGGATAACGGCGAGGTAACCTATTATGCCACCTATACGGCATATAACGGTCACGTCACTTTCCCGCAGTTACTGGAGACGAAAGACTTTACGCATTTTAAGGTCAGTACACTTAACGGCGCCGAGGTGCAGAATAAAGGGATGGCGTTCTTCCCGCGTAAAATCAACGGCCGCTATGCCACGTTGTCGCGGCAGGACGGGGAGAATATCTACCTGATGTATTCGGATGATCTGTATTTCTGGCAAACGAAGGAGCTGCTTCTGAAACCGACCTACCCGTGGGAGTATGTGCAGCTGGGTAACTGCGGTTCACCGATTGAAACCGAAGCCGGCTGGCTGGTGCTGAGCCACGGGGTTGGTCCGATGCGGAAGTATGCCATCGGGGCGTTTCTGCTCGACCTTAATGACCCGTCGAAAGTAATTGGCCGCACTAAAGAACCGATCCTGAGCCCCGACGAAAACGAGCGGGAAGGCTACGTACCGAACGTTGTGTACAGCTGCGGCGGCATCATCAACGGCAATGACCTGATTATCCCCTACGCCATGGCCGACTATGCCAGCAGCTTTGCCATTGTCAACGTACAGGAACTGCTGGCCGAGCTGACCAGCGATAACAATAAATAAGTACCGGCAAGGTATATAAAGAGGAAAGGCCGTCAATTGACGGCCTTTCCTCTTTATATACTGCGGACGAATCGGTTAATTAGTCAACATCCCAGAACAAACGGGTCGTGAACGCATCGATTGTACCAACGGCTTTCACGTTTGTACCGTTTGAACCTGATTCTGTGTTCGGATAGTAGAAACGCAGCGGACGTTTGGCTTCGCCAACCAGCTGCACACTCTGTGGTGTTGCAGGCAGGTTAGTCCGGCGATATTCTGTCCATGCTTCCAGACCGCTGAAGTTAGCCAGTGCAATCCATTTCTGCGTGGCAATAGCTGTCAGTTTATCAGTAGTAGCTGCCCAGTCATAGTTTACGATTTTGCTGCCTTTGAATGCTTCAGCACCAGCTGTATTTGCACCCAGTACACGGAATGACTGCTTAATTCCTTCTTCGAAATAAGCCTGAGCCGTATTTGGCAGGGTTACATCGCTGTACCGCTGTTTTGCTTCGGCAAGCAACAGTTGTACTTCAGCAGCAGTCATAAAGATAATCGGACGGTCGAATGCACCGCGAACGATTAAGCTTGGTCCTACAGCACTTGTGTTGGCAGGCAGATAACCCGAGCTGGCACCGAATGGTGTACCGCTATAGTTAGCTGCAATTTCAGCGCGTACGCTTACGCCCGGTGCAGCTGTGTTTTCGTTACCTACTGCATAGGCAATACGCTTCAGACGAAGTGTATCACTTGACGACTTGAGGTTGTTTACCAGGAACTGCGTAATACGCGGATAGTTGTTCAGCGCCTGACGTGTACCGGCAGCATTGTAGCCCCAACGCTCGTAAATCGGGTTCATTTTACCAGCCGTTGCCAGGTAGAAACCGCTGCCACCTGAGCCTACATCTTCGCCATTGATAAAGCCTGAGCCCTGAGAAACGATTTTATTGATTTCGGTTTTGATATACGTATCACGGCCTGAGATGCGTGACTGGTGTATCAGAATACGCATCTTCAGTGAGTTAGCAAACTGCGACCATTTTGTAGTATTTCCTTTGAACACCAGGTCAGAACCTGTGAATGCACTGGCAAATGTATTGGCCTTCATGTCGGTTAAGGCTTCATCCAGCAATGTGATCAGCGATTCGTAAACGGCTTTTTGATCGTCAAATTTAGGAGCCAGCACAGCACTTCCTTTCAGTGCATCTGTGTAAGGTACGCTGCCGTACATATCCACCAGTTGCTGGAACAGGAATGCCTTCATTACTTTGGCTGGTCCTTTCAAAAATTTCTGATCGTATTTGTCGGCATTGTCAATTACGAACTGATAGTCCTGCAGGTTATCGTAGTAGCCATCCCAGTAGTTAAAATCACCATTAGTGAAGTTATAAGCAAACTGAGTAGTACTAATGATATACCCGTTCGACTGTGTCCACTGACCCGACCAGTATGAACCGATCTCGTTTGGGGTAACAATGTTAGCTGCCGATGTATTCAGTGCGTTTGTGAATACATAGTTAGGAGAGGCAGTAGGCAGCGTATTTGGGTTGGTATTGATGTCGAGGAAAGACTCCTGACAAGACGTCCCTGCCAACGCAACAAACGCTAATAAAACTATTGATTTTAATTTCATGTCCTGTTAATGTTGTGATTCCTAGAAACCAAGGTTGATGTTCACACCGAACTGACGTACCGGAGGCGTCTGACCAGTGTTGTTGATACCTAAGCCATTACCTGTTGTAAAGCTATACTCAGGGTCAGTATAGTAGTTCATTTTATCGACGATCGTAATCAGGTTACGGCCATACAATGCGATGCTGGCAGTCGAGAAGATTTTTGTCTTCGCTAAAAATGACTGTGGCAGATTGTATGACAGGTTAACATCACGAAGTTTGATAAACCAGGCTTTGTTCACGAAGTTTTCTGAGATTACCCGGTAGTTATCCACCCACAGAGCGTATTCAGGCTCACGAACTTTAATAGTTGTGTTTGGTGTCACAGATCCATCGCTGTTCAGTACGGCAGAGTTCGGGAAGATCTGATCCGTCCGGTTGTCAGTCCATTTGCCTGAACCGGTAAAGGTCATCTGACGGCCTAAGTCGCTGTACATGTAGTTGCCACCGCGATATTCGAAGTTAAAGGTAAAGCCAAAGCTGCCGTAGTTCAGTTTAGACCCTAAACCTACGATATGACGAGGTAGCGTACCACCACGCGGAGACAGTGTAGACTGACGCAGCGGATAACCTGTCGTGGCGTTAACCAGGCGATAACCTGAGCCATCCGGAGCATACTGATAACCATCGGTTTTCAGCATCGGGAACCGTGAGCCTTTGATTACATACGTACTAGCGTATGAATAACCGCTCAGCAGGAATTCATCAATGCCCGGATACAGGTCAATCACTTTGTTATCGTTGTATGAGTACCGTACAGAGGCATCCCAGTCCAGTTTACCGCCACGGGCAATCAGGTACTTGAATTCGCCTTCATAACCCCAGTTTTTCGTCTGCCCTACGTTGATCAGCAGGTTCGAGAAACCAGTAGTATTCGGTACTTTCACCGTGATTACCTGGCCTTTTGAGCTCTGGGTGTAAGCCGATACATCTAAGTTAACCCGGTTATTGAACAGCTGGAATTCGCCACCGATCTCTGATGAATAAACAACTTCCGGCTTCAGGTTAGCATCCGGCAGGGTGTTACCTACTGTCAGACCAACAGTGTTGCCGTATGGGAAGTTAGCACCGTTGTTGTATACCAGGTCAAGACCATAGAGCGGGATGTTATCGTTTGCGTTCTTGTTATAGTTAACCCGCAGTTTGGCGTAGTTCAGGAACGAGCTCTTAATAGTCGGGAAGGCATCGGTTGCAATGAACGAAAGGGCCGCTCCGTAATAAGGGTATGAGTAGAAATTCTTCGGACGGGTTGGCTTGTAGAACAACGACGTCTGGTCATAACGGAATGTACCGTTCAGAATCAGCCAGTTTTTGTAGTTGGTCGTTAAGTCAGCGTAGAAACCTTCACGACGCTGCAGTGAGTTAGCTTCACCACCTGTTAATTCGCCCTGACGGTTTGATACGTTATATACATCCGGTACAACGATCGTGCTCGACCCTACTGAGATTGACTTCAGGTAACGCTGGTATACGCTGTGACCCAGAATCAGTTTGTTTGAGAACGGACCGAAATCCTTTGTCAGCTGAATCTGGAATTCGTTGTTGATTACGTTTTCTGTGTTCGCGTAGTCGTTAACGCTACCCAGGACGTCGGAAATAGCGCGGTAGATACCTGTACCATCACCATCAAAATACCACGGAGCCGGAATGAACGATTTTGACTTTGCCCAGTCAGAATACAGAAATTTACCGGTTGTGTTTTTACCTGTCCGTGAGTTGTTCATGATGCCCAGACGCTCAGTAATCGTCATCCATGGCGTCGCCTTGTAGGTCAGATTCAGGTTACCCTGGATGTTAGCATCCTTGTAACGGGCACGATTGTTATCCGCGTTGAAGTACGGGTTGTTGTAATAGTCGTTGTAGAAACCGTTCGGGTTAGCGAGCGGGTTGTTCTGCCAGTCGCGCAGATCGCTCAGCGGCAGGTTGGCCGGCTGGTTGATTACGTCGTTATAGAAATCGGCTGATGTGCGGTCATACGAAGCCTGAGTATAGCTGGCGTTGAAACCGGCGTTCAGCTTACCATACTCGCGGGTAGCCGTCAGGCGGGCACCGGTACGCTCACTCTTATCGTGCGGAACAATACCCTGGATTTTCTGATTTTCAGCCGACATGTAAAATGAGCTGTTTTCATCACCACCCTGGAAGCTAATCTGGTTATTCATAGACACTCCAGTATCGAACGCCTTGTAACGTCCGTTTTTAACGGCTGAATACGGAACAATCAGCTGGCTGCCATCTTCGGCCGTACGACCGAGGATACGCATTGAACCATCGAACGGATCACCGAACTGCTGGTTTTCGTATGAACGCCAGTTGCCTTTCATCCGCACCAGCGGATCGCTGCTATAACCGGCAGAACCAAACGACGGATAGTAGTGCGAGCCGGAACCGTATTTTTCCTGGAATTGCGGCAGGAAGCTGATCTGCTCAAAGTTTGTACTGTTTGAGTAGCCAACCTTGATTTTACCCTTCGTACCTTTTTTCGTTGTGATGATCAGCGCACCGTTGATACCGGCCGAGCCGTACAGGGTTGCCGCCTGACCACCCTTCAGGATTGATACGCTTTCAATGTCATTCGGGTTAATCAACGCCAGTACAGTCGATGTTGTCTGCATACCGTCCAGAACCACGAGTGCTTCGTTGTTACCGGTCAATGAACGGAAACCGCGTAATACAATTTTCACCGACGGGTCAACACTGTTGTTCACGTTGTAAACAGCCAGACCGGTTACTTTACCGGACAGGGCCTGTGCCAACTGCGGTGAGCGGCCAACGGTCACGTCTTCAGTCTGTACTTTCGAGTACGCATAACCGATTTCGCGCTGGTTCTTACGAATACCTTGTGCCGTTACAACGATCTCCTGTAACTGAGACGCATCCGGTTTCAGCGAGATGTTGATTGTTGTCTGCGCACCAACAACTACCGTCTGCGTCGTAAAGCCGATAAAGCTGAACTGGAGCGTTTCCCCTTTTGACACCGCGATTTTGTACGTACCGTCTGCCTGTGTACTGGCACCGCGGCTCGAACCTTTGACAAGTACACTTACGCCGGGTAGTGGAGATTTGTCCTCCGAAGATGTGATCTGGCCCGTTACTGTAATGTTCTGCGCTAACAGCGGAACACAGAAAAGCAACGTCAGTAGCCAGCTACCGAGTAGAACTTTTTTCATAGGGAACGATTATTAGTTTGGTTATTTTGGAAAATTGACCGCAAATTATCACTTTTTAATTAATTCGGTAAAATTTTAATAAACTATACCTAACTTTTTGCCACATAATCGGTTGCCGTTTTCTCAATACAACGTAGTAATCAGGTCACTTTATTTAATGATTCCTTAATATTCGACCTGATAAATACAATTTTCGCAACATTTCGGCTCGCATGTTAAAAAAGTTTAAAATTGGACTTTCAATAAAAAAGGCGGACCATAAGGCCCGCCTTCATTATTAAAAAAATACCAGATTACAGTCGTCTAATACGTTCATTCACAACCCGATCTCCACCTGATCCAGGGTATTTATAGTTCAGAATGAATGTCCGCGTAGCCGGATCATAGCGGTTTTCCCCGAATTGCGTGGTCGCCGTGCTCGATGATCCTTTCGGTGTAAGCGTTACGGTATTGTCCGCATTTACCTTCAGCCACATGGTCCAGCCACTGCCACCCAGGTCCGCAAAGTTAGTTTCGCTGGTTGTCAGATCAATGGTCTGCAGTGTTTTCTGCTCATTGATCGCGCGGGCGCCGGCTGTCGGGTGTGTAAAGGTCCCCGTTGCCTGATAGCTACCTTCGTAGTTATTCCGCAGCTTGATGAAAATGATCTTTGTCGCATAGTTACCACTCACCGTTACCCCGCCCGTCGCACTGGTGATACTGACCGGAATGGCAAACTGATCGGTTGGTTTAATCGAGCCCGTATTGATCTGTACCGTAACAGGTGCCATGCGTGTACCCGCCTTTACCGTCACCGTCGGCGTCGTGATCTGGTAGGTTCCCGCCGTCGGCAACGTGTAGGCAGTGCCGTTCTGGCTATTATACGTAGTCAGCGCGCTCTGATTAATGCCCAGTGCCAGCTGCACATCCTGCGACGGCAGATTCGGCGAAGCAATGTTTACATTGAACGAATACGAGGTCGGCGTTGATGAAGACAGAAAACTCTGGTTATCCGCAATGCCGTAGAATGCCGACGACGGAATCTCCGCAATCGCACCGGCACCCTGAAAGTCCACATAATGTTCGTCGTCGTTCAGGCAGCCCGTCAGATTAAAAGCCGTCCCAACCGCAACGAGTATAGCAAGAATTTTTTTCATGGTTGATTTCGTTTATTTAATCCAGAACACCTTAGTTGTAAACTGGCTGACCTGCCCCTGCGCCTGCACGTTGGTACCGTTGTAGCTGTACTCACTCTGCGGATACAGCAACCGCACCGGAATCTGGCGCACGGTTACGCTCGGATCCCGTGAGATCGGCACAGCCGGTAAGCCCAGCCGGCGGTAATCACTCCATGCTTCGTAAGGCGAGAAACCATTCAGCGACGCCCATTTCTGGGTAATGATCGCCTCGATTTTATTCGGCGACGCGTCCCATCCTACGTTTGCGACGTTCTGCGAATAGTACTCCTGCGCGTATTCCTCCGCCGTACCGGTATCGTCCTGTACCTTAAGATTCCGGTATGATTCGGTAATAGCGGTCTGGTATAAGGTCTTTGCACTACCTGTAATCCAGCCGCGCTGCGCTGCTTCGGCCTGCAGGAAGAAAGCTTCGTGCGACGACATAATCACGGCATCCTGCGCGGCACTTTCCAGCAGTCCGGGGCCAATGCCCGATGTCTGGCTGTTGACCAGCGTATTGATATCGCCGAAATATGTGCCCCGGTATGCGCTGCCCGTCGACGATGCCGAATAGAAGAAATACAACCGCGAATCATTGGTCTGCGTGTAGAAATCAATGGCGTATTTGTTGCCGCGGTACTGGTTGTTGAGTTCAACCGTTGCCCCGCTCACCGAATAACCGAACGCACCATAGAACGGACTCTGTCGGTTGGTTGAGTTGGTATAGCCCGGATTCACCGACGCGTTTTCACCTTCATGCAGGAAACCGATGTTCGATGCCTTGATCTTAGCCAGCTCAGTCTGGATATAGGCCTGCCGGTCCGACTTTTCAGATTGCCGGAGCAGCATCCGCAGTTTGATCGTGTTGGCAAAACGGGCCCATTTGTCCATATCACCCTTAAACATGATGTCATTAGCTCCAATATTCAGTGACTCTTCTCCGGCATCCACCCGCGCATTTCCCTGATTGATGAAAATCAGGGCTGAGTCGAGCTGTACCATCAGGTTTTCATAAACCGCCTGTCCGTTTTCGTAGGTTGGCTGGAGGTTTGTGGCCCCTTTGAGCGCCCCTGTATAGGGTATATTACCGTAGGTATCTACCAGAATCTGGAAGTGCAGCGCCTTCATGACTTTGGCAATGGCCTGCAGGTACGGCTGATTACGGACCGCCCCCTGCTTCTCCACGAAATCATAGTCTTTCAGCCGTGTGTAGGCATCCGTCCAGATATCGTTGAAATAGGTCGTTGTAAACTGGTAGTTTTTGTCCGACTGACTGATCGAATAGTTACCGCTCCAGTTCCAGTAACCCATCCACAGGTTCAGGAAGGGAAAATTTGTGGCAAAATAGGTACCCGTTGCATTCAGGGCCGTTGGCAGTACCAGTTCCGGTGGTGCCTCCGTCGCCTGATTCGGGTTATTGTTAATATCGAAGTAGCTGTCTTTGCAGCCGGACACTGTTCCCAGTACCACAACCAGCGCTCCGATGGCAAATTTCTTTATATTGTTCATGATGAGTTCTGCGTTTAAAAACCTACACTAACCCGGAAACCATAGAAACGCGTTGTCGGCGTCTGGTACTCGTTCGTGATCCCGATTGCGTTACTGTTATCCACCGAGAATTCAGGATCGGAGAATACGTTGGTTTTCGGGCGGAACAACAACAGGTTACGACCGTTCAGGGCAATGTTCAGCGTCTTCACGAATTTCACCTTCTCCAGGAATACCGCCGGCACATCGTAGCTGATGGCCATCTCGCGTAACCGCCAGTAGTCGGCGCTGGTCACGTAGCTGGTTCCGGCCTGATGATAGGCTGAGTTTGTCCAGAAAAACAGGTTGCCGTCGCGGGTAGTCAGGTTAGTGTTCGGCGCGAACGTGCCGTCACTGTTCTGTACCACTGAATTCGGGAATACGAAGTTTTCGCGGCCGTTATAGGTTGACCGGATACCGGCACCGGTAAATTCAAGGGCGCTGCCCACCGAGTTATAAATCACGGCCCCGCCACGGTACTCCCACAACATGTTCAGGCTGAAGTTGCCGTACTTAAATGTATTTGAGATACCCAGCCGGTGTTTTGGCTGCGTCGAACCGGCATAGGCCAGATTCGGATCCAGAATCGTTTCGCCGTTGCTACCCACTACCGGACGGCCCAGGAACTGACCCGAAGCATCATAGTACGGGCTGTTCGGGTCATTGTTGGCACGGGCGATGTCGCTCACGTAAATGGCCGGATACGACTTACCGACAGCTGCATACACATCGGAACCGGTTCCGCTGCCATACGGGATATTCAGACGATCCAGATCACCGTACAGCGACAGAACCTTGTTGGTCAGATAGGTATAGTTCCCGCTGGCTTCCCACGTAAACTTACCGGCACGGATAATCGGACGGATTTTCAGATCAACCTCAATGCCCTGGTTTTCCATTTCACCGGTATTGATCAGGGCCGATGTATAGCCTGTTGCCCGCGAAATCTGAATCGGTACGGTCTGGTTGGTCGTATTCATTTTGTAGTAGGCAACCTCCAGATTGAAACGGTTCAGGAAGCCCAGTTCTACGCCAATCTCACGGTTGGTCGTAAATTCCGGCTTCAGGTTCGGGTCATACTGTGTGTTGCCCAGCTGATAGCCGGACTGGCTGCCATACGGAAACGACGTGCCGTTGGTATAGGCATTTGTACCGGCAATGAATACGTTCTGTAACTGATACGGTCCCACAGTGATGTTACCCACTTTTGAAATACCGCCACGCAGTTTCAGGTAATTCAGCCACGTTGTCCCTTTCAGAGCCGGGATGGCATCCGACAGAATCACCGACGCATCAACACTCGGATAGAAGAATGACCGGTTAGCGCTCGACAGCAGTGAGGTCCAGTCGTTCCGGCCGGTTGCGTGAATAAACACAAAGTCGCGGAAACCAACCGTAATGTCACCGAATGCCCCCATCAGGCGGCTGCGCTGCATGTACTCCGATACTTCCGGCTGACCAATTACGTTCGAGATGTTATACAGTCCCGGAATCTGCAACGCCGCACCGTAATCCGACTGCGTCCGGTAGTAATCCTGCTGAATATGGTGACCCAAAATCAGGTTAGTCGAAAACTCACCGAATTTAGGGCTGAACGATACGAGGAGGTCACCGGTAAAGCGGGTTGTCAGCGACATGGCATCCTGCACACGGGCATTGACCCGCTGCAGCGAAGAGGCAATATTACCGGCACCCCACGGGTCGCCCAGCGCATAGTCGGAGAAAGTAACCGCCGCGCGGTTGTATTTGTACGAGCTGAAACGCGCCTGCCCACCTACACGGTACAGGATATTCATCCACTCAACCGGCTTGTAGGCCACGTCCGCAAACCCCTGCAACGCGTAGTTGTTGGTTTTCTGACGCGAGTTTTCGCCGGTCACCTGCCACCACGGATTTGGATAATAGGCATTATAATAGCCGTTAACATTGCCATACGGCGAGTTGATATCCATCAGCCGCGGATCGCGGATCGGTACGTGCGCCGGTGTGTTCAGCACGTTCCAGTAAACCGGACGGTCCTGTCCGAAATCGCCGCCGGCCACGTTGGTATTCTGATACGTAAAGTTTACCGCTGCATTTGAGGTGAATTTATCTACCACACGACCACCTTTTACGCCAATCACCGTCCGCTGGTAGCGGTCGTTCGGGATAATCCCGCTCTGGTCGAGCCGCTGCAGGTTCAGGCCGAAATAATTGCTGTTATCGCCGACCCGGAAGTTAATGTCGTGCTGCGACAACACGCCCGTATTAAAGAAATCACGGCGCGGGTCTCTTTTTGTGGCGCTGTACGGCACCATCAGGGTATCCAGGCCCGATACGGTTCCGTCCGGATTCCGGATTTCAACACCATAGCCCAGCGGTACCATGCTGCCGTTGTAGGCCGGACCAAACTGCTGGTTTTCGTACGGTACATACAACCGGCGGCCATCGCGGTCCAGGAAGGGATTACCCTCGCCCCCGTTTGACCCGAATGAGCGCTGCAGCCCCGGCATGTAGGCCACGCTTTCAAACTGCGTTGAGTTGGTGTACGAAATCTGCGGGCGGGTTGCCGCCCCACCGCGCTTCGTCGTAATCACCAATACACCGTTCGACGCATCCGAGCCATAAAGCGCGGCGGCACTCGGGCCTTTCAGCACCGTCATGTTTTCGACGTCGTTAGGGTTGATGGTACTCAGGAAGCTGTTGTCGGTGATGATCCCGTCGACGACCAGCAGCGCCTGGTTGTTACCCAGAAACGAGCGGTTGCCGCGCAGTGTCAGCCGTACGTTACTGCCAACCCCGCTGTTTACGTTGTTGATCTGCAGACCCGACACTTTACCGGCCAGACCCGTCGCCACGTTGATCGGCGAAGCCTGTACCAGCTGCTGGTTATTTACTTTCGCCACGGAACCACCGATTTCGCGTTCATTCCGCTGGATACCAAAAGCAGTCACCACGACTTCGTTTAGTATAGCAGCATCCGACTCAAGCACTACATTGATTGTACTCCGGTTTCCCACCGCCACATCCTGCGATTTGTAGCCGACAAAGGAATAGGTCAGCGTTGAGTTGCCCGGTACAACAACACGATAGGCACCGTTTCCGTCGGAGGTTGTGCCCCGCGTTGTGCCCTTAATAACAATGTTCACACCCGGTAATGGGGAACCATCATCCGAAGCGGTAACCCGGCCACTCACTGTTACGTCCTGCGCCAGCAACGGAACACAGAACAACAGTGACAAGAGCCAGCTACCAAATAGAACTTTTCTCATAAACGACAATTGGTTAGCTAATTACTATTATTTGAAAAAGTGTCTACAAATCTAAAGCAGACATTTTATTATTCGCAACTTTTTGTCGTCCACAGAATAATTTTTTGATATTTATCGAATTAAATCGCCATTAAAATCAAAAAATCGTAATCTTGCCAAAGCAATCACAAAAACATTAATCACTGTAACTATTTAACTTTTCCTAGTTTGTAGATAATATAAAATAAACATTATCCTTCGCTGCTTGTTGCAGACAACTATATTTTGAGTCAACTAATTCTAACACAATAGTTTGTACACCAATTATTCGCATAAATATACTTACGATACACAGGGCTTTATTTTGGACTTTATCGCTATTTTTACTCCGCTTACGGCCAGGCCTAACCATCGACTACCTTGAAAAAACTATTCTCAAACCTTACATTCTGGGTTCTTACCAGTATCACCTTAGGCATTTTACTAGGCCACTTCCGGCCGGACATTGCGTTGCAGCCAATTCTTGACAGTCCGGTAAAAGGCCGGCTTATGGGGCAGGAGCTCACGATAGGAGCCACCATCAGCGAGATGCTCAGCGGGCTTTTTATCAGTGCCGTAAAGCTGTTCATCAACCCGATCATTTTCCTGACCATTACCTTAGGTATTGTCAGCATGGGCGATTTAAAGAAAGTCGGGAAAGTAGGTGCCAAAGCGCTGCTGTACTTTGAGGTAGTCACAACGGTCGCGCTTATTATCGGCATTGTGGTCGCCAATGTCATCCGGCCCGGCGATGGTGTAATGACGGAGCAGCTTAAGGGAGGCGATATTTCAAAGTACACCAAAGGCGCTACTGAATTCAGCTGGCTGAAGTTTTTCCTCGATAATGTCACGCTGCAGGTGCTGGTGTTTGCCATCCTGCTTGGTATTGTTCTGAGCCGTTACAGCGGCCGCGAGCAGGTGGTTGCCCTGATGACGCGCCTCTCTAAATATATTTTCTGGGGCTTGCACAAAGTGATGCTGCTGGCGCCCATCGGCGCTTTTGGCGGCATGGCTTTTACCATCGGCAAGTACGGTCTCGGCACCCTCCTGCCGCTGGCCAAACTCATGGGCACCGTTTACACGACCATGGCCGTTTTTATTTTCGGCGGCCTCGGCCTGGTCATGCGCTCGTACAACATCAGCCTGTGGGGATTCCTGAAATACATCCGCGAAGAGCTGCTGATTGTGCTGGGTACGTCTTCTTCGGAAGCAGCGCTACCCTCGCTCATGGAGAAACTCGAACGCATGGGCTGCGCCAAATCGGTGGTCGGGCTGGTGGTACCGGCCGGCTATTCATTCAACCTCGACGGCACAACCATCTACCTGTCGATGGCCACGATTTTTCTGGCGCAGGTCTTCAATGTACATCTGGATATCAATCAGTTGCTGACCATCATCGGCATTCTGATGGTAACGTCGAAAGGAGCCGCGGGGGTAACCGGCAGCGGTTTTGTGGTACTGGCCAGTACGCTGACGGCCATTAAGGTGATTCCGGTCGAAGGGCTGGCCCTGTTGCTGGGCGTTGACCGGTTTATGTCCGAAGCGCGTAGTATCACCAACTTCATCGGCAATGGCGTAGCAACCATCTGGCTGGCCAACAACGAAAAAGCCTTTGACCGCCAAAAAATGGCGTATGCCTTCGGCAACATTACCGAAAGTGAAGATATTGAAAAGGATAATCTGGATCCGTTGCCGGAGTAGGTTAAGCAGCTTGCCATAACTTCCAGGAAGTTTTGAACTTCCTGGAAGTTAATAGTAATTACAACTCCTTCACTGTCTCGATAAAGCAGCGGACTTTGTCGGGATCGGTATCCGGATAAACGCCGTGGCCAAGGTTAGCAATGTATTGTTGCTTACCAAACGCATCTACCATTTTCCGCACCTCGGCCCGGATCTGGTCGTAGCTGGCATAGAGCACACAAGGGTCAAGATTGCCCTGCAACGTCTTATTTGGCACCAGTAACCGCGATTCGGCAGGGTCCATGTTCCAGTCCAGGCCTACCACTGAGCAGTTCAGTTCACCAATAGCTTTACGGGCAAAAAACGCGCCTTTCGCAAAAACCGTTACGGGTACGTCAGTCGCCGGGTCAGCCGCAATGGCATCACAAATCTGCTTGATGTACGGCAGCGAATACGTATTGTACTGCTCCGGCGACAAGATACCCGCCCATGAATCGAACAGTTGAACCAGATTAGCCCCTGCCGCCACCTGCGCCTTCAGGTAGCCAATGGTACTGTCCGTGATTTTCTGCAACAAAGCGTGTGAAAACGCCGGATCGGTGTACAGCAGTTTTTTGGCTACAGAGAATGTCTTTGAGCCTTTACCTTCTGTCATGTAGCAGAAAATCGTGAACGGTGCGCCGGCAAAACCAATGAGCGGGACCCGGTTGTTCAGGCCTTTTTTAGTCAGCCGGATGGCTTCCAGCACATAGCCCAGATCGGTTTCGGCATCGGCAACGTGCAACTGCTTCAGGTCGTCGGCTGTCCGGACCGTTTTCGGGAATACCGGCCCGCGCTGCTCTACCATTTCGTAGGGTAACCCCATCGCCTCGGGCACCACCAGAATGTCGGAAAAGATAATGGCCGCATCAACGCCCAGGAGGTCAACCGGCTGAATCGTTACTTCGGCTGCCAGTTCGGGCGTGGTAGCCAGACTGATAAAGCTACCCGCTTTTTCGCGGACGGCCCGATATTCGGCCAGAATCCGGCCGGCCTGCCGCATCATCCAGACAGGCACCCGTTCGACCTGCTCTCCGCGCGCAGCCCGCAGCAATAAATCGTTTTGTAAGTTCATAGTCGTGACACCGGTATCCTGCGGGGCTTCCGGAGAAGTCCGCAGCCGCTAACCGGTGATTGTTAAAGAATAATCGTCCGGTTCCGGTGAATGAACACACGGTCGTTGAATACTAGTTTTAAGGCCTGGGACAGTACAAGTTTTTCGACATCCTTGCCTTCCGTGGCCATGTCGATAGCCGTATGCCGGTGGTCAACCTCTTTCACATTCTGGGCAATAATCGGTCCCTCATCCAGATCATTGTTGACGAAGTGGGCTGTGGCGCCGATGATTTTTACCCCCCGGTCATGAGCCTGCCGGTACGGGCTGGCTCCGATAAAGGCGGGCAGGAACGAGTGGTGAATATTGACAATCCGGTTCGGGTAATGCTTCACAAATTCCGGCGTCAGCACCCGCATGTACTTGGCCAGTACCAGGTACTCCGGCTGGTAAATGGCCAGTGTACGCAGAATAGCGGCCTCGTGCTCATCGCGCGTTTTGAGCTCGTGAGAGATGTAATGAAACGGAATCCCGAACTTGCTCACCAGCGGTTGCAGGTAATTGTAGTTACTCACCACGGCCAGAATATCCGCATCCAGTTCGTTGAAGGTGTACCGGATCAGCAGTTCGCCCAGGCAATGGTGTTCTTTCGTAACAAACACCACAATGTTCTTTTTCTTCTTGGGGTTAATGCGCAGGTTAATGCCTTGCGGAAGCGTGTTCTGTAGTTCAGTCATCAACGCTTCCTTATCCAGCTCCCCTTCAAATTCGGTACGCATGAAAAACTGCCCGTCGGGGCTTACGTATTCATCGTTCCGGATAATATTCAGATTGTGCCGAAACAACACACCTGTGACATGATAAATCAGCCCTTTATTGTCGGGGCCGTCCATCAGCAATATATGTTTAGTAGCGTCGGACATAAAAGCCTTAAAAACGCAAAGGTACAGACTTTATGCCATTTGACGGTCAGGGAAATAGCAGGAAGACGGCGCCGGTAAAGACGTAAACAGCCAAACACGTTTCACCCATTATAACCGCTATTGCCTGACATTGCAAATACAACTGAAATTCACTTACTTACAGCCCCCAAAACACCACTAACATGCATCTGTATATCCTGACCTTCGTCCTTCTTTTTTCCTCATTTACCAGCCATGCACAGACGATTAATGACCTCGGCAAATTCTATCCTGATGCCAGAACAGTTGTACGGCTCAATTATACCGGCAATGAACGCGCCTGCCGGCTCTCAATAAGCTCAGGGCGCACCCTGGTTGGTGAGAACAATACTGTTGCTGACCTTATTCCGGCCGGTAATGGGTCTAAAGAAATAGCGATTGCGGTTGCCGGTATACAGTCCGGTCATCTGTATATCGATAAGCACTGGCTACCGGTGTTATTAATTCCGGCCGATACCCTGACCATTACCTTTAATGGCAACAGCGCTTCCGGATTCAGCACGGCAGCAATTACCGGAAAAGGCGCCGCCGCAACGCTTTATTCCAGAGCACGCGAAAAAGACACGGCATTCCAGAATGACGCTATCGAAGCCCGAAAGCTGCCTGCTATCCAGGCCGTGTTCCAGCGGCTGGATTCGCTCAGAAACGCCGAACTATCCTACTTTAACACCTACCGGCAGCAACATAAGCTTCCCGACTGGTTCGTACAGTTTGAACAGGATCGTATTCGTGCGGATAATGCTTTTTTTCATGTTCAAAGCCTGTACAGAGACAGCCTGACGAACAACTTTGCCGCCTTAGACGAAGCACTACGGTTTGCTACTCCGGACATACTGGATAACCCGAGAATACGCCTGCATAACCTTTACCAGCTATTTCTGCGGGATTACTGGCGATTTAAGGCCCGCAATCCGGCCATCGACAAAGCACAGAGAAACGCGCTGGCTATTTCTCTGAACCAAATGAGTCAGGATGTGTGGGATGCATTTGCCGCCGCGATGATTGCTGAGTACTGGAAAATGTCACCTACCGGAGGTCAGTTTTTCTACGACAAATTTTATCCGTTCATAAAGGACAAACGATTTATCGATCCTGTAAAAAATCATTTCGGGCCGCTCTACCAGCTTTCCGGAACGCAGATACAGCAACGGCTAACCACGGGTACGGGTGCGGGCCACGACTCACTGGCGCTGGCCGAAGCGATGCAGGGGAACATCGTTTATATCGGTTTCTGGTTTGTCAGCTGTCCGCCCTGTATTGCCGAGATACCTTATGAAAATGCGCTGGTAGATCGCTTTCAGGGCAAACCCGTCAAAATCGTCAATATCTGTGTGCATAGCAGCAAAGAAGACTGGATACGAATGAGCAAGGCCAAAAACCTGAAAACCCTGAATCTGTATGCAGACAAGCCATGGGCCACGGCATTACTGGAAAAATTCAGCGTTGCAGCCTTCCCGCATTACGTCCTGATTGATGCCAAAGGCAAGCTGGTTTGCAGCGGCTGCGGAAGCCTCCCCAGCACCAACGCTGCGCAGGAAATCGAAAAACTGCTGTCACAGTAAGTTATCCACGCTGCTTTTCCCGCTGTATAAATGCTTGCCGGCAAACGAACGTCCTCGAAGCTAAGTGTGTTACCGCATTGACCTTTATACCAACTCTTCTTTTATGGTTTCACTGGCTACCTTACGTGCCTTCGACTACTTCCGGGAAGTGCCCGATGAGCAGTTCCAATGGCTTCTTGACCGGTCTGAATCACAGGTCCACCCTGCCAAAACCACGCTTTATAAACCCGACGATCCCGTTGATCACCTGATACTGGTCGTCAGCGGACAGGTACGGCTCGACAGCGACGCCCAGAGTGCGAAAGAAGAGATTGCGCTCTATGGTCCGCACTCGGTCATGGGGGTGCTGCCCTATTCCCGCATGAAAACGGCACCTACTTTCTGGAATGTACAGGCAGAGGCCGAACTACTTTACCTCCACCGGGACTACCTCCGCGAGATGACACAGCATTGCTACGAACTTACCGAGGCGCTCGTTCACCGCATGACGGCCCGCGTGCGTGACTTTACAAAGCTGGCCCAGCAAAACGAAAAAATGGCCTCGCTGGGGCGGCTGTCGGCAGGGCTGGCTCATGAACTGAATAACCCCGTGGCCGCCGTGGTGCGCAGTGCCAATACCCTGCGCAAACACATGCATGCAACGCCCGAACGGTTTAAGACCATCATGCGGCTTAAGCTGAATGACGCACAAATTGATGTCGTCAGTCAGATGCTGCTCCGGTTAGTGTCGGCACCGGCCAAACACCTGTCGTTGCTGGAACGCAGCAGCCTGGAAGATGAACTGATGGACTGGCTCGATGACCACGACGTTACCGACAACGACGACCTTGCCGGTCAGTTGCTTGAATTCAACGTGTCGGCCGATGATCTGGATGCCGTTTTTGAGGAAGTCGGGGCCGCTAACATACAGGGTGTACTCGACTGGCTGGTCACGAATCTGGTCACCGAAAAACTGGTGCTCGACATCTCCGACGCTTCCGGCCGGATTCAAACACTGGTTGGTTCGATCAAAAACTACACGTATATGGATCGCGGCGAGGGCAAAAGCAACCTGCATATCCAGGAAGGGATTCAGAGTACACTGACGCTCCTCAACCACAAGCTCAAACAAAAACAGATTACAACGTCCGTTCAGCTGGCGGATAACCTGCCCGTTCTCTGCGGCTGGCCCGGCGAACTGAATCAGGTATGGACAAACCTGATTGATAATGCAGTGGATGCCATGGATAACGGCGGCCGGCTGGAAGTGACCTCGGAGGTCGACCAGCGCCCGAACGGGCAGACATTTATCCTGACGAAGGTGGTGGATAGCGGTAAAGGCATTCCCGAAAACGTGATCGACCGGATTTTTGATCCGTTTTTCACAACCAAGCCCATTGGCTCGGGCACCGGTCTGGGCCTTGACATTGTCCAGGGCATTGTTCACCGCCACAACGGCAGTATCAAAGTTAAATCACAACCCGGCCATACAGAGTTCAGCATCTGCCTGCCGGTTACTAATGAGTGATTGAGTGATTGAGTGACCCGCTGATGCGGTAATTTAGTGATATCACATATCCAGCGTCAAGTATCTCAATATCCAGTAACTCAAAAACTAAGACATGAAGCTTCCTGTAATTTTTGCAGTTGACGATGATCAACAGGTATTGAAGGCGGTGCAGCGCGACCTGCGGCAGCAATACCGGAAAGAATACCGTATTCTGGCCACAACCTCGGCGAATGAGGCGCTTGAAAGCCTCGTCGAGCTCAAGAAAAAAGGGGAAGAAGTAGCCTTGTTCCTGTCCGATCAGCGGATGCCCGAAATGGCCGGCGTTGATTTTCTGGTCAAGGCCCGCCAGTTATACCCGAACGCCAAACGGGCGTTGCTCACGGCTTACTCCGATATTGACGCGGCAGTCCGGGCCATCAACGAGGTACAGCTCGATTACTACATCGGTAAACCCTGGGACCCGCCGGAGGAGCGGCTGTATCCGGTCCTGAACGAGCTGCTCGAAGACTGGCAGTCCAGCTACCTCCCGGCCTTCGAAGGGCTGCGGCTGATCGGGTATCAGTTTTCACCCCGTACCCACGAAATCAAGGATTTTCTGTCAGGAAACCTGTTTCATTACCAGTGGCTTGACATTGAGACGAATCCGGAAGCCGAATCGACGCTGGCGCTCCACAACCTCAGCCGGACGGATCTGCCGGCCGTTATTCTGGGCGATGGTACTGCATTAGTGAAACCGAAACTCACCGAACTGGGCGAGCACGTTGGCCTCAAGCCAAAGGCTGCCGAAAGTTTATACGACCTGGCCATCATCGGCGCGGGGCCGGCTGGCCTGGCAGCCGCCGTGTATGGCGGTTCCGAAGGGCTGAAAACGATCCTGATCGACAAACGGGCGCCGGGTGGTCAGGCAGGTACCAGCTCACGGATTGAGAACTACCTTGGTTTCCCCTCCGGCCTGAGTGGTGCCGAACTGACCCGCCGCGCCATTACGCAGGCTACCCGCTTCGGTGTTGAGTTCCTGGCACCGCAGGAGGTCGTCAGTATTAAGTCAAACGGGCAGTATAAGCACATACACATGTCGGACGGCAGCGAGGTGGTCGCCAAATCGATCATTCTCTGTACCGGTGTATCTTACCACAAGCTGGATACCGAAAGCCTGAGCCGCTTTACCGGTGCGGGTGTCTATTACGGCGCAGCCACCACAGAAGCCTATGCGTTTAAGGGCAAACCGGTGTATGTGGTCGGTGGCGGTAATTCTGCGGGGCAGGCAGCCATGTATCTGTCGCGTACGGCGGCGCAGGTCTTTATCTGCATCCGCCGCGCTGACCTGTCGGCCACCATGTCGCAGTACCTGATTGACCAGATTGGCAATACGCCGAACATCACCGTACTTCCGTTTACCGAAGTGGTGGAAGGCCTGGGCAATGAACGGCTTGAATGCCTGGTGCTGCAAAACAGCCAGACCAAAGAGCGCGAAACAGTAGAAGCAGCAGGGCTGTTCATCTTTATCGGTACCAAGCCGTTCACGGAGTGGATTGAGCTGAGCATTATTAAAGACGACAGAGGATTTATCGAAACAGGCCGGAACCTCCTCCGGTATGAGTCATTCCGTAAGTCATGGAAACAAACCCGCGATCCGTTTGAACTCGAGACCTGCAGCCCCGGCATTTTTGCCGCCGGCGACGTGCGGGCTACAGCGATGAACCGCGTGGCGTCCGCTGTCGGTGAGGGAGCCATGGCGGTTAGTTTTGTACACAAATACCTGGCCGGAATGTAGTCCCACAGGCCCGTAAGCCGGCATCCGGAAGTTGGATTCCGGCTTACGCTCTGTTTCCTGATGATCCGCAAAACATTCCCGTCAAGGGTCGTGTTAGGTTGTTGTTTGTCTCATTTCACAGCAAAAAGTAACCTGTAGAAAACCATTTTTCACATTGGTAACAAAACAGGAAAGGCATATATTTTTTCATATGCTATTGTTACGATTTAAGTTGATAGGCAACTAAAACTTCAATAATTTGCCACAACACTAATCACCCGGAAAGAATTAGTAACCATAACACTATTCCCATGCTTTCTGAAGTCCTGCCTTTAACGCAGCCTGCATTTGTCGACCGGTACCGGACTGTCCGCACGTATTCGGAGGCTATCTGCCGGTATCTGGAGACCGAAGATTACGTTGTACAGCCAATCGTCGATGTCAGCCCGCCCAAGTGGCACCTTGGGCACACTACCTGGTTTTGGGAAACCTTCATTCTGGTGCCCAATCTGCCGGGCTATACCATTTTTCATGAAGACTTCAGCTTTGTCTTTAACAGCTATTACGAGAGTGTAGGCAAACGGGTGTTACGTAACGATCGCGGCAATCTGTCACGGCCGACCGTAGCTGACGTATACCGATACCGTGCATACGTAGATACGTACATGGATACGTATTTAATGGAACACGAACTATCGCCGGAGATCAGCGCACTGATTGAGTTAGGGCTCAATCACGAACAGCAGCATCAGGAACTGCTGATTACCGATATCAAGTATATTCTGGGCCATAACCCGCTGTTTCCGTCGCTGGATATTCCGATCAGCCAGGGCGGTCTGTCCGGGGGCGCCTCTTACGATGATGTACAGTTACAGGAAGGGATTTATACCATTGGCTACAGTGGCAGCAACTTCTGTTTTGACAACGAGCTCGGTGTTCATAAGGTGTACCTTAACGCGGCAACGATTTCGGGTAAGCTGGTAACCAATGCCGAATACATTGATTTCATTAAGGCCGGCGGTTACCAGAATTTCCGCTACTGGCTTTCTGACGGCTGGGCGTGGGTTAAAGCCGAACAAGTGAAAGCCCCGCTTTACTGGTATGAAATAGACGGGCAATGGTATAGCTATACCTTCAAAGGACTCGAACCGGTTGACCTCGGTGAACCGGTTTGCCACGTAAGTTATTACGAAGCCGATGCCTATGCCCGCTGGTGTGGTCAGCGCCTGCCAACCGAATTTGAGTGGGAGGCCACCAACGAGCGCTTTGCCTGGGGCGAGCGCTGGGAATGGACCGGCTCAGCCTATCTGGCCTATCCGGGATTTGCAACGGCCGAGGGCGCCGTCGGTGAATACAACGGCAAATTTATGAGTAGTCAAATGGTCTTGCGCGGGGCGTCAGTTGCTACGCCTGCCGGGCATGCCCGATCAACATACCGCAATTTTTTCCAACCTGACAAACGATGGCAGTTCACCGGAATACGACTAGCGAAGTAGCCTTTGGCATGGCTGACGATGTTCGCAATGGTCTCCAACAAACGCCGAAGCGGCTTTCCTCGCAGTTTTTTTACGATGCGGTGGGCAGTCATCTCTTCCAGCAAATCATGCATTTGCCGGAATATTACCTGACCCGCAGCGAATACGAAGTTCTGGATAATCATAAGGACGATCTGCTCCGGCACTTTGCCCCTGACCGGCAACCGTTCGAACTGGTTGAGCTGGGTGCGGGTGACGGACTGAAAACCAAAATTCTGCTCCGCCATTTTCTGGATGAGCAGGCGCCGTTCAGCTATGTCCCGATTGATATTTCCGAGGATGCGCTGATCGACCTGGCAACGTCGCTGCAAAAGCAGTGGCCGATGCTGAGCATTCAGCCGCAGCATGACGAATACTTCCATGCGCTGGAATGGCTTTCGGGCACGTCAGACAAACGGAAAGTCGTGTTGTTCCTGGGCTCCAACATCGGCAATTTTTCGCCGGATGCCGCGGTGGGCTTCTACAAGCAATTGTCGGACAGCCTGCGCCCCGGCGATCTGGTTCTGACCGGTTTTGACCTGCAAAAGCACCCGGCCGTTATTCTGGCGGCTTACAACGACCGGCAAGGCGTAACACGGGCCTTCAACCTGAACCTGCTGCACCGCCTCAACGAAGAGCTGGATGCCGATTTTAACCTCGCCATGTTTGACCACTATCCGACCTACAACCCGGAAACCGGTGAAGCACGGAGCTATCTGGTAAGTCAGAAAAAACAGACGGTTCATATCGGAGCACTCGACCTGGACGTATCATTTGACTACGGCGAGGTTATCCATACCGAGATTTCGCGCAAGTTTACCCCAAAGCAGATTCAGGAGCTGGCCGACGCCACCGGTTTTACCGTCAACGCTACCTTCACCGACTGCAAAGGCTATTTCGTTGACGTGATCTTTGAGAAAAAGGCATAAAAAAGTGGTGGCACGACTATAAGCCGTGCCACCACTAAACATGTATATTACTATTGAGCGAATAAGCAATAGCGATCACTCACTCGCTCAATTACTAACTCACTCAACGCCTTACGCCATTTCGAACTTGCTCTGCATCCGCTTACGCTCGTTTTCGTCGAGGTAAATCTTCCGCATCCGCATCGACTTAGGCGTTACTTCCAGGTATTCGTCTTTCTGGATATACTCCATTGACTCTTCGAGCGAGAACTGGATTTTCGGCGCGATTTTCACGTTGTCGTCCGATCCTGACGCCCGCATGTTGGTCAGTTTTTTCGCCGTCTGCACGTTTACAACAATGTCGTTCTGACGGTTGTGCTCACCGATTACCTGGCCGGTATATACTTCTTCACCCGGATCAACGAAGAATACGCCGCGATCCTGCAGTTTATCAATTGAATAAGCCGTTGCCGCGCCGCTGTTCATCGAAATCAGGGACCCGTTGATCCGCTCAGGAATCACACCACGGTATGGCTCGAAGCTCTTGAACCGGTGGTTCATTACTGCTTCACCGAAAGTTGATGTCAGTACGTTTGACCGCAGACCGATCAGACCACGTGACGGGATCTCAAACTCAAGGTGCTGCAGATCACCTTTCGGTTCCATGATCAGCAACTCACCTTTACGCTGCGTTGCCAGCTCAATTACCTTACCGGCAGTTTCTTCCGGCACGTCAACTACCAGCGTTTCGATTGGCTCCAGCCGCTGACCGTTTTCATCTTCCTTATACAATACCTGTGGCTGACCAACCTGCAGCTCGTATCCTTCACGACGCATGGTTTCGATCAGTACCGACAAGTGAAGAATACCACGACCGAATACCAGGAACTGGTCTTCACGGTCGGTTTCCTGCACGCGCAGTGCCAGATTTTTCTCCGTTTCCTTAAACAGACGGTCACGCAGGTGACGGGATGTTACAAACTTACCTTCCTTACCAAAGAACGGTGAGTTGTTGATCGTGAACAACATGTTCATCGTCGGCTCATCTACCGAAATCCGCGCCAGTGCTTCCGGATTGTCAACATCAGTCAGCGTATCCCCGATTTCAAAGTCGTCCAGACCCGTAACGGCGCAGATTTCACCGGCGTTAACTTCCGATACTTTCTGTTTGCCAAGGCCTTCGAACACCTGAAGTTCTTTGATTTTCACTTTTTTGATGCTGCCGTCTGCTTTCACAAGGGCCATATTGGCACCTTCTTTCAGCGTACCACGGTGTACACGGCCGATAGCGATCCGGCCAACGAACGCTGAATAATCCAGCGATGTTACCTGCATCTGCGGTGTACCTTCGTTTTGAGGAGCAGCCGGAATATTTTCGATGATTGTATCCAGCAGGAAGGTAATGTCGCCAGTCGGCGTCTTCCAGTCCGGACCCATCCAGCCTTGCTTCGACGAACCGAATACAGTTACGAAGTCAAGCTGATCTTCTGTCGCGCCGAGGTTAAACATCAGGTCAAATACCTCTTCGTGTACCTCTTCCGGCCGGCAGTTTTCCTTATCAACCTTGTTTACAATCAGAATAGGCTTCAGCCCTAAGCTCAGTGCCTTACCCAACACGAAACGCGTCTGAGGCATCGCGCCTTCAAACGCATCGACCAACAGACAAACGCCGTCGGCCATTTTCAGTACCCGTTCAACTTCCCCACCAAAATCGGAGTGGCCCGGTGTGTCAATGATATTGATCTTGACGTCCTTGTACCGCACCGAAACGTTTTTCGACACAATCGTAATGCCCCGCTCCCGCTCCAAATCGTTATTGTCCAAAATCAGGTCCTGAAACTCCTGATTGTCCCGGAAGATTTTTGACGCGTGGATGATCTTGTCAACCAGCGTAGTCTTACCGTGGTCAACGTGGGCAATAATGGCGATATTTCTTATAGATTGCATACTTTGCGAACTGTGACTCAACAACTTAACCTGACGGGTATTTTCTGGACTATTTGTTACAAATGCGTCAGTTCCGTTGTGAAATCGGCCTTATCAGTCTTCTGATATTTCAAGCCGCAAAGATACGCTTTTTTTATCTGAAACACAGATTTTTACAATTCTTTTTAACAGAAAAAGGCCCTGAATAAGGGCCTGACTATCAGAAGTACAATTTCTTAACAATTGCTTAATGCTTTGGGCAGCCGCAGTTGTTTTTGCGAAACAGTCCCCAGAGGAAACCTTTCTTTTTCCGGTAGCCTTTTCGCTTCTTGAAAATTTGCTCCGGCCGCGCAAACACAGTTGTTTGTTCACTGACCAGAGCCGCCTCTGCCGTCTCTGCCAACGGCAGCATCATGGCAACAATAAGACCGATTATCCCTAACTTTTTCATGGCTAACTAGCTGGCTCTACAGAGAGTTAACGAAGGTAAAACGCTTTTTGGTCAATTCCGTCAGAAAACTTATTGCGGCGCCTCAATATTGAACATATTCACCCGTTCTTCCTTCTTGCGGATACCGAAATTGTACCGCACCGTCAACCCGAACCGGCGTGTATCGTTGCGGCGCAGCCCTGTTGCCGCTACCGTCCCCTGCTGCAGCGTAAAGCGGTAGTAATTGGTAAAGAGTAAGTCATTCGCCGTCAGCGTTACCAGCAGTTTATCCTGTAGAAACTTGCGGTTTACGCTCAGGTTCAGCATGCCGAAATTACTGAGCTCGTAAAACTGAAGCTGGCCTTTTGTCCGGATAAATCCGTTCATGGTTGCCGTTGAGCGCTTATCGATTTTGAAGGAATGAAAGGTAAAAAACGACCAGCTCCCCCGCTGGAAATTCAGCGGCCGGTTTTCGTAGAGACCCGCGTAGTCGTTGTAATTGTACTGCGTGCCAACCACAAAGAAGTACCGCTTGCCCGGCGGAATTGCCCCCAACAAACGGAAGTAGGTTTCGCGGTTAACACCCAGGTTATCATACGTCCGGACGGCAATGCTCCGGTTCACCGGATCCTGATACACGACGTTCGTGAAAATGTCGCGGGTATAATTCCGGCCCACCGCAAAAATCGGCCGCTCATCGACGCTGATATTTACCTCATAATTCTCCGTAAACTGCGGACGCAGGGCCGGGTTACCAGTCTCGTACAGATACTGATCGATGTAACGGGCAAACGGGTTCAGGTAGTCGTAGGTCGGGCGGGTAATCGACCGCCGGTACACCAGATACCCGCGCAGGTCGAAACCGGCAATTTTCATCAGCCGGCGGCTCAGAAACACATACGGGAAGAGGTCGGTCCGGTGGATGTTGAACGATGTATCGGCCGGAATCCGCTGATGGCCCGCCATGTTGGTGTTTTCCATCCGTACGCCACCTTTCAGCACAAACGCCCCGAAGGTCTGCGAAGCCTGTAAATAGGTGGCATTGATATTTTCGCGATAGTCAAACGAATTGGTACGGGCGAGGTCAGGCTTACGGACGCCGCCTATAATATTAGCATAATCACCGTTGCTGGTAAAGTTCTGAATACTGGTTTTAGCACCGGTTTCCAGCGTCAGGCTCTTCATCAGTTTATAACGTAAATCAACCTGTGCTGCAAACAAATGCCGCTGGTTATCAAAGCCGCCCTCGCCCATCGTTGCCGGCCGTTCGGGCAACCGATACTGTGTACTGTAATCCTGCCCGCCGCGATTACCGATAAAGTTGTAGGAAACGTCGGTTGTGAGCTCCGACCCTACCGAATCAATTTTGTATTTGGTCGCGAATCCCTGGCTAAACGATAATACATTGTTGCGGTTCGTAACCGTGTTCAGGTTATCCGATACGAGCTTGCCCGTGCTTAAGCGGCTGATCAGGTTGTTATTGTTTGATGCTGACGTGGCCTCATTCCACGAGAAGCGGCCATCCAGGTTCAGCTCCCATTTTTTAGGCAGCTCAAACCCGAGACCGTAACCCGCATAGAAAATCTGCGCCGGATAGGTCGTGTAGGCGTTCTGCGCCAGCACTGAATCGGCCGAAAATTTCCGGCTACTCTGTACCTCTTCGTAATTATTGCGGAGGGTGTAGTTTACGTTCAGATAGGCAGTCCGGCCATTGTTGTTATTGTTGATGTTTACCCCGGCAAACTGGTTCCCGAAACGCCCCTGATTGAATCCGGCGTTGGCCGAGCCCGTCATCCCGATTTTGACCCCTTTTTTGAGAATGATATTCACCACCCCGCCGCTACCGCTCGCATCGTACCGCGCCGACGGCGTCCGCAGAATTTCCATGCGGGCAATGCTGTTGGGAGGCAGACTTTTGAGCATGGTGGCGATATCGGCCGCACTCATTTTCTGCTCCCTGCCGTTGATGTAGATCGTGGCGGGCGTTGTACTGCTGAGGTATACGTTGCCATCGGGGTCAAGGAACAACCCCGGCGTTTTTTCCATAATTTCGTAGGCACTGGTGCTGGTATTGGCAATCGGTTCAGGGTCCACCACCGTTTTATCGTCTTCCTGCCGCACCAGCGGTTTGGCCGCCGTAACCGAAACCGCCTGCAACAGCACATTATCCGGCGCCATCACATACGTCAGCCCTTCCGATGTATTGGCCGATACTACGTTCCGCAACAACGGCTTGTACCCTACCGATGTGGCCCGCAGCTGATACTTTACAGCCACCGGCACCATAAACTGCGCCTGGCCAGCCGTATCGGTTACGGCATACATGCGCCGGGTAGTATCCCGTGCATCGATCAACTGAAGATTGGCACCGATGACCGGTTGTCCGGACGTTTCCTGCAACCGGATCCGGAACGGGTTGTTTTGCCCGAAGGCAGTACAGAACGTATAAGCAATGAGAAGAAGTGTAAACAGACAGGTACGATAAGGCATCAGATTGTTATTCTTTGATAAACAAAGTTACATACAACCTACCCTCCTGCGGTACAGAACTTGATGAGCGGTTGTCAGGGCGGATTATACATGTCAAAAGCCGGCCCTGTACAGACAGAACCGGCTTTTGCCTGATCAATGAGATCGTACCTACCGACGGTATGACCGCGGGCCACGGCTGCGGCCTCCATCGTAGTGACGGCCATAGGCTGGCGGCGCCGAACGGTAGTAGCGCGGAGACGACCGGTATACCACCCGTGGCGGCGGCGTTACAATCACCCGGCGAGGCCGGTAATAGCCCGGACCATAGCCATAGGCAGGTCCGTAATTCGGGCCATAGCCGTAGCCGCTTCGTACACCTACGTATGACGGACCACAGCTACTCAGTATCAGTGTCAATACCAGACCCACTAGTAAAGCACTTGCTTTCAACGTTTTCATGGTATTTGCGATTTATGTTCGTTAGACAAAAGACAACTTATAAGGTTTAAACCCCCATCTACTAAAAACGTTTAAAACGCAAAAAAAATGCCCCGACCGCTCAAGCGCAATCGGGGCTGCTTATTTTATGACCGGCAAACCGGCCTTTTTATGCTTTTAAGCGCTCTTTCAGGTAATTCAGAGCCAGTTTGTAGGCATCTGCCGACGCTTCCTTATCGTATACCGGGTTGCTTGGATTGGCAAAACCGTGGCCGGCATCGTACATTTTAACCGTCACTTTTTCACCGGCTTTCTGCATGTTTTCTTCAAACTGCTTCACGGATTCCGGCGAGATACCTTTATCGCGGCTGCCGAAAATACCCAGCACATCTGTTTCCAGGCTTTTCAGTTTTTCTACATCCTGCTCCGGACGACCGTAGTACATCACGCAGGCAGCGGCTTTTTTGCCTTCCAGCATGGCCGACTGCAGCGACAGCATACCGCCGAAACACCAGCCTACACTACCAAACGTTGCTTTCGGGCCGGCGTAGGCAATAGCCCCTTTCATGATCGACTGCAAGCGGTCTTTCGACGCGCCCTGCATCAGTTTACCGGCCTCCGAGGCTTCGGTAGCCACTTTGCCGTCGTACATATCAACCGCCAGTACGTTTACGTCTTTCAGGTCATTGTAAAACTGCTCGGCCTGCTGTTTGATGTTATCGTTCAGGCCCCACCACTCCTGATAAACCAGTAACCATTTGTCTGATTTTTTCTTCGACCTCAGCAGAAAGCCGTTGGCGGTTTGCCCGTCGGGAGTCGAAAACTGAATCATCTCACCCGCTGCACTGACATAGTGAAACGGAATCGGATTAGCATGCAGCTTCTGGAATTCAGGATCCGCCGCCATTTCCGACATATCGTTACCTTGTCCATGACAAACCGGAATCTCAGTTTTTTCTTCTTTTACCGGCGAAAACAGGGAAACAAACAACGTAATCAGGGAGATAAACGTGATTTTCATTGGTTTATGGTTGTTTTAGGCTTTTATGTGTACGTACAACTAATTTAGGTAAGTAATTGTTCAAAAGCCATTGCCGGCCAGCGAAAAGGGAGGCCATGCGGGAGATTTGCAGATAGTGGGGCGACCACGTGGGGGATTGAAAATAGTGGGCGACCACGTGGGAATTGAAAATAGTGGGGCGACCACGTGGGGTCGCCCGTACGGGAAAAATAAGCAAAAGTGATTTATCAGGCCTTTGTCAATTCGAAAATGGTGATCTCGGGCAGAATGCCGATGCGGCCGGGATAACCCAGATAGCCGTAACCACGGTTAACATATAGCTGCTGATCGCCTTCCTTGTAAAGTCCTGCCCATTGCTTGTATACGTACTGCGACGGGCTCCATTTGATATCGCCAACCTCCACGCCAAACTGCATCCCGTGTGTATGCCCGGCAAACATAGCGTCAATGTCGGGAAATTTCGGCCGTACCTGCGCATCCCAATGGCTCGGATCGTGCGACAGCAGGAGTTTTACCGGATAATCTTCGGTGCCTTTGTAGGCTTTTGCCAGATCACCGTATTTCGGCCAGCGTGCACCGGCACCCCAGTTCTGGATACCAATCAAGGCAATTTTATCGCCGTTTTGTTCGATGATGCGGTTTTCGTCCAGCATCAGGTTCCAGCCCAGCTGCCGGTGGGCGGCCACGAGGTTGTTCAGGTTCTGCTGCTTGGCCTGCAGACTGCCCCATTCAACATAATCGCCGTAGTCGTGGTTACCCAGTGTTGAATACACGCCCATCGGGGCTTTGACCTTGTCGAATATAGTAATATAATCCTGCACCTCATCAGCGGTGTTGTTGACCAGATCCCCCGTGAAAAACACCATATCCGGTTTTTCGCGCAGCAGCATTTCCACCCCGCCCTTTACGGCTGTTTTATTGAAAAAACTACCCGAATGAATGTCTGACAACTGGGCAATTTTCATGCCTTCGAATCCGGATGGCAGGTCTTTCAGCGCCAGCTTGATCCGGCGGATGCGGTAGTCATGTGCTCCGGAAATGATGCCATACGAAAAACCAACCAGCGGCACGGCACTGGCAATGAGCGCGGTTTTCATCAGAAACTCCGAACGCGGAATCACATCCGTGGCCGGCATGGTGCTGCGGGTTGCATCATCGGCCGCCTCCCGCACGTCGGGACGGTAAAACAGCGACACTACCCACCGGAAGAACCGGCCCAGATCGTCGATGAACAGAAAAATAACAGCAAAAAGCTTTGAAAAATACGGGATCAGTACGGCCGCCCAGATCAGGCTCCGCGTTGACCGGCCGAGTGCGTCGGGCGGCAGCAGCTGCATGACGATGTAGGTCACCAGCGAAATACCGGTCAGGCTCCAGTAGGCTGTTGTGATCATCCGCTGGGTTGTTTCGGAGAGGCTGCGGCTCAGATTCCGTACGGCCTGAAATACGTACAGATCCATCAGAAAGAAGACGGCCGCAATGAGAAGAAAAAAGACGATTCTGTTCATGATTGTTTGATTAAACAGCAAACGGTTGCTATTGTTCAGCCGGAGCCGGAAGCAATAACAACCGTTTACATAGGCGTTTATGGTACGTTAAACCGCTTCGGGTTCCGGTTCGCGCTTCATGGTCAAAGCCGGATCTTTTTTACCGAACCACTTCATCCGTACCCGCTCGTTGATCCAGTATAGACAAGGGACAATAACCAGCGTCAGCACCGTCGAGAATGTCAGACCATAAATGATAGTCCAGGCCAGAATGTTCCAGAACACGGCACTCGCCCCACCCACCATCACATTTGGCTTGAAGTCGCGGAACAGAGAAACGAAGTCGACCGTCAGACCGAACGCGAGCGGAATCAGGCCGAGTACGGCCGCCGACGCAGTCAGCAATACCGGCGTCAGACGGATACCACCACCTTCGATGATGGCTTCCCGCAGCGGTGTACCACGGCCCCGCAACTCGTCGATGAACTCGATGAGCAGGATACCGTTTTTCACCACAATACCTGCCAGGGCAATGATACCGACGCCCGACATGATAACGGAGAACGTTTTACCCGTTATCATAAAGCCCAGTAACACACCGATGAAGGACAGCAGGATGGTTACGAAAATGATCAGCGGTTTAATGACCGAGTTAAACTGCGTTGCCAGAATCAGGTAGATCAGCAACACCGCAACGCCCAGCGCCGTCATCAGGAAGATGGCCGACTCCTGCTGGTCTTCCTGCTCGCCACCCAACCGGACCGTATAGCCGTTCGGGATTTCCATCTGGTCGATCACCTGCTGGATCTGCTGGTTGATCTGGTTGGCGTTGAAGCCCGGCACCACATCTGAACTCACCGTCACCAGACGCTCCTGATTTTTCCGGTTAATCTGGCTGAACGTCGTTGAGTACGCAATATCGGCCACCGACGAAATCGGCACCTGACGCAGCTGACCGCCCAGGTTCATGTCGCGGTAAACAATGTTCAGGCTCAGCAGCTGTTCGATTTTGCTGCGGTCGTTCTGCTTCAGACGGATCATGATCGGGTATTCATCTTTGGCATCGCGGAACTTCGAAATCTCGGTACCGAACAAGGCTGTCCGGATCGCAAAGGCAATCTGCTGGGCCGAAATGCCTTCACGCTGCGCTTTTTCCTTATTAATATTAATGACAATCTCCGGCTTGTTGGTTACCAGATCGGACTTGAGCTGATCAATACCCTCGATACCGGCCTGTGAAATACCCTTGCGGACAACCTTCTCCAGGCTCTGCAACGTACTAAAATCTTCACCCGATAACTCAATCGAGATGGCCTTACCCGTTGGCGGGCCGCTGCTCTCGCGTTCTACCGAAATTTCGGTGCCCGGAATGCCCTGCATGGCTACCCGTACCTTACCCAGAATTTCTTCCGTTGAACGGCCGTCGCGGTCTTCGCTTTTCACAAAGGCTACGGTTACTTTCGACTTATGCGGCGTGGCGGCACGGTCCGGGTTGAACGGGTCACCGGCGTTTTTACCGACGTTGGCAATCACCGAGTTCACGATGTTCATCGCCTTCTCGTCTTCCAGCACCTTGAACACCCGCTTTTCAATCACCTTCGTTACCGAGTCTGTCACACGGGCATCGGTACCAATCGGCATTACGTTGTATACGTATACGTAATCCGGATCACCGCTCGGGAAGAAGATCACTTTCGGCTGCACAACGCCCATCAGCATAAACGTACCGACCAGCAGGATGAACATGCTCACGACCGCCCATACCGGACGCCAGCCGTGCAAAATCCACGAAATCAGTTTCCGGTAGCCGTTTTTCAGCCGTGGCAGCAAGCCTTCCTGGAACGGCACAATGATTTTCGGCGTCAGCACGTAGTGGTTGAACACATACAGGATGATAAAGGCAATCATCAGGTTACCGATACCCCGGTCAATGACGTAGCCGATACCAGCCAGCACAGCCATGATAATCAGCGGTCGTTTCAGGCTGTCGAAACTGGTGTCAACCGCTTCATGCCCGCTTTCGTCGTGACGCTTCATAAACGTAACGGCAAACACCGGGTTGATCACGTAGGCCACAAACAACGACGCAAACAGGGTCAGGATCAGCATCAGCGGCAGGAATTTCATAAACTCCCCGACAATACCCGGCCAGAACAACAGCGGGAAGAACGGCGCAATGGTCGTCAGCGTTCCCGACATAACCGGTACGAATACTTCACCGGCCGCAGCCTTCACCGCGTTTTTAATATCCCAATCCTTGTGCTGGTTGAACAGACGGTGTGAGTTTTCGATAACCACAATCGCGTCATCCACAACCAGACCCAGACCGAGCAGGAAGGCAAACAAGACAATCGTATTCAGGGTAAACGCCGTACCGACAATCGGGCCGACCACCGGCATACACACGAACGCCACAAAGGCCGACAGGGGTACCGATAAGCCAACGAAAATCGAATCCCGCACACCCATGAAGAACATCAGAACGAGTACGACAAAGATAAAGCCCAGTACAACTGTGTTTACCAGGTCATGCAGCTCCGCCCGTGTCCGTTCCGACTGATCGGCGGTGATTTTGATGTCCAGCCCCTGCGGGAACCGGTCGGCTTTGTATTTTGCAATCGTCTCTTCGATTTTGTCTGCCGCCGAAATCAGGTTGGCGCCTGAGCGTTTGATAACGTTCAGCGACACAACCGTTTTCTTGTCCAGACGCGAGAAGTCCTGCTGCTCTTCGAAGCTATCCTGCACATCGGCCACATCGCCGAGACGTACGGTAGCGCCCGTTGCCGTGCGGATCTGGAGATTCCGAAGCGTTTCTACTTCGCTGAACTCGCCTTTTACGCGCAGTGTCCGGCGAACGCCGTCAACGTTCAGTTCACCACCCGATACGTTGATGTTTTCACCCTGTACCGCCTGCTGAATGTCGAAGAACGCCAGGCCTGACGACTGCATCCGCGGTAAATCCACGTTGATCTGTACTTCACGTTTCAGGGCACCGACGATATCGACGCGGCTGATTTCCGGCATGGCCTCGATGGCATCCTGCAAATCTTCGGCATAATCTTTCAGCTGGTTCAGCGAAAAATTACCCGCCATGTTGATGTTCATGATCGGAAACTCCGAGAAGTTCACATCCTGCGCCGTCGGGCCTGAATCCAGCTTTTGCGGCAAATCCCGCTTCGACTTGTCAATCGCATCACGAACCCGCTGCAAGGCGTCCGATACCTGCACATCCGGGTTAAACTCCACCAGAATTACCGAAACGTCCTGCAAGGCGTTGGATTTAATCCGCTTTACGCCCGAGATCGATTTCAGCTGCTTCTCAATGGGTTTGTTAATGGTGTTTTCGATATCCGACGGGGCCGTTCCGAAATAGATCGTATTGATGTAGATCTGCGGCACCTTGATATCCGGAAACTGTTCTTTCGGGAGGTTATTGTACACCAGTAACCCGCCCAGTGTAATAATGAACGTGAAGATGTAAATCGCCGTCCTGTTTTCGACGCACCAGTTGGTGAAACCGAGCGTTTTATACTGTTCAAATTTCATGTTGACAGGGGTTGTTGCTTACCGAAACCGAACTACCGTCTCGACGAGCGGTTCCACTAATAGTTTATAGGTTGTCCGTCTACTAACTCCTGATAGCCTTTCGTTACCAGCTGATCACCGGCTTTCAGGCCATCCAGCACTTCGATCTGCCCGCCATAACTCTGTCCCGTTTTAACCTGCCGGGCGCGTGCGAGTTTCTTTCCGCCTTCGTTGACGGCCACGTAAACTAACTGTCCCTGTTCGGTGCTTTGAATCAGGTTCTGGTCAATCACTACCGAATTGGCTTTCGACGCATCGTTGATTTTCACCTGCGCCAGCATGTTCGGCTTCAGGCTTTTATCCGACGGCAGCGGCGCTTCGATGGTAAACGTCCGGCTCAGCGGATCAACCGTTGTCGAGACAAAGTTGATGCGTGAATTCAGATTCTTATTCACGTCCGGGAAGCTCACCTGCACCTGGTCACCGCTGCGAACACTGCCGGCATAGGTATCCGCTACTTTCGCCACCACTTTCAGCGCCGACAGGTTCACGACCTGGAACATGGGTGCGCCCGGCATACCCATAGCCCCTGCTTTCACAAACACCTTGTCAACTACCCCGGCAATCGGCGCTTTCACTACCGACTGGCTCAGCTGCGTGTTCAGCGTTGCCAGCCGCTTCTCCAGCGACTCTTTGTTATTTTTTGCCTGCAAATACTGAATTTCGGTACCAATCTGCTGTTTCCACAGGTTCGCCTGTTTCTCAAACACCGTGTTGGCCAGTGTCAGCTGATTTTTCACCTCTTCAATTGACTGACGCAGGATCTGGTCATCAACTTTCGCCATCACCGTACCGGCTTTCACCTGACTACCTTCCTGCACATAAACAGCCGTTATGGTTCCACCGGCCTGCGGGCTCACTTGTACGTTGTTTTTCGCATCAATAGTCCCCTGTAATTCAATAAAATGGCGGAATGTCGATGCTACTACCGGCGACACAACAACATCTTTGACCTTCGCTTCTTCTGCCTTTTTCGGATCCAGTTTCGCCACCTCAGCTTCCAGCGTCCGGACTTTTGTATTCAGTTCGGCCTGCTGCTGTTTCAGCGTCGCTAACTCTTCTTTCTTCGATTGTAAGTCATTTTTCTTTTCCTGAGAACAAGACCATAACAGACTCATTGTCAAGGCGAGGATGTAATATTTTTTCATGATGGTTGTTTTTGCGTTAGTGAATAGGGATTAATTGCCGGCATAGAGTTTTCCGGTTGCCTTATCGGCATCAACTTTCGCCAGCATAAAGTCCAGTAATGCCGAGAAATAGTTGGTTTGTGCCTCGCGGGATGAGATTTCGGCGTTCAGCACCTCAATGTTGGAGCCAACACCTTCCTTGTACTTGATCCGTGTTACCCGTAAAATCTCCTGCGCCAGATCAAGGTTGCGTTTCTGGGTCTGTAAGCTTTGCAGGTTGTTCTGCAACATGATCTGCGCCTGCCGGATTTGCAGGTCAATTGAGTTTTTCAGTAGCTCACCGCTGTTCTGCGCCTTTTGCAGGGTAATCCGCTGCTGCTGCATCCGGTACTTTTTGGCAAAGCCATCAAACAGTGGTGCCGACAGGTTAATCCCGACAGACGACAAGGCAAACCACTTTGTGGTGAACATATCTCCTAGCTTATCCCGGCCGTTGTTATACCCGTAGTTCAGGAATGCGGATAAACGCGGGTAATACTGCTTGCGGGTGTTTTCAATGTCCAGAGCCGCCAGTTTCAGCTGGGTTTGCAGTGTCGAATATTCAATCCGCTGGTTGTAGTCAAACGTTTTGGCTTCGTATTGTGCCAGCCGCTCCAGCTCTTCCAGATTCTGCTCCTGAATTTTGTCGGTCAGCTTAATGCTTTCGTCAACACTCAGCCCCATCTGGTATTTCAGCAGGACATAGCTCAGTTCGATGAGGTTTACCACCTTCTGGCGTTCTGTCCTGAGGTTGTTGGCCTGTACTTCGAGCCGGTCAATATCGATCTTTTCGACAAAGCCCTGCCGGTTCAGTTCACGGGTTTCGCGCAGGGTCGAATCCAGCCGGCCAATGTTCAGGTCGAGCAGCTTAATCCGCTCTTCGCTTACCAGTACGCCGTAATACGCCTTGGCCACCTGACCGGCCACGTCGATTTTCGATGACGTAACGTTTTTCTGGGCCAGTTCGCGGTAGGTATCCGCCGCTTTCAGGCCAACCTTATACGAAGCATCAAAAATCAGCTGGTTAACGGCGGCCACGAGGCTGCCCGAGTATTTCACCCCGAAACGAACACCCTGTGGTCCGGCCGATTCCGGCAACTGGAAAAAGGCCGGCGGCAGGAAAACGGTCTGAATCGCGAGGTTCTTCAGCGCCTGTCCCGAAATACTGGCCTGCGGCAACGCAACAGACCGGATTTCCTGGATGCGCGCCTCCGCGCTGGTGGCGTCCAGCTTCGTATTCTGCACATTTATGTTGCGTTCAGTCGCAAACTGAATGGCTTCATTTAGTGAGTACTGTTTCTGGCCATACACGATGTCTATACTACAGAGCGTCAGCATAAGCATCAGCCCCGTCCTGATCGTAGTAGTGCTATAATTCATGGTTGAATTGGTTATAAATAGTAAATCCTTTTTCGGTTAGCAGACCCCGTACAAAGTGATGCAGGAGTTCGATCTGTATATCTGTAAGGCCAAAGCGGTCGTGTGGGAAAACGGCCTCATCCATCGCCATATGCATTGATTCCAGCCGCAGCCGTGCCAGTACTTCTACGTTGATGTCATCGCGGTATAAGCCATCCCATATGCCCCATTCCAGATTTTCCCTGATGGAGGCAAAGACAAACTCTTCCTTATATTTCCGGTATTCCTCCCAGGCTTTGGGGTAGTGGCGCTCAATATCAAAAAGTAGATTCGGATTGTTGCTGTCTGCGTATTTCCGCACTAGTACCGATAGCATCAGCATGGCATCGACAGCGTTGTGAGCGTCTATTTTATGGCAGTTAACATTTTCTTTTTTTGCGTTGAAATGGTTAACAACGACCTGATAAACGAGGTCTTCCTTATCTGAGAAATGCTGATAGAGCGTCTTTTTGGATATGCCAAGACGCCGGGAGATGTCATCGAGTGTGACTGATTTTACGCCGTACTTCCAGAATAAACGTTCGGCTTCGTCAACAATTTTTTGCTTCATGGAAGCGGATTCCTTCATGTGTTCCTGATCTGGGAACCAGGGAAACTTTCTTATAGTTCATAGTTTCCGTTAAATTTTTGTTGTCTTGTTCGTTAGCAGCCGCAAGTTAGTCCGGAAGCCCCGACCGGTAAACAAATACTTCATAAAGTGGAGATTTTGAGGGGTGAACGGCATTAATTCACTGACGAACTTTAGTCTCCGGAATGCAATCCGGTAAATCGTTTCTCCGGTTGATCCCGAAATAATGACATTTCAAACAGAATACCTTTGAAAACCTACACCGCAGCGGCCAGTTTTGCATTGACATTACGCCGCAGTAAACACAATAAAACGCTTACACAAAACAACAATACAATGAAAAACATAGTACAACGTATCGCTTTTATCATTCCGGCAATTGCCCTGTTTGCCATACAGGCCGAAGGCCAGACGGCAGCCAAAAAAGCAGCGCCGGCTCAGAAACCAGCACAGGCCGTTGCCCGCACAGCAGCACCCGCTAAACAGGCCGCAACCGCGCCGGCAACAACAGCCCAAACGCAACAGCCGGCAACCGCTCCGGTAACGACCCAACAGCCGGCACAGGCACAGGCTCAGGCCAGCACAAGTTCTGCTCCAAAACCAGGCGCAACGACACCGGTAAAAAAACAGCCGGTTTTCGCTAAAGCAGCGCATCGTACGTCATATCTGAACGGTGGTATTGGTCTGGCATCATACTGGGGTGGCGGTATTCCGATCGGTGTCTCCTTCGAAACTACGATTGCCGATAATCTGTCGGTCGGCGGTTCTGTTGACTATGCGCATTACGGCCGGAATTATGGCGGCTATAAGTGGAGCTATAACTTTATTTACGCCGGTGCCCGTGGTTCTTACCACCTTGGTGAGCTCCTGCAGACAGGCGACAAATTTGATCCGTATGCCGGTATCTCACTCGGTGTCCGTATTGCCAGCTACAAAGACAACGCCGGTTACGGCGACTATTATAACCCCTACAACAATGGCCTGTATTTAGGTCTGCACGTGGGTGGCCGCTATTACTTTACCGAGAAAGTCGGTGGCTTTGCGGAGGTCGGTTACGGGGTCACCGCACTGCGCCTCGGGGTCACGGCCAAATTTTAACCACTAATCTTAGTACCGGACAGTTAAGCCATTAGTTGTAAGCTCTTTTACAGCTAATGGCTGTCTTATATTTGCATCGTTGTGAAAATCCTGCCCTAAACGAATGAGCTACGATACCTGGTATCTGTTATTTCTGGGAACGGTCATTGCCATGCTGATGCTGAATGTGATTCAGTGGTGGCTTTACCGCGAACGTGTCTATGGTTTATACACGTTCTACATGCTCTCTTGGATTGCCTTTTTCTGCGCATTGAACGCTGCTACCACATGGCCGGTGATCCGGTTTGTACAGGTTGCCATTCCGATGCTTGCCTATATTACTTATTTCGAACTGACGGTTTATTTCCTGAACCTGCAAACGGCCAGACCGGATCTGATCCGGATTTTCCGTACTACACAGGGTGTTCTGGTACTATACGTTCTGCTGGAGGTAGTATTCTGTTTTCTGACGGATCTCTGGAAACAGCCTTTTCATGGTATGCTGCATACAATCGTCCGCAGTGGGCTGGCCTTACTGTCGTTTTACATTATTTCGATTATCTACCGCTGGGAAAATATCGTTGCCCGGTTATTTATTACCGGCAGTACGGCATTGGTTCTGGGCGCTATTGCGGCTATGCTGGCAACCTTGTTTTTTTCACAGCCATGGGGTGAATTTGCCTGGAACAAGCCGCTGGCTTATATGCAGACCGGTATTATAGTCGAATTACTTTTTTTCTCGACAGGACTTACCTATCGGCACCGAAGTCAGGAAATCCGGCAGGCTGTCCGAAAAGCCCTGGTCGAAAAAGAGCTTGTCCAGGAACGTGAACAGCGACAGCGTGACCAGCTGGAAACCGCCTTACATGTTCAACAGCTCAAACAGGAAAAAACAGAAGTTCAGATCCGGGCGTTACAAACCCAGATTAATCCCCACTTTTTGTTCAACAGCCTTAATACTCTTTCGTCGCTTATTGATGAAAACCCGTCACTGGCTACTACGTTCGTTGATGAATTAAGCACAGTCTACCGTTACCTCCTACGCAGCAACGTGCTGGAACTGACAACCCTACAACTCGAACTCAACTTTATTCAGTCGTATCTAAGCTTGCTGAAAACACGCTACGGGAAAGGGCTTATTACCGAAATTGACGTAATGCCGGAGCATACCGGGCTGCTTTTACCACCGCTGACACTCCAGCTCCTGACAGAAAATGCGGTTAAACACAATGTGTTGCTGCCTAATAAACCACTGGTGATCCGGATTAAGACAGATACCGGCGGACAGATTATTGTCGAAAATTCACTTCAGCGTAAAACATTACGTGTTGAATCTAACGGTATCGGGTTATCCAATATTACCTCTAAATACAAACTTCTGGGCAGCCAGCCTCCTGTATTTGAAGAAGATAAGCAATTTTTCAGGGTAATTTTGCCACCTGTTGAGACAAGCAGGGAGATCGGCTAAATAGTGTTGGTTCAAGGGCGTTTTTTTACATTTCGTCCTGCTTTTCTTACCCTACATTGACAATTATATTGATGAACTGCCATCTTTAATAAATATTTGTTTAAAAAGTCAGAGCAATGAATGTTTTTCTAATTGAAGACGAAGAGTTAGCAGTCCGCAAATTAAGTAAACTGTTACAGGAGGTCGATCCTGCCATGCAGGTCGTCGGTACGGCTGCCAGTGTGCGGGCATCTGTCGCATGGCTTGAAAGCAATAAGGCACCTGATCTGATCCTGATGGATATTGAACTTGCTGACGGACAAAGCTTTGAAATCTTCGAACAGACTACCGTAAGCTCTCCGGTCATCTTTACCACATCCTATGATGAATATGCGTTAAAAGCCTTTAAGGTCAACAGCATTGATTATCTGCTGAAGCCGATTAAGCGCCATGAACTGGAAGCCAGCCTGAGCAAATACCAGCGTCTGCATCAAACAGCTGATTCAGGTAATGAGGCCGCTAAAAGCGATATTGACTCAGCCGCCGCCATTGATGCGCTGGTGCAGCAACTTCGGCAGCAAATTCAGCCGGCTGACTTCCGGCGCCGGTTTCTGGTTAAACACCGGCAGCAGTGGATCCCTATTGAAGTAAGCGACATCGCCTTTTTTTATACAGAAGAAGGAATCAGTTTTTTCCGGACCACGACTAATCAGAAATACGCCGTAGACTATACGTTAGACGAACTGGAAAAAATGCTTGATCCTGCGCAATTTTTCCGAGCAAACCGGCAGTTTATTACGCACATTCAGTCTGTTCAGCAAATCCATCCGTATTTTAATAACAAGCTGAAACTGATTTTGAAACCTGTTACCGAAGAGGAAGTGGTCATCAGCCGGGAGAAAGCCACCGATTTTAAGAAGTGGATGGGTAAATAATGTCCGCTGACGCCTGTTGCCGACCGACAGGCGTTTTTCTATGGGTTGGAGGGGGTATAAACGACAAGAGCCGACCCTTGCGGATCGGCTCTGTCAATTACTGAGGTGGCAGTGACCTACTCTCCCGCCGGTGAAGGCAGTACCATCGGCAGCTCGGGGCTTAACGGCTCTGTTCGAGATGGAAAGAGGTGAACACCCGACTTATTTCCACCAACCTCTGTATATTTTCTGCTTAGGCAACTAAGCTAATATCGTTCGTCTTTTTCCCTACAGAGAGAATCTGTAACAACACACACACCTTCCAAGCAAACCTTTCCAACACGATTCCGGGACCATTAGTATGGCTCTGCTCTACGCCTCTCAGCGCCTTCACATGCCACCTAT